>NZ_DASYHI010000024.1:0-611229 GCF_035998675.1 Telluribacter sp.
GGAAATCTTTGAATATATTGAAATGTATTATAATTGTATTCGTCGGCATTCGTCTTTGGGCTACCAATGCCCATTGATATTTGAACAGGAATATTATTCTAAACAAGAGAGTTGACTGTAAACCTTAATTGGACCACTCCAATAGGCTCCAGCCAAAGCGGGAAGCCTTTATTGGTCAATAGAAGAAAGTTACACAGTTTACTTTACAGCTTCGAAATAATGTTATAATGTCTTTACCTTTTCTACTACATGAATTATTTATAGTTTTCAACTAAATCTTTCAGAAGCTGATAATTATTATGTGCTGTTTCTCTACTAGGATGTCCCTCAGGCAGTGTTTTGTTATAAACGGTAAATGCCTTCCATGAAAAGGCTAGGGCATCTTCATACTCGCCCAGATTTTTAAGCACTCGTGCTAGATTTTGATAGCTAGTAGCAGTCTCAGGATGGTCTTTGCCAAAATGCTTCTCCTTTGTTAGCACGGCCTTTTCCAGCAACTTTTTCGACTGCTGATACTCGCCCAGATTTTTAAGCACTAGGGCTAAGCTTTGATAGCTTTTTGCGGTCTCAGGATGATCTTTGCCAAAATGCTTTTCATATAACCGTACGGCCTTTTCCAGCAACTTTTTCGACTGCTGATACTCGCCCAGATTTTTAAGCACTCGTGCTAGATTTTGATAGCTAGCAGCAGTCTCAGGATGGTCTTTGCCAAAATGCTTCTCCTTTGTTAGCACGGCCTTTTCCAGCAGTTCCTTTGCCTCTTGATACTCGCCCAGATTTTTTAATACTAGGGCTAGACTATGATAGCTTTTTGCGGTAGAAGGATGGTCTTTGCCAAATTGCTTTTCATATAACCGCACGGCCTTTTCCAGCAGTTCCTTTGCTTCTTCATATTCGCCCAGTTCTCGAAGCACTAGGGCCAGACTATGATAGCTTTTTGCGGTCTCAGGATGGTCTTTGCCAAAATGCTTCTCCTTTGTCAGCACGGCCTTTTCCAGCAGCTCTTTCGCCTCTTGATACTCGCCCAATACTCGAAGTACATTAGCTAAACTATGATAGCTAGCAGCAGTCTCAGGATGGTCTTTGCCAAAATGCTTCTCGTTTGTCAGCACGGCCTTTTCCAGCAGCTCTTTCGCCTCTTGATAGTCGCCCAGTACTCGAAACACTAGGGCCAGACTATGATAGCTAGCAGCAGTCTCAGGATGGTCTTTGCCAAAATGCTTCTCCTTTGTCAGCACGGCCTTTTCCAGCAGCTCTTTCGCCTCTTGATACTCGCCCAAATACTTAAGTACTCGGGCTAGATTTATCTGAAGCTCTACTATGTTAGCAGCATCACTTTCCTGAACATTATTTAGTAGAGTGGTACCAAAAGGTGCCCAGATAAACTTATCAACAGGGTTGTCTTTATTGTGATCTATATATAACTTTTGCGTCAGGGCTTCAATGAGAGATGGAACATCATCTGTACAAACCGGATGCTGCTTCTTTACTACTTCTGCAATGATGCGGTGCATCTTATAGTTATCTGCGATGCTGTTGTAGAGGAGCCACCCCTTCTGCCCCAGAAACGATAGTGTTTCCGCAAAGCTATCATGGTAAAGACTTTGTTCATCTTTCAGAAGCTCTTCCAGTAGACCAAAATTAAGAAAGTCGGAGGGAAGACAAGTAAACTGCTTCAACAACCACAGCTCTTCATCTTTGAGCTTACTTAAATTAAACACTGTACCTAAATAAGAGCCTACCTTCTCTATCCTGCTTTGCTCCCCACTATAGTAAACTTCTATATTAGCTTTCAAATCCTGCTCAATAGCTACTTTGAGCCTTGATAGGTCATAACGCTGCACCTTGGCTGTCTTGGCTAATATCTCTATGGTCAAAGTATGATAATCCACCAGTTCCACCAGTTCTTCTATATCCTGATCCGTTAGCTTCTGTAGCGAATAATGCTTTCGGAACAGCTCTATGGCCTTCGCCTTACTTAGAAAGTCTAGCGGCATTGGATGAAAGCCAGTTATCTCCTCACGTGAAGTGATCAGCAGATGCCACTGGGGCTGTCTGGGCAGTTTGTTCCGGTACTTTCCCAGAGAATGCTCTCCGTTGTCAATAACAAGAAGATTAGGTTTCTCAGCTATGGCTTTCATCTTCCTGATGATCTCCTCAAATAGTAGCTCTGGCTCTACATTAGTAGTAGTAGCGGGAAGCAGGCTGATCAGGCCACTATCGTTGATAAAGTCAATGGCTATATTTTCTGAGCTTTGGGTGATCCAGGCAATGTGCTGATAGTCTTGGTAGTACTTGCACAGGTAGGCTTGTGCCAGAGTCGTTTTACCAATACCTCCCAAACCGTTCACAACCACTACTTTTTGTTTATTATATAGTAGCTCATGCAGCCCTTCCAGGTCTTTCTCCCTCCCTACAATATCATCAGGATCTGTTTTAGGAATGGTAAGAGTCAATTCTTTGGGAAGTCTGGCAGCTCCTTTCTCGTTCACAACTTTATCTAAAATTGTTTTGAATTCTATAGAATCGTTCGCCCATAGCTTTTCTAGCTGTTGACTAAAATTTAGTTGTAGCTCCTCCGTGTTTTTATATCTTGTATAGAAGTGTCCTAGCTGATCAAGTTTCTCCTGGAATGCCCACATACTAATCATATCCTTTTTAATGGCACTTCCCGTGCTGGTAGGCGCATCCTTAAAGTAGGTGAAGATGAAAGGCTTATTATTAGCTTTAAATTCCTTGAATGCAGTATCAAACTCTTCCTCTGTATACTTTCCAACCTTAGTACAGAAAAGCATTAGGAAGATGTCACTTTCCTTTATCGCTTTATTATATTCATCCTGCAATCTAGTTTGGGAAACAGCATCTAAGAAATCTTCACATAATATCAATTCAAGAAAGATCCCTTTATCATGCCATTCCCCTTTCTTCCTGCTGATAAAAATCTCAAATTGCTGCCTATCATCTTTCAGCTCCGAAGACGATGCAAGAAATATCTTTCTCTTTTCCATTATAAGGCTGGTTCAGGAGTGTTAACTTGAACTTTTAGATAATTAGGTGTTAATGGTGGCTCTCCCAAGTATCTAGTCGGTTAAAGTTCACTGTGTATCATAATGTAGATTAACCAATTCACTGGGTGTTAAATCTTTGGATGCGCGCTGCAGTTTTAAGTGATTGTCTCACATTGAAAATCTATGATTTTTTCTCGGGCAATGTCTCGGGACAAGAACTAATTAACCGGAAGGCGTTCGCCTCTGAATTTCCCGTTAAATGATTCAACATACGCATTATCTGCTAGGTTTACCAGGCCTTGTGAAGTCTAAAGTCACGCCATTGGAATAGGCCCACAAATCCATTTCCTTTGAAATAAATTTACTGCCGTTATCATATTGAATACGCTCAGGAAAACAGCCTTCTACCAAGCAGATCCTGCTCAATTCGGTAACTACGTCGACTCCTTGTAGCGATTTTCCAAGCAATAATCCATAACAGACTTTACGGCTAGGCGGCCCTATAAAATTATCCACTACATTTAAGACCCGAAATCGCTCACCGCTAAAGAGTGCATCTTGGACGAAAGCCATGCCGCGCGGCGGACCGCTCCATACCTTGTTTATACCTTGAGTATCCAGGCGTTCCAGTCGGTGCTCTGCACTACGACTTTGTCTGGGCCTCTTTGTACGTAAATTCAGTCCATAGGCCGTGTAAACACAGTACATACGCTTATGCCGGGGTGCCAGTGCACTTGTCGCTGAAACCTTCTCTTCTCAACAGCACAAAAATACGCAGAAAGCCATAGCTGACCCTGGTATTAGCTATTTCTTTCAATTCGCATCGCCAGCAAAGTGTCATCACGACGATGATGTTTATAATAATACATAGCTTTGACCAACTTCACACAGCGGCAGGCCCTTTGGAAACCCGATAATTAGATACTAGCCAATGGGCCATTTCTTTCTTATATGACGGTCTCACAACTTTTTTTTAATGACGTCTTGCAGCATCTGCTTATCCAGGCTGAGCCGCGGTGGCAGACCATTCCGCCACAAGTTTTTTTAACTGTGCATTTTCTTCCGCGCGGCGTCCGCTTCTAGCTGCCGTAGTTTACGGAGCTCAGGAATACCCATTCCGCCATACTTCTTCTTCCACAGGGCCGTCTGCGCGGTTGAAGAAGGTGGCTTGAGAGACACCCATCTGACGGCAGATCTCTTCAACGCGTGAACCGGTTTCAGATTGCCTGAGCGCAAATGCTATTTGGGCTTCTGTGAATTTTGACTTTTTCATAGTGACAAATTACGTTTTTAACCTGTTTTTGCCACCAAAAATCTCTAGTTTTCAGCTGTCTCGTTTGCCGGGGGGAGGTCAACACAAAGCACTCATTAGCTGCATATTACTGGCATGTTTAGCTTTGTTTTATAAAACAGTTAAGACAAAAATAATGTAGCTCCAAGAAGTACTGATGTTGAGAATCTGTAGCTGCTATTTCAACAGAAACAAGTCTTTTTACTCAGTGTAGCTCCTTAACAAGTGTCACCTGGATCACCTGCGTCAACAAGTTTTCACCAGTTCGATAAGTAGTAGTAAAAACATCCAGCCCATGACTACCCCCATTGACAAGCCGACGTGCCTGCCGAAGGTCATTTTCGAGTAATGCCTCCCGGATAGCTAGTTCTTTATCTTTTAAAAAGACAGCCAGTACCTGGGCCGCGACAGTTGGTTTGTTAGCCACTGCAGGATCTTCGATTAGATCAATATCTAACTTATTACCAATATTCTTATAATTACTTCGGCCTGTAAGTTGAATAAAGCCCCTCCCTTTAAATCTTTCGCCGTCCGGCGGCCCCTGATTACCCAAATCACGCCGGAAGTCGTATAGATCAAAAGGCCGGCCTCCGGGCGAAGTATTGAAGCGGGATTTGCCTTCGTCTATCGGTTTAAAACTTGCCGTTTCAGCACTAATGGTAGCCAGAGCCATAAGAACCATATTTCTATCATCAATCTCCTTCTCTTTAAGTGCGTTCAGCACTATAGGAAGGTGCTTCTTAATGTTATCAAGGGGGGTAAAGGGGAACAGCTTTGATACTGAGCTTACAGTTATATGAGGTAGCACTGAATCAGCCCTGACAGCACCAGGTGCAGGTGAAAAGCCTAATGCCAGGAGTGTCTTAGTGCCTACAACACCATCAGCCAAAAGGCCTTCACTCTTCTGAAATGCAATAACAGCGGCTTCTGTACCAGGCCCAAAGTCACCATCAATCCTTCCTGGATTAAAACCTAGGGCTTTTAGTTTTTCCTGTAGCAGAACTACGTCCGCTCCGGAAGAATGTAAATGGAGGGTTTGCATTGGCTAAAAAGGTAGAGTAGTAAAGGTTATGTATAAAAATTTCAACGCTACTGATAAGGATCCTTTGCACCTATCAAATGAATCACCCAGAATTTCTTTTTTCAGCTATTTTCTTTTCCAGCTCATCTACTACCAGGTTCCACTGAGCATCATTTTCCGGGTTGCCAATGCTGATTATATTCTTGCCAGCCTGGTTCGGATCATCTGTTTGTTGAAATTCGGAAAGAATCGTCCGTTTCCAGCCGCAGGGCTGAAGTTCAATAAAAAAGAATTTGGACCTCTCATTCTTCATTTGCTCAATAGCCAGTGGAATCTCCGTCTTCATGATATACTCTGTGGCCAGGAAATCAGGGCTTAATAGAAAGACAACGACATCAGCGTTTTTCATTTCTGCCCGAATGGTATCATCCCATCTGGTGCCTGATTCGATCATACGGTCATACCAAGGAACAATCTGTCCAGAAGCCCTCAGGATCTCCAGGTGCGTCACAAAGCGTTTGATGAACTCAGCATTACGAGAGGAATAGGAAATAAAGAGTTTACTGGGGAGACTCTTAAAATCTACAATGTGCTTGAAATCATTTATATTATAAACTCTACCACTAGTAGCCGCAATCTCATACTGTCCAAGTTCGGCTTTATGTTGTAAATCTTTTTCCTCAAAAAAATCAACGCCATTCACGGAAACCTCCTTGCAATAGGTCCAGCCCTGACTAAGCTTTTCAATTGAATTTTCTACCTTCCTTTCCAGGCCAGTTTTACTATATGGGGATATAGTCTTCAGCTTAATAAGGCCTACCGCTTCCGTTTTTTCAAATTCTACATATACCATTTTTCGATTCGGTCCCTCGCCTTCGCTGATGATGATACCATTGCGCCAAAAAGGAAGACCTGTAACGTTAGCATCGGTGCCAGCAAGGGTACTACTTAGGTATTCAGCAAAAAGAGACAGTAATAGCGTCTTATGAAAGTAAGCTTTATACACGAACTGGACCTGGTAATAGGTAAAAGCGTGCAGGAAGAAAGCAATAGAGGCGCTCGGTTTGACCGGCAGAAACTGGGGAGCAAGGTATTCAGTACCGCTAATAGGAATGATTGACTTATTTTTTACCAGCAGCTGCAGAATCTCATCAATATTAGGAATATATTGTACCTGACTTAATCTGAATATGCCATTCTCGCTGCCTTTTTTGGCTACATCCATTACCTCTTTAATCAGCTCGTTCAACCGCCTAATATCAGTGTAAATTATTCCATTTGAACCTAAGCTACTGTAAAACAAGACTCCAATTGAGTTAAGGATTTCAGCAATGATCTTAGCATTATCCAGATTAAAATCTATGTTTTCTTGATCGACAATCCGTATGCACTCTTCCCGGAACTCATCCAGAGTGACAACTTTAAAAGAGCGGGGATGAGATAGATAGTCTTCTATGATCCGATATTCATAATCAATTAGCTCTCGTCCCGAAAGATTTAAAGAGTTTAGATAATCACTAAGTACATCAAACAGGATCTTTACGCGCTTTCCTGTTCTGAGAGATACATTGAAGAAAAGGGATACATTTTCGTACTCTCCTACTAGTATACATTGATTAAGCGCACCTTCAGCAATATCAATCTTATTCTGAAGTACCAGGACAGGAGCTGAACTTATTAGTCCTTTGCTCAATGATTTGCTTCGGCTACCATTGGAGAAGTCATGCCGAAACTTATCAGTAAGGTTATATCGGATAGATTCTAGCCAGTATTCCAGAGGAAAGTTTTCGTATAGAAAATTCTCGCTCAATGGCTCCCCTTTCTCCTGTTCCTCTGAGTATTTATTAGTTACAGTATCCCAAAGTAGAATGTAGGCCGTATCATGTGAATAGTACATCCGGTGGGAGTCATGGTAATAGTCCTGCCCTCCAAAATCAAAAATATTGACTCTCATGGGCTTGCCACTTTCGGTAGTTAGAAAAGTAGCATCCCAGGGTTGAATGTCCAGCAGGTGAGTAGAATTATGTATAGGAGTTAGGGCTTGTCCTCGAAGGAACTCACTTAAATTAGTCTTTCCAACTCTACTATTGCCCACCAAGATCAGCTTGAGAATTTCAAGCTTCTTAGTACCATAGGTATCAGCATCACCAAAATATTTAAGGATTGCGTCGCGTCCCTGCTGGATTACCTCTACTGATGGCTCGGCCAGCGTAGGATTGTCTTTTATAAAAATACCTTTTTCATCTTCATTATAAGAGTAGTGAAGAGCTACATTCAAGCCCTTCCTGATATGCCCTAATAAAGGTTTTATAGATTTTATCTTGTTATTCGTCAATGTAACGCGATCCAACTGGGGAAGATCGGAAAGTTCCTGAATTGAACGAAGCTTATTGTGGCCTATATAGAGCGTTTTAAGCTGTTTTAATTGAGAAATACCCGCCAGGCTCTCAATTGCGTTAGAGGATAAGCCTAGCATAGTTAGACTTATGTTACTATCTAAATTTTCAACAGACTTTATTTTATTATATTCAAGGTCTAAAAAGCGAAGATTTTTTAACCTGTCCAGACCAGAAATATGCTCTATTTCATTTTGAGCTAATTCTAGTAGCTCTAAATTCTCCAGCCTTTCAAGATTCTCAATCTTTTTGATACTATTCTTATTTAAGTAAAGAGCCTTAATCCAACTCATCTCAAGAAGATCCCAGGGAATCCTTTGTAAATCGCAACCACTAAGCTCCAATGACTCACTTCTTGTTTCCTTGGCCTCACTAATAAGCTTAGATGCATAGCTGTTCAACTTCAGCTGTCTAATGGAAAGTAGTGCGTCCACTACTTCATAATAAGCTGCATCTTTAGATTCACTGTGTTCAAGGGGGGGTCCCGACTTCGGTAAAGACTGAAACTTCGAAAAGTCTTTCTGTTGCCAGTTACACTGTTGAAGGATTACAGGTATAGTATATGCAAATGACTTTGTACTTCTATCCACTATATGGGGTAGCTCTAATTTATTAACTGGCGTTGAGGACAAATAGCTCTCAGATACCAGCAATAAAAAGACGTCAGTCTCACTACGCAGATCTTTGATGGCCTGCTCCCAATTGCTCCCAGACGAAACCAGATCATCTGAGAGTATAACAAGCTGATCTTTGTATGAAGCCAGATAGTTCTCCAGCTCTCTTTTTACTTCTCTATCCTTATGAGAGTAGGATATAAAAACTTTAAGAGGGGGGAAATTATCCGAATTGGATTCACTACGCATTGCGGACATAAGAGGTTGGTAGTTCTAATATGTGGTATAATAGGTTAAGGAAGTATTGTAATACCGAAAATAAGTAAACTAGATAAATAAGTTAACTACCACTTGATAAAATGTACGGATCTATTAGCTTAATGGAGAATATGTTTTTTAAATTGAAGCAACTATTTTCTTAATAACCACAATTACTATGAAACAACCAACCTGGGGTACACTAGCTAGCAGATATGCTACCGAACAGCGCCAACGTAAACTCCTAGCCTTGGACGGAGGTGGTATACGTGGAATGATAACCCTCGAGATTCTACTGGAATTAGAAAAGCAGCTCAAGCAAGAGCTGAAAAAAGGAGATGATTTCCGCTTAGCTGACTACTTCGACTATATCGCCGGGACCAGTACCGGCGCCATCATAGCCGCTGGCCTCAGTCTTGGAATGTCTGTTCAGAAACTAATTGATTTTTATGTGGCGAAAGGAGAGGCAATGTTTGATAAGGCTTTCTTGGCCAACTGGGGACATAATTTCTATAATGATAAGAATCTGACCAAAGAGTTAAAAACAACTTTTGGTAGTGGAACGGATCTATTTCTAACGAATGGCGAGTTCAAATCATTACTTCTGGTTGTTACCATGAACCGCTCAACTGACTCTCCCTGGCCTATCACTAATAATCCTTTTGCTAAGTACAACGAGCCTAACCGTCCTGACTGCAACCTCAAAATCAAGCTCTACCAGCTAGTTAGGGCTAGCACGGCCGCTCCGGCTTATTTCCCACCCGAAACACTTCAATGGGATCCTGATGACCCGGAGAAAACCTTTGTTTTCGTAGATGGCGGCGTAACGCCTTACAATAATCCCGCTTTTCTTCTTTTGAAAATGGCCACCCATCCGGCGTATAAGCTGGAGTGGAAGACGGGGGAAGACAAATTACTACTGGTATCCGTTGGGACGGGAGCTTCTCCCACCCCAGGTGTCTATGGCAACTTTATAAATACTTTGAAATCTTTACCTGATAATTTAATGTACGCCAGCCAGGTAGATCAGGATATTAATTGCCGCACTTTCGGTTGCTGTGCCTATGGCGCCCCGATAGATCGGGAATTAGGAGACCTGGTGCTACCAGAAGATGCCATAGCCGATCCTAAGCGGCCAAAGCGCCTGTTTCGTTACATACGGTATAATGTTGATCTGAGTCAGGAGGGGCTTGATGATCTGGAACTTCCTCATATAAAATCGCAGGACGTTCGACAGCTGGACTCCATTAAGTTCCTACCTCAGCTTCGGCAGGTAGGAAAAGCAGCCGCTAAGCAGGTTGAGATCAGTCACCTTGGACCATTCGTCTAATCTATGACATTTCAGGCTTTTATTGTTCGCCCCTTTGGTACCAAAGAGGTTACCAAGCGTGATAAAGCAACTGGTGATTTCACTACGGTAACCATTGACTTTGATCTAGTAGAGAAGGAATTGATCGCTCCTGCGCTGGAAGCTGTTAATCTACTAGGTGGCACAACGGGTAAAATCTTTGAAGCAGGAGACATCAGAGAAGACATGTTTTCGCTTCTCCTACTGGCGGATGTAGTCATTGCTGATATCACCATTCATAATGCCAATGCGTTTTATGAACTGGGTATACGGCATGCTTTCAGAGACAAGAAGACAATTCTGCTTAAATGTCCTGGACTGGCAGAAACTCCCTTTGATATTTTAGGCTACAGATACATTTCTTACGAAAAAGAAGATCCTGCTGCTGCTCTATCCGACTTGATTAGAGCCTTAAAAGATACACTAATAGCTGATAGGCAGGACAGCCCTGTCTTTAAGGTGCTGCCTTGGCTAAAGGCTAGAGACACCGAGAAGTATCTAATTATTCCGGAAGATTTCAGGAAGGAGGTCCAGTTCTATATCCGAATAAGGCAAACGGATCGTCTGGCTTTGTTAACCGAAGAGGTCAGAGGATTTGCCTGGGAAGTACCTGCCTTACGTCTGATTGGGGAAGGGCAGTTCCGGCTTAAAGGATACGAAGGAGCCAGACAGACCTGGGAGCAGATA
This sequence comes from Telluribacter sp., assembly GCF_035998675.1. NCBI lineage: Bacteria > Pseudomonadati > Bacteroidota > Cytophagia > Cytophagales > Spirosomataceae > Telluribacter > Telluribacter sp. The sequence continues at coordinate 10,624 of NZ_DASYHI010000024.1, forward strand.
CTGAGACGTATTCCTCATGATCGGGAGGCGAATGATCGTCTTAGTACCATCTATAACCGCTTAGCAGAAGCTGCTCCTTCACAGGTACAACAGCTGAAATACCTGGCACTGTGTGATCAGGCTGTAACACATTTACTAAATACCGCTGCTAGTCTGGAACAAAATAGAAAGGCTGAGGTCTATGCTCTCCTGGCCCGTAACACCAAAGGTCACTGGATGGCCTCCTGGTCTTCTAAGCCTACTACGCATGAGAAGCAAGTGGCTGCTCTCACATCCCCTTTTCTTAGAAAAGCCTATGAGTACTATGAACGAGGCTTTACAGAAGATTTGAACCACTACTATTCCGGAGGGAATGCGCTTGGTCTGCTCTCTGTGATGATTGCTCTGGCTGAATTACAACCTGGCACGTGGGAAATAGATTTCGAGAGTACTGAAAAGGCCCAGCTAGCTCTTAATCAATACAAGGATCGCCAGAAAGAGCTAGGGAGGATGGTGAAGGGTTCCATAGAGGCTGCTGAAAAGCGTTCAGAGTACTCAGGGAAAGAGGATCCCTGGCTATTGATTGCTCTGGCGGATGTAAGCTGCATGATAGAAAGTCGCCCTGAGCGTGTTAGGCTGCTATATGAAATGGCTATTAAAAGCTTGATTGACTTCAATTTGGATTCGGCTCGGCGGCAGTTGCTTATTTACAAGGAATTGGGAGTACTCTCTGCTAACGTAGAGGCCGCCTTGAATGTATTTCCAACGTCACCTTCGGCACCTGAGACTCATTTCTTGTTGTTTACGGGGCATATGATCGATAAGGAAGGACGGGTAGATCAGGCTGGTAATCCGGATCCACGTTTTCCTGTTGAAAAAGAAGCCAATGCCAGACAGGCTATTTTCGAGAAGGTCAAGCAGGAGCAAGAGAAAGTAGAATGCCAGCTTCTTGGTCTGGCCGGTGGAGCCTGTGGTGGCGACATCCTCTTTCATGAAGTATGCCAGGAGCTGGGTATACCCACTCAACTACTACTCGCCTTGCCCCGTGATCAGTTTCTTAATGAATCGGTGCAGTTTGCGGGGCCACAGTGGGTAGAACGATTTGATGCTATTTATCATAGTAGGGAAAAGTGCAGAGAAACACTCTCTGAGACTAAGGAACTGCCAAACTGGCTTAAAAAGAAGCCTAGCTACTCCATCTGGGAAAGAAACAACCTGTGGATGCTCCACAAAGCACTGGCTAACGGTGGCGAGTGTATGACTTTGATTGCTCTATGGGATGGAAAGCCAGGTGATGCCGGAGGTGGAACTGAGCATATGGTTATGCAGGCCCAAGCTCGCGGAGCGAAAACTGTGGTAATCAATGTAAAAGAGCTGAATTAATTTTATTTATTGCAACAAAAGCATATAACTGCAAAACTGCTATAAATAACAAAGAATACATATCACTGCTAAACTTTATGAACAATAATGGAATACTATTTCTTTTTTAGCTATACGCGAGGAAACCATAGCCCATATTTGATTAAGTTATTTAATGACTTGTCTGATTCCGTACGTGAAAAAGTAGGGGCTGAAAAAGGCAAGGAGGTTGGTTTCATTGATGAAAGAGATGTGGAGCTAGGAGCCGAGTGGGAAGCCGTAATTGAACAAGCCCTTCAAAATTCAAAGGTAATGATATGCCTCTACTCACCCGGATATTTTAAAAGCTCTTATTGCGGTAAGGAGTGGCAAATATTCCAAGATCGCCGCACAGGGTACCTTGTTCAAAATCAATTAGCACCACTCCCTCCAGTAATAAAGCCAATTGTATGGATACCATTATTACAGCCAATAGATAATCCAGTTGTAGAAGATATACAATATTATATTGGCAACCCAGATGACATCCACAATAGAAAAGGGCTAAAGTACATTTTACAAAAGAATGTTGAATACAAAAGTTTGTATATTGACTATATTGATAAGTTATCCAACGAAATCATTGAATCTGCAAATAGATATGAGTTACCTAAGCTAGCCCCATTTCCAAGATTACAAAATACACTTCAAGCTTTTCCTAACAACATAGACCAGCCAATAGCTAATTTCAACACTAATAATGAAATTCAATTTGCAAAGCATGTTCGATTTGTTTTCGTTGCCGAAGATCCAAGGAATTTTGGAAACAACAGAGCCGCAGAGGCAGCTGACTTGTACCGTGAAATAGGAGGCCGAGATTGGAGACCATTTCCTGGCATGCGATGCATCGGCCCTTATGTTCAACATCTAGTATCAGCAGAAGACATAAATTTTTTTTGTGATGAGCTCAATCTAAATAGAAACTTAGTAAATGAGGTTGAGCAAGCATATTCGGAAGGAAAAATAGTTATTTTCATTATAGACAGTTGGACGGTTAATTGGAATCTTCAATATCAAGATATATTAAGACAATTGGACAGAGGAAGGCCTCTTATAAACTACAGCATACTTGTAACCTGGAACGAGAACGATCCAGATATTGTCAGACATAGGGCAGAGATTGAGCAAACGCTTAGAGCAACATTTGACATTAGAGCTAACATATGGAAAAACCCAATATATTACAGACATTCAATTTGTTCTTCCGAAGAACTAAGTATATCTATAATAGATACCTTGGTAAACCTTAGATCCGAAATGCACAAAAGGGCTCCAATAAGTAAAGTTATATCAGGTGGGATAGCGAAGCCTGTTATCAATAACAATTTCTATACTGCCTAAGAGAAATGAATGATTCAAATTCACAAGGTAAAATAATCACCTTCTACTCATACAAGGGCGGTACAGGAAGATCTATGGCTCTTGCAAATGTCGCTTGGATACTAGCAGCTAATCAAAAACGAGTACTTATTCTTGATTGGGATCTCGAAGCTCCAGGCTTACATAGATACTTTCGTCCTTTTTTAATAGATAAAGATTTGAGGTATTCAGATGGTCTTATTGACTTCATTATAAATTATGCTGACCTTGCCGTAAGTCCCCAACCCTCTTCTGAGCAGGACGCTGATTGGTATAAGCTATACTCTGATATCACGCAGTACGCATTATCTATCAACTACAATTTCGGTCCCTTTGGAAGAATAGATTTAATACCAGCGGGTAGGCAAAATTCCAGTTATGCAACTAGAGTTAACTCCTTCGACTGGAAGAACTTTTATGAAAGACTTGGTGGAGGACTTTTCATTGAAGAAGTAAAAAGCCACATGCGCAGCGAATATGATTATATTTTGATAGATAGTCGAACTGGCGTTAGCGATACTGCAGGTATATGTACAGTACAAATTCCAGATACATTGGTTGTATTCTTTACGTATAACAATCAAAGTATCAATGGAGCACATGCAGTTACTCAATCTTCTCTTACTGCACGAAAGGCCTTAGATACTAGCTCTACTTCAAATAATTATAATATATTACCTATTCCAACACGCGTTGAACAAGCGGAGTTATCAAAGTTAGAGATTAGACAAAAATATGCACGCGAAACTTTTAATAGTTTATTAAATAATATAAGCGACACTGAAAGTTATTGGAGCAATGTTGAGATACCTTATGTTTCATATTATGGATATGAAGAAATTCTAGCCACTATTGTTGATGACCCTAACGATCCTAAAAGGATTCTCATGCCACACATTCGTCTTACTGAATACATTACGAATGGGGAGGTAAAAAGCTTTAAGTCTTCATTACATATGGAAGAAAGGGGAAGGTATATGCAAGAGTATGCGGAAGTACCTATAACTATTGACAATTTTAAAAACTCTAATAAGAATGAGCTCGAAACACTTGTCTCTAAAAATATCAAATTAATAGAGGAGCTAAATGAAAAAGAACGCTATATCTCCGAAACCAAATATCAACAAAAGAAAAAACAAGTACGATACTTAGCATTTACTATTCCAATGATGATATTAATAGTCGTATCGTCATATTTCATTTTTTTTAAACAACTAAAGACGGCCGAAGAGTCGGCAGCCCAACTAGATACTTTCAAAACAATTTTGTCTAAAAAAAATCAGTTAAAACAAATAGAACAAAATACAAAAGTAGATTCAGTATCTCTAACTAGTGTTTTTGCAGCCAATCAAACAAATCAAGAAAAAATTAGAGCGGATTCAAGTAACATACTTAAAAATCACTCTACTAGCAAGAGCCCTTCACCGTTTGTAAAGGATAAGCGGAAAATATATTTCAATAAAATAAGCAAATATCCTGAAATTGCTTATGCTTACTATGGTATTATGTACGATAATGAATGGGTTGAAAGAAACTTCGATAATCAAGCTGGCCAAACTCGCTTACCTATGCCAGGTGACTCTGTCAAGGCTGTGGTTCACGTTAATGCGAGAGTAGGTGTAATTGAGTATAATGAAGTTAGCGGATGGCAGAATACTAAAGCAGTTGGAGTAATCAAGCCAAACGAAACAGTTAAAGTTTTAGAAGTAGAGAATGTTGCTGGTGGAGCCTTTATATGGATTAAGTTTCAAAAAAAGTAAGATCCAACTATTGTTTAGTAAAGTTTCCGAGGCCGTTAGCCGACGGTATCAAGAGCGTCTCCCTTGTTCCGGAGAATATAATATATCATACATGAGCTATATTAGGGAAAAGGAAGCTATAAGGTATTTTGAAGGTCCTAATATGTCCGAGATTCTTCTACCAACTATTTTTTGACTTTTAGCCAATCCCTGAGTACCTTGTTTCCCGGTACTCGCTTCCACTATTGCGTACTCATGCTACCAGTACCGCCTGAATACCCACACTTTACACACGACTCTCCTCCATGATCCTAAACCAGAACCCCGAGCAGGTAGCCCGGGACCACATTGACAAGCAGCTCACCGCCTGTGGGTGGATTATTCAAAGCAAAACACGCATTAATCTTCATGAGGGAGTGGGGGTAGCGGTGCGAGAGTACCAGACGGACGTGGGACCGGCCGACTACGTGCTGTTTGTAGAGGGTAAACCCGTAGGCGTGATCGAAGCCAAGCGGGAGGATGAGGGCTTCCGGCTAACTGTGCACGAGGACCAGGCCGAAGAGTACGCTTCGGCGAAGCTTAAGTACCTCAACAACGACCCGCTCCCCTTCGTATATGTAAGTACCGGTAAAGTCACTTCGTTTACCGACTTCTGTGATCCGAAGCCACGCGGTAGAGCGGTTTTCTGTTTTCACCGCCCGGAAACCCTGCGCGGCTGGCTCAAAAAGCCTAAGTCTCTGCGTGCCTCCCTGCTGGACCTGACTATACTACCTACTGAAGGCCTGCGCGACTGCCAGATCAACGCCATTACCAATCTGGAACAATCGTTCAGGAACAACAAACCTCGCTCGCTGATCCAGATGGCCACGGGTTCGGGTAAGACCTTTACAGCTATTACGTTTATCTACCGCCTGCTCAAATACACCCAGACCAAGAAGATACTCTTTCTGGTAGATACCAAAAACTTGGGCGAGCAGGCTGAGCAGGAGTTCATGTCGTTCCTGCCCAACGACGACAACCGAAAATTTACGGAACTGTACGGTGTACACCGGCTTAAATCCAAACACATTCCCGACGATAACCAGGTATACATCAGTACCATTCAACGATTGTACGCCGTCCTTAAAGGACAGGACCTGGAAGAGAGCGCCGAAGAAGAAAATCCCAACGAAAAGTGGCAGCCACGGGAAGTACCTCCGGTGGAGTACAACGAAAAGCTACCCATTGAATACTTCGACTTCATTGTCATTGACGAGTGCCACCGCAGCATCTACAATTTATGGATGCAGGTACTTGATTACTTTGATGCTTTTCAGGTAGGACTCACCGCCACGCCCGACGCCCGTACCATCGCCTACTTCCGGCAGAATATGGTCTCGGAATACTCGCACGAAATGGCCGTGGCCGATGGCGTCAACGTAGGCTACGATGTGTATTTGATCGAAACCAAAGTGACCCGGCAGGGCGCTACGCTCTGGAAAGGTGAGTACGTGGAGCACCGCGAACGCCTGAGTCGGAAAAAACGCCTCGAGTTGCAGGACGAAGACGAAAACTACTCTTCTCAGCAACTCGACAAAGACATTGTTAATCCCAATCAGATCCGCAAAGTTATTGCTACGTTTAAGGAGCATCTGCCGGTCATGTTCCCCGACCGCTATGACAAAAAAGGCGAGTTTGAAGTACCCAAAACGCTGATCTTCGCGAAGACTGACAGCCACGCTGATGATATTATCCAGACGGTGCGGGAAGTATTCAACGAAGAGAACCGCTTCTGCAAGAAAGTCACCTACAAAGCTTCCGAAGACCCCAAGTCGGTACTGGCGCAGTTCCGTAACGACTACCACCCGCGCATAGCCGTGACGGTAGACATGATTGCGACGGGTACCGACGTAAAGCCGCTGGAATGCCTGCTCTTTATGCGTGACGTCAAGAGTCGCAATTACTTTGAGCAGATGAAAGGCCGGGGTACCCGGGTCATTAACTTTGACGACCTGAAGAAGGTATCCCCTTCGGCCCGGCTGACCAAGGACCACTTTGTGATCGTGGACGCCATTGGCGTGACCCGCAGCCTGAAGACCGACAGTCGCCCGCTCGAAAAGAAGCCCGGCATAGCCCTCAAAGACCTGCTGGGCGCGGTAGCCGTGGGAGCCCGCGACGAAGATTTGTTTACCTCCCTGGCCAATCGCCTGACCCGCCTGGACAAACAAATTACCGAAAAGGAAAAGAATCTCTTTGCCGAAAAAGCCGGTGGACTTACCTTAGCGCAGGTCGTCAAAAACCTGTTAAATGCCTTCAATCCCGATACCGTGGAAGCCATTGAGCAACAGGTGCGGGTTGAACAGGCGGGCGAAGCTCCGGCTGTAACGGAGGCAGCCATAAACCAGCAGCTGGACCAGCTACGCAATGAGGCAGCGCGGGTGTTTACGGGTGAACTCAACGAGTACATCGAAAATGTGCGCAAGGCCCACGAGCAGAAAATAGACCTGCTCAACCCCGACGAGGTACTCAACGTAGGTTGGGAGAAAGACAACGCCGCCAAAGCGCAGGAAACCATTATGTCTTTTGAGAAATGGATCGAGGGACACCGCGATGAGATCGTGGCCTTACAGCTCTTTTACGACCAACCCTACCGGCGGCGCGAACTGACCTTTGCCATGGTGAAAGACCTGGTGGAAACCCTTCTGGCCGACAAGCCTACCCTGGCACCGTTGCGGGTGTGGCAGGCGTACAGTCAGCTGGAAAGCGTGAGCGGGCAACCCAAAAACGAATTGGTGGCGCTGGTGGCACTCATCCGTCGCGTAGCGGGGATTGACGACGTACTGACGCCTTATGACCGCACAGTAGACCGTAACTTCCAGCAGTGGCTGTTCCGCAAGCAGGCGGGTACTTTGAAGTTCACCAAAGAGCAGATGGACTGGCTCTACATGCTCCGCGACCAGATCACCACCTCGGTACACGTAGATACCGACGACCTGGACTACACGCCCTTCGACGCCAAAGGTGGACGGGGCCGCATGTGGCAGCTCTTTGGTGAGGATATGGAAATGATTATTAATGAACTAAACGAGGCATCGGCTGCGTAGTAGGATTAATGATTCAACTAAAAAACAATAATGTACTACAGAAGGAAAATATTACTCTCGCTATTGCAGGTCTTTGACAACCGGCTAGAAAGGGTACAATTACAAAAACTACTTTTTCTATTTTCTCAATTACAGAAATCCCCTGACTATGAATTTGTACCATACAAATTCGGTTGTTTCTCTTTTCAAGCAAATGCCGATTTATTTACATTAGCCAAATATGGATTGGTAAGTAAACAAGAAGAGAGTTGGAAGAAGGTAACTAACGAAGATTTTACAACAACTTTAAAAAAAAGAGATAATGAAATTTTAAATGCAGTTAGACTTTTATACGAATCAAGTTCCACCGACGAACTTATCTCAATTACTTACAAAAAGTATCCTTACTACGCTATCAATAGTGTAATAGCTTCTAAGATACTAAACAGTATTGAACTTGCTGCGGTACAAGGTCAAACTCCTAAAAATGACGAATACTGCCTATATACCATTGGATATGAAGGTATTAGCTTAGAAGGTTATTTAAATAAACTTATTCAGTTAGATATAAAAGTGCTATGTGATGTGCGTAAAAACTCGTTCAGCATGAAATTTGGTTTTAGTAAAGCCCAGTTAAAAAATGCTTGCGAGGGAGTAAGTATTCTGTTTTATCATTTACCCGAGGTAGGGATTGAAAGTGATCAGCGTAAAGAATTGAATAACCAATCAGACTATGATATATTATTTGAAAACTACAAACGTACAATAGTCCCAAAGACTACTGATACACAGCAATTTATCATTAATCTCTTAACTAAATACCAACGGGTAGCACTTACTTGCTTTGAGGCGCAGAGCTGCCAGTGTCATCGTAGTCATCTTGCAGAGGCTATTTCTCAGTTACCGGAATTCCACTTCTCACTTAAACACATATAGATTTACCTTCATTAATTCGCTCCTGATGATTGTACGAAAGAAAGTTTTACTAACAGTAACTACCTATCCACTGCCTTCCCGGAGTTATGATGAATTAGTCTGTACGGCTGGTATTTTAGAAGATGGTTCATGGATAAGAATTTACCCTGTGCCTCTGAGAACCTGTTTAAAAATAAGGTATAAAGGGTCAAAAAAGGCAGAATCAGCCTATCTTGTGGGTTAATCCGACCAAAGATGTACCCCACAGACCTGACTGATTCCGCCTGGCAAGTTATCCAGGAAATCCTTGCTGACAAGCGAAAACGCAAATATTCGTTACGATCAATTTTCAACGCACTGCTTTATATTACTAAAACAGGTATCCAGTGGCGTCAAATGCCGAACGATCTACCACCTTGGCCCTTGTGCTACTACTATTTCTGGAAGTGGTGTAATGATGGTACTTGGGAAAAGCTTAATAAAGCCCTGGTTGAGCGAAGGCGAAAGAAAGCTAATCGAGAAGCCTCACCTAGCGTAGGTATGATTGATTCTCAAAGTGTTAAAAGTAGCGAATGGGGTGTATGGCCCAAAGGCTATGATGGATATAAGAAGGTCAATGGCCGCAAGCGGCATATCGTTGTAGATACACTAGGATTGGTGTTAGTCGTTGTCGTTCATGCTGCTAACATTCATGATAGCCCGGCAGCGCGGCAGGTGGTCAGCCGTTTAGCGCAGCAAGGTTTTGACCGACTAAGCAAGATCTTGGCCGACAGTGCTTACGGTAAGAAGTTAGCAAGTTGGATGAGAAAGTCTTATGGTTATATTCTAGAAGTGGTCAAAGTAAATGAGCTAGGTGGCTTTCAGATCATACCCATGCGATGGAAAGTAGAACGAACTTTCGCTTGGATGAACTGGTCGAGACGCCTCAGTAAAGACTATGAATGTGGCGTTAAATCACACGAAGCATTCGTCTATTTGTCAAGCATCAACCGAATGATTAAGCATTTTTAAACAGGTTCTGAGTTTTTTGACAGGTTTGAAGAAAGCGGGTGTAGTTCAAAATACAAAGTACACCTGGATAGAATTAGATCTTATTCGTAGGACTGATGACTTTAGACCTGAAAGCTTTTCTCCTGCTGATTATAAATTTAATGATTTGGTAGTTGGAGAGCATATTGGTACTCAACATAACTGGCACCATCGTAAAGAATATTGCTTAAAAAACGTGTATACGAATCTTAGACAATTAGTCCAAGATTCAAGGGACCCTCGCAACACATCTTTAGCAGTCTTTAAACCTACTGTAATTACTAAGTTTGAAGTACAGGAAGATACGAGTGACTGGAAAGAAGTGTGGTCAAAATTGCAAAACCAACTTTCACTCTTCAATGACGGTAGTGAACCAAAAAAAGCTTTTCCTAAAGTTCCGTTCAAGTTTTACTACAAATTTCAGGATGATGAGGGGGTGAATGCACGACTTATGATAGAAGATTGGGAAATTGGAGCGTTGTATTGGAATTGTCTAAGGAATAGTGGTGGTAATCCTGCCCAAGCAATTGAAAAGGTTAAAGAAAAGTACGATAGTCTATTCAGAACAGAAAAAGAAATATATCTTTTTTTGGGGACTACTAAGGAATGGCACCGTCGCCGTGCTCGCAATCCTTTTGTTATTACCGGCGTATTTTATCCAAAAAAAGAATTACAACTATCTATATTTTAAACTTTTATTCAATGAGTGTTGATTTACCAGTAGGGTGGGCCAGTGTAGAAATAATAGAAGTCTCTGCTATAAATCCAAAGCTTCCGTTTGACACTATTGATGATGATTTAGAGGTAAGTTTCTTGCCAATGAAGAATGTAGAAGAGGTCTCTAATTATATTCATTTGGATGAAATAAGAAAATATGCCAATGTGAAGAAGGGGTATACCCCGATGATCAATGGAGATGTGATATTTGCAAAGATTACCCCCTGCATGGAGAATGGTAAAATTGCTGTTGTTCATTCATTAAAAAATGGTATCGCTCTTGGGTCAACAGAGTTCCATGTGTTCAGATGCAATGGGGCGTCACTTAATAAATTCTTGTTTTACTTTTTGGTACAAGAAAGAACTCGTCAGATAGCGGCACAAAATATGACTGGTGCGGTTGGACAAAGGCGTGTTCCAAAGCAATTCTTACAGAGTTATTCAATCCCCCTTCCTCCCCTCCCCGAGCAGCACCGCATCGTAGCCAAAATAGAAGAACTATTCAGCAGCCTGGACAAGGGTATCGAAAGCCTCAAAACCGCCCAGCAGCAGCTTAAAGTGTACCGGCAGGCCGTTCTCAAATGGGCCTTCGAGGGAAAATTGACGAATGTAGATGTGAAAGAAGGTGAATTGCCGGAGGGGTGGAAGTGGGTAAAAAGTAATGAGTTATTCAAATTTGTTACAAGTGGGTCAAGAGGCTGGGCTAAATATTATGCGGATTCAGGTGCTATTTTCATAAGGATTACGAATTTGAATTTTGATACTCTGGATATAGACCTTCGGCCAGAAAAAATACAGTATGTAAATCCTCCCCAAAATTCAGAAGGAATTAGAACAAAAGTTCAGGAAGGAGACTTCCTTTTTTCAATTACCGGATACCTTGGAATGTTTGCTATTGCATCTAAACTTGATAATGCATTTGTGAATCAGCATGTGTGTTTATGTCGACCAAAAGAAGGCTTTAATAAAAAATTTGTAGGGTACTGGATCATTTCGAAGTCTGGTGCACATTATCATTTGAATAAGAACCAAAAAGGTGCCGTTAAAGCTGGATTAACCTTGGATGACTTGAAAAGTTTCCCTGTTCCCCTTGCTCCACTCGAAGAACAAACCCGCATCGTCGCCGAAATTGAAAGTCGCTTGTCCGTGTGCGACAAGATAGAAGAGAGCATCAGCCAGAGCCTGCAACAAGCCGAGGCCCTGCGGCAGAGCATCCTCAAAAAAGCCTTCGAGGGTAAACTCGTCCCACAAGACCCTACGGATGAACCCGCCAGCGTACTGCTCGAGCGCATCCGGTCCGGGCGGGAGCAGCAGAAGCCAGTGGTGAAGAAGGGAAAAGTAAAGAAAGGTAGCGCGCAACTGGAACTGCTGTGATTAAAAGTAAATAACCCTTATGTCTGTCATCTTAGCCTTCTCAAAATATGCGTGTTAATTTCAATGACCTTACTGCTATCCAGCAACTGCAAGTAGGGCAATTCGCCTATCCGGATATTCCGTTTGTGCATGGTCCATTGAGCCGTACCAGCACTACCTTAATTGCCGCGTACAGCACTATCATCAACTGTGGGCTTGGCAACTACTTAGAGGATCTCGCTCCCGCATGGAAGCCAAATGGAAATATTATATGGCAAAATAAAATGGTACAGACCATAAATGATTCACTGATCCAGATGATAGATATGTATCGTCTTACACCTGATGATGATCTACTGGTAAAGATATTTATACGCATCCAGTTATGGGGAGGAAATACAGGACGAGGAGTATTTACACGAGGCCAAGGCTTTCAGGGAAACTTCGATATAGATTCTTATAGAGAAGCAGTAACTATGGTTAACATTAATAACAATGAGGCACTTCGCAGTCTACTACTAATGGCACAGGTTGGACTTTCATTCGCTACAAAGCATTTATTTTTCTGGGGGGAGAACTTACCCATTCTCGATGAAAGAATTTCAATGCTCTTGTATGGAAAAACCCTACTACCTCCGGGTGAAAGAAGAAAAGTTGAATTATACAATAGTTACATCAGCGACTTAGATGCAGTAGCTAATAATACTCCAGGAGTGACCCGTTTAGTTGTTGAAAGGGCGCTATTTAACTGGTTAGATACCCCTCATGGTAGGCAATGGTATAATATACGACAGGCTAATGCCTGATTTATTTCACTCGATGTCACCCTAAGATCAAAAACTATCAACAACCCTTCTTCAATAAATAAATGATTCAGGAAACCTTTGATTCCACAAGAAAGCCGCTGAATGACATTCTAAGAGACATTGCTGATGGCAAGACACAGCTCCCCGATTTCCAAAGGGGCTGGGTTTGGGACGATGAACGTATCCAGGGGCTACTGGCAAGTATTGCCGTTTCTTATCCCATTGGGGCTATTATGCTCCTTGAAACGGGCAATCCGGACGTGAGGTTCAAGCCGAGGCCTATTACGGGAGCGCAGAATGGTCGGGAGCCTGAGTTCTTTATTCTGGACGGTCAGCAGAGGCTCACTACCCTCTTTCAAACCTTAGCTACTGACAAGGTAGTGGAGACGGTGGATACGAAAAAGAAAAGCATCAAGCGCTGGTACTACCTGGATATTCAAAAAGCGGCTAATGAACAGGAAGATATTGCAGATGCAATTATTTCTATCCCCGAAGAAAAGAAAGTTACCAGCAATTTTGGAAGGACCATTGATAGAACCTTCGTTACGGAGGAAGATGAGTTCCGGGAGCTTGTTTTTCCCGTAAATCATATCCTCCGAAGTACAGAATGGTTTAATAAATATATGCAGTATTGGGGATATAATCAGGAGAAAATCCAGCTATTCCAGAAATTCCAAACGCAAGTCATTAAACGTTTTGAAACCTACCAACTACCTGTAATAAAGCTGTTTAAGCACAATCCCAAAGAAGCTGTCTGCCAGGTTTTTGAGAAGGTTAATACTGGTGGAGTAGCTCTAAACGTATTTGAACTTCTTACAGCCACCTACGCAGCTGATGATTTCAATCTACGGGATGATTGGGCTAACAAGGTAAAAGAACTTCGGAAACAAGATGTACTTAGTGGGGTAGGTAGTAACGAAATATTACAGGCTATCGCTCTTTTTGCTTCCATTGAGCGTAAAGAACAACAAATAGCACAGGGCATTCCACCTGAAAGCCTTTCGGCCGTGAGCTGTAAAAAGAAAGATGTTCTTAAAATCTCTCTTGATGTCTATCTTCAATGGAGTGATATAGCCATGGAGGCATTTATAAAAGCAGGTAGGCTCTTGTTCAGGAACAAAGTTTTCAAAAGCCGCGATTTGCCTTACTCTACGCAACTAGTTCCTCTGGCTGTTATTATTGGCCGCCTTGGTGTGAAGGCTGAATCAGAGGGAGTCAAACAAAAAATTCTGAAATGGTACTGGAATGGAGTACTTGGCGAGCTTTATGGTGGTGCTAATGAAACACGTTTTGCCAAAGATGCCGTCGAAGTGGTAGACTGGATCAACGGTGGAGATGAGCCTACAACCATTAGAGATTCCTATTTTGCCGAAGACAGGCTATTGACACTTAAAACTCGTAATAGTGCCGCTTACAAAGGACTTTACATATTACAAATGCAGGTTGGAGCCAGGGACTTTATAACAGGAGTTGAAGTAGAGTATGCAAACTATTTTGATGATGCGATAGATATACATCATATTTTCCCGCAGAAGTGGTGCGAGGATAACGGTATTTCAGAAGATGTATGTAATAGTATACTCAACAAAACACCTCTATCTCCAAGGACCAATCGAATAATTGGAGGCCGCGCCCCATCACAATATATGGAGGCGGTGAGACGGCACTCAGCACTCCCAGAGGAGCAAATCTACTCTATACTTGAATCACATAAGATCCCTGTTCAGCCTCTACTGAATGATGATTTCGACTCATTCATTGCAGCCAGAAAGGAACTTCTGCTACAATTGATTGAAAAGGCCACGGGCAAGAGTCCTCAACGAGTGCAAATAGAATTATGAATAATAATTCAGGGCTAGATCGTACCTTACGTCTTCTTGGTCAGTACGAGAACATCCGGCTCGAATACAAGGAATCCGCTACGGAGCTTCCCCGCAACCTGTTCGAGACCATATGCGCTATGCTCAACCGCGAGGGTGGTGATATACTACTGGGTGTCAACGACCATGGGCAGGTAATAGGCGTGGCGGAGTCGTCGCTCCGGGCTATGGTTGATAACCTGGTTAACCTTTCTAATAACCCCCAGAAACTAGACCCACCCCATATCTTACACCCGCAGACATACCAGGTGGATGGCAGAACAATAGTACATATTCAGGTACCCGCCAGCTCACAGGTACACCGCTCGGCGGGCGTGGTATACGACCGCAGCAACGACGGCGACTTTCGGGTACAGCAACCCGCCCAGATCGCCGACATTCACAACCGTAAGCGTACGCACTACACCGAAAATAGCGTGTACCCCGGCCTGCGCTTTTCTGATTTTAAGGAGGAGCTGTTTCCCAAAATCCGAAACCTGATCAGCAGCCATCATCCCAGCCACCCCTGGCTCACCCTCACCAACGAACTGTTGCTGGAAAGGGCTGGGCTGTGGAAACGTGATTATCAGACCCAGAACGAAGGTTATACGCTGGCTGCAGCCCTACTTCTGGGCAAGGACGAAGTAATACAGAGCATCCTACCCCACTACAAGATTGACGCCCTCGTGCGCCGGGAGGACGTACACCGCTACGACGACCGCCTGTACATCCAGACCAACCTCATTGACGCCTACGACCTGCTGATGAATTTCGTAGCCAAACACCTGCCCGACCCCTTTTATCTGGAAGGTGTTCAGCGCGTCAGTCTGCGGAGTAAGATATTCCGGGAAGTAGTAGCCAACCTGATCGTACACCGGGAGTACACCAGTGCGCACCCCTGTACCTTCATCATCAGAAAGGGAGTGCTGGAAACCGAGAATGCTAACAATCCCCACGGCTACGGCCCCATTGACCCCCAGCGGTTTGTACCTTTTCCCAAGAACCCTACTATCGTCAAGTTTTTCATACAGCTGGGCCGGGTGGAAGAGCTGGGTTCCGGCGTTCTGAACATCAACCGGTATCTGAAAGCCTATTCTGATGCGGGTAAACCTGAGTTCATAGAAGGGCCTGTTTTCAAGGTGCGTATTCCGCTGCCGGGAGTGGAAGAAAAAAAGGCTGAGAGCGAAAAAACTGGTGGTGATGAATTCATCGAGACTGTTATAGCAGCACTAAATGATACTGTAAACGCCCCTAATGACGGTGTAAATGGCGGTATAAATCCTATTTTTGACGGTGTAAATGACGGTGTAAAAAAGGAAGTAGCAAAACTGGTAGCTCTGATTCATAAGAGTGAAGGAATCAATACCAAACAACTCACAACCGAAACGGCAAAGTCACGCAGAACCGTGGAACGCTACCTGAAAATAGCCAGAGAAGCTAACATCATTAAATTTAAAGGTGCTCCCAAAACTGGAGGCTACTTTCTGACGGAGAAAATGAAAAAACTTTTGAAGGATGACAACAGCTGAACTAAATAAAATCTTCAAATCGAAGAAGCAAAAGGTGGATAAAAAGACTGGAAAAATAACTCAAGGGTTTGTCAACGCTACTTTTAAAGATTTTGTAAAGTGGTTTGATATAGATGTCTTTAATCAGGGCTGCCATTACTGTGGAATAAGTAACGATAAAAGCTATCAGTTATATCAGATGCAGCGCAATGGTTTACGGCCAGATGCTACAAGAGGAGGAAAACGGGGTAAGCGTCTTGAACTAGATAGGAAAGATCCCTATCAGCCTTACGACAACCTCCATAACGTTGTATGGTGTTGCTATTGGTGTAATAATTCAAAGTCTAATTTCTTTACAGAGGGTGAGTTTAGACCAATTGCCGAGGAAATAGGTAAAGCCCTAAGGCAGATAAAAACTGAAAATTAGCTAATATATGCCAATACCTAATAATATCCGTAGAGAACACATATTTCAGGCTATGCTAAAAATAAAGTCTGAAGGTGTACCAGCAGGACGAGGTCCAAGAGCTGTGGCTTTAGTGTATGAAGGGAGCCACTATCCATGTAAGCTACTGATTTCGTGGGCGAATCTCTACGCCAACGGTGAAGAGTTAGATCCTAATCCCAATAACTTTCAAACTAATATGGCGTGTGCATATCTAACCAACCTAGGCTTCACAATCATTCCTCTTTAATATGACTCAGGAAACCAACAATACATCCAGCATCATTAGTAAGGTATGGAGCTTTATGACCGTGCTACGCGACGATGGCGTAGGCTACGGCGACTACCTCGAGCAACTTACCTACCTGCTGTTCCTGAAAATGGCCGACGAGTTCAGCCGTCCGCCCTACAACCGTCAGCTACCCATTCCGGCCGGGTACAATTGGGAAAGCCTCACCGAAAAGCGCGGAGCCGAGCTGGAAGTACACTATTCCACTTTGCTACGCGAATTGTCGCAATCCAAAGGCATCCTCGGTCAGATCTATACCAAGAGCCAGAATAAGATTCAGGACCCGGCCAAGCTCTACAAGCTCATTGACATGATCGACAAGGAGCAGTGGAGTACGATGGGCGTGGACATCAAGGGTAAGATCTACGAAGGTTTGCTGGAAAAGAACGCCGAAGATACTAAGAGCGGGGCTGGGCAATACTTTACACCCCGCGCCCTGATCCGGGCTATTGTGGAGTGTCTGCGGCCCGAACCTATGAAGTCCATTGCCGATCCGGCCTGTGGTACCGCGGGTTTTCTGCTGGCTGCCTACGACTTTATTGCCAATCCCAAAAACTACGCACTCACCCGCGAGCAAAAGGAGTTTCTAAAACATAAGGCCTTCTTTGGTAACGAAATCGTAGCCAACACCCGTCGTATGGCCCTGATGAACCTGTTCCTGCACAACATCGGCGACTTCGATAGCGACAACTTCATCTCACCTGCCGATGCGCTTATTTCGGATACTGGCCTTCGCGTTGACTACATCCTGGCCAATCCGCCCTTTGGCAAAAAAAGCAGCATGACCTTCACCAACGACGAAGGCGAGCAGGACAGCGAAGACCTTACATACAACCGGCAGGACTTCTGGGTGACGACCAGCAACAAGCAGCTTAACTTCGTGCAGCATATCCGCACCATGCTCAAATCGGACGGGCGAGCTGCCGTGGTACTACCCGACAACGTACTCTTTGAGGGTGGGGCAGGAGAGACCATCCGGAAGAAGCTCCTGGAAACAACTAACCTGCATACCATACTGCGCCTACCGACGGGTATTTTCTATAAGCAGGGGGTAAAGGCCAACGTACTCTTCTTCGATAATAAACCCGCTGCCCGCGATCCTTGGACCAAAGAGATCTGGTTCTATGACTTCCGGACCAACATCCATTTCACCCTGAAAAAGAACCCGCTGAAACTGGAAGACCTGCACGACTTTATCAGTTGCTACAACCCGGAGAATATCCACAAGCGGCAGGAAACCTACCAGGCCGAAACCAACCCCGAAGGACGCTGGCGGAAGTTCAGCTACGAGGAGCTCATAGCCCGGGATAAAACCAGTCTGGACATAACCTGGCTCAAAGACAAAAGCCTTACCGACCTCGACAATCTGCCCGACCCGGATATACTGGCCAGTGACATCATTGAAAACTTACAGGCAGGCATTGATAGTTTTAAGGAGATTATGCTCACCATTAATGAAAAGGAGGCTGTTTCGGCTGTGGCGCTGGATGAGTAGTAAGCCATTGCTACTTACTCCACCAGTGGTACAGACCGTACCACCAGGTGTGAACTATTAGCGTTACCAGGCAGAAGAATGGAATTAACTTAGGAAATGAATCTGAATGTAGTGTACATAATATTATTATGCATGCACTTAGTGATTGATTAAATGCTAGTGATGATGGTATAAAATTAGATGCTGCCAAAGTCATACAGTTTATTCTGAAGAAAGAAAGCTACAAATGGCTTTAAAAGGCCTTAGCTCTCCAACTCGACCAGGCGGTAACTGGTGCTCCTACCTCCCGAATCTTCTTTTTCCAGAACTTCCTGCTTCACCAGATTCAGAATATCCCGCAGGGCGGTATCGGTGGAAACCTTTGTCATTTTCGCCCATTTGGAGGTATTGAGTTTTCCTTCAAATCCATCCAGCAACTTATTTAGCATCAGCTTCTGTCGAGCGGTCAGATCCTTCTGATTAAAGTGGGCCCAATACCGCGACTTCCTCAGTACAGAGTCCAGAGTCGTCTCTGTGGCAGACAAAGCTCGATCAAGGCAGGCCAGAAACCATTCCAACCAGTCTGTAATGTCCAGATCTCCCTTCTGCGTTTTTTCCAGGATATCATAGTACCGTTTCCGTTCTAGTTGGATTTGCGCTGACATACTGTAGAAACGTTGGCTGCTATTGTCAGAGCGGGCCAACTGCAAATCAGCGATTGCCCGCGCAATTCGGCCATTGCCATCGTCAAAGGGATGGATCGTGACAAACCACAAATGAGCCAGGGCGGCTTTCAGGACAGCATCATGGTCATTATTTTGATTGAACCATTGGATAAAAGCGTCCATTTCTGCTGAACCTCTATTGGCAGTAGGTGCTTCAAAATGGACTATTTCCTGTCCCATGGCTCCCGAAACTACTTGCATGGGCCCCGTTGAAGGTTCACGCCAACTTCCGACAGCAATTTTAACTAGGCCGCTGCGGCCAGTTGGAAATAGGGCCGCCTGCCAGCCAAACAATCGGTCTTCAGAAAGCGGAAGGCTAAAATTTTGAGTAGTGTCCCAAAGCATCTCGACTACCCCCTCTATATGCCGGTCAGCAGGAGGTAAAGCTCCAATGCCCATACCTAATTTTCGGGCGATTGAAGAACGCACCTGCTCCGCATTAAGAATCTCGCCCTCTATTTCGTTGGACTTAATGACATCCAGAGTCAGCGTTTGTAGTACCGCTTCCTCACGCAGGGAGAAGCCGAGGCTTTCCATGCGTCCTACTAGTCTGCCCTGCTTATGACGCACAGCAACCAGCAGTTTGGAGATAGAAGGAGTGTCCCAGGTAAAATGAGGCCAAGCCGCTTGTTGGTAGATATACATACTATTTACCGCAAATTGTGCGGGAAATATATAAGTTAATCACCGCATCACAAGTTAAATGATTGTTTATGATGAGAAAAGCAGACTACTATAGAAAGATTTCGAAGACAACTAAATGCAGAAATGGAGAACTTAAATTTTTATATTGTTTATCAATATTTACTGTTTACGTTTACGTAAACAAATGGTAATCGTAAACATGACTGAAGAGCAGATTGTATATCAAGCGCTAGAAAACCTTCTCCAAACAACCCAATTAAAAGGATCCTGGAATAAAGGAGGGATAAAACCATTAGATGGTACCCTGCAACTCAGAACAAACGATGAGTTACTTCAATATAATGTGGCGGTAAAAAAGGAGTTAAGAACCCATCTTCTGCCCCAGATCCTTGGGCTTAATGAAGTACACCAACCGTTTATGCTTATAGCGGCTCGGCTGTTCCCAAAGATCAAAGAAGAGTTGAGAAAGCATAATGTGTCTTATCTGGAGGCTAATGGTAATCTGTATCTGAGGACCCCGGAAAAGTGGTTTTGGATTGAGGCAAACAGTCCACTACCAATTGAGCAGAATAGCAGAAACCGTGCTTTTACCAAAACGGGTCTGCGGGTATTATTTGAGTTTTTGATGAATTTTTCCATGATTAATTGGTCTTACCGACAGATCGCCGAGCAGACGGGCACCTCTATAGGGAATATCACGCATGTTATGAATGGATTGAAGCAGGAGGGATTTTTGGTAAGTATAACTAGAAATGAATACCGCTTAGAACGTATAGATTATCTGCTAAGCCGATGGATAACGGCCTATGAGCAAACCCTAAAGCCTTCCCTGAAAATCGGCAGGTTCCGATTCCTGGAAAAGAGTCAATTTACTAACTGGAAAGATATACAACTAAACAAGCCAAAAACCCTGTGGGGAGGAGAGCCGGCGGGAGACTTGCTGACCAACTTTCTAAAACCGGCCGAGCTTACACTGTATACTGAGGAAAGCCGAACCGAACTCATGAAGCAGTATAGGCTCCTGCCTGACGAAGGAGGCGATATACAGGTGTACCAGAAGTTCTGGCAAAAGGATGCTACCGATCAAGCAACCGTGCCCCCCCTGCTAGTATACGCCGATTTAATTAATATGAATGACAGAAGATGTACGGAGACGGCACAAAAAATATATAATGAATACATACAGACTGAATTACCGTGAATTAAGACAAAATCCTACCGTAGCCGGTCTGCTTTCCGGGCTGGAACGGGGATTCTCGAAATTCGGAATAGATTTTTACCTGGTGGGAGCCGTAGCCAGGGACGCCTGGATGAGCATCCATGACAAAAAAGCCCGCCGAACAACGGGTGATATTGACTTTGCTGTGCTTATCAATAAAGCAAGTATTTATGAGGCGTTGAAAGAATACCTGATCCAACACGAGGGCTTCTCTCCATCAAAAGAAAACGCTTTTGTATTAATTTGGAAGGACAAAACTCAGGTGGACCTGCTACCCTTTGGAGCCATAGCCGATGATAGCGGTACAGTCAGAATAGAAGGTTCAGGATTTGCATCGGTGAGTATGCCGGGCTTTGATGAAATATATGCGGCAGGGCTGCCTGAGCTAATCCTTGAAGAGCAGCATCAGTTCAAGTTCTGTACGCTCCCAGGCATTGTACTGCTGAAACTAATTGCCTGGGACGATCGCCCTGAAGCCCGGCGGGACGACATCAAGGATATCAGTGATATACTCCAGCACTTTTTTGATCTATATGACCATGAGATTTGGGATAATCACGCTGACCTATTTGATAATGAAAATGATAATCTGAGACATATTGCGGCACGTGTAATGGGGCGGGAAATTCAGAAGATTACACAACGTAATGCAAAGCTGTCTCAGAGGGTTCAAACTATATTAGATGCCAATACCGCCGATGCTTTCACAAGTGAAATGGCCCGGATTATGGTTGAGTATTTTGATAATACGCTGGAGGAAAATGTATTACTGTTAAAACAGATAGAACAAGGATTGTTAGAATGAGGCTTATTATCAGATAGGTTTAACTGGAATACTTACCATAGTTAATAACTTCTATTTCTCAATCCACTGCTTGAAAAACTTTCTTAGCTCTGCTTCCAGCCCTGGAGGCATCTTACGTTTTGCATCACATTTCAATACCTCTTTTTGAAGAGTGCTAACTGTTGTATTGTCGCAGGAGGTAAAATGCCTTAAAAGCATGGCAATACCCAGGTGACTACCCTTGAAGCCGTATTCAGGCGGTGTTGAACCATCCAATTCACTAATTAAATACTTGAAAAGTATAATCAATGATTCTCTCTGATTTGTCTGTATCCTATCGAGAAGGTAGGACTGATCCAGAACAGGTAATTGCGGAATCATCTGTCCCTCTATCCACTTCAGACACTCCTTATAAGTTATTACCAGATTGGTTAAAGACTTATATTTCTCCATTCTGGCGGATAGCTCGTGCTGGAAAAATTCAAGAAATTCATCCCGCGATGGGTATCTTTCCAGATGATATTTCAAACAGTTGATGGCCTCACCTACGGATGGCAAGGTGATCAGTAGGTTGAAGATATCATTCTCATACCGCTGTATTGTAGGCTCATTAGGAAAGCATAAATGATAAGGGTGATGTGTCTCTCCAACTTCATACACAAAATAGGGTTTAATGGGTAATCCCTGTTTCTTCCTGCCGAATATCATTTCCTGAACCCTACGTAATTCAGAATATTCAGATTTATAATCGCTTTTCTCTTCCATAACTCACTGTTCTTTAAATCGCTCCTTCCAAATGTCTGAAAGCTGGCGGGCGTATTGTCGTTTGGTTACTTTAATGTAGGTCAGGAATGCTTTTTCGGTCCGGTGGCCAGTAATAGCCATGATAGTATATGTAGGCGTACCCGCCAAATATTCGTTTGTGGCGAAGGATCGCCTGGCGGTATGGCAGGTAATAAGCTCAAACTTGCTAACCTTCTTTTGGGTCCGGGTCATTCCTTTCTTTTTAAACAACGCTACATTCTCACTTAGGTTTGCCAGTTCACCGATTTCCTTCAGGTACTCGTTCATTTTCTGGTTGGAGATGCTGGGGGGCAGGCAATTGCTCGTCTTGCCCTTATACTTTTCCATGATCTTGCTTACAACCGGGTGAATGGGTATCTCCAGGAACTCTTCTGTCTTAACCGTCTTTGTTTTGAAATACTTAAAGTCTGGTGAAATGTTCTCCGCCCGAATGGAGGTCAGATCCGAGAATCGAAGCCCAGTAAAACAACCTACAATAAACAAGTCCCGTACCTTCTCCAACCGGGGTTCAGAAGAAAGATCTAGTTTCAGCAGCAGTTGTATCTCTTCTTCATTCAGGTAAATCGAATCTACCTGTTTGCGAGGCGTAGAAAAGCGCCGGCTCTTATATTCCAGACTAGTGTTTTCCTTCCGTTCGGTGGCCTCATTCAGAAAGAACTTTAAGATGCCGGTATGCTTGTTCTGGGTGTTGTCATTGTATTCTTTCACCTCGACCATAAACTTCTTAAGGTTATGGTAGAAGTCCAGCGTGACATCATTAAAATGGATGGGGTTCTTGAAGTTTGCCTCCTGGAACTCAGTAAGCATTTTAAGGTGGGATCTGTACGTCCGAATGGTATTGGCATTTTTGAAGGCCTGAACAGATTGTATATATTTATCTATAAAGTCAAGCAGGCCTCCCTTAGTCTTGGAGGGAGGAGCCGATTCATACTTATCCGTCCGGATTTCCCGTTCAAATAGCGGCTTTAGATCAGCTGGTGTAATAGGCAGGTTATGAAAGAGGCGCTGCTGGTAAATTTTCTGTACTTCATTTCGCCACTTATCCAGATTGGCATTCAGCTCAGAGTAGCCTTCATGGCTGGCTCTTACCTTCTGATTTTTGGAGTCCCAGGATTTAGGCTTTATGAACAGGTTCGTTGAAATAACAACCTGCACCTTTCCATAACGGAAATACAGGGAGAGTAAAGAGGTACCGTTAGGTTTTGGTTTTTTGAGGTAGTACTTGACAGAGGCCATTAAGCAGGTCACTTGGTTTGTACAAAACTATCTCATCTCTATTGGTTTACAAAATAGTTGATATAATATTCCTTATACAGGTAGTATATTACTTGACGCTATTTAATATATTTGCTTATTAAAACGCTGGAAACAAAGATTAATAAAAGAAGGAGAAGAAATATGAAAGTCAAAGGTTCGATTCCGTCCATCACCACGAAGAACCCGCTTAGCGATTCGCTGAGTGGGTTTTGGCTTTTGGGGCGGTAGTAGCGGGAACACTTTTCTTACGCGCTCTTGAATATCGGTATACTTTTGGTGATATGTCCCTCTCCTGATCAGTTCTTGGCCAGCTACAAAATATTCGAAAAACTAGTCCCTCGTTGGGTGTTAAAATTGATACATTTGTGTAGGGCCTGTCTCCCACAGGCCGAAGGTGAAGCAATTTTCACTTCTAATATTTTAACACCTTTGATTTGTTAAAAACAGGTAATGTCGTAACCTATGAAAAAACAACTATATTCGTTTCTTAGCTTTTTGAATACATTACAATGAAGAATGAATTGATTGATAAACCTGAAATTGAACCCAAGATCCCCCATCTGCTAAAGTACATGGGCTCTAAACGTGAAATTTTGGATTTTGTGCTAGGGGCAATGGAAGCACTGAACGTAGAAAGCACTTGGTTTTGCGATCTTTTCGCCGGAACTGGCGTTGTTGGAGCTTCATTGAAAGGAAAATATAATATCCATACTAATGACATCCAACAGTACTCTAGTGTACTGTCCAGAACCTACCTATGCGACCTACAATCTAGTGTCCCTTACATAAGGCTCAAAGAAATAAAAAAACAGGCAGAAAAACTGATTGCAGAAGTAAAAACTGAATATCCAAAACTGAAATTTGATTACCAGAACATCCGTGATTACAAACAGGTCACCGAGCTGGAAAAAGCACAACAGAAACTTATTGATAAAGACTTTGACATCGGATTTCACCTGTTTACCAAATATTATTCTGGTACTTACTGGAGTTTTGAACAATGCTTATGGATTGATTCCCTCAGATGCGTAGCAGAAATGTACCAAGGCCGTCCAGAATATTTTGCCATCATGTCTTCGCTAATCTCCGCAATGTCTTACGTGACTCAAAGTACTGGACATTACGCGCAATACAGAGATGTGACGACCGACAACATCAACGATATCCTCATCTATCGGAACCGTAGTCTTTGGACCTATTTTGAACGCAAATTCAACGAACTCATTATTAGTCTCAACGGCAGTCCAATCAGGGAATATAAGGTGACTACTATGGATTACCTGGATTGCCTTAGGGTCATTGAGGAAGGCTCGATTGTTTATGCAGACCCACCATATCAATCCGTCCATTATTCCAGATTTTATCATGCCCTGGAAACATTGGTTAAATATGATTACCCCGTGGTAGAGCATAAAGGACGTTATCGTAACGACAGACACCAAAGCCCTTTTTGTAAAAAAACTACCGTCAATAAAGCATTCAATGCCCTGTTTCATGCGATAAAGAAAAAGAAAGCGCATTTGGCTTTAAGTTACAGCGATACCGGGATGATCTCTTTAGAACATATCCAACGGTTAGGCCAAAATTCTTTTGGAAGCCAGTACACCGTACAAGTACTGGAAAAGGACCATATCCACAGCACCATGGGGCGTAGCGATGAAAAGAACCAAGACGTGAAAGAATTCATTTTATTGTTTAAATATAATGGCGGTGAAACCAAATCTCTCTAAACTTTCCACATCATGGACAAAATACGATGTGGTTAAGATGATTAATGTAATCGGAAACGATCAGCTTTCTGAATACAAAGGTCATGAAGAAATGATTAACCAACCCGTATTAAGAGCTTATCTAGGTATTGGCAGCGAGGACGAAGAGACCCCTCCATACTTCCAGAAAGTTATAATGGATTTTCCAAACGAGCGTAAACTGTTTGCAATGCTTGCTGGCATTTTCACCCATCATGAAAATATCTTAGCCTTTGCTAATACCTACAGCACCGCCAATATGGGTGGAAAATACGTCGTGGACGACAAGGCAAAAAACAAAACTAATATGCGAAGCGCATTGGTAGAATCCGGCGCAGCGCCGACAAGCTACCGTCGTAAACAAGAAGTTCCTTACTCATTTGTTAAGTTATTTGCTCAGCAGGACATAGGACAGTTTTTTAAAGATTTACTTAAAAACAGATTGGCAAAAATCGGCCATAGTAATGATGAAATAAATGTCTCATTTTATGAACTATGTTACTCGTATGATTTCCACAAGGCCATTGGCTTGAACAAAACCCAATTTAAATCTTGGCTGGAAGGTAAGTCCGTCTATCAGATTAAGGAATTTAAATTTGATTTAGGTACCTTCAAAGACAAGTATTCTAGCAATCCGTCTATACAAGTGCAGCAATGGCTTACTGAATGGAATAGCGTGGACTATTCCCTGCCGTTAAGATCCAAACCCGCCGACCACTTTTTTATGTTTAAAATAGACATCAGGATACTCAAAAGAATTTCTGATGTGCACAGACGTAAATTCAATAAAACTGCAGGAACCGATGTAAACGTACAGCGTACGCTGAAAGAAGACCGTTCCTTAGAGATTAAAAACTTCGTCCATAAAGGCTTTCCTCTATCAACCTTGAACGACAGAGACCGTGCCTCAGAAGAAAACCAGATACTGAAGATGCCCGGTTTTTTGTCCACTGCCATCCTAGTGAACATCATTGGCCCAGGACAAAGCCGGGGAAATTCCAAAATCAAAGATGAAGACCTTGTAAAAATTACCGAAGAAGGCAATACTCATATGATCACTCTGCCAGAAGCTGTCTTCTCGGAAAAGTGGAACCCTGAATTAAAGCCTATTGAAATTATTGACGGTCAGCACCGACTCTGGGCATTTGATGAAACAGAAGCTATTGATGGACAATTTGAAGTCCCGGTGATCGCTTATTACAGTCTAGATAGAGCATGGCAGGCCTATTTGTTTTATGTGATTAATATCAAACCAAAAAAAATTAATACTAGCTTGGGTTATGACTTGTATCCATTGCTACGCACTCAAGAATGGCTTGAGAACTCAAAAGATGGATTGAAAGTCTACAGAGAAACTCGGGCACAGGAATTGGTCGAAGCATTGTGGACTTATCCCGAAAGCCCTTGGTACCGTAGGATCAGTATGCTTGGCGAAGAGTCGGGTAATATCTCTCAAAATGCATTTGTAAGGGCATTTACCTCTAGTTATTTTAAGAAGACACGCAAGGGCACTAGTGGGATTTTTAGTGACGTCGTTACGAAAAAAGAAGAAGAGATACGTTGGGTAAGGGCTCAACAAGCAGCCTTCGTTATCCTGCTTTGGGATGCTATCTCTAAAGCCCTGAAACCTGAAATTACCAAAGAAGGACAACTTGGCTGGGTTGACGAGGTGCGGAATGACAGCTATTCCATGTCCTCTAACGAGCATGAACTGGAACTGGATAAATCCTTTGTTTCCAAATCGTCCAACCTCTCCCGCGATCAAGGTGTGTCTGGCATCTCCTTATTCTCCAATGACCTGTTCTATACTCTGGCGAACGAAGGCTTGATTGAGCTCAATGACTTGGAATGGGAAAGTGATATCGACGAAAGACAAATACAGTCCGAAAACATTGATAAAGCCATTGAGCAATTTATGAGTCATCCGTTGTACAACTACATCCAGATTTTCGCGATGGAAGTAATTAAGCTTGACTGGAGGACGTCATCTAAATATCGGGGGAGTGGTGGTTACCGGGAGGTTTGGAACGATCTATTACAGATTTTCTTAAAATCAACTAACGAGAATTTTAAGAAGTGCTCAGAAATATTAAGTCCAATCGATTGATATGAAGCTTGGGCATTACGTAAAAAAGTGTTCTAAGAGCGCTGTCATCGAGGGCGTAAGCTCCATGAAACGCCGAAATATTAGTAGGACTAAACTTCTTACCGCAAATAATCCGCTGATCAATAATGCCCTTTCAGCAGTAGATCGGCATACGGACGCAACAAAAGCTTACAGCATTACATCCAATCAGATCAACCAGTTTCTGGCAGCATCATCATTATCTCATTTGCTCGATGGTTGGGGTTATTTGTCCAGCGCCTTCAACGCTCTGCTGAATGGTGATGAGTCAACCGCCATTCACTTAGGCTATTACGCGGAACTGCGCAGCGCCATGTGTATTCTATCTACTGAAGGTTTGGGAGTATTCAGTAGAAAGCATCTTGGGGCGTTTTCCAATTCAACGAATGGTGAATTCCCAACTAACTATTACAAAGGAGTTGCTCCAAACAGATCCTATAAAAAGCCCCTAAGTCCCACACACGAGTTTGTCTGGCAGGCTATGGAAGCTTGGTCTAATTCTTCTAATAAACCCGGAGATGACATATTAAGAATTTTCAAAGTTAGGGGCCTAAACTTTTATGAGTTGATCGAATATTTCCATCCATTAACTGCCGGTTCCAGTTTGTTGACGCTACAAACAGTGAAAGATTGGCTAAAAGAATGGTGTTTCGACATAAAGCGTTATAGAAGTGATAGAGATGCTCGTAATGAAGCAAGCTATCGCCCACAACGCATTAAAAATTTCGAAGCAATAACTGATTTTAAGCAGATCATCAATGAACTAAGTGCATTCTGGGATGTGATCAGCCCCACTCAACAAAGTAAATTTGACTTGTTGGACAAATACTTGTTGTGCAAGCTTTTTAATTCTTTGTATGTCAAAATAGCTCCTGCAGAATCCCTCGACGAATTAATACGTAATGCTTTTACACAACATGGGATTACCGACCAGCCATTGTTTGATTTTCTAAGCCACTCAGCGCCTCATCAGAATGAACATGTTATTTTCACACATGCCGCCACTCAAAATATCTCCGCACTAGCAGTTATTGCCAGGGCGACATTGCTGCTTCGCATCTCAATCGGCATGGTTTCACATCTATATCATGCTGGTGGTATGGAAAAATCCGAACTTGATTTCGTTTGGAATAAGTACGGGTTAGAAAACGGTTTCTGGTCAGCAACTATGCCAGTTAATGATTACAATGATTTATGGCTTACTGTGGAAAGCATGTTTGAGGATCTCAAAGCTGATGTTAACCATGGAGGCCTTCCAAATGATATTTACTCCATACGGGACAGGAACCCGGCTGAAATGATCTATTTCAGCCAAATCAATAGGGCAGGTCTCTGGGGACTAGATTTTTAAAGCTTTAGACCTTCTTCTTCTCTAAGCCCGTTTCTTCTAGTAGGTAGGTTTGATACGACCCCTGTTGTGCAGAGTCTTCTGCAAAGACCCCGTATGTCAACTAACTAAGTAGTCTCCATTTGCTCGCTATCTAGTCCTAGTTTACGCCAACTTCCAGCCTGAGTTCAAATCAGCTCCATGTCCAATAATCCCCCTAACTCCAATCTTCACTAAGGACCGTCAGATTCTTCCAATGGTTTCCCCTGCCGTTGATTCTTTACTACGTGGCCCATGTTCCACAGGCTCTGCCCAAATACTGCTGCCGGGTAATTTTGCTAGAATAACGTGAATTATGGATATCACTTAGGATAAGTCATTGATATTGAATACATAGTCAGCGGGTAATAGCGAGATTTGTACAGGGCCGCCTGGCGGTGCTAACTCAAAAAATCACTACCCCCACTGCTATGCTACGCGAAGATAAGACATTAAAACTGATCGAGATATTCATTACCTGCGATGATTTTTGCAATGCCCTGACCCGGTGGCAAGCTAAGCAGGGCTGCCTACCCACCACCCGTAAGGGCGAGATGAGCGATAGCGAAATGATGACGCTGGTCGTATTTTACCACCACTCGGGCTATAAGTGCTTCGAATATTACTATCGTAATTGTGTACAGGTGCATTTGAGCAGCCACTTTCCCAATAGGCTGACCTACGAGCGCTTCGTGGCCAGAATGCCTCGGCTGCTGCCAGGGCTATTCGTGCTGCTCAAATGGCTCTGCGGGCAGAGTGAGCGAACAGGGTTCTATATTATTGACAGCAAGCCACTGGCTGTTTGTGACAATCACCGCATTGGCTCCAACAAAGTCTTCGATGGCTTGGCCGCGCAGGGCAAGTCCTCGATGGGCTGGTTCTACGGCTTGAAGCTTCATCTGGTCATCAATGGCACCGGCCACCCGGCAGTACGGCCAGTTAGTCAACTTCGCCCTCACGCCGGGCAACGTTTCGGACAACAACGGCGGGCTGTTGACCCAACTGCTGGAGGGGCTAAAGGGCCAGTGCTTTGGAGACCGTGGCTACCTGACCAAGCTATTCGCCGAATTCTACCGGCAGGGTCTGCATATGATCACCAAAGTGCGCCGCAAGATGAAGAATATCCTGATGCCTCTGTCTGACAAACTGAATCTCCGTAAACGGGGACTTATTGACCGGGCTGCCGGCGCAGTCTGTCAATGACTTGCTGACATCCGTATTTGATGTTGAGCACACACGCCACCGAAGCCCTATCAACACCCAGATTAATATCTTTTCGGGGCTGGTCGCATATTGCTTTTATGGGCAAAAACCCTCTATTGTCGTGCCCATAGAAAAAAAACTTTATCCATAATTCACGTTAATTTACATCACGAAACACCGGAAACTCTAACCCAAACCGTCTGAATATCTGGGAGGGCCTCAATAGGTTTTCGCCCGGTTTTACCACTGTCGGTTTGCCTCATTTTTCCAGTGGAGGTATGGCAGGCGTTGATAGATAAAATCAAAGCAAAGTATACCAGAGCCAAACAAAACAGAAGGCACCTTTTATTATTTAAAAGCATGGGTAAATAGATTTAGGATCACACAAAATTTGGAATAGCAAGGTATCAATAGGAGGGTAGTTTAAGGGGGTGCTTTCGGTCAATATGGGGTATGGGAAGTTCAAATGGGGTATGAGAGGTAGCCTCATCAATCCGAATGATGTAGCCCCACATAGATCTCTCCGTTAGGAGCGTCAGACCATAAAATATTACAGCATGGCGAAAACTTTTCACAAACAAAAAAGCAGACACCCGTCTGCTTTTTTAACTTCTACCTTAATGTTTTACCCTACTCATCGTCGTCATCCCCTTCTTTAATCACCAGAAAGGCGCTGCGTTTGGGAGCGGGCATTGGGCTGTGGAGCCCTTTGACCGCCTTCCAGACGATCTCACTGAACTCGAGGTCATTGATTAAGTCGGGTTTGGAGAGGTCAAGTTTACCGGACTTAATGGAGTTTTCGTTGACCGCCACATTTTTCTGGTCCAAATCAATGTTGTTGGGGCGGGCAGTAAAGCCCTGGCGGCTGGGCTTTTTGGCGAAGCTCCTCCACATGGGTGTCGCGGCGGCGTCGTACTGGCTCATTGGAGGCAGGCCCAGAATTAGTTCTATGGTCCGTAACAGGCTGGACGTAGAGTACATAGTGTGGTCCACGTAGCCGCGCTTCACGTACCCGCCAGCCAGGTAAGCCGTTGAGCGGTGCGCATCGACGTGGTCGGAGCCGTTTTGGGCGTCATCTTCCAGGATAAAAACAGCGGTCTGTTCCCAGATAGGTGACTGCGACAGGTACTCCACCAGCTTTCCTACGGCCAGGTCGTTGTCGGCTACCATGGCTTCGGTGGTAGGCATACCCAGCCGGGCTCCGGCGGTGTGGTCGTTACCCAGACGGATGATGCTTAGTTGTGGAATAGAGTTAGCCGCGGCCAGAGAGTCGAAATCGGCTTTCCACTGCTCAAAGCGCGTTACGTCTTTGATTGAAAGGTTATAGCTCGAAAAAGTAGGGCAGTAGTTGTTCTGGAGGGCAGGTAGCTTGGCCCGCTGCTCCACAAACTCCCCGTAGGAGCGGTAGGTGACCCCCGCCCGTTTGGCAAAGTCCCAGATGAATCCATCGCGCGGGAAGGCAATCTCCCGGCTGCCTTCGTAGTCGTAGGTACCGCCACGGCCCCCGTAGCTGGTTACCCAGGTTTTCTCAATGTAGTCGTTGGCGTAGGCGGCGGTAGACCAGTTGTGGCCATCGGCGCTGACCTCGGCATCCACGTAGAAGTTGTCCAGCAGGACAAACTCCTTCACCAGCGCGTGCTGATTAGGTGTTATTCTTTCTGGAAAGAGGCAAAGCGAGGTATCGCCGTTTCCACCCGGCACATCGCCCAGTACCTGGTCGTAGGTGCGGTTTTCTTTGATTACGTAGAAGACGTACTTGATGGGAGAAGAGGCTCCGACTTTAGTCGGGATGGGATTGCCCTTTTCGCCTTCGGCTGTTGTTTCCCTGGCCTTGTTGTAGGGCGTATTTTCGTAAACAATTCGGGAGTAGTCAGCCAGTACCTTATCTTCCGGAAATTCAAAAATGGAGAGGGTACCTTTTAGTAAGCCACCAATGTACTGCGTGCCGCGGACGGCCTCCGGATTAGCTCCTTTAAACTGTGGACTGCGCGAACTGACCGGATTGGGACCGCCCGGATTTGGATAGGATGAAAAGCCCTTGCCATTGGTCACGTATACCTTGTTGCCGATGGTCTTGACCGAGGTAGGGTACCAGCCGGTGGGGATAAAGCCCCGGGAGCGGCTCTTGCCTTTTTCTTCTACCTCAAACACCACCAGACAGTTGTTGTCGGCGTTGGCAATCAGCAGCATTTCTTCGTCGTCACTTAGCGCCACGGCGTTAGGCGTAGTACCCACGGGAGCGTTCGGGTAGAGGGAGCAGGAGAGTACTTCCAGCTTTTGCTGTTTGCGCGTGTCAATCACCGACACCGTGTTATCGTTTCCGTGCGAAACGTACAGGTACTGTCCGTCTTTAGTCAGTACCATATCATTGGGATTTTTGTCGGTACTGATTTCGGTACGGATAATCTTCTTTTCGGTATCAAAAAACAAAATCTTAGCCCCACCCCAAAGGGATATGTAGAGCTGACGGGAATCGGGCGACAGCAGGCAGGTATAAGGCTCGGCGGGCAGTTGAATCCGGTCGGTGACCTTCCGGGTCTTGCTGTCCAGAATGTACAGCGAGTTGTTGTCTTTAGCTACTACATAGATGGTCTCGTTGGTAGCACACAACCCGGCAGGAGACACCTTCACTGGCCAGGGCTTGTCCAGTACTATCTCGCCGTCCGGCACGAGGCGGTTGTCCTTTATCTGGTACACGACTATTTTATTGTCATTGCCGCCGGAGGCATACAGGTACCTCTCGTCCGGACTAAACGCCAGCCCTACCCACGATTTAGTGATTTTCTGGTCATCCAGAATGGCTTCTGTCCGGGCATCAATGAGCATGATACTTTGGGTACTTTGTCCGTTGTTGGTCACGGCCAGGTACCTTTTAGTGGGCGACACGACCAGGTTCAGCGGGAGATCCTGCAGGGGCAGGCTTCGGCCCACTGGTGTGAGCGACCAGCCGTTGGGGAGTTGCACCCGACTGGCGCGCAGCTCCTTTACCAGTGGACTTTCGAGGGCCTTCCGGGTTAAGTTTTTTTGGTAGCAGGCGCCGAGGGAAAGCAGAATCAGAAGAATGGGAAGTAGCTTTTTCATAGGTAGATGGTAGCTTGTGAGGAGCCAAAAATACTCATAGAAGAAAAGGGCAGGATAGCCGCTTTCTATTCTTAACAATTATAAAATCTATCGGACCCCTACCCCAGCCGCACCAGCTCTTTCAGTTCCTTATTTGGGAATTCTACAGGCCAGGTTTCGCCGTTGGCTACGGTCAGGTTAGCCAGTCGCAGGACTACCAGGAAATCAACACCTTGCCAAACGCTTCTCCCAAAGCCAGAATATTTCAGCTGGTAATCAAAGAAGGCTGGATGGACGAGATAGGGGGCAGACATTACCTGGTGCTTAAACCCCAAAAGAACCTGTCGGGTACCTGAGCGGATTGAACTTTTACTACCTGAAAACTGATGATGCCATACTAATGCCTTTGGAGCCGAAGGTGTAACTCTAATTCGAACCAGTACTACCCGATTCAAACTGAATCTTACCCAAGCGGCCTATTTCGACTTTTTTTAACCCGGCTTTGCTACGACCTTTTTGCTTAGTAAAGCAAGCCATGTACTGGTATATACCATTTCCGTTTTGCCTATGTATACAGGCGACCTTTTACTTCTGATCAATCACGCAATTAATGCGCAGTCTTTTCTGTCGAACGCTTGAATAACTTGCTACCCAGGGTTACCAGCTGCGCTATCACAGCTCCCAGTAGTACACCGCCCAGCGCCAGCACCAGCACTTTTACCAGCCACGCCACCACGGGTACACTAGCAAGGGAATGCTCTAATGCCTCCAGCGGGTGGTGCAGAAATGGCAAACCATGTGCGATGATCTCGGCCCCTACCCACAGCATGGCCGCCGTACCTACATAACCCAATATGGTCAGGAACTTTGGCATTGACTTTACAAGGCCACGCCCGATCTTTCGGGTGGTCGGGTTGAATTTCTCCTGCGCCATGTGCACGCCAATATCATCTGCTTTCACGATCAGGGCTACAAAACCATAAACCGCAACGGTAATAAAGATGGCAACAGTCAACAGCACCACAATCTGGGTAACCAGCGGGCTTTCGGCCACCGTAGCATAAGCAATAGCGATGATCTCTGCCGAAAGTATAAAGTCAGTTCGCACGGCGCCGCTAACTCTTTCCTTTTCCAGTTCTGCCGGGGTAATCACTTTCATTTCTTCAGTGGGCTCATCCTGTGGCTCGTGGTGGCTTTTACTGAATAGGGAATGAACCTTTTCATAGCCCTCAAAGCATAAGAAGGCACCGCCCACCATTAGCAGGTAAGGTATAACCGCCGGTGCAAAGTAGCCGAGCACGAGGGCCGCCGGGCCCAGATAAACAGCTTTGTTGATGAGTGACTTTTTAGCGATCTGGTAGATGATAGAGAGTTCGCGCTTCGGATCGAGACCCACCACATACTTAGGCGTTACGGCTGTATCATCGATAACAATACCAGAAACCTTTCCTGTTGTTTTAGCCACCTGCGTCGGAACGTCATCAAGGCTTGCCGCACTGACTTTCACCAGTGCCGCCACATCATCTAAAAGTGCGAGAAGACCTGTCGCCATTATATAGGGTATAATTTAAATTACTAGTAAGCTCATGCTGCCTCCTGCTACGGAATAACTGTGCCAGCACTCTTTTCCACGATCCTAATGTAAGCGAATAACGCGGGATTGTAATTGCAGGTTAGTCGTAATGTGGAAAATTTTGGCTGTATTGGTGTGGGCGGAGGGACTTTTAACTAAAATAGAAAGCTTTAGGCTGTAATCATACAGGTTAAGGGGGCGGTGCATAGGTGATAATTCAGAGGACACTTTTCTAATACCGCCCAGCCACTACCCCAGCCGCACCAGCTCTTTTAGTTCTTTATTCGAAAAATCTCCAATCCAGGTTTCGCCGTTAGCTACGGTCAGGTTAGCGAGCTCTTTTTTGCTTTGGATCAGCTGATTGATTTTTTCTTCGAAAGTACCCTCCGTCAGCAGGCGATGGACCAGTACGTTGCGGGTTTGTCCGATGCGGAAGGCGCGGTCGGTAGCTTGGGCTTCTACGGCCGGGTTCCACCACAAGTCGTAGTGGATGACGTTGTTGGCCGCCGTCAGGTTCAGGCCCGTGCCCCCGGCTTTGAGCGAGAGCAGCAGCAGGCGCGTGGCGCGGTTGTACTGGAAGTCCTCCACCATGGCGTCCCGGTTATTGCGGCTCACGCCGCCGTGCAGAAAGGGTACTTCCAGGCCAAGTTGTTGGTTTATCATCATTTGTAGCAGCGTACCCATTTCCTCGTACTGCGTAAAAATGAGAGCCTTCTCGCCGTTTTCCAATAGCTGCTGCACCAGGTCGAGCAGCAGCAGGGCTTTGCCGGAAGCCTGCGGGTTTGCCTCGCCCTTTTTGAGGTAGTGGGTCGGGTGGTTGCAAATCTGCTTCAGGGCCGTCATCATTTTAAAAATCAGACCGCTGCGGTTAAATCCATCCTTGGCCCCTTCAATACCCCGCAGAGCAGCATCTACCACCGTTTGGTACAGGGCCGCCTGCTCGGAGGTGAGCGTGCAGGACTGATCCATTTCGATTTTGTCGGGCAAATCCTGAATGATGCTCTTGTCCGTTTTAACCCGCCGCAGGATAAACGGCTCCGTCATGCGCCGGAACACGTCGAGCCGGTGCTGGTCGCGGTCTATCTCGATGGGAATGGCAAAGTCACTACTGAATTTCTTCAGGGTACCCAGGTACCCCTTGTTCGCAAAATCCAGGATGCTCCAGTACTCGCTCAGGCGGTTTTCGACGGGCGTACCGCTCATAGCAATGCGCACACCAGCTTTTATTTTCTTCACGGCTTTGGTCTGGGCCGTAGCGGGATTCTTGATGTTCTGGGCTTCGTCAATGACCACCACCGGCCAGGGCGTTTTGGAAAAGGTTTCCAGTTCGCTGCGTACCACGCCATAGGTAGTCAGCACCAGGTCAGTATCCTTAAAGCCCGCCTGACTACGGCCCGTGCCATGGTAAGTATAGGCTTTAAGGTCGGGCGCAAATCGCGCAATTTCCTTGTTCCAGTTGGTCAGCAACGTGGTGGGTACTACCACCAAACCCTTATACTTTTTAAAAGCGCCCTCTTCCTTAAACTTTTGCAGAGTAGTAATTACCTGTAGGGTTTTGCCCAGCCCCATATCATCGGCAATCAGACTACCGAAGCCGATGCGGGCGTTTTTGTACAGCCACTCGTAGCCCCGCTGCTGGTAAGGCCGCAGCGTGGCTTTCAACGTATGCGGTAGGCTTACGGTTTCGGGGTCGGTCAGTTTTTTAATAAGTTTTCGCGCCGATTTGGACAACTTTACACCCGAGCCGTCGTATTCCTCGGTCAGGGCGGCCTGTAGAATAGTCTGCGAATCTACCTCAGGCGGATTTTTGAGTTTGTCCAGCAGCGCCCGGATTTCCTTTTCTTCCAGATACACGTACTGGTCCTTGATTTTGACCAGACCGCGGTAGTTTTCGATCATCCCCACAAACTCACTGGTATTGACGTGCTCGTCGCCAATGGCCACTTCCCAGCGAAATGCCAGCATGGATTCCAGGTCAATGACCGAACTGGCCGCCACCCGGCCCGTATCTTCGGCATCGAGCGTCATGGATAGCTGCGGCCGAACGAGTTTTTGCAACGATTTAGGCAGCATGATCCGGATTCCGAATAGCCGCAGCGTGGGCAGGATTTTGAGTAGTACTTCGGGAAACTGCAGCGCATTGAAGGATAACTGCTGCGTACCTTTGGAAGAAATAAGCCCATTGAGCTGCGGAAAATGCTCGGCCATCATGGAGAGATCACGGAGCACGCCCATGCGCACCGGGGCGTAGTCGGGCTCTTCCATAAAGGCTTCCAGCGGAACGGGCGCTTTCATTTCCGTCTCTTTTTTCTCCACCAGAATATGCACGATAAAGGTACCTTCTTCGGCATTTTCCTCCACCTGAACCAGGGGTACGTAGTCGCGCTGGGCGATGAAAAATTTATTGAGCCATAGCTGAATATTGGCCGGGGTCTCGCGGCTGTCAAACCCGCTGAACCGGGCGTAGTCGCGCCGGAAAAAGAGATCTTCTACTTCGGTATCCTTGTAGTGGTAACGGTCGTTGAACTGTCGAACACGCTCGGTAAGTACCAGCGAGCACAGCATCGGCAACCAGTCGCTTTCGATGGGTTCATAAATATCATGGCGTCCCACCTTATAAAAGAAGAATTCCTTTGGCAGCAGTACCTCTACCTGACTAGCTACCTGCGCTACCTGCTCGTTGAGCAGGGCCGGAATCCAGCGCACGAAGTAATTCTCCTTTTTAAGCTGTACCCGCAGTAATTGCGGCAGTACCCCGCCCACTTCCAGTAGTTTATTGGCAAAGCGGTTGGTCAGGTACAGTCCGCGCAGCAGGGGCGATAGCTGCGGTACCTGACTGTGCGGGAAGCGCTGTAGCCAATCCAAAAATTTGGGTAGTTCATTGAACTGAAACACCATACGCTCGTTGGCATCGCGAAAATTGGCCTGCATGAATACCATGGCTTCATCCAGGATAATCTCCCCGCTTTCAATGGCATCCAGGTCTTTGTCGTAGTCGTGTTCACGGAGTTCATCGGCCACGGCCAGGGCCTGCGCTTTCTTCTGGGCATCAATGTAGAAAGTACCAAGAATTTTTTTGAAATCCCCCGTTTTATAAAAAAGCGGATTCTCGCTTAACAGCGAGAGCAGGTTATCCCGGCACTCGGGCAGAATCGAAAAGTCCAGCGCCTCGTATAAGCCCTCAGCTGGATGGAACTCCACCTCCTCGCCCCCCTCGTAGGGCTTACGCAGGTCGGTTACGTCCAGTACCTCCACATCTTTCTGCTCGGAGGAAGCTACGCCCAGACCTTCCAGCGCTTTGAACAAATCAAAATCGCGCAGCTCGAACACGATAAAGGGGTTCTTGTCGATCTCGTTGGCCACCAGGTATAGTACCGCGGCGCGGTGCTTGCAGGGGTCAGCGTAATCAGGGCAATTGCACGAAGATTCGATGCTATCCCAACGGTTGGGGAAGAGGTGGATGCCCCTTTGGCGGCATGCTTCGTACAGTTCGGCGGGAAGCTGGCGGTTGAGGAGTTGGGTCAGGAAAAGCGGATTCTCGGTAATCAGGCCCACTACCCGCGCTTTGTCCTGCGCCGAAAGCGGGTTGATTTTAAAACCGACTTTATAGGGAATCGGCTGCGTGCCCCGCACTTTGGCCTTAATAGTGTTCTTATTAAAATCTATGGAAACCACCGACCCGTTGTTGGCGTAGGTGCGCCCCCGTGCCAAGCGTCCGCTCTGATCCATATCTTCGAGAACATGAATCCACTGTTGTCCCCACCACGTTTGTCCGAATTTGCTTTTACGCGCCATGTGTATGAGCTGCTTCGTTAGTTATTGTAGTAACTGACAAAGGTACGGATTGTGGGGGAAATGGTGGATAAAACAGATTTTAGCTGTGGCGCTAGTCTGTTAATATTCTTTTTTATTGTAATGTGTATTATTACACGTTACATTTATGTTAATGATACAGAGCATTCGCCACAAAGGGTTGTTACTCTACTATACGGAAGGCAACGGTTCTAAGTTGCCAGCAGCTTATGTACGTAAAATAAACCGTGTTTTGAACCAGTTGGATGCAGTTACATCAGTTGAGGATATTCAGGCCCTGGGTTCAGGTATACACAAGCTGACTGGTGACAGGAGTAAATTCTGGTCTATAAAGGTGACACCTAACTACCGGATTATTTTCCGTTTTGAGAACGGAGATGTCTACGATATAGACTTTTTAGAGTATCACTAAAAAATATAGCGATGTTAAAGCGAAACTTACCCCCCGTTCATCCGGGAGAGGTACTACGGGAAGAATATATAAAAGAGAGGAACCTGACTATTACCGAGGTAGCGAAGGGCTTATGCATTGCCAGAGGTAATTTGTCCGCCATTGTAAACGAACGAGCGGGAATAAGCCCGGAACTGGCAGTAAAACTGTCGGAGGCTTTCGGTAATTCAGCGCAATTCTGGATTACTCTTCAGAAGAACTACGAAATATGGCATGCGGAGCGAAAGGTTAACCGGGCAGCCATCCAACACTTCGGTCCTGGCTCAAAGAGTTCGACGGCACTGCCTGCTAATTCGTAGTCACAATTGGAAATGAAAAAGGAAATAGTAACTCCTGTTTATGAGAAAAAACAAAAAAGCACCCAATGAGTAAGCAGGATACACGATGGAAGCAGCGGTTTCAGAATCTGGAAAAGGCGTTTTTGCGCTTACAGGCGGCGGTCAAAACAGAAAATCCGTCAGATCTGGAGAAAGCAGGTATTATCCAGATTTATGAGTTCACCTTTGAGCTCGCCTGGAAAACAGTGAAGGACTTCCTGGAAGAGAATCAGGTGTCCGTTAAATTTCCCCGCGATACCATCAAAGAGGGATTTAAGTATGAGCTGTTGGATGGGGAAGTTTGGATGGATATGCTGGAAAAAAGAAATTTAATGAGCCATACCTATGACGAAGAAGCCGCTGAGTTGGCTTACAACTTGATTACTACTACCTACTACAACGCGATTCAGGAAGTATACGCCCATCTTAAACAGGTACTATGACCAATCCCTATGGTATTTCGGAAAGGAGCTACGGACTGCTGCGGGAAGCTTTCCAAAAGTACCCCGAAGTAGAGGAGGTACTTATTTTTGGTAGCCGGGCCAAAGGTACTTACCGAAAAGGCAGTGACATAGATTTAGCCATTAAAGGACTCCGGTGCAGTACCCAAACCGCCGCCGACCTGGCGGGGTACCTCAATGAACAAGTACCTATACCTTACTCAGTAGACGTGGTGTACTACGACGGGTTAAAACAAGCCGAACTCAAAGCGCACATTGACCGGGTAGGCAAGCCATTGTTTGAGTACTCGCGCCGGTAACTTTCACGCCGCCGGGCGGGTAAGATTTTTCCGCTTCTCCCTTTACACTACATAATCGGGAAACAGGTACTTAGTTGTTTCCGGAGGTAGTTGTATCTTTTTCCTTTACTTAATAAGCATGAAAAAAAATCATTGGCTGGCGGGCAGTTTGGCTGCGGTAGCATTCCTGGCTGTGACCTGTACCCGCACCGTTACTACGTCCCAACTGGGGCAGACAGGTACTGAAGTACATGAGGAGTCAGGCTTTGCTTCGCCCCGGGTCGTAGACCAGAACCCTTCCCCCGCGCCGCTGACGCCGGAGCAGAGTCTGAAATCATTCCGATTACCGAAGGGGTACCACCTGGAACTTGTGGCCAGTGAGCCTATGGTGACCGAGCCGGTTGCTATAGCCTGGGACGGCAACGGCCGCATGTACGTGGCCCAGATGGAAACCTACATGCAGGACGTGGATGGTACCGACGAGCACACAAACCGAAGCCGCATTATGCTGCTGGAAGATACTGACAACGATGGAAAAATGGATAAAAGCTCGGTGTTCATTGACAAGCTGATGCTGCCCCGCATGATACTGACGGTAGGAAATGAGCTGCTGGTCAACGAAACCGATACCTACGACATGTACGCCTACAAGGATACCGACGGCGACGGCGTAGCCGACCAGAAGCGGCACGTGTACAAGGTAGGTCGTAAATCGCCCGGTAACATGGAACACCAGCGTAGCGGCCTGGACTGGAACCTCGACAACTGGATCTACGTGACGGTGGACCCGGTCCGGTTCAAGTACAAGAACGGCATGATCCAGGCCGATTCGCTATTGAGCGGCTCCAACGGTCAGTGGGGATTGACCCACGATAACTACG
Source organism: Telluribacter sp. (assembly GCF_035998675.1). Lineage (NCBI taxonomy): Bacteria > Pseudomonadati > Bacteroidota > Cytophagia > Cytophagales > Spirosomataceae > Telluribacter > Telluribacter sp. Next base: position 51,269 of record NZ_DASYHI010000024.1, read on the forward strand.
GGCGGTTGTTCTTTAGCCGGGCGGGCGCCGAAAATGCCGGTATTTCTTTTCAAATTAATCCGGCTTACGGTCAGCTTGACTTCCGCGATGCCTACAACGAAGAAACCTTTGGTCCGGTCTGGCCCATTATTAAAACGCCCGACGTACAGGGCGGGTTGAAACGACTGCGACCCGACAGTACCCTCAACCACTTCACGGCGGGCAACGGTCAGTCTATTTTCCGGGGCGACCGGCTACCCAAAACCCTGGTGGGCGACTACCTCATCAGCGAGCCGGTAGCCCGCATCATTCGTCGGGCCAGGATAGTCAATAAAGAAGGAAAAACTACGTTGGAGAATGTCTACGAGCAGGAAGAGTTCATTGCCTCTTCGGACATGAACTTCCGGGCGGTCAATACCTACACCGGTCCGGATGGCAATCTGTACATAGTAGATATGAACCGGGGTATTATTCAGGAAGCTACCTGGACTGGCAAGGACAGCTACCTGCGTCCGCAGATCAAGCGGCTGGGCCTTGACAACAACAAGCAGCGCGGTCGCATCTACCGCTTAGTGTATGATGGCATGGGCCGGGGCCCTAAGCCCCGTATGCTGGACGAACCTACCGCTCAACTGGTGACCTACCTCGACCACCCCAACGGCTGGTGGCGCGACAACGCCCAGAAGGAGATTGTAATTCGGGCTGATAAGTCAGTAGTACCGGCCCTGCGCCAGATAGCACTGGGCGAAAAGGGACCGCTGGTACAAAAGCCTACGGCGCTGGGACAGCTCCATGCTTTATGGACGCTCGAAGGGCTGGAAGCAATTGACAAAGAGGTACTTTTCTCGCTGTTTCAGTCGGAAGAAGCGCAACTCCGTAGAGCGGCTATCTGGAACAGCGAGCCCTTCCTGAAGAAGAATGACGAAGAGGTACTTAATAGGCTGGCATCCCTGAAGGCAGACCCGAGCTACGATGTACGTACTCAACTACTGCTGTCGCTGAGCCGCAGTACCTCTCAGAAGGCCAGGGCTATGGCGAAAGATATAGTAGCCATGAACCCCGACAACGAAATGCTGGCCGGGGTACAGACCAGTTTGCAGAAGAACGAAGACGTAAAGACGTACGGGGCTAAACTCGGTGCCCTGGATGCTGCCAGCCGCAAAATGGTAATGGAAGGAGCTACTACCTTTAAATCGCTGTGTGCTACCTGTCACGGAGCCGAAGGAAAAGGTACTCCTACTAACCTGGCTCCCGTACTCTCCGGAAATTTTCGGCGTATGACACCCAAAAAGGACGAGGAAATCAAGATCCTGCTGCATGGACTCACCGGGCCGGTAGACGGCAAGACCTATCCTGATATGATGCCGCCCATGGGTGCCAACAGCGACGAGTGGATTGCAGCGGTACTAAGTTATATCCGCTTCGACCTGGGCATGGCTGGAAATAGTTTTGGGCGGTCATCGCCGGAGTTTTTATCCAGAGTACTGGTGAAACCCGAAGAGGTAAAAAAGATAAGAGAGCAAACCACCGGCCGCACCACCGCCTGGACCTGGGAAGAGCTGGATAAATCGGAAAAGCCGACGAATTAGAAAGAGTAGTTAGCTGTTAAAAACAGAAAGTCCCGGAGAAGTACCTCCGGGACTTTCTGTTTTTAAAGGTTTTATTCTACCTCAATTCCCATCATGCGCATCAGTTCGCTGGCGTTGAAGCTCTGGCAAATGCCATCGTGTAATTTATAATCAAAGGCGAGCTGTCCGTCCTCTACGTCGGAGCGGAAGTGGAAGTTCTGCACGTATGACTGGGTAGTGCCCCACTGTCCCAGTTCGAGGTCGTGGGTAGATACCAGCCCGGCCGACTGCTTGGGGTGCAGCTGACGGATCAGAGCCTCAGCGCCCCGGTGACGGTCAGCGGAGTTGGTACCTTTCAGGATTTCGTCTAACAAATAAAAAATAGGTACCTGAGTGGGCGAATCGGCCAGTTGCAGGAGCTGACGCAGGCGTTTGAGTTCGGCGTAAAACGAAGAGGTACTTTCTTCAAGCGAATCCTGCGTCCGCATGCTGCTGAAAACCTGTACGGGTGTACATACAAAGCGTTGCGCACACACCACCGCACCCGTTTGGGCCAGTACCAGATTAAGCCCCACCGTCCTGAGGAAGGTACTCTTGCCGGACATGTTGGAGCCGGTAATGAGCATGGTTTGGCCGGTACCTACCAGAGTAAAATCATTGCTGATGCGTTTGTCGGCGGGGATGAGCGGATGTCCTAAGGTACCTGCCTCTATACGTACGGTGGTTTCTGATAGTACCTGCGGCTCGGTATAGTCAGGATGGGCAAAGCCGAAGCCGGCCAGACTATTTATAGCTTCAATATCCGCCAGGGCTTCCAGCCACGCGTAGAGTTGGGTACCGTGCTGCTGCTTCCAGCGCTCTATGGCCGCCAGGCAGTGCAGGTCCCACAGAAAGGGGAAGCCCACAAACAGTACAAAGAAAGGATGATGACGGTAGTCCAGCCGGGCAAACCAGCTACCCAGCTTCTGAATGGAAACAGAAGAACCTTTGACCGCAGCCTGTCGCTCTTTCCACCAGGGCGAGTTGTAAGGAGCCGTTTCGGCCAGCTGTAGCAGGTCGGCATAAGCCAGCAGGGTATGTCCCAGGGAGGTAGTGCGGTTAGTAAGGGACTGGAGCCGGTTGTTGAACTGTTTGAGAATAACCCCGTGCGCGATCAGGCTGATCCAGAAGGGCCAGGCCGGAAGTACCCCCGCCAGGCTAAGTACCCCCAATGTCAGCGTCACTACCGACCACCAGCGCCACCTTAGCGACTGGCGCAGCGGTTCGCTGAGCGTATCGTTAACCCACGTCCGCAGGGCGCCTACCTGCTGGGCCGCGTGCTCGTGCAGCAGCGCGGTGGCTTCCCACTTCTGCCGCCATTCGGCCTCCTTCTTAAACTCGGTAGCTGTTTCCTGACGGTTCTTTATTTCTTCTAAAGGCGCGTGGTGCGTAAGCCAGAGCGCCAGCCGCTGACTACCCCCGGCGGTGCGGGTGCGATTGAGCAGGCGGTACAGGGAGTGCTTCCCGAATATATCCAGGTCGGTGGCGTAAGGATGATCTTTTTCCAGGTACTGCTCGCCGGTATCTACCCGTTTGAATCCAAAAAGGAGCCGTTCCAGTTCGTCTTCGTTGATGCGCTGGAGGTTGCGCTGAAAATCGCGCTGGCGACGGGCCGCCTGCTGCCGGCGCATCAGGGCCAGAAAAAGTACCAACGCAACCAGCGTCACCAGGCCCCACACCGCTTCTCCGCTTCTGTTCCACCACCAGGCGGTGGCTACTCCCACCACAAAAGCAGTAAGACGGCCAATGGCGAGGCCGTTGAACTGTTGCTGCGCTTTGGCCTCGGCTTCGCGGGCCTGTTGTAATCTTGCTTCAAAAAAGGTACCTGGTGAGGTCATGGCTATATAAAATGTGATTGGGAGCAAAAATAGAAAGGGCTGGGTACTAAGCCAGCCCTTCGGAACTATATCAGCAAATTACTTTACAGTAATTTTTCAAAACTAATTTTTAGGAATGGTACCTACGAATGGCTTTCGGCGGTTTCGAACTGCAGCTTGATAAGATTGGCGTACAGACCGTCCGTCATCATGGCCAGTACATCGTGCGAGCCGGACTCCACTATTCTACCCTCCCGTATGACATAAATCGTATCTACCTTGCGAATGGTAGCCAGGCGGTGGGCTATCACGATGGTAGTTCGGTTCTTCATCAGCTCGTCCAGCGCCTCCTGTACCAGTTTCTCCGACTCGGCATCCAGCGAGCTGGTCGCTTCGTCCAGAATTAGAATTTTGGGGTCTTTCAGGATAGCACGGGCAATGGCGATGCGCTGGCGCTGCCCGCCCGACAGCTTAATACCCCGCTCCCCTACCAACGTCAGGAACTTCTCGGGGAATGATTCAATGAACTCGAGGGCATTGGCCTGGCGGGCCGCTTCTCTTACGTCCGCTTCGGTAGCACCGGGGCGTCCGTAGGCGATATTTTCGTAGATAGTACCTCCAAACAGCATTACCTCCTGCGGTACCACGGCTATGTTGCGCCGCAGCTCCGTCAGCTCATAGGTCGAAATAGCCTTTCCATCAATGCGGACATCACCCTCCTGCGGCTCATAAAAGCGCATCAGCAGCTGCACAATGGTAGACTTACCCGCGCCGCTGTACCCGACCAGGGCGATTTTCTCACCCGCGTTAATGTCAAATGATATTCCTTTAAGTACCTGCACATCCGGGCGCGACGGGTAAGCAAATTGTACATCTTGGTAACTAATCTGTCCTTGGACCGCATTATGCTTTGCAGGCACAGGGGGCGTTGAAAGATCTATTTCCGATGGCTCCGCCAGAATTTCCAGCAGCCGCTCCGAAGCACCTATGGTCTTGTTGATCTGCGCGTAAATGTCACCCATACCCCCGATAGCCCCGCCGATAAAGGCGGTGTAGAGGGTAAAAGTAAAGAGGTCAGAGATGCTCATTTCGCCGGCCTGTACCAGTGAAGCGCCAAACCAGATTACCCCCACAATACCGCCGAACAGGGCAAAAATGATAAAAGACACGAAACCACCGCGAAAGGTAGCCGCCTTGAGGGCATTGTCAACTACCCGGCCCAGAGCGGTCTGGTAGCGGGCTACTTCCAGGTACTCATTGGTAAAGGCTTTTACGACGTTGACCGACTGCAGGGTTTCTTCCACAATGACGTTGGCCGAGGCCAGCTCGTCCTGCGCTTTCTTGGATAACTTACGGATGTACTTGCCAAAAAACATGGCAGCGATCACCATCACCGGGAACGTAGCCATCATAAACACCGTCAGCTTCCAGGAGGTGTAGGAAATAAGTACTACGCCTACTACCAGCGTGGCGATCTGTCGGAAAAATTCCGCAACGGTAAAGGAAAGTACATCCTGTAGCTGCGTTACGTCGGAAGTAATGCGGCTGGTCAATTCGCCCACGCGGCGCTGCTCCAGAAACACAATCGGCAGGGTGATGATCTTGCTGTATACGTCGCGGCGCACGTCGGCCATAGCCCGCTCGCTGACGCGGGCGAACAGATAAATGCGCAGGAACGAAAAGATGGACTGAAACACCAGAATTACGACCAGCAGCAGCGTGATCTGGTTGATGGTGTAGGGCGATTTCCCTTCAATAACCTCTATGATACTGCCAATCAGCTTGGGAAAAGCCAGCGAAGTACCCGTAGAAAGGATCAGAAACACAAAACCTACAATAAATAACCACTTGTAGGGAAGGGTATACCGGAATATTTTTAGCGTATTCTGTACTCCTTTCCAGCTTATTTTTTTAGCGCCGACTGCTTCATCATCGTCGTCATACCGTCTTCGTTTTGCCATTAGAGTTTACTATTCAGTTTTTTCATTTACACCAATCAGTCTTCATCTACCTGTCCCTTATAGCCCGACTCCTGTAGAATCTTCTGGGCGTTGGCGGTTTTCATCAGTTCCGGCAGCGTTACCTCCTGATTATTAGCCATGTACTGGCTTACGATGCGCCAGCCGATCCAGCGACCAATGCCACCCGGTACCTCCGGGCCAATTTCGGGAGTAAGCGGACGCTCGCCTATGTATTTTTGCTTTTTCAATTCACTCGCTTCGTACAGCAGCTTATTATCGATCATAAATGCCCACAGCCGCGTCTGGCTGTTGTAAGTCCGCGACAGGTCCTGCTCCGAGTAGCCGATGATCAGACTGTCGGGGGTTTGGGGGGCCATGTGCTTTACAAATTCAAACGACTTACCGTAACCTACCATATCGGCCAGCAGGGTCTGGTCGCCGGGGTCCGTGCGGTTGTATTTATCTGCCATAAAAAACAGGATGGAAGGTACCAGGTAGTCTTTCTGGTAGCGGCGCAGCTGGTAGGTATATACATTGGGCCGGTACTGCACCTGGTCGCCGCCAAAATAATCAAGGCCTATAACGATAAGGCTGTCCGAAACATACAAGTCATTTCCCATGAAGCCGGTAACCATGGACACTACCTGAGGTACCATGAAGTCGGGGTAGTAGTACTTAATATGTTTGAAAGCATTTTCCAACGATTCTTCCAGCTCACTACTCTTACCCGTAGTAAACACAGAATCTATCTGCTGCCTGAATCCCCTAAGGGCATTATTGCGTATGTTCTCGTAGAGGTGGGCCGCCAGCAGGGAATCGTTGGCGGGGGCATCGGTAAAATAAACCTGGGAAAGGTAAGGGTACTTAGCGAGGAAGTTCTTGACTTCCTGTACCGACTGGCTGGCGAAAAGTTCATCCTGTAGGGGTTGAATCTGTACATCAACCCGGATCTGGCTTACGTCCGGGCCCTGTTCGGTGAGTTGGCCGCAGGCCGCTATTCCAAATAGTAAAGTAATAAAGAAGAGGAATCGGATCAGGTGCATACGCGCGCAGTCAAAAAGCACAGTAACCAAACATACAAAAGTACAAAAAAAGTTGCAGTAGCGGAGTCAGATTGAAAAGAGCCGGAAGGGAAAGTTTTCGGTATGAGGTAAATTTTCTGCATCTTGACGGTAAAACCAGATGGTGAAGAATGAACAGTGACCATTTTCAGAAGGTAAGTATTATCGGTTGCGGCTGGCTGGGCTTGCCCCTGGCTACCCATTTACTCTCCTCCCGGGGAGAGCATAGGTACTATGTAAGGGGAAGTACAACTACTCCGTCCAAGGTGGAGGTACTGCGGCAAAGCGGGGTTGAACCCGTTTTGTTCCGTGTAAGTCCGGAACCCGCCGGAGAGGCCTATTCTACACTATTTGACGCAAATTCGATCGTTGTGGATATTCCACCCCGTATAGCGAAACAAGGTGAGGATTTTCATACTCAGCAAATTTATCACCTCATTCAGCTCCTAAAAAATAGTAAGGTAAAGCAAATTATTTATGTAAGCTCTACCTCCGTATATCCGGAAATAAACCAGGAGGTAACCGAGCAGGACGTGCGTTTTCCGGCGGAGTCGGCGGCACCCGCTCTGGTAGAAACGGAGCTGATGATGAGCGAATTACGAGGAAAAAGTAAGGTGGCTATACTACGATGTGCCGGTCTGATGGGCTACGACCGTATACCGGGAAAATATGTACGGGGTAAAAAAAATATTACTACCGGCCTGATTCCCGTAAACTATGTACATCGAAATGATGTAGTGGCCATCATTGCTACACTACTTAAATCGGGCATTACGGACGAAACGTATAATGTAGTAGCTCCGGTACATCCTACGCGCAGGGAGGTTTATGAGGCTTCCTGCCGCCAGTTTGGTTGGGAGTTGCCCACTTTTTTAGAAAATAATCAGCAAGAGCCTTTTAAAAAAATAAATGGTACCAAACTAGTCACTCATACCGGCTACCAGTACCAGTTTCCGGATCCTCTGCAATTCTATTATGAGGTGTAAAAATACGGTCATGAAAGGTTAGGTACGATTTTTACAAAAATTTGTGGAGCCGCATTTCTGAAAAGATGAACATTTGCTCCGCTTCGTTCAACCAGAAATAAAGGACCCGGTTTAGGCCAAAAAATGCTTTAAAAAGTACCATTTATATAGTAACCAAAAACAAACTAAAAAGATTGGAATAAATTTTGTTTAACTATTTTCAAGAAATGTTTCACAAAATAGTAGGATAATTGTTTAACTAGTACTTAATTTGATTCAACAAAATATATAAACCTTATACTTTGTTATGACGGCTATAGAATTCACATATAACATCCATCGGGTTTCCAAGTCTCTGAAACCATTCGCCATGCGGTTGACTCGTGATTCGGAAGATGCGAACGATCTCCTACAGGACACACTACTAAAAGCCTTTACTAATCGTGATAAATATACCGATGGTACTAACCTGAAAGCCTGGTTGTATACGATCATGAAGAACACGTTCATTACAAACTATCAGCGGATGGTGCGTAAGAATACCTTTATTGATACTACGGATAATCTGCACTATATCAATTCAATGGAAAGTAGCACCGACAACGGCGCCTACACCAGTTTTGCTATGGATGATATTAACCGGGCTATCGAAAACCTGGATTCGGCCTACCGGGTACCTTTTATGATGCATTTCCGGGGCTTTAAGTACCACGAAATTGCAGCCAAACTGGATATACCCATTGGTACCGTTAAAAACCGTATTCATATCGCAAGAAAGGAACTCAAAGGAAAATTAAAAGTATACTCCCATTTCGACTAACATACCCCATCAGGTATTAAGTTACTATTGCGGTTGGCAGGCAGACAGGCCATACGGTAGCGAGGACCTGCTGCAATAGATAGTTTTTGGTTAAAAAGAGGAAGGTTTGGAAAAGTTAGATAGGATTCTGTCTAACTTTTTTTTCTTGTAACAGATTCTGAAAAATAGCCTTAGTTTCAATTGTTTATATGACCCCTCCCAAACGAGTTATAGTAATTGGGGCTGGCTTTGCCGGCCTTTCAGCCGCTACCCAACTTTCTGCCAAAGGTTACGATGTAACAATTCTGGAAAAGAACACAATGCCCGGCGGCCGGGCCCGGGTGTTCAGCGAACAAGGCTTTGTATTTGATATGGGACCCAGCTGGTACTGGATGCCCGATGTCTTCGAAGACTACTTTGCCCGCTTTGGTAAAAAACCATCTGACTACTACCAGCTCGTACGTCTGGACCCTTCTTACAAGGTCGTCTTCGGAGCCGACGAAGCCCTTGACCTGCCAGCCGGTATACCAGCCCTGAAACAGTTGTTTGACTCCCTGGAGCCCGGAAGTGGCGAACGATTGGATGAGTTTCTGCGCCAGGCGGCCTATAAGTACAAGGTCGGGATCGGGCAGTTTGTGTGGAAGCCCAGCCGCCGCCTTACCGAATTTATAAGCCTCAAGCTACTGTACGATGTTACCCGACTGGATGTATTTCAGTCTTTTGCGCAGCATGTCCGGAAGTTTTTCAGTGATTCCCGTCTGCTGCAAATGGTGGAATTTCCGGTCCTGTTTCTGGGGGCTACCGCCGAAAACACGCCCGCCATGTACAGCCTCATGAACTACGCCGAAATGAAGGGAGGCACCTGGTACCCCATGGGCGGGATGCACCAGATTGTAAAAGGTATGGCCGCTCTGGCCGAGGAAAAAGGTGTCAAGCTACTACTCAACCAGAACGTCACCCGGATTGAGGTACAGGAGGGTTTGGCGAGTCGGGTCTATACGGAGGCCGGTATATTTGAAGCGGACGTTATTGTAGCCGGCGCCGATTATCATCACGTCGATAATGATCTTTTGGACGCTACTCATCGTAATTACGATGAATCCTACTGGAACAAGCGAACCATGGCCCCGTCTTCACTACTATACTACCTGGGAATTAACAAACGGGTGCCCCGGCTTGAGCACCACAACTTGTTTTTTGACGAAGATTTTAAGGTACACGCCGCCGAAATATACGAGAGTCCGCAGTGGCCGTCGAAGCCGCTGTTTTACGTATCGGCTCCTTCCAAAACGGATCCGGCCGTAGCGCCCGAAGGGTACGAAAACCTATTCGTGCTGATTCCGGTGGCTCCCGGCCTGACCGATGATACCGAAGCCGTTCGGGAGAAGTATTATAACGTGGTAATGGAGCGGCTGGAAGCCTACGTAGGTGAACCCGTGCGCCCGCACGTGGTATACAAGCGGACCTACGCTCACCGTGATTTTGTACAAGACTACAATGCCTTTCGGGGCAATGCCTACGGCCTGGCCAATACGCTAAAACAGACGGCCATTCTGAAACCGGCGCTCAAGAGTAAAAAGGTAAAGAATATGTACTATACCGGACAGCTTACTGTGCCTGGTCCGGGCGTGCCGCCTTCCCTGATTTCGGGACTGGTAGTAGCCAAAGAAGTAATAAAGGAGCATAAACTTTAATTTTGTTTAAGTGCCATTAAACAAAAAAGAGTGATGTAAGTTTTATTATCACTAACTTTATAACCTCCTTCCCAAACTGACACGCTCATGCTGGAATTATTCAACCAGACATCGTTCCAATGTAGCAGGATTATTACTGAACAGTACAGTACATCCTTTACCTTAGGAATCAGGACTTTAGATCGCAGGTTTCACATGCCAATCTATGCGATCTATGGGTTTGTGCGCTGTGCGGACGAGATTGTAGATACCTTTCATGATTTTGATAAGAAGGCGCTGCTGGACAAATTCCGGGAGGATACCTACGCGGCTATTGAAGGAGGAATCAGCTTGAATCCGGTACTTCAGGCTTTTCAGCTCATCGTAAATCGCTATAGTATCGAACGCGAACTGGTGGATGCCTTTCTGGACAGTATGGAAATGGACCTCTACGACCAAAGCTATACGCCGGATGTGTACAACAAGTACATTTTTGGCTCAGCCGAGGTAGTAGGGCTCATGTGCCTGCGGGTATTCTGCGAAGGCGATAACAGTATGTTTGAGCGGTTACGGGCCGGTGCCTGTAGTTTAGGGGCCGCTTTCCAGAAAGTAAATTTCCTGCGGGACCTTAAAAGTGACTATCTGGAACGCGGCCGGATTTATTTCCCGGGCGTGGAGTTTACCACCTTTGACCCCGTCTGCAAGCAGGAAATTGAAAATGACATTGAGCGGGATTTTGATGCCGCTTATCAGGGTATTCTGGGGTTGCCTCCGGGGGCTCGGCAGGGCGTGTACCTGGCCTATGTCTACTACCGTACCCTCTTCGAAAAGATAAAGAAAATTCCCGCCGCCCGTATTCAGGAAGAGCGCGTTCGGGTAGCAGACCGCAAAAAACTGGCTCTGCTGGCCCATACTTACTTCAAATTCAGAATGAATGCGCTGATTGCTTCTTTTTTTTAAGCAGTTTTTAAGGTTAACTTCGCGCTTTCAACGTCTCTTACACTACCATCCGGCATTACATGGTTACAAATCCTGGGATAAAAAACCGGGAGTTGCCCGTGCAGGCGTACAAGGTACCTGCTCAGTAGGGTACTTCTATTACAGGATGGGAAGGTAGGTGATCCGTTGAATCAGCTGAATTTTTTTTAACCAAACTCTGCTCTGGAATTTTGAAAATTGCAGTACCCAAGGAGACTAAGCCTTTGGAAAGGCGTGTAGCTCTTACCCCCGATGTGGTCAAATCCCTTCACAAAGCCGGATTCACCTGCCTGATCCAAACAGGTGCCGGCGAAGCCTCTTATTTCTCGGATGAGTTGTACCTGCAGGCAGGAGGTACCATTGTACCTGATGTGGCTACTGCCTTTGCCGAGGCGGATATTGTCCTGAAAGTAAATGCTCCCGAGGTAGCCGACGTAGCCCGTATGAAAGAAGGCTCCGTGCTTATTTCGTACCTCTACGCCTATACCATACCGGAAGTAGTTGAGGCGCTGAACCGCAAGAAGATAGCGTCGTTTTCAATGGATGCTGTGCCCCGTATCTCACGGGCCCAGAAGATGGATGCGCTTAGCTCGCAGGCGAACCTGGCGGGCTATAAGTCGGTACTGCTGGGGGCCAACGCGCTGGGTAAAATATTCCCGCTGATGATGACCGCCGCCGGTACCATTACGCCCGCGCGGGTGCTCATATTTGGAGTGGGCGTGGCGGGCTTGCAGGCCATTGCTACCGCCAAACGACTGGGTGCCGTAGTAGAAGCCACCGACGTACGCCCCGAAACCAAGGAGCAGGTAGAGTCGCTGGGGGGACGCTTCCTGCAGGTAGAAGGTGCCGAAGGCGTGAAGACCGAAGGGGGCTACGCCCGCGAAGTATCGGCCGACTACCTACAGAAGCAGCAGCAACTGATTAAAGAACGTATCAAGGAAGCCGACATAGCTATTACGACCGCCCTGGTCATTGGCAAAAAAGCCCCGGTACTGATTACCGAAGAAATGGTGAAAACCATGAAGACCGGCTCAGTAATCGTGGATATGGCCGTAGAAGCCGGTGGGAACTGCGAAATAAGCGAGCTGAACAAAACCGTGGTAAAGCACGGCGTAACCATCATTGGCGAGTCTAACCTGCCGTCACTGCTGCCCGTCAACGCCAGCGAATTGTACGCCAAGAATATCTCGACCCTGCTGCTACACCTGGCCAACAAGGACGGCTTTAAGTGGGAACTGGACGAAGATATCACCAAGGGGAGCCTAATCACCTACCAGGGTGAGCTGGTACATTCGTTCACCAAAGAAATTCTGGCCAAAACCAAAGCGTAAATTAGCCGGGGTACTATACTTAGGTACCTTGCCCCTAACAGCTACCACCAAACAACCTGTTAAGACAATGACACTCGAAAACTTTATATTCCTGCTTTATATACTGGTACTGGCCAGTTACTGCGGTTTTGAGCTTATATCCAAAGTACCTCCTACCCTGCATACGCCCCTGATGTCGGCTTCCAACGCTATTTCGGGTATCACCATCGTAGGGGCTATTCTGTGCGTTCGCGAAGGCGAAATCAGCAAGTACCTGGGTATGCTGGCGCTGGTACTGGCTACCATCAACGTGGTAGGTGGCTACGCGGTTACGGACCGGATGCTCCAGATGTTCAAAAAGAAAAAGGCGTAGCGCTGCCTTCTCTCTATTTACCCTACTATTATTTAGCATTTACTCCTCATGAATATACTTGTACAACTTACGTATCTGATATCGGCGGTTTTATTTATCGTAGGTATCAAGAAACTGAACCGCACGCAGGAAGCCCGGCAGGGCAATACCCTGTCGTCAGTAGCGATGCTGCTGGCCATTCTGGCTACTATTGTTCAGGTGGAAGCCCTGACTTTACCCGAAATCCTGATTTGTATTGTAGTGGGTGGGGCCATCGGGATGTTCTGGGCCCGTAAGGTCGAGATGACCCAAATGCCCGAGATGGTGGCTATTTTTAACGGCTTCGGGGGAGCGGCTTCGTTCCTGGTGGCTATGTCCGACTACTGGACCCGCGCCGTTGAACAACCAGACCTGTCTACTGACCTGGTTACCCTCATCAGTATCCTGCTTAGTGTACTGATTGGAGGCTTAACCTTCACTGGCTCGCTTACTGCCTACGGAAAACTTAGTGGAAAAGTGAGCGGTAATGCCATTGTATTCAGCGGCCAGCACCTGCTCAACCTGATACTGCTCATCGTAACTATCATATGCGGGGTACTAATAGCTATGAATACCGACTCGGTGGTAGCTATGCTGGTACTAGCTGCGATTGCCCTGATACTGGGTGTGCTGGTAGTTATACCCATCGGGGGAGCCGATATGCCCGTGGTTATTTCGCTGCTTAACTCGTACTCCGGTATGGCGGCCTGTACCACCGGTTTTGTACTGAATAACTCTGTACTTATTGTAACGGGAGCACTGGTAGGTGCGTCGGGTATTATCCTGACCCAGATTATGTGTAAAGCCATGAACCGCTCGCTGGTAAGCGTATTGCTGGGTGGCTTTGGCGCTACCTCGGGTGCTGCCTCTGCCGCGGGTGGTGGTAGTGAAATGGTAATCAAAGAAGTAGGAGTAGAAGAAGCCGCCATGATCTTTGACTCGGCCTCGTCGGTAATCGTAGTACCTGGTTACGGAATGGCCGTGGCGCAGGCGCAGCACATTGTACGCGAGATGATGGACCTGCTCGAAAAGAAAGGCATCAATGTTCGCTTCGCCATTCACCCGGTAGCGGGCCGGATGCCCGGTCACATGAACGTACTGTTGGCCGAGTCGAATGTACCGTACGATAAGCTCATCGAGATGGAAGAAATCAACGACGACTTCTCTAATACCGACGTAGTACTTATTGTGGGAGCCAACGACGTAGTAAACCCGGCCGCCCGTACCAATCCGGCCAGCCCTATTTTTGGTATGCCCATCCTGAATGCGGACAAAGCACGTACCGTGATTGTGAGCAAGCGCTCTATGGCCGCGGGTTACGCCGGTATCGAAAACGAACTCTTCGGCTACGACAACTGCCTCATGCTCTTCGGCGACGCCAAGTCTACCCTGACTAAGATGGTAGGGGAATTGAAGGAGATGTAGTAGAATTTAGTAGTTATAAATGCTGAAAGAGTGCGGTAGGAGTTTCCTGCCGCACTCTTTCATTTATCCTAAAATAGCTATTTAATTGGTTCATCAGGCAAAGCCTAATCCTCCAGCCTTACTGTTTCAGCCTGACATCTACCAGTTTTACCCTAAATTGCCCCTCTTTGAATTGAGAAATGGGCGAAGTGACTTCTGAATGATTTTTTATCGCCTTATTTTCATCCAATGTAAAAGCAAACCTGCCTTCAATAGTTTGCGATTGTCTGTCGTAGCGGGTAATACGAACCCAGGCAGGAGTACTGCCCTGGTAGTGGTAGTTCTTTGCCATCCCTCCTCCATCAAACAATAACCAGAAATTGGTCATCTCCTGCTCTACCATACGCCGTTTATCAAGCTTTGAAATCTTAAACTTCCCTTTTCGTAAAGGGATATTGTAAATATGTAGCCGCTGGGTAGGAATGCAATCTTCTACGCAACCCGTAATTTTTGGTGATCGAGTTGCCGAACTATTACCCGGGAAATCAATATCCGTAATGAATTGTAAGTTAAATTGCCGGACCGCTTCGGGAGAACTGCCGACTGGTACCAGTCGCTGGGCTTTTCCGGTACCAAACCAAGGAGAATCATTTATGGAGCTAGTGACGTCGTGTCCTGTGGATAGCAGAGGAGGCTTGGTACAGGAGAAGTTAATTAAGACTATCAGCAGAACCAACAGTGTAGAAGCAGGGGTGGATCTTAGAAGGGGCATACGGATTTTGAATGTAGTACCGATTGAAAGGTCTAAAGTATAACTAATTATTTAGGTTTCTTGGGCAGATCAAAAATATTTCAATTTACTTCTACACTTGTCGTCATTAGCTGTCACTCTGGTCATGAGAAATGAATAAAAAGTGCCTTTATCGTAAGTAGGTTAGCTTGATAGTATTCAAAACTACCAGCTGAATCTATTAGATATCACCTCTCTTGCCGTGGCCGGTGTCTCCACCGGACCTATGGTGCCAGGGTATGTACTTAATTTTCTAGTTTAATGAAATTCTATTTCAGCCTTTCTTTACTACTCCTGCTGTCCTTCTGCGCGAAGGCTCAGATCCGGCAAACGCTCCTGCTAACCAACCCGCAGCAGCAGGAAGTAACCAAGCTGGCTCAGACAAACCCCGAAGTCCGGGCGCTGTGGAGACCCGTTGAGCAGGAAGCGCAGCGGTACCTGAACGACGAGCCACGCCCCCTGCGTGTCATCCACTACGAAGGCCTGTTGGATACCAATCCTGACCGAATACGTACTACGGAGAGTCTGAAAGACCTGGATAAAGTGGCCGTGTGGCTGTTCGCCTGGTACGGTACGCAGGATCAGGTCTACGCTCAAAAGATAAAAGAGTACCTGCTGGCCTGGGCAGGTACCTACCAGCCCACCGGCAACCCCATCAACGAAAACAAGCTGGAACCGCTGATCCACAGCTATCGGGTACTTGAAAATTCCTTTTCTAAAGATGAAAAAAGTCGGGTGGATAAATGGGTGACGCAGATAGCAGAAGCAGAAATGGCTTTTCCCCGCATTCCCGAGAATAACTGGAAGGCCAAGCACATTAAGCTGGTAGGTACCATCGGGCTGGTGTTGCAGAAACCCCGGTATCTAAACTACGCCCGGGAGCAGTTTAAAAAGTACATCGAAAAGGCCCTCTACGCCGACGGCACCAGCCGGGACCTGCACCAGCGCGATGCCCTGAGCTACCATGTATCGGGGCTGGACCCCCTGCTGGTCTATGCCATCACGCAGGAACAGCTGGGAGGTAAGCAGAGCGACTTCCATCCGTTCACCTACCAGGGCCCGGAGGGCGGGAGCATCCAAAAATCGGTGGATTACGTAGTACCCTACGCCAAAAGAGAAAAGGTACACGCGGAGTGGGTAAACACCAAAGTAGAGCTGGACCGGCAGCGGGCCAAAGCGGGTCTGGCGCACTACCAGCCCGGAAAGCCGTACGAGCCGGAAGGCTCCCTGGATATGTTTACCCTGGCTTCCTACTTTAATCCAGCTTACCGGGAGGTGATTCAGGTACTTCACAAAGAGGGTTTCAAAGAGTATGATTCGTGGCTGTCGGTGCTGGTGGCGGCGGCGCGGGAGTGAGGCTGATTGTAGGCTATTGCCGTATTACTTTCAGGCTATGGTACTTATACCCGCCAGCGGTTGTTCCAAGCTATCCATAACTAATTTGGCCAGGTCTTCATTCCCTTTTGAACCCAAAACCAAACTTGCCGTTTGTGATGACCAGCGTGTCAGCCAGCGGCAGGGGATAACCCATGACCCCTGTGCGAACGGCTTTTAACTGGAACCTGCCTTCAATCCATCGTTTCTTCTCATCGTAGCGCGTAACTTCCAGGTAGCTCCCTTTATCATCAATCACCCGATAGGCTGCCAAACCCACTAAATCTATATAGCCAGGAGTCGGACGCTCCATTACAGATACCGTAGTCACAATACTATCCAGGGAGCAGAATTCCCATGAAAGATTGGTGCTATACAGAGTATATTGGCGAATAATAGAAGGAATATTAAGTGACAGACGTAGTTGTGCTTCTTTTGTAATGGGTCTGTCGATTGAAGAAGATACTACCTCATGAGAACAAGAACCCAAACGTATTGAATTGGCGTAAAACGTGGGATTTCCTAAATATTGGGAGAAAATCCCGTTTGGATAACTAGGTCCCATAATATCATACGTGACGCTACCCGGCAATACATCAGGATCACGTTCGCAACCCGTGAAGCCAACTATCAGCATCACAAGCCAAACGAGTTTATTTACTTTCATGGTGGTAGCTAACTTTATGAATTTTTACTCCTTGGGGCGTTTGCACCTTGATTAGATATATTCCGTCAGGAATAGCAGCCCGACGATCCATGCCGCCAGCCAAATGTATTTGTTATTTCTCAGGGCATAAGGGTTTTTGTGAGTCTTCATTCCCTTTTAAACCCAAAACCAAACTTGCCGTTTGTTATGATCAGCGTATCAGCCAGCGGCAGGGGGTAGTCCAAGACACCATACCGTACAGCTTTTAACTGGAACCTGCCTTCGATCCACCGTTTCTTCTCATCGTAGCGGGTAACTTCCAGGTAGCTCCCGTTATCATCAATAACCCGATAGACTGCCAGGCCTATCAAATCTATATAACCCGGAGTTGGGCGTTCTTCTACAACTACTGAAACATCTATACTGTCTGTCGAACATTCTTTCCATCGGGAATCGGTACTAAATAAAGTATACCGACCAACATCAGCTGGAATATTAAATCCCAGAGTCAGTTGACTTTCATCAGTTATAACCTTTGAACTAGCAAGTAAAATGGTTTCATTTTTACAGGAGTCAAAACGTTTTGAAGTAGCATAAATTGAGGAATTATTTAAATTAGAATCAAAAATCCCGTTTGGATAACTAGGTCCCATAATATCATACGTGACGCTGCCAGGCAATACATCACGATCACGTTCGCAACCCGTGAAGCCAACTATCAGCATTACAAGCCAAACGAGTTTATTTATTTTCATGGTGATAGCTAACTTTATGAGTTTTTACTCCTTGGGGCGTTTGCACCTTAGTCAAATATATTCCGTCGGGAATAGTATACTTATTAAAAGGAATATGCAGCCGGTGCTTCCCTCTCCTACGTAGCAACTGCCATAGCCTGAAAAGTCGGTCCCTGAAATCGCCCGATTCCGTTAGGCCAAGGACAAATGACTGTTACCTGCGCCCAAGGTACCCCATCCCGGCGTACCAGCCAATACCGTAAATCCGGTATTTTAGTGAACGATCTGGCTGCTCCTAACTACCGCTAACGGCTTCGCTTTCTACGGGCAATCACTTATCTTTGCAGGAGCATCTTTTTTCAGGAATGAGCCCTACCAAACTACAACCGGCCGAGGTATCGGACGAACTTTTAAATAAATACGAGACTGTAATCGGTCTCGAAGTACACTGTCAGCTACTGACCGACTCCAAGCTATTTACTACTGATATAAACCGTTTCGGGGCTGAGCCTAATACCAACGTCAGCGCCCTCACGCTGGCCCTGCCCGGTACCCTGCCCAAATTAAATAAAAAAGCCCTCGAGTACGCCGTGCGCATGGGGCTGGCCTGTGGCTGTGAAATCAGTCGTCGTACTATATTTGACCGTAAAAACTACTTCTACCCCGACCTACCCAAAGGCTACCAGATTTCGCAGGATAAAGCACCTATCTGTCAGGGGGGGGGTATTCTGATTGCTACCAAAGGCGCGGATGGAAAGCCCGTAGAGAAGACCGTCCGGTTGCACCACATTCACCTGGAAGAAGACGCGGGCAAGTCGGTTCACGACGGCAATGACACGGCTACCCTGCTGGACTACAACCGGGCCGGTACCCCGCTGATCGAGATGGTGTCGGAGCCGGACCTGCGCTCGGCAGAGGAAACAGGAGCCTACGTGACGGCTATTCGCCGTCTGGTAAGGTACCTCGACATCTGCGACGGCAACATGGAAGAAGGCTCCCTGCGCTGCGACGTGAATGTTTCTATTCGGTTGAAGGGTGAAACCGAACTGGGTACCAAGGTGGAGGTCAAGAACATGAACTCGATTCGCAACATCATGCGGGCGGTGGAATACGAATGGCGCCGACAGGTAGCCCTGGCCGAAAGTGGAGGTACTATCACGCAGGAAACGCGGATGTTTGACGCGGAGTCGGGCCAGACCTATGGTATGCGGGTGAAGGAAACCATGAATGACTACCGCTATTTCCCCGATCCGGACCTGAGCCCGGTGGTACTTTCGGACGAGTGGATGGAAACGGTCCGGCAACAAATGCCCGCTTTACCCCATGAGCTGCGCGAGAAGTTTGTAACGCAGTACGGCATACCAGCCTACGACGCGGCGGTACTTACGGATACCAAAGAAATAGCCGCATATTTTGAAGAAGTATGCACCCACACCGCCCATTACAAAACCGTCTCCAACTGGCTGATGGGACCGGTAAAATCCTACCTGAACGAAACCGGTGAAGAAATAGAAGCTTTCCCGCTGAAAGCCGCCGTACTGGCCGGACTTATTGAACTGGTAGAATCCGGCGTTATCAGCCATTCGACGGCTACCCAGAAAGCCTTCCCGGCCCTGCTGGAAAATGCGGAGCTATCGCCTAAGGAATTGGCGGAAGCAAATAACTGGCTGCAGAACCGCAATACCGGCGAACTTGAAACGTTGGTAGAAGAAGTATTGGCCGCCATGCCGGATAAAGTGTCAGCCTATCGAAAAGGAAAAAAGGGACTACTGGGACTTTTTGTAGGAGAAGTGATGAAAAAGTCACGCGGAACGGCCGACCCCAAGCTGGTGAACCAATTGCTGGCCGAAAAGCTTTAGCACATGAGTACCAGCTTTAAGCTGGCTATCACGGAATTGAAAAGCTTTTTTTATAAATAGATAACCGGTAGTTAGTAAACCTTATCACTAACTTCTTAAATCCTAATAGCTAAATACGTATATGAAAAGGATGATGTATCTGATGGCGATGGTGCTGTGGGGAGCGTTAGCGATAGCACAACCTGCCGTGACTCCTAAAGAGTTCAACGTACAGGGAAAAGTAAAAAATGGCAGCGCGGGGGAGAAAGTGTACCTGCAGCTGTCGACCAATCCGCCTACGGTACTGGACTCTACTACGCTGGCTGCCGATGGTACTTTTACCTTCAAAGCTACCGAAAAGGAGGGAGGGAATTTTTACATTGTTAATGTGGCCGATCGCCAGAAGATTGTCCTGTTGGTTGAGGGAGGGGAACAGTTTACTCTGGTAGCCGATGGCTACGAGCAGGACCCGAACGGTAAACCCGGTAAGGCCGAAGTAAAGGGATCCAAGAACATGGAGTACTATGGCAAGCTAGTAGACCTGAACCAGGCTATGGTAACCAAAGTGAACAAATGGAACGATGAGTTTGCCAAGGCCAATGAGAAAAAAGACACCAAAAAAGCGCAGGAAATACAGGCCGCTTTTCAGAAAGCCGAAGTGGATCATATCGCCAGAATAAAGGCTTTGATTCCCGAGATGGGTACCTCCATGGTGGCCATCTTTGCGGCTAATAACCTCCTGAACCCCGAGCGTGACCTGGAAATGATGACTGCCGTGGCGGATCGGTTTGCCAAGGAGAATCCTTCTCCCAAAATTGCGCAGGCTTACATTGGGTACCTGAAGCGGATCAAAGGTATTGCGGTAGGCGACGTGGCTCCGGATTTTACCCTCAACACCCCCGAAGGTACTCCCATCAGTCTTTCTTCGTTGCGCGGTCAATACGTTCTGATTGATTTCTGGGCGGCCTGGTGCGGCCCCTGCCGTATGGAGAACCCCAACGTGGTCAGGATGTACAACAAGTACAAAGACAAAGGCTTCACCATCTTTGGCGTATCGCTCGACAACAGCAAGGACGCCTGGCTAGGGGCGATCAAGAAAGACGGCCTGCCCTGGCACCACGGTTCGGAATTGAAAAAATGGAATTCGGAAGTAGCCCAGCTGTATGGCATAAACGCCATTCCGGCTACCTACCTGCTCGATAAAGAAGGTAAAGTTATTGCCAAGAACCTCCGCGGAGCTTCGCTGGAAAACAAACTGGCCGAACTACTGGGAGCAGAGGGGAAATAGAGCATATTTCTGTAAGTCCTCTCCGAAAAGCAAAGCTATTACTACTTTCAATGATGGAGTATAAGCCATACAAAGAGCTATTAAAGCGTTCGTATGACTTTATTGTTGAATATAAATTCTTAACAATAGAGGAAGGAGGAAGATACTCTGGAACACCATTTCAAGGCTATCGCTCAGACTTCTGGTATGAACACAATAATCATGATATAAAAGGTTATTTCATGATCTATCCAGAGTTTCTTGATGAAAGTGGACAAGTCATAACAGATTTAAGTAGCAGAGTGTCTGAGAAAGGTAGGGCGGCTATGTGGATACTCAATGATAAAATGCAAGAGTATCACAGAGACAGGATTAGAGTTGGTACGACTGGTTATTTCTTGGAAGGAGATAAGAAGGTAGCAACTTGTATAGTAACAGAGATAGGTAGCTTGATAGCAGAACCAATAAGTAATTAACCTTAATAGAGCTTGTAAAGCGGTACTATTCTCTTTGGAGTAGTACCGCTTTTTTTGTGCCTTGCCCGTCCAATCCTTCATGGTTCTTTCGGGCCTTACAGGCTCTTTTTTGTATCTTGCCGCCTGTTTCTGAGCCAGGAAGAAAAGCGGCCGAAACAGTTTCAGACTTTAAACTCCTCTTTTAACTCATGAAGATTGCCATTATTGGGTGTGGGAATATGGGTATGGCCTTTGCCCGGGCCTTTTTGAAATTTGATCTGGTCAAAAAAGAAGACTTCCTGCTGGTAGAAAAAAGCCCGGAGCGCATGGATAGTCTGTGTAGCTTTCAGCCGGGGGTACTTACGGGTATCATAGGACCGCAAATCGGGGAGTATGACCTGGTTATACTATCGGTAAAGCCGCAGGATTTCGCCTCGGTGCAGGAGGCGCTGGCGGAGGTACTTCAGCCGCAGCAGGTTATTTTTTCCATCATGGCCGGTATTACCATCGCTACTATCCAGGAAGTTTTGCAGCATCGGTTGGTTATTCGGGCTATGCCCAACACCCCGGCTATGCTGGGTATGGGTATTACGGCCTACGCGGCCTCCCCGGAAGTTGATCGTCAGCAGCTCCGGCGGGTAGAGAACCTTATCAATGCCACGGGCCGCTCGGTGTTTCTGGAAGAGGAAAGCCAACTCGACGCCGTTACGGCCCTCAGCGGAAGCGGCCCCGCCTACTTCTTTTACCTGGTGAAGGCTATGGTAGAAGCCGGAAAGCAGATGGGCTTTGAGGAGTCGGTGGCTTCGCTGCTGGTGAAGCAGACCATGCTGGGCTCCTTCCACCTGATCAACAACGCCGACAAGTCCTTAGACGAATTGATAAAGGCTGTGGCTTCCAAAGGAGGTACTACCGAGGCGGCGCTGCGTCAGTTCGAAGAAGGGGCCTTAGCCGAAACGCTGGCGCGGGGCATTCTGGCGGCAGAGCGCCGGGCGCAGGAATTATCGAAAGGGTAACTTTATTAGTTAAAAGTGAGAAGTGAAAAACGTTAATTCAACTCTCGTTTTTCATCACGGCGGTAGGCGCTTCTCCGGTGACTCGCTTTTCACTCTTCACTTTTAACTTTTCACTTTTCACTAATTAACGACCGTCCTCAACTACTCCCAGGTAGTTGAACGGTGTAATCCGGCGTAGCTCTTCGCGGACCGACTCGGATACATCCAGCGTCTCCACAAAGCGGGTGATAGACTCGTGCGTAATTTTTTCGTTGGTGCGGGTAAGGGCTTTGAGCGCTTCGTACGGCTTAGGGTACCCTTCCCGGCGCAGGATGGTCTGGATCGCCTCCGACACTACCGCCCAGTTATCTTCAAGATCTTGTTTGAGTATCTGTTCGTTCAACTCCAGCTTACCCAACCCTTTCAGCAAAGAATTAAGCGCAATGATCTGGTGCGCAATGGGTACCCCTATGTTGCGAAGTACCGTCGAGTCGGTCAGGTCACGCTGCAGGCGCGAGATGGGCAGCTTGGCCGAAAAATGGTCGAACAGCGCGTTGGCAATCCCCAGGTTACCCTCGGAGTTTTCAAAGTCAATGGGGTTGACCTTATGCGGCATAGCCGAGGAACCTACTTCGCCCGCTTTGATCTTCTGCTTAAAGTAGCTCATGGAGATGTACGTCCACAGGTCGCGGTTCAGGTCTACGAGTATGGTATTTAATCGCTTCAGACCATCAAACGTAGCCGCCAGATTATCGTAATGCTCGATCTGGGTGGTGTGCCGGCTGCGCTTCAGCCCCAGGCTTTCTACAAAGTGATGGCCGAAGTCCATCCAGTCTATGTCCGGATAGGCTACATGGTGGGCGTTGAAGTTGCCGGTAGCGCCGCCAAACTTAGCCGAGTAGGGAACGCACTCCAGCAGTTCAAACTGCCTCTCGATCCGCTCTACAAATACCAGAAACTCCTTACCTACGCGGGTAGGTGAGGCGGGCTGGCCGTGCGTAAAAGCCAGCATGGGTACATTACGCCATTCTATAGACATCCTTTTCAGGACGAAAAGTACCTGCCGGAACATGGGTTTGACCTGTTTTTCAAGGGCATCTTTCAGCGAAAGCGGAATAGCCGTGTTATTGATATCCTGCGAGGTAAGTCCAAAGTGAATAAACTCCTGCAGCTCGCTCAGTCCCAGTGCGTCAAATTTCTCCTTGAGGAAGTATTCGACGGCTTTTACATCATGGTTGGTTTCCTTCTCAATGTTCTTGATATTCAGCGCGTCAGATTCATTAAACTGCTCATAAATGTCACGCAGCCGGGGGTAAAGTTTCTTATCAAAGCGGCTTAGCTGAGGGAGGGGAAGCTCGCAAAGGGCTATAAAATATTCGACCTCTACCCATACCCGGTAGCGAATCAGAGCGTACTCCGAAAAATAAGCCGAAAGCTCCGCTACTTGCTTATGGTAGCGCCCGTCCACGGGTGATATAGCCGTTAGTTGATTTAAAGCCATTAGTGTTGACACATATTGTTTGTTTGCAAAGGTAGGGGATTTAGCGGGTTGTGTTTAAGCCTTTTTGCCTGAAAATCTTCTTTCTGGCATTTGTAGTGGAATTTTTAATACAATTCCCATATTTGCTGAAATTTTATTCCAAACCTCCTTTTACTTTATGCAAACAACTCCCTTTATCGGAGAACTCATGGGCTCGCTCGTACTGCTGCTGCTGGGCGACGGCGTGGTAGCCAACGTAGTACTTAAAAAAACCAAAGGTGAAAACGGCGGCTGGATAGTCATTACTACGGGCTGGGCCTTTGCCGTGGTGATGGGCGTATTCACCGCCAACGCGTTTGGTAGCCCCGACGCGCATATCAATCCGGCGGTAACGCTGGGATTTGCCGTGCTGCACAACGATTACAGTCAGGTACTTAGCTACATAACGGCCCAGATGATTGGTTCGTTTCTGGGGGCCGTGCTGGTGTGGCTGTACTACCTGCCACACTGGAAGGCCACTCCTGACCCCGGCGATAAACTGGCCTGCTTTGCTACGTCACCGGCGATCCGATCCAACGGCCCTAACTTTCTTAGCGAAGTACTGGCTACCTGGATGCTGATCGTGGGTATTGTCGCTATCAGTCAGGCGGGTGCTATTCCCGAAAGCGGTGCTATTCCCTCGGGGCTGGGGCCGTATCTGGTGGGGTTGCTGGTGTGGAGCATTGGACTGTCGCTGGGGGGCTCGACCGGCTACGCCATCAACCCGGCCCGCGATCTGGGGCCCCGGCTTGCGCACGCTGTTCTGCCCATTCCGGACAAAGGCGGTTCCGACTGGGGCTACGCCTGGATTCCGGTCGTAGCGCCCATGGTCGGAGCGGCTCTGGCGGCTCTCATGCTGCTGGTATTTGCTTTTGAGTAAATTGGTAGCGGTAGGCTTTATACGGTCCGCCGCGCGGCTGTAGGTAGTAAGCTTTTTCTGCCATCGCTGGTGCTTTCACCGGTGATGGGTCAGAAGCTCTATTCCACAAAAAGGGGAGGAGTAAGCCAGGTTGCCGAGAAGAAAGTCGCGGGAGACAACTCCCGCGACGGCGAACAGTAGGACTAAAGACTGTCTTAAGTAAAAAAAGCTTACGGCCTAAAGCATACAGCCTATAGCCCCAAATCTACTTTCCTCCAACGACTACCTCGGTCATATCATCAACAGGCAGGTACTGGTTGGCCATTTGCAGGATATCTTCGGCGGTGGTAGCGTGAATCTGGTTTATGTACTGTTCGAAGAAGTCGGCCGGTAGCTCGTCCAGCAGGAGTATCTTCTGGCGGTCGGCTACTTCAAACGCCGTGTTGAGTGAGCCGGCGAATTCACCCGCCATAAAATTTTTGACGTTCTGTAGCTCATCGTCCGGCACGGGCTGGGTTTGCAGTACCTGTATTTCCTTCCTGATTTCGTCGAGCGTTTGCTGGGTGAATTCTTTTTTTACATCGGTACCAATGGTGAAGTACCCCGCGTGGCGAAGCGTAACTACACTGGACGAAATACCGTAGGTCAGGCCTTTCTCCTCCCGTATGTTCTTCATGAGTCGTGACCCAAAGTACCCTCCCAGGATTTCATTCGTAACCAGCAGCCGGAAATAGTCGGGATGCTTGCGGGTAAACAACGGCTTGCCCACCCGAATAGACGACTGCAGGCTATCCGCTTTTTCAACCAGCTCGGTACTTGCCCCGGCGGGGAGGCCGGTCAGGGCAGCGTCGGCTTCGGTAGGAGGCAGGAGGCCCTGAATTTGCCCCAGGTACTGATTCACCAGCCCGATTTCCGACTGGCCCACCTGCCCCGACAGGATAATACGGTAGCGGCTGTTCCGGATGTGCTGCTCGTAGTGGGCCTGGGCGGCTTCCCGGCTCAGCTGGTTTATCTGCTCCTCGCTCTGGCTGCGGCCGTAGGGGTGCTCACTACCAAACAAACTGCTGCGCAAGTACCTGGTGGCCAGAAAGGCGTTTTTCTCCTGGTTAACGCGCAGGTTCTGTAAGGTAATGTTGCTGAGGTCCTCCCATTCCTTTTCGGGAAAAGTAGCCGAGGCAATCAACTCCTGTACCAGGGGAAGTACTTCGGGCAGGAAGCGGGCCAGGCAGTAGACAACAATGCCGGAGCGGTCGGCGGAGTGGGTCATTTCGGTAAAAGCGCCTACGTAGTCAAAGGCTTCGCTGATTCCCGCCGAGCTGCGCGATACGGTACCTTCGGGCAGCATCTTGATGGCGAAGTAGGAAGCGCCGGGCTGAGACTCGTACCAGGTACCAGCCTCAAATATGCACTCCAGCCGTACAACCGGCTGCTCGCCAATATTAATTGCGTGCAGGGCTATTCCATTGTCGAGGGTGACCGTTTCGGCCTCGGGCAAATGGATGGAGCGGATGATGCGGTAGGAGGGAGCTATAGTTCTATCAAGTTGCATGGGCGTTGTGGGTCATGAAGGCTATAAAAAACGAATGACATCCGGAGGGGACGTCATTCGTACTATGATACAAACTCTGCGGCGGCAGAATTAGTTTTCATTATTCGTCCAGGTCGTCCAGGCTGGCTTTGCTTTTATTATTCAGATTCATGGAAAGCGACAGGCGCAGGGTCTGGGCCAGCGGGCTGCCCTGGCGTACGGGCATCAGGTAGGCAAAGTCAAGCGCGTATTTCTCCTGGAAGCGGGCGCCGAAGCCGACCGTAAAGAACTTGCGGTCACCCTTCATCCGGCTTTCGCTGAAATAGCCAAAACGGGCCGCGAATACATCATTATACCAGTATTCTACTCCGGACGAAATAGAGATTTCTTTTACTTCTTCGCTAAAACCATCGGGGGCGTCGGCAAAGGAACCAAATATACCCGTCATGAGGGGCAGCTCCCGGGGGTCTCTGCCCCGTACGGCTACGTATTGCCCGCCCTGGTAGCGCCAAACCGGCGGAGTAGGTACCATCAGCTTATTGGCGTCCAGTACAAAGTTGAAGCGGTTGCGCCCGTCGGCGGTGTAGGAAATCCCCGTTCCTAATTTCAGGTTGGTAGGAATAAAGAATCTGTCATCACTACCGTAGGATACCTTACCACCCAAGTTGGATATCATGGCTCCCCACGACCAGGTCAGGTTGCTGCCGGTTTCAAGATTAGCAAACTCTTTCTTATAGTAAGCACTGATATCACCCGCGGCCGTAGTAGCCGGCCGTACCGAAAAGCCACTCACCACCGCGTTACCAGCCAGGTTGGAGTAAATATATTTTAAGGACAGCCCCATCGAAAAATTCTGGGAAAGCTGCCGACTATAAGTACCGGCCACGGCCAGTTCCTGGGCTACAAAATAGCCGATATTTATACCGCGGTTATTGCGCAGGTCAATTTCCCCGTTATTAAAATAGTTTAGCGACAAGGCTACTACCTGTCCTTTACCTACCTTCTTGTAGCCGGTCAGGTACGTTAGGAACATATCGTCGACCAGGTTGCGTAGCCAGGGCGTATAGGAAATTGATACACCAAAGTCTTTGTCGGTATAAGGAAGTTTGGCCGGGTTCCAGAAAGAGGCGTTCGCGTCCGGACTCAGGGCCACGCCGGCGTCGCCTAAGGCAGCGCTGCGGGCGTCGGGAGTAAAGTTAAGGAAAGCAAGTGGTGTGGTTGGAATGCGCCGGGTGGTGTCGGTGGTAAGCGGCTGAGCAAGCAGGTCGCCTCCCCAAAAAAGTAATAAAGAAGATAAACTAACGAAAAAACGTTTCATATTTCTTTGGTTTTGCTGGCAGAGGACCACGGGGCACACTCAGACAGGGAAGTCAAAATTACGACGAAAGTAACAGAATAATATATTTTTTTACAACAATTCACCTCAATCACCGTGCCATAAGAAGTTTGCCCGCCCGGCGGTCGTTAGAACCATCCTTTGTAGAACGTACCGATACCTCGTACAGGTATGTACTGACACCGTTTGCTAATACAGATTGCAGTATTTCGGGCTGGAGGGTTTGGCGCAAGATTTTCGGACTGTTATAGTATGTTTGATGGGAAGTATGCAAGATTTGACCGGACAAATTTAATATTCTGAAATGGACTTCTATGTCTTCGTTGTCGCGGCTGTGCTCAATCTCAAACGATAGCTGGTCCTGAACGGGGTTAGGAAATACTACCGCCCGCACCAGCTTTATTCCGGACTCAGACCCAACTATGAATCGCAACGTTATTTCGGAAGAGTTAGTATATGTATCCCATATTTTTATGTGTACGGTATAGGTACCGGCGGGAAGTGGCCCCAACGGAAACCGAATAGTACCCCGGCGGAAGTCGTCGGTCTGGGCTACAAAGTAGTCGGTAAGTACATAGGTAACGGAGTCGTTGAGCGTGGCTACCAGCTCGTGCCCCAGGCCCGCCCGCGACAGGTTAATACCACTTTCGTCGGAGGCTTCAATCCACAGTACCGGGGCCGCAGGTACTACCTGGTCATTTTGAAAACTGCGGTCGTTGAGGTAGGCTTTTAGCTGGGGCGGCGTGCGGTCCGTCAGGTTGTTCTCACTGCCTCCTACCACCACGCCCAGCTGCCCGGCCGCGTCGCGGAGGCTGTCGGTACTAACCATGTACACGCTGACCCGACCCTCACCGGGGCGGTAGTCAATGTTGCGGGGTACTACGAATTCCGTGGTGAACCGGCCGTTCCTGACGCTGACGGTACCATCAAAAAGTTTGTTTCGGTATTCATAATAAGTCGCCGGACTGCCACTTTCCGCGCCCGCTGTCCTGAAGCTGACGGGCTTGTCAAATACAGTGACGCGGGCGGTACCGTTAAAATCGGTCTGGGTCAGGGTGTCTCCGGTTTGGGTTACTGTACCCCGGAGCGTTACTTTTTGCAGCGCACGCAACGTATCGGGTTTGGTTTCCCAGCGTACTTCATATTCGGGCCGGGCCAGTTGCATGGAAGGGTCGCCGAGCAGGGCGAAATTCCGGTTGAGACTCCCGCTGAGGCTATTGTTTTTGGTAAGCCGGACTATATCGCCCATGCGCCCCCGGGGGCGCGTGGCTACAAAAGCCTCGTAAAATGCTTTGTTAAGGGAAAAGTTGGTACTGGCAAAGACCGGCCGGGTAGTAGTAACGGCCCCAATGGCGGCTCCGCGGGGGCTAAGTACCATCAGTTCGGCCCCCGATACGAGGGCGGGGTCGTCGTAGCGGCCAAACTCACAGGTAGCCGTCACGAGCAGGGGCATATTGTCATACCCACGCACCGACTGCATATCGGCCAGGGTAAGTACCTGCTCCTCGGCCCAGCCGCCAATACCCCCGTGACCGGTGTAGTTTAAGACCAGGGTACCTTCGTCAATATGCTGGCGAATGCTGGTGTTGAGCGACGGAACTTTCTGTCCTTCCGGCGTGGAAAGTTGCGGAAAGGCATCCACAAAAAGGCGCTGGGGAAGCAGATAAGGTTGGATAATAGTGGCCAGCTCGTTGGCGTGTTGCTGGTGAATATTTCCGTCGCCATCGTCGGCCACAAAGCTGAGGCGGTTGCGCCAGGCCCCCCTGGTGCGGGAGGAGGTAGCGTAATAGATAAGCTTGTCTACTACCGTACGGGCTTCTTCGACCGTTTTGACGGGCAGGCGCCCTATGCCAATTTCCAGGGTATGGTCGCCGCCGGTGGTTTCGTTCCAGTTACCCTCACCGTCTTCCAGGAATCCGAAATAGTCGTCTGATGAATAGGTAAATACCGGGTGCAGCGACTCGCGGCTTTCGTAAGTTGGTACCCAGCCTAGTTGCTGCACCGGCGACTGACTGCGGCCACGATTGCGGTAGTCGTAGGTAGCGTCGCCAAAGAGCAGCAGGTACTTTAGCTTGCCGGGCGACTGCCGGTACAGATGCCGGGCAAAATCGCGGATAGCCGACACATCCGGACGGCCCGAAGCAAACTCATTGTACACCTGCCCGGTAGTGACTACGAGTACCTCCAGGCCATCGTGCTGCCGTCGTAACTGCGCCAGCCGCTGCGCTTCTGACGCCCAGGCCGGGGCCGTTACTATCAGTAAGTCAGGTACCGGGCGGCCATACAAATCCTGATTTGGTACCGGCTGCCACCCCTGCGGCTCGAGCGCCTGCTGGGGCAGGAAGCCCACGTAGGTACGCGCCTGCCGCGCCCCGTGCGTGCGGAACTGGGCGGTACCCTCGGCGGTACGCTGCAGGAGGGACCGGGCGGGCTGTTGCGCGTCGGTTACGTCCCACCATTGCCAGTCGGGGGAGGTAGTTTGTATCCGGTACAGCACGGTATCCGTCGTAGCGGGTCGGAAACGGTACAGCTGCTGTGCATCGTACTGGCGCAGGTACCGCCTGGTTTGTAAAGCCACGTAGTCAAGGTAGGCCTGGGCGTTGGCCTGAGTACCCTTTTCAAAAAGTACCCCCACCGAAAAAGCAGACGGAGGCGTGTCGGTTACTTTGAAAGCATATTCCTTTTCGACGGTTTGGGCCCGGAGGTCGTAGCGGTAGGTCGAAACCGTTCCCACGGGCTGCTCCCCCACCTCCCGGTCGTTGACCTGCCAGCGGAAGCGGGTAGCTACCTGGGCCGAAGCAATGGCCCGCGTCCGGAGCCGGGCCTCCGTACCGGGTACTATCCCCGGCAGCGGTACCGGCAGCCTGAGCTGGCTACTGAGGCCCAGGTACTCGCCCCACCACTCGCGGCCCGACTGCAACAGGTTCACTGCTTCTTCCTCACGAAACCAGTAGTCGTCAAACTGCTCCACCACAGTGCCGCCTGCCGCACCAATACCGGGCCTGTCGGCCACCCGAAGCCCCGGTACCTGCCCTACCGTAAGAAAATAGTAGCTGGTGTCGGCGTAGTAGTTAACCTGGTGGCGAAACCCCGCCTGAGCCGGGTCGTACCAAACCTGATGCGGCGCGTCGGCGTAGAAGTACAGCGCGTCGTTGTCATCAAACCGGCCGTCTTCCTGTCCGGTAATCCAGATTCTGTTTTGGGTAAGACCCCGGGGGCGGGAGGTACTATTCGGCTGGGGGAGCATAGCCCCGCCGTTCCCGTAAAGCTGTAGGTACTGCGGGTTTAGGGTAGTGAGGTCAAAGCCCATTTTGCGCAGGAGGGCGGCATTGAGCCGGTATACACCAGTTTGGGTGGTACTTAGCTTATACCAGGAGCCGATAGACAGCGGGGCCGACGGCTGGGCCTGGGTAGTAGCCGACAGCATACCTCCACCCGCTACCACCAGCTGGGCGGCGTAACGTAGGTTAGTCAGTAAGTACTTCGCTTTGTTCCACCAGCGCATGGGCAGGAATGGTATAGCGGCGTTGAGACGCCTTTTCGGTGCAGAGTACGCGGGTGCGCCTTAAGGTACCCCGGATAAATTCTCTCTTTTGAAAAACGAAAATACTTCCCTCGCTTAGGTGCAGCAGGGGCATTTTATTATGCTCTCCGGTGGTGTCGTACTGCTTAAGGGCCAGAAGAAGCGCCGCATCACTGCCGGTAGAAGCTTTGGGATTGCGGGCATAGCGCTGCAGGGGCAGGAGGATGTCGGCCGGAAGTATCGCTTCGGTCAGGACGGGCTGGAGCAAGTCGCTAAACAGATTTTTCCATTCGGGTCCGTGGGGCGCTACCTTTCGGCGATACCGGCGGAACACCGCGCAGTGAGCTACTTCGTGAATATAGGTAACCAGAAAGTTGTACGGATTAAGATTGGCATTGACCGTAACACGGGGGCGGCTGCCGGGCTTGACCGTAAAGTCACCCAGGCGGGTACGGCGGGGGCGCGAGATGCGCAGGTCAAAATCGTACTGCTGCCAGAGTTGCTCGCAGTAGGCCAGGGTAGTGGCCGGAAGGTACCGGGCTAAGACCACTTGAATTTCCATAGCCCAAATAAAAAAAGAAAAGCCTTATTTACATAAGGCTTCCCATTTTCTTTTGACGTTTCGTCAATGATTAGCGGATAGTAGTATCAGCAGCCATTGTAGTATCCATAGCCATTGTATCAGTAGCCATAGGATCTACGATAGCAGTGTCAACACTAACAGCAGTAGTATCAGCAGCCTCTTCAGAAGGCTTGCTTGTACAAGCTGCGAAAGTTACCATTGTAGCTACGAAAGCGAAAGCAAGTACTTTTTTCATTTTTTGCGGTGTTTTAAGGTTTGCGATACAAAAGTAGCACAAAAATTTAATTGTCAACACCTAAGTCGTTGTATTTTTCCAAGAACTTAAAATTTCCTTAGAAAATAATGTGAATGCTTTCTTTTGTACAAGAAATCCTTCTATTTAGTTAATTTTGGCTATCCGTACCGACTGAGTATTAAAGGATTTGATACAGCGGGCTACTTCGGGCAGCAGTTCAGGATTGTGTTCTATACCATTCCCTACTACCACTACGTCGGCTCCGGCCTTCAGGGCAGTGTAGGCTTTTTCGGCGGTATTGATTCCGCCCCCCACAATAATGGGAGTCGTAACTACATCACGTACAGCCTTGATTAGGGCGCCTGGAACGGGCTCCTGGGCTCCGCTACCGGCGTCGAGGTACATGTACCGAAGGCCGAGCATTTCGCCGGCCATGGCGGTGCACGCGGCCACGCTGGGTTTGTCGCGCGGGATAGGAATGGTGTTGCTGATGTACGACACGGTAGTAAGCTTTCCGCTCTCAATCAGCATATAGCCGGTGGGTAATATTTCTATGCCGCTTTTGCGCAGAATGGGCGCCGCAATAACGTGCTGACCGATAAGCAGCTCAGGGTTGCGACCCGAGATCAGCGAAAGGAGCAGAATGGCGTCGGCCGAGGGATCTATGTGCAGGCTGTTGCCCGGGAAAAGAATAGCAGGGATAGAAGTATGCGTATGAATAGCGGCGATAAGCTGATCGATGGCATAGTGCGTGACCAGGCTTCCTCCCACAAAAAACAAGTCAACGCCTTCGCTCTCGGCATACCGCAGAAAAGCGGGGAAAGTAGCTATGTCCACCTTGTCGGGGTCCAGCAGTACCGCAAAGGATTTTCTTCCTTCGTTCCGTTTTTTCGAGAGTAGCGATGCTATGTTACAGTTCGTTTTGTGCATGCGTGTGGTGCTCTGCTTCCAGAAAATTAGTTAGCCTTGTACGTGCCCAGGTCAGCGCCATTGTCAGGGCCATGCCCTGCAAAGCACTACCAAAGGAGCTACTGCTGCTTTTTTTGTCAGCAGCAGGGGGAAGGGAAGTATTGGTGTCTTCTTTGGCGTCTGGCAGCAAGGCTTCCATAATCAGATATACGCCCGTTACTACTCCACCTATCACTAAGGCATGTTTTCCGTAGTGCAGGGTATCATCCTTTACATCATCCCACTGCGCTTCGAGGCGTTTTCGATAGCGTTCTACCAGGGTCAGTATTTCTTTTTTTTGTTCCTGAGTATTATAAGGGAAAGGCTGATACGCAGGGGAGGTATTCTCAAACGAAAAACGCATAAATGGGTTTTATATATAGCCTACTGGCGCTAAAATTAAGGAAAAGTAACGAATTGAACGAAACCAGCGATGGCTGTACCGGGTATTTTATGGCTGTCCGGGCTTCGCGGCTGTACTTTTCCGGGGGTCGTCAGGTTTTAAAGTCTAAACGGGTCCGGGGCTTTGACTACCGCTATGCCTTAGTCCAGGATAGCTCCTAAAATAGCGGACACCACCGATACAATAAGGCTGAACAGCAGCGCCGATATAAAACCACCGACATCAAAGCCCGCCACCAGAAAGTCTACCAGGTATATGATAAAGACGTTCACCACAAAATAGAACAGCCCCAGTGTCATGATGGTAATCGGCAGGGCCAGGATCTGGAGGACCGGCTTTAGAAAGGTATTAAGCAAGCCCAGCACGATGGCCACAACAATAGCGCTACCAAGACCATCGAGGATAACTCCGGGCAGGAGGTTGGCGGCGAGTAAGACAGCTAGCGTATTAACAACCAGGCGTATTAGTAAACTCATAGTTTATAAAGGGTTAGCGGTGACGGCTACTAAGTACGTCAATTACCTCATCTAAATCAACGTTTTTGTGTTCCAGCAGCACCAGGAGATGAAAGAGCAGATCCGCTACCTCACTCTTGAACAAATCTGCGTTATCGTCCTTTGCCTCTATTACTACCTCTACCGCCTCTTCCCCCACCTTCTGCGCGATTTTGTTAACCCCGCGCCCGAATAGCTTGCTGGTGTAGGACTCCTCCGATGGGTTCTGCTTCCGCTCCCTGAGTACCTGTTTCTGCAGGTAATTAAGGAACGGCGCTTTGCCGGTATTTGTTTCGCCGAAGCAGGTATCCGCACCCGTGTGGCAGGTAGGGCCGGCCGGAGTGGCCTTGATGAGTAGGGTGTCCCCGTCGCAGTCGACCAGGATCTGCTTCACGTGCAGGAAGTTATCGGAGGTTTCGCCTTTGGTCCAAAGGCGCTGCTTGCTCCGGCTGAAGAAGGTCACTTTGCCCTCGGCCTGGGTCTTTACCAGCGCTTCCTGGCTCATGTAGCCCAGCATGAGTACTTTGCCGGTAGCGGCATCCTGCACCACAGCGGGTACCAGGCCCCCGGCCGACTTGCTGAAATTTATAGTAGTAAGGTCCGTATTCATTTCAATATGGAGATATTGATCTTTTATGTAATATAATCGCTCAAAGCTAACACCTAATAACCTAACCGCTACTATCTAGTTAGTCATGCGCACAGGCAGGCTGTGCTCGCGCAGGTAGTTTTTCAGATCGGGAATAGGAATTTCTTTAAAATGAAAAATACTGGCCGCCAGACCCGCGTCGGCTTTCCCCTTGGTAAATACCTCCTGAAAATGCTCCATGGTACCTGCTCCTCCCGAAGCTATAATGGGAATATTGGCATTGCCGGAAATAGTGGCGGTCAGTTCCAGCGCAAAGCCCCCCTTGGTACCGTCGGTATCCATGGATGTAAGCAGAATTTCCCCCGCGCCCCGGTCTTCTACTTCTTTCGCCCAAGGTATGGTACGCAACTCGGTAGGTTTGCGACCACCGTGCGTATGTACTATATGCTCTTGGGGCATGCCTTCGCCCAGAGAAATATAGCGGGTGTCAATAGCCACCACAATACACTGACTCCCGAATTCCAGCGCCAGCTCGTTGATTAGGTCCGGGTTGCGTACCGCGGCCGAGTTGATCGATACCTTGTCGGCTCCCGCGTGTAGCAGGGCCGACACGTCGGCCTTGGACGAGATACCCCCGCCTACCGTGAACGGGATATTGATGGTATGGGCCACCCGGTGTACCAGTTCCAGCAGGGTTTTACGCTGCTCGACCGTAGCCGTAATATCCAGAAACACCAGTTCGTCGGCGCCCTGCTCCGCGTAGGCAGCAGCCAGCTCCACGGCGTCGCCCGCGTCGCGCAGGTTCAGGAAATTGACGCCCTTGACCGTACGGCCGTCTTTTACATCCAGGCAAGGTATAATGCGTTTTGTCAGCATCTTGTTAATTGGTTACCAAAAACCGTTTCAGCTCGTCCAGGCTGATGCGGTTTTCATAAATAGCTTTGCCGATAATAACCCCGAAAAGATTCATCTCCGCCAGTTTTTCTACATCCTTTATATCACTCACGCCACCGCTGGCAATGATGTGCAACTCGGGACATTTGTCCTGTAGGTTCTTGTACAGGTCGTAAGAAGGCCCCTGCAGCAGCCCGTCTTTGGCTACGTCGGTACTGATGGTGTAGCGGACGCCCTTTTCGACGTACTCTTCGACAAAGTCATAGACCCACAGCGAGGTACCTTCTTCCCAGCCGCTCACGGCCACTTTTTCGTTGCGGGCGTCGGCTCCCAGGATAATCCTGTCCCCGCCGTATTGGTCGAGCCAACTCTTGAACAAGTCGGGCTGTTTGACGGCCACGCTGCCGCCGGTTACCTGCTTGGCTCCGCATTCAAAAGCGATGCGCAGGTCTTCGTCCGACTGTACACCGCCCCCAAAATCAATGTGCAGGCGCGTCCGTGATGACAGTGTTTCGAGTACCTTCCAGTTAACTATCTTCTTGGCTTTGGCACCGTCGAGGTCTACCAGGTGCAGGCGGGTCAGGCCCGCGTCTTCAAACTGCTGCGCTACTTCCAGCGGATGCTCGTTGTATATCTTTTTCTGACTGTAGTCGCCCTGGGTCAGGCGTACGCACTTGCCTTCTATGAGGTCTATGGCGGGTATTATCTGTATCATAGCGTCAGGAAGTTATGGAGAATCTGCTGCCCTACGTGTCCGCTGATTTCGCAGTGGAACTGAGCCGCATAAAAGTTATCCCTATGCAGCATGGCACTGAACGGCCGGATGTACTCGCAGGTAGCCACGGTATACCCACAGACGGGCGCGGCGTAGCTATGGACAAAGTACACGTAGGCGTCGTCGGGCAGGCCCTGGGTGAGCGGGGAGGTGTGGTTATAGATATTGTTCCAGCCCATGTGGGGTACTTTATAGCCGGGCGTAGCCGGAAAGCGCTGTACATCCACGTCGAAAATACCCATGCAGGGCGTACTGTTTTCTTCGGAGTAGCGGCACATGAGCTGCATACCGACGCAGGTACCCAGCACCGGCTGCCTGAGCGAAGGAATGAGCCGGTCCAATCCTTTTTCGCGCAGGTAATTCATAGCCGTACTGGCCTCGCCCACGCCGGGGAATATCACCTTATCGGCCGTACGAATTTCGGCTTCGTCGTCGGTGTAGAGGTATCCGGCGCCGAGACGGTCCAGGGCGTACATGACCGACTGCACGTTACCAGCGTTGTATTTAATAATAACAGTTTTCAAGTCTTTAGGTACTTAGCTGTTAGGCTGTAGTTGTTAGCTTATTCTAATTCAAGATATTCGTATACTTAAGATAGTTCTATAAACTTTTTATTTCTTTTCGCATACTTCCCCTTCTCTAACAGGAGAAGGGGCCGGGGGTTGAGTTGAGGTAAAAGTAAAAACGAAGCCCGACTCTATAAAGAACCGGGCTTCTGGGGTACTATGTATTCAACCTTATTACACCTTTACTCGCAAAAACACATCACCCGATAGACCTGATTCGAAGCAATCGATGGTGGAGATGGTATGTTCCTGCGTTTGACATGCTACAAAGGTATAAAAAGTTTGGAAGTGAGCTGCATAATTTTTCAAAAAAGCGAACCTTGTACAGGCTGCTGACGAATAGCAGGAGCTTCTAAGGATAATCCTATTTGCTGGTTGAGCTGCTCTATCCAGTATTTGGTTAGTTCGGGTGCCAGTAGGTTCTCGCCGCAGTGAATAAAAATATAGGCCGTCTGTAGGCCCTGCTCAAACCACTTACGCAGCCGCTGTACCCAGGCCGTGGTACGGGTGAAGTCGGTGGGGTGCAGCTCGTGCCCCACAAAACGAAGGGTAGCTACCGGACTGGAAAGCCCCATGTGCAGCACATCGCGCCGCCCGGCTACGTCGGTAAGTACTGTACCGGCGCCCAGCTCGTGCAGCGTTTCGAGTACCCGGTGCCAGCGGTACTCGTCAAGAAACCAGGCCGCGTGCCGGAACTCTATCGCCACCGGAAAGCCCTGCGGTAAACCTTTCAGAAACCGGACGAGCGTGGGTAGCCGGGCTGGGTTGAAAGCTGGGGATAACTGCAGAAAGGTAGTACCCAGGTTTTCTTCAAAACCCAGTACCGACTCCACAAACAGACGCGTGAGCTGGGTAACCCCTAGCAACTGTGCTTCGTGGGTGATAGCTTGTGGCCACTTGGGACAAAAACGAAAGCCGGAGGGTACCATTTCCTTCCACTTTTTGACGGTATCAGGGCCGGGTATCTGGTAGTAGGTACTGTTTAGCTCGATGGTATTGAACTGCCGGGCGTAGTGGTACAGGAAGTCCTTGTCTTTGGTAGTGGCCGGATAAATTTTACCCACCCACTCTTTATTGGCCCAAATGGGCGGACCGATGTACACCTGCCGGGCGGAGGTACCTGCGGTACTACCTAGCAACACCGGCGTGTGCGGGTGGTCGGGCGGAAGCGTGAAATCCACCGGGTTTATATCTTCTACTTTTCCGAAATCCATTTTAAAGCAATTAGGTAGTTAGGTGTTAGCTAAGTACTAGGTATAAACACGGAGAGCGGGGATGTGGTTACAGGCAGTTTCGCTGATTGATACCTGCTCAAAATATAATCTGCTGGCCGACATCCATTCCTATACTTCAGGTACTTCTAGTACTTCAGGTACTTCTAGATACATTTGCACTCACTGTCACTTAACTGCTTCATCAATCAGTTGATTTGAACCTAATGGAATCTATAAAATTAAATATTTTAAGTAGTACTACTATTAGGCAAAGGATTCTTATCCTGCTCTGCATACTTTCCTATCTTTTTATTCATTTCTACGACACCAAATGGAGTCTGCCTATTTTGATTTGGTACTTAATGGGGTTAATTGCGGGGGAGGGGCCGGAAAAAATCATCCAAGGTTTTATAATTTTATGCTGGTTATACTTATGGCTTCTGCTTTTTAGTAAAGACAATAGGAAGTCTGACTATTCTACTTGTAGCCTTTATCAGCTTGTTTGTAGATGCCATTCATGTTGGTTATAACCAATTACAAATTTTCTTGGAATATTCCTACAGGTATGAAAGGTGGTATTGGTATGTTGTACCCTTTCTGTTATTCTCCGTTTTTACCTTACTGCTTTTTCGCAGAGTGATGAAGCAGTAGTTGTCCTGTTAGCCAAAAAGGTACAAAAGGAGCAATCGAAGTATTTAGATGGCTCCTTTTTTCTATGAAGTGTATCTTATTCCTTGCCCTAATCTGAACATATTTTAGCCCCTCCCCGCACCGCAACCCCTTTACAATGATTACTTTTGTAAGTCATTCCGACCAAAAAAATGGAAGCTTTTGTCCAATTGGTTGGTTTGCCTCCTCTTTAAGTGTAAAGATGTAAAAAAGATGAAAGCCCTTTTACCCGTTGCTATGTCTGTACTGGCTGCTTCCGCGGCACTGGCTCAACCTACCGAGCTGGCGCGTCGCCTGCACGATACCCACCCTACCTACCGCGAAGCGTCCCTGACCCAGCGCCGGTTCAAGCACCCGGACGTACAGGTGCTGATTCAGCAGCGGCAGGGAAATCCCATGTACGAGATTACGACCGTAGGGCAGTCGTACGAGGGGCGCGCCATCCGGATGGTTAAAGTCGGAAACGGGCCACGGAAGGTACTGCTCTGGTCGCAGATGCACGGCGACGAACCCACGGCGACCATGGCTATCTTTGATATATTCAACTTCCTCGAAAAAAAGGGAGACGGTTTCGACGAACTGCGGAAGCAGCTGTTGGCTACAACTACACTGTACTTTGTGCCCATGCTTAACCCCGACGGCGCCGAACGTTACCAGCGCCGCACCGCTCAGGGAATAGACATGAACCGTGACGCCCTGTACCTGCAGACCCCCGAAAGCCGCATTCTGAAAGAGTTGCAGCAGACCCTGAAGCCGGAATTTGGTTTTAACCTGCACGACCAGAGCCCCCGCTACTCGGCCGGGCGCAGCCCGAAGGTAGCCACCATATCCTTTCTGGCTACGGCCTACGACTACGACCGCTCCATTAATCCGGTGCGGGAGCGGTCCATGCAGCTCATCGTACGCATGAACCGCCTGCTGCAGCACTTTATACCCGGTCAGGTAGCCCGCTACGCCGACGACCACGAGCCCCGCGCTTTCGGAGATAATATCCAGAAATGGGGTACTACACTCATCCTGATTGAGTCGGGTGGCTACGCCGGTGACCCCGAAAAACAATATATCCGTCGGCTCAACTTTGTGGCTATCCTGTCGGCGCTGGGGGCCATTGCGGATGGCTCGCTGGCGGAGGAAGATCGCAACGACTACTATACCATTCCGGAAAATGAAAGGTACCTCTTTGACCTGCTCATCCGGAACGCTACCGTGCGGCAGGGCGGCAAGACCTACCGCACCGATTTGGGTATTAATCGAAACGAAGTCAACTACGCTAACGCGACCAAGTTTTTCTACCACAGCAAGGTGGAAGAGTACGGCGACCTCTCGACCCACTACGGCAGCCAGGAAATAGACGCTACCGATTACGTCATAGAGCGTGGTAAGGTATATCCTAATCCCTTTAAAAACCTGACGGAGCTAAGCAAAGTGGATCCCTGGGCGCTCCTGAAACAGGGCTATACCTACGTGACGCTCACGCCTGACGCCAACACCCGGGCGCTGGGTTTGTACTTTACGGTGCATCCGCTGCACGTGTTGCGAAAGGGGCAGGTATTCACCGGACCGGTACAAATGGGTGAAACGGCCTCTTTTGTCCTGAAAAAGAACGGCAAGGTACGCTACGCGGTGGTGAACGGCTTTGTGCACGACCTACAGGAGCCCGCGGAGCGGCTGGGTAACGGTATAGTGGAGTAAGCGGAATATGCTGTGGTGAACAGCAGTGGCAGCAGTAGTATCAATGGTTTTTGTGAAGCCTTGCCAAATAAAATATTGCCTTAGTGGTATTTGTTAAATCGTTATTTCTCAGCTTTTTACTTATTCTCTTTGAAATAATAGAGCCGTAATACTGGCTTAATATTGGGGTAACATTGCTCCTCTACTTTTGTGGCATGTAACATCTGTTTACTGACACCAATGAAAAGTATGAAAAAGCAATTACTCTCTCTCGTTTTATCTGTTTTGGTCACTACGCTGGCCGTTGCGCAAACGGGTTCTATCAAAGGTACTATCGTCGACGCCAAAACTAAGGAAGCCATAATTGGCGCGAGCATCCTGTTGAAAGGTACTACCCCGCCCCTGGGTACTTCGACGGACATTGAAGGAAACTTTGAAATCAGAAACATCCCGACCGGTACCCAGACCGTTATCCTGAGCTACGTTTCCTACAAGCTCAAAGAAGTGGCCATAACGGTTTATCCCAATCAGACGGTACTTATCAATACAACCATAGAGGAAGACGTTGCTACGCTGGAAGAAGTAAAAATAACCGGGCAGCGCCAGACCTTCACCGACGTATCGGTCATTACCGAAATCAAGCAGGCCGAGCAGATTGCCGTGGGTATCTCGGCCCAGCAGATTCAGAAATCGCAGGACCGCGACGCTTCGCAGGTGATTCGCCGGGTACCGGGTGTCTCCATTCAGGACGACCGCTTCGTAATCATCCGCGGCCTGAACGAGCGCTACAATACGGTAATGCTCAACGACGCCATTACGCCTTCCACCGAAGTTGACGTTAAATCCTTCTCTTTCGACCTTATTCCCAGCTCCGCCATCGACCGCATGCTGATTTTCAAATCGGGTTCTGCCGAACTACCCGGTGAGTTTTCGGGGGGTGTTATTAAGATATATACCAAAACCATCCCGGATGAGAATGGCTTCAGCCTCAACCTGTCTACCGGCTACCGGAGCGGTACTACCTTTCAGCGGGTACTTTCTCATCAAGGTACTTCCCTCGACTGGCTGGGCTTTGGTGCCGGTGACCGTATACTTCCCTCCTCTTTCCCCTCTACCAAAACCCTGATTAACGAAGGAGTACCTTCAGACCGCGCCCTCTCGGCTTTTCGTAATTTGCCCGAGTACTTTACGGCGCAGAACATGACCGCCATGCCTGACCTGCGCGCGTCGCTGGGCTACAACGCTACGTTTTTTGTAGGCGAGAAAAAGCTGACAACTTTTAATAACATTACATATTCCCACACCCGCCAGGCTATGCCGGTTAATCAGTACCGGTACCTGTCGTTTGACCCGCAGAAGCAGGAGTCGCTTCTGTGGGTTAAATACAACGACCAGCAATACGCCGAAAACGTACGGCTGGGGGTAATGTCCAACTGGGCCTTGATCCTGAACCCTAACCACAAGATCGAGTTCCGCAACCTGTTTAATCAACTCGCCAACAAAGAAACTACCTTCCGCCAGGGCTTTACGCAGGAAAATGGCCGCGAAGTAGAGAATTATGCCTTCCGTTACGAATCAAAGAGCATCTATTCTGGTCAGCTGAGCGGTACCCACGACCTGTCTGACCTGACTACCGTGCGCTGGACCGGTGCTTTTGGCTACACCCACCGCGAAGAACCCGACTACCGCCGCTTTGTATCGAGCCGCAACATTGGTTCCGACGACCCCTTCACCGTAGAAGTAGTACCCGGTAGCAACGCCAGTCTGGCCCGTACCGCCCGCTTTTACTCTACGCTGAATGAATATACCTCCTCGGGCCGGGCCGATTGGGAGCACCGTATTAACCGCAGCGGTTTTGAAGGAGACGAAAAAATGCAGATCAAACTGCGCGCCGGTGCCTATGCTGAGTACAAAGATCGGGCCTTCCAGGCGCGTTGGTTCAACCTGCTCAATCCGGGTGGCGTACCTCAGGAACTACTGAATCAGTCGCCGGAGCAGCTTTTTGACAACAGCAACATGGGCCTGGACAAGCTGTACTACGGCGAGCGTACCAACTTCGACGACCGCTACACCGCCCAAAACATGCTGACTGCCGGGTACGTAGGAGCTTACGTACCTTTTTCTTCCCGGTTCAACGTGTCGCTGGGAGCCCGGGCTGAGTACAACCGTCAACAGCTGCAAAGCCGTCAGCGCGGTTCAGGTACCCGTATCAAGGTAGACAACCCTATCTTCCGCCTGCTGCCTTCGGTCAACATGGCCTATAACTTCACCGAGAAAACCCTGCTGCGCCTGGCCTACAGCACCACCGTCAACCGTCCGGAGTTCCGGGAGCTGGCCCCTTTTACCTACTATGACTTTGCTTTCGACGTATCGCGGGTGGGTAATCCTAATCTGAAGACGCCCTCTATCCAGAACATGGACCTGCGCTACGAGTGGTACCCCCGTGAGGGAGAAGTAATATCGGTAGCCTACTTCTACAAGCACTTCAAGAACCCGATCGAGGCCCGTATCCGCTACGCTGGCTCAGGAATATCGTTTTACGTAGACAATGCCGAGGAAGCCTACGCCAGGGGTGCCGAGCTGGAAGTACGCAAATCACTGAAGAATACGACTAACTCGGGCTTTGTCAATAACCTGACGCTGCTGCTCAATACTTCGGTCATCAAGAGCGATGTGTTGACCGGCTTCACCGGACAGGAAAACAACCGTCAGCTGCAGGGACAGTCGCCTTACCTGATCAATACGGGTATTTACTACAACGATGTTAACCGCGGCTTACAGTTCAATGTGCTGTACAA
Source organism: Telluribacter sp. (assembly GCF_035998675.1). Taxonomy (NCBI): domain Bacteria; kingdom Pseudomonadati; phylum Bacteroidota; class Cytophagia; order Cytophagales; family Spirosomataceae; genus Telluribacter; species Telluribacter sp. The sequence continues at coordinate 93,914 of NZ_DASYHI010000024.1, forward strand.
CGTCATCGGTCGCCGGATATTCCTGGTGGGAGACAAGGAAATTCAGCCTACGGTGTACGAAATGGCCCGCAACGTTATTGATCTGACCCTTATCAAATCGCTGGGCCGGCACGTAGAACTTAAAATAGGCGTACAGGACCTGCTGAACCAGCCTTTCCGCCTGATTCAGGACAGCAACCTTGACCAGAAAATCACCAACGTAGATGAGCCTTACCAGACCTACCGCCGGGGTACCTACTCTACCATTGGTCTGAGCTATAAGTTTTAAGAGTATCCGGGATGGAATACCCCGGATGGAATACCCGGGATGGAATACCCGAATGGACGGTAGTGGGGCTAACACCAGAAAGCTAATACCCAAGTACCTATAATAACTACTTATCCGTCAGATTGTTAAAAAAGAAAAGTGTATGAAAAAGTTAGGAAAACTATTCAACCTGCTACTCCTGGGAATGCTCATGACTGCATTCGTTGGCTGTAATAACATAGAAGACGACGAAGATCCCATACCGGTAGGAGGTACCAATACGGTGTCTGGCAGCATTACGCAAAACACCACCTGGACCGCCAACAACAAGTACGTCTTAACGGGCTTTGTGTACGTGGAAAACGGCGCTACCCTGACCATTGAGCCGGGTACCGTTATTAAAGGAGACAAGGCTACCAAAGGCTCGTTGATTATCAAGCCGGGGGCCAAGATTATGGCCAACGGTACGGCTGAGCAACCTATTGTATTTACTTCAAACCAACCAAAAGGCCAGCGTGCCGCCGGTGACTGGGGAGGATTGGTGATACTCGGTAACGCGCCGGTTAATAAAACACCGGCGGTAATTGAAGGAGAGAATATTTCTACCTTCGGAGGTACCAATGCTACCGACAACTCCGGTACCTTAAAGTACGTCCGGATTGAGTTTGCCGGTATCGCCTTCGAAACCGACCGCGAAATCAACGGCCTTACTTTTGGTGGTGTAGGTAGTGGTACTACCGTAGACTACGTACAGGTTTCGTTCAGTGGCGACGACGCGTTTGAGTGGTTTGGTGGTACGGTCAATGCCAAGCACCTGATCTCTTACCGTAACCTGGATGATGACTTCGATACCGACAACGGATACAGCGGAACGGTACAGTATGGCTACATTCTCCGCGACCCCAGCGTAGCCGACCAGGCTGGTGACTCCAACACCTTTGAGTCCGACAATGATGCTGGTGGCTCCGAAGCTACTCCCAAGACCAGCGCCCGGTTTGCCAACATTACGGCTACCGTTGCTCCCGGTGAGTTAAACTCCAAGTACCGTTCGGCCATGCGTATTCGTCGTAGCAGTGAGATCTCCATCTACAACAGTGTGTTTGCCGGGGGCTTTCCCAATGGCATAGAGCTACAGGACAAAGTGGCCGATAACTACAAAGCGGGCAAAATGAACATAAAAGGAGTGGCTATACAAGGTGCCGTAACTCCACTAAGAGGAGTAGATACAGTCCTGTTCAACGACGCGGCTAATAAAAACAAGGTCTATACCAGTGTGTCAGAACTGCTGCTGCCTTCTTCGTTCAACTCTATCTCGGCTCGTCCGAGTGCCATGCCTCAGGCTAGTTCTCCCCTGCTGACCGGCGGTAGCACGTTGCCTTCGGGTCTGGAACCTACCACCTACATGGGCGCTTTCGGTGGCATGGACTGGACACAGGGCTGGGCCAACTTCGACCCACAGACTACAGACTACTAATAAGTACTGAAGCCTTAGAAGCTGTTTGAGTTATTTTTTATTGATAAAAATGATTGATTTTTTTACCTAGACAAGAAGCCTAAACCGGAGTTTGGCAGAGCCAAATGAGGATTTAGGAGACGCAGGATTGGTGAAAAAGTCCCATTTTGATTATAATAAGGTTAACTCAAACAGCTTCTTAAGTAAACAATTATATTGGTGTCAGATTGTCAAAAGGCCGGGGGCGATGCTCCCGGCCTTTTTTAGGCTTCAGGGCAGCTCATGACCCAGGCTGCGGGTCATGTAGGATAATATGCAGGACGCGTACCGACGAAATCAGGCCTTTTGCGTAACTTTACCGATTGGATTTACGTTCTTTGATGGTAAGCCTCCGAAAAGACAATTTCAGGGCTTAAAAAACGTAAACCTCTTGCTAACTAACTGAGGTAGCAGGTGATAGAGTACCAAGAAGTTATATCACCTGATACTGGCTTTTTTACTATTTATAAACAACTGAATGGAAGTATTGATTATGGCCGGGCAGCTCATTCTGGGCTTGTCCATACTAGTAGGCTTACATGAATTGGGACACCTGGTCGCGGCCAAGATGTTCGGGATGAAAGTAGAGAAATATTTCATAGGTTTTCCGCCCAAGGTATGGAGTATTCAGCGGGGCGAAACCGAGTATGGTCTGGGAGCAGTACCCCTGGGAGGGTTTGTAAAAATATCCGGAATGATTGATGAGTCACTGGATACCGACCAGATGAACGCCGAACCCCAGCCGTATGAGTTCCGGGCGAAGCCAGCCTGGCAAAGGCTGATCGTGATGCTGGGAGGTATTATCGTCAATGTTATTGTAGGAATAATCATTTTCGTAGCTATCGCTTACAGCAACGGCGACCGCTTCCTGTCGCGCGAAGAGGTCAATCGCTTTGGTATTGTAGCGGGCGATCTGGCCCGGGAAATTGGCCTGCAGACCGGCGATAAAATCGTTAAAGTAAATGGCAAGGATTTTGATGATTTCAGTGAGGCGGTAGGCTCAGACGTGTTCCTGGGAAGCGGCAGCTCTTATACCGTAGAGCGTAATGGCGAACTGATTGATATTGATATACCTAATAATTTTATTGAAAAGCTGTCGGAGCCGGAAGCAAAGGGCACCTTTATCCGCCCCGCCGAGCCTTTTGTAGTAGGAGAAGTAGTACCGGATACCTACGCCGAAGAAGCGGGACTTAAAGCCAACGATCGTATTGTAGCGGTCAATGGGAAACCAGTTCAGTTTTTTCACCACCTTCAGCAGACGCTGGATTCTCTGAAAGGAAAAACCGTAGCCCTGACGGTGCAGCGGGACAACCAGCGCGAAACCCTGACGTCGGAGGTTACTTCGGAAGGTACGCTGGGTTTCCAGGCTAAAAGCCTGCTCAACTACACCACCGTAGACTATACCCTGGGCCAGGCCATGGTAGTAGGTACGAAAGAAGCCTTTGGGGTCGTTTATAATAATGTAAAAGGTTTCGGGAAAATATTCCGGGGTGAGGTGTCGGCCTCTAAGGCGCTGAGCGGACCCATTGGTATAGCGCGTATGTTTGGTGGCGTGTGGGATTGGGGCCGGTTCTGGTTCCTGACGGGCCTGCTGTCGATGGTACTGGCCTTTATGAATGCCCTGCCCATACCGGCGCTCGACGGAGGACATTCCGTGATACTGTTGTATGAAATGGTCTCGGGCCGGAAGCCTTCGGACCGCTTCCTTGAAAATGCTCAGAAAGTAGGAATGGTACTTTTGCTGGGGCTCATGGCCTTTGCTATCTTCAACGACGTCTGGAAAGCAGTTTTTTAAAAACATTGTAAAGTTTAGTGCTTGCGACAGTCCACGCTGCTACTCCGGAGCGCGGACTGTCGTAGCCATATCTGCCAGGCTGCGAAAAAGCTATGATGAAGAGACTGATCACGTATTTGACGCTGGGGGGGCTGGCCTTACTTACGCCAGCCTGGCTGGTAGCGTGGCCCGCCGCCAAACCTGCTCATGAGTACCACGTGAGTGTTACCCAAATGCAGTATAACCCCGCCCAAAAAGCCCTGGAGATAAGCATTCGGGTATTTACCGACGACCTCGAGAAAGCTTTATCCGTTGAAAACAACAACCAGCGGTTTGTCGTCAATAACAACGACCAGAACGGTACCTACATAGAAAGGTACCTGCGCAAAAGTTTCGTACTTACTGATTCCAGACAGCAGCAGCGCCCTTTTCAGTACGTGGGCAAAGAGCAGGAAGCAGATGCCACCTGGATATACCTGGAAGTACCCGTTCCCGAAAATCTGGCAGGCTGGACGTTGCAGAACAATTTGATGATGGAAGTGTTCAGTGACCAGATGAATATGCTGAACTTAAAGTTACCTACGGGTAAAAAAACGATTTTATTTAAAAAAGGACAGTCGCTGCACCCCCTCCGCTAACGGGCGAAAACGAGCCAGCGGGGGCTAAACCGGCGCTTACGACAGGTAGGCTGACAAACCGGAAGGTGGCACGGCTATTTTATCATATACACTCCCTTTCTTTTTTATATTTAATAGTAAATTGGGAAAAGAATCTCTGTCATGCTGACAGAATGCCTATGAACTTTGAAAATTCTGATCTTTATAGTCGGATACTAATGTCTGATACCGACCTCGATACTCTCGAAATTGTCCCCATTGGTGGGCCAGAAGGCTCTGATGAGCCATTTGATGTCCCCGATGAACTTCCAATATTACCCATTCGCCAGACCGTCCTGTTTCCGGGTATGGTCATTCCTGTGACCGTAGTACGGCAGAAAGCCATCCGGCTGGTCAAGAAAATCTACCGGAGCTCCGACATCAACTCCCGCATAATGGGAGCGGTTACCCAGGCGAAACCGCTCAAAGAAGACCCCTCGGCCGACGACCTGTACCGGGTAGGTACCGTAGCGCATATTTTGAAAATGATTACCCTGCCCGACGGCAACGTTACGATCATAGTACAGGGGCGTCAGCGCTTTCAGATTAAGGATATTGTGCGGGAAGAGCCGTACATAACCGCTAGTGTAGCGGCCATAGAAGATTCGTTCGCGTACGCTAACCGCAAGGAGTCCAAAGCCCTGCTACAGTCGCTCCGCGACGGCGCGCACCGCATTATGCGGCTAAACCCCGAAATACCCCAGGAAGCCCGTATTGCGCTAGATAATATCGAAAGTCCCATCTTTTTGATTCATTTTTTGTCGTCTAATCTCAACGTGGACGTAGGTGATAAACAGCGGCTCCTGGAAGAAACCAACGGACATAAGCAGGCCAACCTGCTGCTGCAGTTCATGATGCGCGAGATCGAAATGCTGGAACTGAAGCGGGAGATACAGTCCAAGGCCAGTTCGGACATTGACCAGCAGCAGCGGGACTACTTCCTGCGCCAGCAGATCAAGGTACTGCACGACGAGCTGGGCATCGACAGCCCCGAACGTGACATGGACGAGCTCCGGATGAAAGGCAGCCAGAAAAAATGGCCCCCGTCGGTACGGCAGCATTTTGAAAAGGAACTGAGCAAGCTCCAGCGGGTTAATCCCATGGCGCCGGAGTACCCGGTTACGCTTAACTACCTCGAAACGATGGTAGAGCTGCCCTGGAGTGAATATACCAAAGACAATTTTGACCTGGTACGGGCGCAGAAGGTACTTGATTCGGACCACTTTGGCCTGGAAAAAGTAAAGGAGCGCATTATTGAGTACCTGGCGGTATTGAAACTAAAAAATAACCTGAAAGCCCCCATTCTGTGCCTGTACGGCCCTCCGGGCGTAGGTAAGACCTCCCTGGGCAAATCCATCGCCAAGGCACTAAACCGGGAGTACATCCGGATGGCCCTGGGTGGGGTACACGACGAAGCGGAAATCCGCGGGCACCGCAAAACCTACATCGGGGCCATGCCCGGTAAAGTGATCCAGCATATCAAGAAAGCGGGCTCTTCGAATCCGGTATTTATTCTGGACGAAATCGATAAGGTCAGCTCCGACTATCGGGGCGATCCGGCTTCGGCGTTGCTGGAAGTACTGGACCCCGAGCAAAACTCGTCCTTTACCGACAACTACCTCGAAGTAGAATATGACCTCTCGAAGGTCTTGTTTGTAGCGACCGCCAACTCCCTCGAAACCATTCACCCGGCCCTGCGTGACCGGATGGAGATCATCGAAATGACCGGTTATACCATTGAGGAAAAGCTACAGATAGCCAAGAAGTACCTGGTACCCAAGCAGCGCAAGGAGCACGGTCTTAAGTCAACCGACGTCAGGATCGAAGACAAGGCCCTGCTGCGTATAGTGGAAGGCTATACCCGCGAGTCGGGCGTCCGGATGCTGGAGCAGAAGGTAGGAGCGCTGGTCCGGAAAATAGCCAAATCTATCGCGATGGAGCAGGAGTACACAAAAGTTATCAAGGAAGAGCAGGTAGAGAAACTGCTGGGCCCCGAAATATTTGATAAGGACCTCTACCAGGACAACGATATTGCCGGCGTGGTAACAGGCCTGGCCTGGACCTCAGTGGGCGGTGAAATCCTGTTCATTGAGTCAAGCCTGAGCCGGGGCAAAGGCAACCTGACCCTCTCCGGACAATTGGGCGATGTTATGAAAGAGTCGGCGGTTACGGCCCTTTCGTACCTGAAAGCCCACGCCGAGCGCTTTGGAATCGATTACCGTATTTTTAACCACTACGACCTGCACGTACACGTACCGGCGGGTGCCGTACCCAAAGACGGCCCTTCGGCCGGTATTACTATGCTTACCTCGGTAGCCTCTATATTTACACAGCGCCGGGTAAAGCCCTACGTAGCCATGACCGGGGAGATTACCCTGCGCGGCAAGGTACTACCAGTAGGCGGAATCAAGGAAAAAATACTGGCGGCGCGTCGGGCGGGTGTGAAGGATATTATCCTGTGTGTCAGGAACCGGAAAGACGTGGAGGAGGTACATGCTGACTATATCAAGGACTTGACATTCCACTACGTAGACACCGTTGATGAAGTACTGGCCGTAGCACTACTACCCGAAAAAGTCTCCAACCCGATCCGGTTTATACTACCCGAGGAGAAAAAAGAAGCAGAAGATACCATGCTTAAGGTGAATGTACTCTGAATTTTTCGGGCCTTTGTAAGGAATAAAGTAATTAAAAAAATGGTGCGCCGCCCGGCGCGCCATTTTGCTTTTAGGTAGGGGTTGCCAACGTAAAAAAGCGTCTTACTGACTGAACACCTATTATTCAGATTTCTATGACGCGCCTTACACCCCAGCTACTGATACAACAGCCCGAACTTTGTCCTGATTCAGAACGACTGCTTGCCTTACCCGAAAAAATCGTTCAGTTTGGTACCGGAGTACTGCTGCGAGGGTTGCCTGACTACTTTGTCCATAAAGCTAATCAGCAGGGTGTATTTAACGGGCGTATTGTCGTAGTTAAATCAACGGACCGGGGCGGGGTAGATGCCTTTGCCGAGCAGGAAAATATTTATACCCAGTGCATCCGGGGCATTGAAGACGGGGCTCCCGTTCAGGAAGATATTATCAATACCGCCATTAGCCGTACCCTATCGGCCCGCACCGACTGGGCTGACATACTGGACTGCGCCCGTAGTGCTGATATAAAAATTATTATTTCCAATACCACCGAAGTAGGTATTCAGCTCACCGACGATGATTTGCAGGCTTCGCCGCCCGCTTCTTTTCCGGGCAAGCTTACCGCTTTTCTGTTAGAACGATTCAAGGCGTTTGATGGCTCACCGGAAAGTGGTCTGGTTGTAGTACCCACCGAACTCATCCTGGACAATGGTCCCAAACTACGGGAGATAGTACTGGAGCAAGCCCGCCGGCACGCGCTGGGAGAGGCCTTTATTCAATGGGTTGAAGAGCATAATTCCTTTTGCAGCTCACTGGTCGACCGTATTGTACCCGGCCAGCCGGATAGAGCAACCCTAACTGAGCTGAGCGAACGGCTGGGGTACCAGGACGACCTGCTCATTATGTCGGAGGTATACCGGTTGTGGGCCATTGAAGGCGACGCCCGGGTACGCGCAGTACTAAGTTTTGCCGAAGCCGACCGGGGCGTTATTATAGCCCCCAACATTGACCTGTACCGTGAGCTCAAGCTGCGCCTGCTGAATGGTACCCATACCCTCTGCGTGGGCCTCTGCTACCTGGCCGGGCTGGACACGGTTCGGGAAAGTATGGAAACGCCCGAAACCGAGCGTTTCATAACAGAACTAATGCTGGACGAACTGGCTCCGGCCATTCCGTACGAGCTAGAGCTGGAGCGGGCCCGGCAGTTTGGTCGGGAAGTACTGGACCGTTTCCGTAACCCGTTTATCCGGCACCAGCTTATTGACATTACAGTACAGTACACGGCCAAGATGCGGATGCGTAATGTACCTACCTTGCAGAACCACTACCGCCACTCAAACGCAGTACCTCAGCGAATAGCCCAGGGTTTTGCGGCCTACCTGCTGTTTATGAAAGCCGTGGAGCAAGCCGACGGGAAGTACTTCGGCCTGCGTAATGGCGAGAAGTACCCCATTCGCTGCGACTCCGCTGACTACTTCTATGCCGCCTGGCAGCAGCACGGCTCCGACCTGCCCAGGCTGGTAGAGAGCGTCCTGTCCGACACCCAGCTTTGGGGAAGCGACCTGACCGCCCTGGCAGGCTTCGCCGAGGCCGTTACAGAAGCCATTCAATTGATAGAAACCGATGGGGCCAGAAAACTGCTGGCCGCCACAGTACCTTCCTGATTTAGGGCAAATAAAGGGCCGCTACGCGGGTAGTGGTTACAGCTATTTCTATTGGCATAATTTTTTGATAACTCTTCCATTGATCTTCTTCTACTTGTGTAGGAGAAGATTTTTTCACTTAATCAATGGAAGACCTTGAGAAAATCTGTCAAGATATTGCTGGGAATAATAGTAGTACTGGTTATAGCCCGGCTCTTGCTTCCCTTCTTTGTGGTACGCTACGTCAATAAGGTCCTGGCGGACATGGAAGGCTACACCGGCCGGATAGAAGATGTAAATATTGCCCTGTTGCGGGGAGCCTACCAGATTGAAGGAATGAATATTCAGAAAGTAAATGGTTCGGTAAAAGAGCCATTTATTCTGTTACCCCTGACCGACCTTTCCATAGAATGGAAGTCGCTCTTGAAAGGAAAGGTAGTAGGAGAGGTAGTTATCCATAATGGAGAAATCAACTTTGCTTTCAGTAATGACGAAAGTGCCAGCCAGACAGGTACTGAAAACGACTGGACCCAGGTAGTAAAAGACCTGATGCCGTTCGAGATCAACCGGTTTGCTATTGTCAATGGTCAGATAGACCTGGCCAATGTAATAGGCGAAGCGGGTACCGACTTATCCATGAAAAACTTTCAGCTTCAGATAGAAAACATACGGAATGTGGAGGAGAAAGGGGTGCGTTTGCCTTCGCCGGTTAAAGCCTCGGGAGACCTGCAGGGCTACGGTGGTAAGCTGAATTTTGATGCGGATATGATGCTGCTGAAGCAAACGCCCGATTTCGACTATAACCTTAGCTTTAACAATGTGCAGCTGGTAGAGCTTAATAAGTTAGCCCAGGAATATGCGGGTATTGACTTCGAAAAGGGTACTATTAATATCTACAGTGAGTTGGCTATGTACGACGGAAAGTTGGAAGGCTACGTAAAGCCGCTCACCAAGGATATGAAGATATTTAAGCTGAAAGAAGAGAATAACAAAGAGAAAAAACGGGGGGTCGGTGGTTTTATCAAAGAATTACTGGCCGAGGGCGGTAAAGAGATTCTGGAAAACCAGAAAAAGGAGCAGGTGGCTACCAACATTCCCCTGCAGGGCGATGTAAGTAGTGTTAATACCAGCATCTGGCCTATTTTGGGCGGCATGGTTCGTAATGCCTATATAGAAGCTTTTAAAGCGGAATTTGACCATTCGGTGGAATTTGGCGATTTATTTAGCTCTTCGGAAGGGGAGGCGGATAAAAATACCGGGGCAACCAGTAAAAAAGAGGAAAGACAACAAAAGCGGGAGGAAAGAAAGCAGGAAAGAAAGGAACGGCGGGAAGAACGCAAAAAGAGCTAAACGAGGAGCCGCCTGAGCTTACTTTACCCCTACCTGAGCCGCCCACTGTTCATACTGCTGCCGTAGTTCGGCTACTTTGCCTGGATTGGTGGCTGCCAGGTTACGGGTTTCGGAGGGATCCTGCGCCAGGTTAAAGAGCTCCCACTTATTTTCGGGTTTGCCCGACACCAGTTTCCAGTTTCCCTTACGTACCGCGCGGTTGCCCTCGTGCTCCCAGTAGAGCGTACGCTCCTTCGTCAGATTCTTATTTTTCAAAACCGGTAGCAGCGACTGGCCGGGCAGGTCCTGATCAGGCTTTTGTACTTTGGCTACATCCAGGCAGGTAGCCATCAGGTCTACTACGTGACCAACCTGCGACGTAATCTGTCCTTTTTGCTTCACTACGGCGGGCCAGTGTACGATTAGCGGTGTAGCTATTCCACCCTCGTGGGCCCAGCTTTTGTACTTACGGAACGGCGTGTTGGAGGCAAAAGCCCAGGATTTGTCGTAGGCTACGTACGAGCCGCGCTCGCCGATGGGTACCTTCGGGTCGTTGAATTTTTTACCATCAATGTTCTCGTGGCACCCGCCGTTATCTGACAGGAAAAAGATAAGCGTATTGTCCAGCTGGCCGCTAGCTCTGAGCTGGCCGACCAGTTGGCCTATCCCCTGGTCCATGCGGTCAACCATGGCGGCGTATACAGCCATTTTCCGGCTCCACTCTTTTTTGTTAGCTACCTGCTCCCAGGCAGGAATGGCAGCGTCGCGCTCCGACAACTGATACGATTTATCAATAATGCCCAGGCGCTTCATGCGGGCGAAACGTTCCTGGTTCAATACGTCCCAGCCTTTGTCATAACGTCCTTCGTAGCGGGCTATGTCTTCCGGTAGGGCGTGCAGCGGCCAATGGGGAGCCGTATAAGCTACATACAGAAAGAATGGTTTCTCCTTTTGCTGCGTAAAATGATTTTTGAGAAAAGTCCGGGCGTAGTCGGTAATGGCGTCGGTCATGTAGAAGCCCGTAGCGGGAGGAGTCCAGGGGCTGTCGTCAAGTACTATTTGCCGGATATTCTTTTCCTGCGGCAGGATTTCAAAGTAGCTGTTGGCGCCGCTGATCAGGCCGAAGTACCGGTCAAAACCGCGCTTACGGGGCCAGTGCTCGGGTTTTTCGCCCACGTGCCATTTACCGGCCATGTAGGTACTATAACCTTTTTCACGGAGCGCCTCAGCGATGGTAGTACTTTCGTTGAGGTACCCCTGGTAGGGGCCCGGCGCAGGAGTAGCGTTACCGGTCACTACCATGTGGCCCATACCCGCCTGATGGGGGTACTTGCCCGTCAGCAGGGCAGCGCGGGTGGGACAGCAGCGGGCAGCGTTGTAAAACTGCCGGAACCGGAGACCATTCTGTGCGAGCGCGTCCAGATTTGGCGTCCGTATTTCGCCGCCGTAGCTTCCAATGTCCGAGTAGCCCATATCATCCGCCATAATGATGATGATATTAGGACGGGCGGGAGCCTGTTGTTTTTGAAATGAAAGGAAAATAGTTCCCGCCAGACTTACCAGCAGGGCTGCACCAAGTGCTACGTAGGGTTTAGGTACCATAGGGTAATTGGTGCAGCTAGTGGAATTAAGACCTGATTTCTTTAACCAGCCGGATACTCTCCGCTACTTTATCGGTAATCCAGGCGTAGTTGCCGGCGGCGAGTACCTCCTTCGGGAACAGATTAGAACCCAGCCCCACGCAGTAGGCACCCGCTTCAAACCATTCCCGCAGGCTCTCCGGGGTAGGCTGTACGCCGCCGGTCACCATCATGCGCAGGTGGGGCATCGGGCCGCGGGCGGCTTTCACAAAGCCCGGTCCTACTACGTCGCCCGGAAACACCTTCACTACCTCGGCTCCGGCCTGCTGCGCCTGGAAGATCTCCGTCAGCGTAGCAATACCCGGCAGCCAGGGAATACCGGCTTCCGCGCAAACCTTACCTACTTCGGGATTCATAAAAGGTGCCACGATAAAATCGGCCCCGGCGTCAATAAACTTTTGGGCGGTGTCGGCATCGTAGATAGTACCTATACCCAACGCCATACCGGGCAGACTTTCCCGGGCGTAGCCCAGCAGCACCACAAAGGTATCGTAAGCGTTTTCGCCGCGGTTAGTAAATTCAAAAACGCGGGCACCCCCGTCGTAGCAGGCTTTCAGGACTTCTTTAACAATACCCGAGTCGGCATGGTAGAAGAGGGGAACAATGCCCACTTCCTGCATGAGCGTCATGATGGTATTTTTATCAATAGATGCCATAGAATCTTTATTTGCAGGATAAGTACCTGTTTGTAGCTATCGTTTAATCCGTCCGGAGGTATCTCCCTGGCGGATGGCCTCCACCTCGGCTTCGGTCGATACCAGCGCATCGCCTTCAATGGTATGCTTCAGGGCCGAGGCCGCCACGCCAAATTCCAGGGCGCGCTGCTCGTCGTTGAACGTAAGGAGGCCGTGGATAAGCCCGGCAATGAACGCGTCGCCGCCACCCACACGGTCAATAATAGGATTTATCTCCACGTCTTCGGTTTCAAGTACCTTACTACCGTTCCACATGGACGCCCGCAGCAGGTTATGACTGGCGCTGAGGGAGGTCCGGTGGGTGTCGACTACCCGGCTCACCTGCGGAAAAGCATTATGGAGACGCTGACACGACTCCTCGAAAGTGGCTCCCGGCTCAATACCGAAAATATCTTTAAATATAAACGGACTGCCTATCACCAGATCGGTACCGGCTGTCAGCTCGGGGAGTATGTCCGAAGGCTTTTTGCCGTATTTCCACAAATTGGACCTATAAAATATATCACCGGACACGGTCAGCCCACGTCGGCGGGCAGCCTTAATTCCGTCCAGACAGGCATCGGCCGCCGCCTGCGACAAGGCCGGGGTGATACCCGCCCAGTGAAACCAGGTTGCGTCTTTCAGGATGTGGCCCCAGTCAATTTCAGCCGGGTTGATTTCCGCAAAAGACGAAAACTGGCGGTCGTACACAATCTGGCTGGGGCGCATGGCTACCCCGGTTTCGAGGAAGTAGACGGCAATGCGGTTACCGCCGTACAGCATGTGGGAAATATCTACGCCGTGGAAGCGCAGGTACTGCGCCGCCGCCCTGCCTACGGGGCTATCGGGAAAGCGGGTGACGTGGGCGGTAGAGTGACCCCAGTAGGCCAGCGCCGAGGCGACATTGGCCTCACCACCGGCATAGGTAACGTTGAACTGCTGAGCTTGTTCGAAGCGGGCAAATCCGGGGGTACTTAACCGCATAAGTACCTCGCCGAATGTAATAATCTGAGCCATTAGATACGTAATATGCAAAATAAAAAGGCTCCCCTGACAGGGGAGCCTTCAATATACTACTATTTATGCTATTTCACTTTTTTTGATAGGCTCCAAACGAGGCAGGATAAGCTGGATAATACCCAGCGCAAGCAGATAAGCCACGGAAGCAAATATAAAGAGTGGTAAGTACCCTACATACGCCACCACGATACCTGTTATAATACCAAACAAAGTACCACCGATAGCACCGGCCATACCACCGATACCGGTAGCGGAGGCCACCATGCTCTTAGGGAACAGGTCGGAGCCAAAGGTGTAAAGGTTAGCCGACCAACCCTGGTGAGCTGAGGCGGCCAGCGCGATGAGAGCGATAGCTATATAAATATTATTAGTAAGAGAGGCAAAGAACGTAGGTACTACGCAGAGGGCGCAAATGAGCATGGTAGTCTTGCGGGCTTTGTTGAGCGACCAGCCCATCTGCATGAACTTTGTCGACAACCAGCCAAAGAATATACTCCCTACATCTGAAACGAGGTATATCACCAGGAAGGGAATACCCACGGTTTTCAGGTCAAGCTTTTGATCCAGGGCCTCGTTGGTATTAAAAAAGTCAGGCAACCAGAAGAGGTAAAACCACCAGATAGGATCAGCCAGAAACTTACCTACCATCAACGCCCAGGTCTGGCGGTAGCTCAGCATTTTGATCCAGGGAATCTTCTCCTGCGCCTGCTCCTCAGAAGCATCGCTGTTGATGTAGGTCAGCTCTTCTTTGCTCAGGTGCTTGTTCTCCTCGGGCTTACTGTACAGTACCCACCAGAATATCAGCAGAAAAGCACCCAGTACTCCTGTAATGAGGAAGGAAGCCCGCCAGCCGTAGGCCAGCGTCAGGAAGGGAATGGTCAGGGCGGTTAATATAACGCCAATATTAGTACCGGCGTTGAAGATACCGTTGGCCAGGGAGCGTTCCTTCTTGGGAAACCATTCGGCAACGGTCTTGATAGCCGCCGGGAAGTTGGAAGCTTCGCCAAGACCCAGTAGCCCCCGCATAAAGCGCAGCCCCATCAGCGAACCGACAAAGGCAGTACCTATGCCGGCCAGACTCCACAGAAATATGCCTATTGAGTAGCCTTTCTTGGTACCAATGCGGTCAATCAGCCAGCCAATCAGGATAAAGCCTAAGGCATACATCAGCTTGAAGGCCCCGTCTACATAGCCCATCTGGACCTTGAACTCTGCCACGGCAGCCTCCGTAAGTGGCTGATTGGCCGACAGGCCCAGCATATCTCTTTTAAAATTATCATCAATAATAGTAAAGGAGAGTACCGTACGGTCCACGTAATTGACAACCGTAGCAAAAAACAAGAGCGCCACGATACGCCAGCGGTAGTTACCGACGGGCTTGGGGACCTGCGGGTTCGCAGCAGGGGTAATGACAGGCTTGGTAATCATGCGGGAAACAGTAAAAGGTTATAAAATCACTACAAAAGGCCGGGTGAACGGCTGGTAGTGTAGCTGAATTTAGTTTCAGGAAAGCGGACAGCCGGGCAGTCCGCTCCTAATAGTCGTGCAAGCAATTTCTTTAATAAGCAGCCAACAGCGCCTACCTACCCTCAGAAGCCAAAGTAATTCCTGGCGTTGTTGTAGCTGATGTCCTGCACCAGCTTGCCCAGCCAGGGCAGGTCGTTGGGTAGCTCCCCGTTCTCCACATCATTGCCAATAAGATTGCAAAGAATACGGCGGAAGTACTCGTGGCGCGGATACGACAGGAAGCTGCGTGAGTCGGTGAGCATACCTACAAAGCGGCTTAACAGGCCCATATTCGACAGGGCGTTTATCTGGCGCTCCATGCCGTCCTTTTGGTCCAGGAACCACCAGCCCGAGCCAAACTGAATTTTACCCGCTACGCTGCCATCGTTGAAGTTACCCACCATAGTAGCGATCACTTCGTTGTCACATGGGTTCAGGTTGTAGATAATTGTTTTAGCCAGTTCGTCGGTGGAATCCAGCTTGTCCATAAAGCGGGTCAGAGCCTGCGCCTGGCTGAAGTCGCCGATAGAGTCCCAGCCGGTATCCGGGCCAAGCAGGCGCGTCATGCGGGAGTTGTTGTTGCGCAGAGCGCCAAGGTGGTACTGCTGGGTCCAGCCACTGGCGGCATCCCACTGGGCCAGCCAGTACAGCATCGCCGACTTGAACATGCGGGACTCCGCCGGAGTAGGTACTTCACCCGCCAGTACCTTTTGGAAGATAGCAACTACCGTAGCTTCATCGAAATCGTCGGCGTATACCTGCTCCAGACCGTGGTCGGAGAGGCGGCAGCCCATGGCATCGAAGTACGCGTGCCGACTGCGCAGCGCCTGTAGGTACTCGTCGAGCGCCTGAATAGTACCTCCGGCCGAAGCCGCCAGTTTGGCTACGTACTCAGCAAAGGCCCCAGGCTGGTCAATGAGCAGCATGGCCTTGTCGGCCCGGAAGGTAGGTAGTACTTGTATGTCAAATTCTTCGTCGCGGAGTTGCTGATGCGCCTCAAGCGCGTCAATGGGGTCATCGGTAGTGCATACCACTTCCACGTTCATCCGGCGCAGCAGGTTCCGTACGCTGTATTCGGGTTGTTTCAGCTTGGCCGAACACTCGTCATAAATTTCACGGGCGGTATCTTTATTCAGTAAAATATCAATGTCAAAGTACCGTAGCAGCTCCAGGTGGGTCCAGTGGTACAGCGGGTTGCGCATGGTATAAGGTACCGTTTCGGCCCACTTTTCAAATTTTTCCCAGTCGCTGGCATCACCGGTACAGTACCGCTCAGGTACCCCGTTGGTACGCATAGCCCGCCATTTGTAATGGTCGCCGTACAGCCACACCTGCGTCAGGTTATCGAATTGTGTATCGTTAAGGATCTGCTCGGGCGACAGGTGACAGTGGTAGTCAATTATCGGCATTGTGCTGGCGTACTGGTGGTACAGTTGCCGGGCTGTTTCGGTACGAAGCAGGAAATCTTCGGTAAGGAAGGTCTTCTGTGCGGTGTGTTGAAGGACAAGCATCGAATATCTTGTTTAATCTTGTTTTAGTATTGGATTTAAAGGCTATATAACGCCCGATTTTTCTATTCCCATTTCCAGGCCTCTCAGCTCAGCCAGTCCCCGCAGGCGGCCAATTGCGGTATAGCCGGGGTTAATCTTTTTGACGGCGGTGAGGTCGTCGAGCATGCGGTGGCCGTGGTCGGGCCGGAAGGGCATGCGCAGGTCGCTCCGCCCGTCCTTCTGCCGACGCTTCTGCTCCTTCAGGAGCGCCTTCATAACGCCATACATGTCTACGTCGCCCGTCAGGTGGTCGGCTTCGTAGAAGCTGCCGTCGGCTTCCCGGCGGGTAGCCCGCAGGTGAATAAAATGCACCCTATCGGCCAGTCGTTCGGCCATACCTACCAGGTCGTTGTCGGCGAGTACGCCGTACGAGCCGGTGCAGAAGCAAATGCCGTTGGCGGGTATATCGCAGGCCTTCAGGAGCTGCTGCGCGTCCTGCTCGGTACTTACTACCCGCGGCAGGCCCATAATAGGGTACGGCGGGTCGTCGGGGTGGATGGAAAGCCGTACACCTGCTTCGGCGGCTACCGGCGCTATTTCCTGTACAAACAGATACAGGTGCTCGCGCAGTCTGGCGTCATCTATGTCTTTGTAGGTATCAAGTACCTCCCTGAATTCTTCAATGGTAAAGCTTTCCTCGGAGCCGGGGAGTCCGGCTATAATGTTACGGGTAAGCTTATGTACCTGCTCGTCGGTAGCGCCGTCCAGCCACTGCCGGGCCCTCTGCTTCTGTTCGTCATTGTACTCCTGCTCCGCGCCCCTCCGCTTCAGTATATACAGCTCAAAGGCGGCAAAATGGGTAGCATCAAAACGCAGGCCGGTGGAGCCGTCGGGCATGGGGGCATTCAGGTCGGTGCGGGTCCAGTCCAGTACGGGCATGAAGTTGTAGCAGACGGTATCAATGCCGCTCCGGCCCAGGTTCAGCAGGGTTTCTTTGTAGTTATCAATATACTCCTGAAAGCCCTCGGTGCGGGTTTTAATCGCCTCGTGTACGGGTACACTTTCCACCACCGACCACGCTAATCCGGCGGCTTCTATGGTGGCTTTTCGTTTTTGTATTTCTTCTACGCTCCACACCACACCATTGGGCAGGTGGTGAAGCGCCGTTACGATACCCGTAGCACCGGCCTGCCGTACATCCGGCAGCGATACCGGGTCGTTCGGGCCAAACCAGCGCCAGGTCTGTTCAAGAGCCATTCAAAAAGTAGTTCAATTACCAAAAAATGTATTATCAGAAAGAAGACGACATTCCCGCTCCTTTACCCGCACTCAGGCCACCAAGCGGTTTTCGGGTACGCGCTCACGCAGTACCTTCAGGGCACGGCCCATCTGGGTTTCCACGGTCTTGACCGATATCTGCAGGCGTTCGGCAATTTCGCGGTAGCGCAGGCCTTCTTCGCGGCTGAGCCGGAATATCACCTGACACTGCCGGGGCAGGTCACTGATACAGCCTTCCACCCGGTCGTAGAATTCATTGAACACCACCTCTTCCATGGGAGTATGATGGTCGGCGTGGGCCATGCTCCACTGCACCGAGTCCAGCGAGTCGCGCTCACGGCAGCGGTACGAGCGCAGCTTAAGGTAGTCGAGCGCCTGGTTGCGTACCGCCCGGTACATGTACGCTTCGAAAGAGGTATGTACCTCAATCTGCTCCCGGTTTTTCCAGAGCTTTACAAATACATCCGAAACTACTTCTTCGGCGATTTCCCGTACCACTACCACCCGCATGGCGTAGGTACACAAGGAGCGGTAATGGCGAGTAAATAACTCGCGGAAAGCGGTATAATCGCCCTCCCGGACGACTTTACCGAACAGGACCTCCATACCACCGGACCGGCGTGAGGCAAAAGGGGCTGAGGTAACAGCAGTGATTTCCATGGTACTTGTGTGAGGTAAGGAAATTGTAATTTTTTATGAAAACGATTGATTGATTCAATAGGACTATTACCTATAATCTTATGGAGTTTACAGAGGAAACCGTTGTAATACAAAAAAACTTCTTGAAAAAAAGCAATAAATCTACGCAACCGTTCCCGGGACCGTTCCCGAAAGCCGGTCTTTTTCCGGGAAATTTTATAATTTTGAAAATATGGTGCGGAAGAAGAGTAGTTAGTAGAGCAAATAATATACGGGAATAATTGTATTTTTCAAGTAATGTCTATGGGAAAGGCCTCAGTTACCATTAAAGAAATAGCGCGCGAACTGAACGTATCCAAATCAACGGTATCCAGAGCCCTGCGGGACAGCTCTGAAATAAGCGAAGAAACCAAGCAACGGGTACTTGAACTGGCCCGGCAACTGAACTATTCCCCGAATCCGATTGCCCTGAGCCTGCTAAATAACCGCACGCATACGCTCGGTATTATAGTACCTGATATCGCCAATGCCTTTTTTTCTTCGGCCATTGCCGGGGTAGAGGACGTGGCCTACAGCCGGGGCTACCACGTTATGATTTATCAAAGCCACGAATCGTACGAGCGGGAGCTGATAGATGCCCGGCACATCGCTACCCGCCGGGCCGACGGGCTCATTGTTTCCATCGCCAGCAGTTCCCAGCGGTACGACCACTTTAAGGAGTTGCAGGAGAAAGATATTCCGGTGGTGTTTTTTGACCGGGTCAGCGACGAGGTCATTACGCATAAAGTAATTGTAGACGACTACAAGGGGGCATTTGAAGCCACCGAGCACCTGATTAAGCGGGGCTGTCGGCGCATTGCTCACATTGCGGGCCCCTCTGGCCTCTCGATTAGCCAAAACCGGTTCAACGGCTACCGCGACGCCCTGAACCAGTACGGACTGCCCCTACGGGAGGAGTGGGTAGTTTACAGCGAGTATAATCAGGCCGAAGGTACCGAGCGGGCTTACCAGCTGATGGCGCTCCGGGAGCGGCCCGACGCCATCTTTGCCGCCTCGGACCGCATAGCCCTGGGGGTACACTGGGCGTTACGTCAGCTGGGGTACCGTATGCCCGAAGATGTGGCCCTGATGGGTTTTTCGGATCTGGCCATTTCGGCGCTGCTCGATCCCCCTCTTAGTTCAGTAGCGCAGCCTTCCTTTGAAATGGGGCAGCAGGCCGCCGAACTGGTGCTGGAACTGATTGAAAGCAAAAACACCCCGGTTTCCTACGAAACCAGGGTGCTCAAGACAAAGCTTAGTATACGTAAGTCGTCGATGAAGGAAATTAGCTAAGGGAATCGAGCTTTTTCTGGAACTCACGCAGGATACGGTCCTTCATAGCTACTTTGCGCTTTTGAATATTGACCCGGCCCATCAACTGCTTGTCTTCATCTTCATTGCCGGTTAGCATACTTTCCATATTCTGAGTAGCCAGCTCCAGGTCAGTTCTTTCTCTTCTGACGAGCCACTCCATTTCCCGGATTTGGGTACGGATCTGCTCCTCCTCGCTCTTAAGCTCAAAGGCGGGGTACTTGCGGTGGATAACCCGGGCCAGGTAGCTAAGCTCAAATATTTTGTCACAGGTAGAGCGGAACTTCTCCGCCATATCCTTATCAACAAGCCGGAACGGTATTTTGATGTCCTTCCATTTGCTCAGCAGTACCTTGGCCTGCTCCGCCGCTACTACTATGTTTTCATTCCTAAGCAGCGATTCGGCCTGGGTGAGCAGTTTCTGCTGTTCCAGTACGCGCGGGTCTACTTTTACTTTTGGCTCAATGCCTTTGGCGGTATTGTACCTATCGTAAAAGAGCTTTAAAAAGTGACGGTAGGCTTTATTAATCTTAAAAAATTTCTTGGGGTGTACTTCTCCTACATTGTTCCAGGCCTGCCGAATTTCGCGGGCTTTCTGGTAGGAACCATCCAGGTCATTGCCCCAGTTAAGTTGCTTGGTGAGCTTAATAAGGCGTTCGTATTCATCCACCCGTTCCTGCGTGATCCGGTTTTGCTCGGCAAAGAAGTCACGACGGCGCTGAAAGAAATCATCCAGAACGCCCTGGAAAGTAGTCTCAACTTCTTCCTGGTACTCCTTGTCAACCGGTCCGGTCCTGATCCATTTGGCTTTTACCTCCTGAATCTCGTCCGTAGCCTGTTGCCAGTCTTCAATGGCCGCAGCGGTTTTGGCATCCTCAATCAGCGCCCGCTTGATCTCAAGGTTTTTGAGCTGATTGGAATGGATCAGGTCCGTGAGGTAAGCTTCGGCTTTATCGAGACGCTCGAGCAGAGGAATAAAATCACCGATGGCATCGAAGCCGATCAGCTTGCGACGAAGCTGCATCAGTTTAGTCAGGTACGACCCTTTGTTCTGGGCATCAAGTACTTCCTGCTCCAGTTGCGCAACTTTACTTTCAGCAATCGTGAAACGATTTTTGAAATAATCAATAGCTTCCTGTTCTGTGCGCTTCACTTCGCCTATTTGCCGATCGGGGTACTCCAGGTACCCCTTTAAAAATACTTTGCCGTCTTTGACGTAGCCGTATTCATCCATTAATGTGGCATTTTCCATTATTTCACTTTTTATCTGCTTTATTGTAAGGGTTTATTTATTGATATTTGCCAAGCACAAATTAACTAAAAAATGAGTAACGAAACCATTATTTTCTCGATGGCGGGTGTTAGCAAGATAATTCCCCCTAATAAATACATCATTAAAAACATTTATTTGTCCTTTTTTTACGGGGCCAAGATAGGTGTTTTAGGCCTTAACGGCTCCGGAAAATCCACCTTATTACGCATTATAGCCGGTATAGACAAAGATTTTCAGGGAGAGGTAGTTTTCTCGCCCGGGTACTCTGTGGGTATGCTTGAGCAGGAGCCCAAATTTGATGCTACAAAAACTGTGCGAGAGGTAGTGGAAGAAGGCGTACAGGAGATTGTAAACCTGCTGAAGGAGTTTGACCAGATCAACGAAGCCTTTGGTGAGCCTGACGCCGACTTTGATAAACTGCTGGAACGGCAGGGTGAAGTACAGGAAAAACTGGACGCCACCGACGCCTGGAACCTGGACAACCGCCTCGAAATAGCCATGGATGCCCTGCGCTGTCCGCCGCCGGACGCTATTGTGGCCAACCTGTCGGGCGGTGAAAAACGCCGCGTGGCCCTGTGCCGTCTGCTGCTGCGCCAGCCCGATGTACTGCTCCTGGATGAGCCTACCAACCACCTCGACGCGGAGTCGGTACTGTGGCTGGAAGAGCACCTGCGCCAGTACAAAGGTACCGTTATTGCCGTCACGCACGACCGCTACTTCCTTGACAACGTGGCTGGCTGGATTCTGGAACTAGACCGGGGCGAGGGTATCCCCTGGAAGGGCAACTACTCGTCCTGGCTGGAGCAAAAGCAGGATCGCCTGAAGAAAGAAGAAAAGCAGGAGTCGAAGCGGCAGAAAACCCTGCAGCGTGAGCTGGAGTGGGTAAAAATGGCTCCCAAAGCCCGGCAGGCCAAATCCAAGGCCCGCTTAGGCGCCTACGAAAAGCTGTTGAGTGAAGAAGGTAGGGAGAAGGAGGAGAGGCTGGAGATATTCATCCCGGCGGGTCCGCGCCTGGGTAGTAAGGTTATAGAAGCGTACGATGTAGCGATGGCCTATGGTGACAAGCTGCTGTTTGAAGACCTGAGCTTCGCGTTGCCACCAGCGGGAATCGTAGGTATTATCGGACCCAACGGAGCGGGTAAAACCACCCTATTCAAGCTAATTACCGGCCAGTCCAAACCACTGAAAGGGCATTTTGATGTAGGTGAAACGGTGCAGTGGTCGTACGTGGACCAGGAACACGATAATCTGGACCCTAATAAAACGGTATTTCAAACCATTTCTGACGGGAACGAATGGGTTATGCTGGGCGGCAAGCAGGTCAACGCCCGCGCCTACGTAAGCCGGTTCAACTTCGCGGGAGCCGACCAGGAAAAGAAAGTAGGGAACCTGTCGGGTGGA
The DNA here is from genome assembly GCF_035998675.1 of Telluribacter sp. Classification (NCBI taxonomy): domain Bacteria; kingdom Pseudomonadati; phylum Bacteroidota; class Cytophagia; order Cytophagales; family Spirosomataceae; genus Telluribacter; species Telluribacter sp. Next base: position 115,962 of record NZ_DASYHI010000024.1, read on the forward strand.
GAGCGCAACCGGGTACACCTGGCCCTGATGCTCAAGGAAGGCGGTAACCTGCTGCTGCTCGATGAGCCTACCAACGACCTGGACGTAAACACCCTGCGGGCGCTGGAAGAAGGTCTGGAAAATTTTGCCGGTTGCGCCGTAGTAATCTCCCACGACCGCTGGTTCCTTGACCGCGTGGCTACGCACATCCTGGCCTTTGAAGGCGAGTCGCAGGTATACTGGTTTGAGGGGAATTTCTCCGAATACGAAGAAAATCGCCGCAAACGCCTGGGTACAGAAGCTACGCCGACCCGCATAAAGTACAAGAAGCTGGTGTAGGAGGGTTGGTGGTTATCGCTATTAATTTAATTTAGGAAATATGTATATTTTTAAGAATATCATAACACTGGAAGAGGGGAAGCGCAGCGGGAAGCCTTGTATAAGGGGAATGCGCATAACCGTTGAGGATGTACTCCGCTGGCTGGCCTCCGGAATGACTACGGAGGATATTCTGGAAGACTTTCCGGAACTTACCAGGGAGGATATTCTGGTAGCTCTTGAATTTTCAGCGCTCCTTCAGCGCCGTACATTTTTTGATGTTGCGGCATGAAGCTGTTGGTAGACCAGAATATTTCTTACCGGTTGTTAGGAAAAATAGAAGGATTTCCTGCTACGATAAGACATGTTAAAGATGAGGGCCTTATAGATGCTAACGACCATACTATATTTATGTATGCACGCTCGCAAGGATTTGACGCAGTGGTAACGCTGGATGATGACTTCGTGCGACTACTAAATGCCTATTCAGCACCTCCAAAAGTAGTATGGATTCGTACCGGTAATTGTTCCACCGCCTTCCTAGCGGATCTTATTTTGGACAAAGCACCTGTAATTAAAGAGTTTATAGAGAGTGCAGATTTTATTCTCTACGAGCTATTTTAAGTACTGGTACTGATAAAGCTAAGAGCGGCAGCCCATCGGGCTGCCGCTCTTGTCTGGTAAACTACTTTTCTCATTATCAAGGTTGGGTTTCCTTGCTCTTTAAAAAGCCCGCCATATACAAATCAAAGCCACCCTTGCCGCCGGGACGGTTAGACGAGAAGATGCCCAAGTGATAGGTAAAGTAGTTCCGGTCCCGGGGTACAACAGGACGATACTCGTCGTAGGCGGTGTTGATGCGCTTACCCAGGTTTTTGGGAGTGCTCCACTGTGGCCTCACGCTGGAAGTACTGGCAGAAAGGGAATAGTAAATATCAAAGCCTCCGTACCCGCCGGGACGGTTAGATACAAAGTACATGGCATTACCCGGCCAGTCTGGTACAAAGTGAGGGCACTTATCGTCAGCAGGAGAAGAGAGTCGGGTGTTTTTGGTAACGGTTATAGGCTTATTTGAGAGTAGGGTTTCCAGAAGCTGGGTTCTGTCGGTAGGTAGAACTACCTCAAAAATGTCAAAGTTGCCGTCGCGGTTGGAGCAGAAGTACAGAGTCGAGAAGTCGTTCGTGAAGGTAGGGTAGGCATCGTCGAAGGGGCTGTTGAGCCAGCTCACTTCAAATGGACCTTCAGCGATATTCTTGTCGGTAAGGTTATGAACAAACTTGATCTGGAGATTCCCCTTGCTGTCGTCGGCGAAGAACAGCAGGTACCTTTCGGAGCCCAGGGGAACTTTATCATACGAGTAAATCACCGGCCCCAGTACATTGCTGTTCTGGTTCGCCTTCTGCGTGAGTAGGTGGAAGTAGTGTTCCTCCCGCTCTAAGTGCAAGCCACGAAAGCTGCCGATCCGGGCTTTGAGTTGCTCAGCTTTGTCGTCGTAAAAGAATTCAAAGGGCTTGACTACCAGATTGAATACGTTCTTACGGTCGCGTTTAGACGAAAATATTATATACTCCTGCCCGCCCCGGTTTGAGGGGAGGTCCGAATTGTAATCGTCCGTATCGGAGTTAAATTCTTCCAGATTAATCGTTTTCTCCTGAAACTTCCCGTGTCGTTTATTAAAAATAGTACCTGGGCAAGAGGTCAGGCCTGGCATAAGGCCAAAGCAAAGGAGGTACAACAGCAGTCGATTCATTGGATGTAGAATGTAGTATGATCGGTAATAAATATAGGGGTTGGAAAGATACTTTCCAATCCCTATATTTATATGGAGCCCAGTTCCTTAAGAATCCTGTTTAGCAGAGTTTAAGAAGCATGTAGCGCTTCGGTCCAGCGGGCATAGGCTTCCTGCGTGGCCTGCTGCCGGACCGCGTCCGGTTCAATAGTCTGGACGGCGGTGAGGCCGGTGAAGGCGTCTTCACGGCTCTTGTAGTAACCCGAACCCAGCCCCGCCGCCCGGGCAGCACCCTGGGCTCCGTCGGTATTGTATAGTTCAATAGTTGCCCCCGACACGTTAGCAAAAGTTTCCCGGAAAACAGGACTCAGGAACATATTGGCCTCGCCGGCCCGTACCCGCTTCAGCGACACGCCCAGCGTTTCCATAACCTGCATGCCGTAGTACAGCGCAAACACGATACCTTCCTGCGAAGCCCGGATCCAGTGGTTCATGCCGTGGCGGTTGAACTGCAGCCCCCGGAAGGCCGCGCCCAGGTCCTGGTTTTCCAGTTCCCGCTCGGCTCCGTTGCCAAAGGGCAGGCACACCAGTCCGTCGGAACCGATGGGCGCCTGCGCGGCCAGTTCATTCATTTTGGGGTACGAGATAGTACCTTGTAGCAGGGTATTTCGCAGCCAGCTGTTGAGGATACCGGTACCATTCACGCACAGCAGTACTCCGTAGCGCGGGTTACCCAAGGCGTGGTTGACGTGCAGAAAGGTATTTACCCTTGACCTGGAATCAAACTTTGACTGGTCGCTTACCCCGTACACAACGCCCGAGGTACCGGCCGTAGCGGCTACTTCACCCGGTTCAAGTACATTGAGCGAGAAGGCATTGTTGGGTTGGTCGCCCGCCCGGTAGGTAATAGGGGTACCCGCTGCCAGCCCCAGCGCTTCGGCGGCTTCGGCGGTAAGTTCTCCCTGATTACTGAAGGTAGGTACTACGGTGGGTATCATATCGGCATCAAAACCAAAGTAGTCCAGCAGGAAACCGGCGGGCTGCTCATCCATGAAGTCCCAGAGTACCCCCTCCGACAAGCCCGAAGGCGTCGTAACTACCTCGCCCGTCATGCGGGCGGCGAGGTAGTCGCCGGGGAGCATGAACTTATGTACTTTGGCGAATATTTCCGGTTCGTTTTCCTTGACCCAGGCCAGCTTGGAGGCAGTGAAGTTGCCGGGGGAGTTGAGCAGGTGGGGTAGTACGACGTCCGCGCCCAGTTCCCGCAGTGCCTTGTTCCCAATACTTACCGCGCGGCTGTCACACCAGATAATGGAAGGGCGTAGTACGTTCATATCTTTGTCTACTACCACCAGGCCGTGCATCTGGTAGGAAATACCAATGGCTTTTACCTCGTCGGCCGGTATGAGGGCTTTCTGCATTACCGCCTGTGACGCCAGGCAGGCGTTCTGCCACCATTGCTCGGGCTGCTGTTCGGCAAAACCCGGTTTGGGTGACGACAGAGCCATTTCTGAATCAGGGAAAAAGGCCGAGGCTACGGTTTGTCCCGTGTCGGCATCAAGAAGGCAGGCTTTTACGGACGAGCTACCTACGTCAAACCCAATAAAGTACATAGTAGTAGAGGTTACAGGAATATGGAGAGCAAAGGTACGAAGCAAGGGGGGCTTAATGCAAATTAGGATAAAAGGTTCGCTTTTTGGAAGCAATAGAAGTTTATTTTCTGGCCTGATAATTGTCAACCTAAAAAGTGACAACCCCAACAAGTCAGGATTATCAGCAACCCTAAACCCACCCCTACCAGATGGTCAAGAATTTACTTGTAATTGACGACGATAACATAACCGGTTTACTTATAAAACTATCAGTAACCAAACATCGATTTGCTGATCAGGTAACTACCTTAACGAATGGTAAAGAGGGAATCATGTATTTTGAGAAATTGGTTAGCCATGGCGAAGGCCCTGCTCCGGATTTGATTTTTCTGGATCTTACTATGCCCGTTATGGACGGTTGGGACTTCCTGGAAGACTACAGTAGGCGTTTTGAGTTTTTGTTTCCCCAAACCAGTATTTGTTTGCTTTCGGCGGCGGTATTTCCACAGCAACAGCGGAGGGCTTCGGCTTATTCAAGTATCGTAGCTTTTCTTAGCAAACCCATTCGTATTTCCGAGATAGAGGTACTCAAAAAGCACGAGAGTTTGAAGCATCATTTCGCGATGCCCGCTACGGTTGACTATGCCGTACCTTCCAGCATTGATTACAGCAGTCAAAGCCCTGCGCCCGCTCGCCTGGCGGCTTACTGAAACGCCCTGGGGAGGGCCTCCCGAAAAAGAGGCTAATAAATATATACTCGTTTGAAGATCAGCAGCTAAAGATTTCGTAACTTGCGGCAGAAAACCAAAAGCTAGCTGCCAATGCACCCCTCCTGCCTGCTAATTGATGATGATGTGGATGAGCATAACCTCTTCACCTTTGCCTTGTCTCAGGTAAATCCAAAGCTGGAATGTATTGCTATCAGTAGTAGTACCAAAGCCCTGGAAAAGGTAAGGAATGAACCGGACCTAAAACCGTTGTTTATCTTTATTGACCTGAAAATGCCCCGGATGAATGGGAAAGAGGTACTGAAAGAGATAAAAACGATTGGACATCTGAAAGATGTACCGACTTTTATGTACTCCGGCTCACTGACAGCTTCGGATCTGACAGAAGCCAGGCAATTGGGCTCAACCGGTTGTATTGTTAAGCCCGGCAGGTTTACAAAACTGGTAGATGTACTAAAGAATGTAGTTAATAATCTGGACGGCGGTTTTGTTCAATACACCAATTGATTTGAATACCGTACCTATTTTATAAGGTTATAAAACCGGAAGGGCCCCAAGGGCCCTTTTTTAGTGGCTGGGGCAGCAAATAGTAATAATTCTCCGGGGGCCTCGTCGGCTCGCTCTCCTACTTTTAAAAAGTTTCGTATTATCATCGTAGTACCTTGAAAATGAATCGCAGTAGTATAATTTTGAGTAGTAACTGATTATACAAACTGAGAACGCGAACCTATCCTACCTCTACATCCATGAACAGTAGTGATTTCAAGTTTGAGCTTTTCTTTGATTCATCACCAGATTTGCTATGTATTGCCGGATACGATGGGTACTTTAAACGGATAAATCCTGCCGTGTCAAACCTGCTGGGCTACACCATGGAGGAATTGTACGCCCGGCCGATCAATGATTTTGTTTATGAGGAAGACAAAGAGATTACCTCCAGGTTCCGGAAAGAGCTTACCCGCTCCAAACCCCTTTTAAATTTTGAGAACCGGTACGTAACCAAGCAGGGAAATATTCTGTGGCTGTCATGGACGTCACTCCCGGTAGAAAGCGACCAGTTGATTTTTGCCATTGCCAAAAATATTACCCACAAAAAAAGACTGGAAGAAGAAAGGAATACCCTGCTGGCGGATCTTACCAAGATTAATAAAGATCTGAAGCAGTTAACCTATACTACCTCCCACGACTTGAGGTCGCCGGTCAGTAATTTGCTGTCTATTTTAAGTTTGATTGATAATTCCCGAATCAGCGATCCCGAAACGATTCAATTAATAGGTATTTTAAAAATAACCGGCGAGGAACTGAAAGATACCCTGAATAACTACGTGGATGTACTAAGCCAAAATGAGCGCCTGCACGCCGCTATTGAAGAAGTAGACTTACAGGAAAGTTTGAATAATGTACTTCTTTCCATTTCTTTTTTAATCCAAACCGCCGGAGTTACCGTCCAGGCCGACTTTTCGAGGCTGGACAAAGTAAAGTTTAATAAGGTATACATGGAAAGTGTGTTCCTGAATCTTTTAACTAATTCCATAAAGTACGCGCGTCCCGATTGCCTGCCCGTAATTTCGATTTTCTCTGAAAAAATAAACGGGATAAACCGGCTGGTAGTCGCAGATAATGGAATGGGGTTTGATATGCAGAAAGTAAAGGACCGGATTTTTGGATTGCACCAAAAGTTTCACAACCACACCGACAGCAAAGGCATTGGCCTTTACTTGGTGTTCAATCACGTAACCAGCTTGGCCGGCCAAATCAGCGTAGAAAGTACCATCAACGAAGGGACAAAATTTATCATTTCATTCCAGGAGTAAAGGATAAGCGTCCCAAAACCAATTAAAAACATCCGGTTATTCCTGCGGCACAGTCTCCGGCCAAACGTAAACCATCAGGGTTTGCTTCGACTTCTTTTGATTAACCGGTGAATGTACCGTAGCTTATCTACTACCGGCCTGGTAAATACTTCGGGGAGCAGATCGGGGAGCCCCAGGGCCCGGTTAACTTCATTTACCCGGATACTTAAATCTACGTAGCGGCTCAGCAATTGCTCAAGCTGTATATCCTGCAGGTCTTCACCGGGCATTTCCAGCAGTTCGGTATTATCGGCCGTATCCAGTACCGCGATCATATCCAGGTAGGTGTTCCAGGTTTCGGCAAAGTCTTCCCAGGAGTGCATGGTGGCATAGGCGCTGATGTAGCTCTCCTGCCAGTTGGGCTTAGGGCCGTTTTTATAGTAGTGGTCCAGGGCTTCGCTGTAGGTGGGTGATTTGTGGTCGCCAAAGACGGCCTTATACGCTTTTTCATCTTTCCCCTGTACCAGCAACTGCCAGTAGTAGTGGCCCACTTCGTGCCGGAAATGTCCGATGAGCGTCCGCTGGGTTTCGCCAAAGGCCACACGCAGTTTTTCGCGCTCTACCGGGTCTGCTTCCTGAATATTGATGGTGATTTTCCCATTGGCATGCCCGGTATATACTTTTTCGCCTTTCCCAATGGTAAGCCACCCCAACCGGGTGGGCTCGATGTCTTGTTTGAAGTCGAACGAAAGGGGCAGCTCCAGCTGCTCGTTTCTGGAGCTGTAGGGCAAGCCTATCAGGTCAAGCAGATACAGCAGGCGCCTTTTGGCAACTTCCAGCATGTACCATTTGGCCAGATTGCCCTCTACCGACAGGTCGGGTATGGTTTCGGTGAGGTGGCAGTAATCACACAAGGGCAGTTGCGACGGTTGCTGACCGGTGTTTTCGACCATCCGGTTGCAGACATAATGGGTAGCATAGTTATAGCATTTTACCAGACTGGAGCGGCAGTCCGGATTGGTACACCGGTAACCGCTGCCTTCATCGGGCTCCATGGCGTGCATTCCCTGACAAACCGGGCACCAGCCTACCTCCCGCTTACAGGAGAGGCACAGCGAATTTTCAAAGAATAGTTTATTGCCGCAGCCGCAGTGAAAAGTTTTCATTTTAATAAGTACCGGATAAATTAAATGGCAGGCGCTACACAACACCTGCCATTTAACAATGCTTTTTAACTTATGTTTCGCAGTCGGAACGGCTTATGCTTAAAGGCATTCTGCCCGTACAAGGCGTTTACCCTACCTTCTCCGCCAGCCCCAGCACAAACGCATAGTCCAGCGCTATATCGTGCAGGCGCTTGAAACGGCCCGAGGCACCGCCGTGGCCGGTTTCCATGTCGCAGTGCAGCAGAATCAGGTTATTGTCCGTTTTTAGTTCCCGCAGCCTCGCTACCCACTTGGCCGGTTCCCAGTACTGTACCTGCGAGTCGTGGAAGCCAGTGGTAACAAGCAGGTGCGGGTACACCTGCGGCCTGACATTGTCGTAGGGCGAGTACGACTTCATGATGTCGTAAAAGGGCTTTTCATTGGGATTGCCCCACTCTTCATATTCGCCGGTCGTGAGCGGAATGGTTTCGTCAAGCATGGTAGTGACTACGTCTACAAAGGGTACCTGCGCGACCATACCTTTATACAGTTCCGGAGCCAGGTTGGCCACCGCGCCCATCAACAAGCCTCCGGCGCTGCCGCCCATGGCAAACAACCCATCAGGCGAGGTCCAGCCCTCGCTGATCAGGTACTTTGAGCAGTCAATAAAGTCGTGGAAGGTATTCATCTTGCGCAGCAGGCGGCCCCCTTCGTACCAGGCCCGGCCCATTTCCTGTCCGCCCCGGATGTGGCAGATGGCGTAGGCAAAGCCCCGGTCGAGCAGGCTCAGCCTCGCCGAGCTGAACATGGGGTCCATAGAAGCGCCGTAGGAACCGTAGGCGTACTGGAGCAACGGTCCCTGCCCATTACGTACGAAGTCTTTTCGGTACACCAGCGAAACAGGTACCCGGGCACCGTCACGGGCGGGGGCGTACTGGCGCTCGGTCACATAATTATTCTTGTCAAAGTCACCTACTACCTCCTGCTCTTTGAGCAGGGTTCGGGTGCGGTTCTCCATGTCGTAGTCGTAGGTAGAGTTGGGCGTCGTGAGGGACGTATACCCATAACGCAGTACCGAGGTCTGGAAGTCGGGGTTGGCGCTCAGGTAGGCGGTATAGGCCGGTTCGCCGAAATTCAGGTAGTGCTCTCCGCCCGACTGCTGGTCCATGATACGGATGTGCAGCAGGCCTTCCTTCCGCTCCTGCACCACCAGGTACTTTGCAAATACCTCAATGCCTTCCAGGTACACGTCGGGCCGGTGGGAGAGTACCTCCTGCCACTGTCCGGTATCCTGTACGTTATCTTCCGGCGCTTTTACCAGCTTGAAGTTTTCGGCCCCGTTATGGTTCGTGACCACGTAGAATGTATTTTCATAATGCTCCAGGGAGTACTCGTGCCCGCGCTGCCGGGGTATGGCAACCCGGAAGGTACCCGCCGGTATGGCGGCGGGCAGCAGGTGGTACTCGGTGGCTACCCCATTATGGTCGGCCACCAGCGCTACGTACTTTTTGGACTTCATACGGTACAGCCCCAGGTAGTACTGGTCGTCGGCTTCTTCGTACAATAGTACGTCGTCCCGTACGTCGGTACCCAGCACGTGCCGCCATACCTGGTACCCCAGTAGCGTATCTACATCTTTCCGAATGTAAAAAAGAGTCTTGTTATCAGCAGCCCAGGCGTAATTACCGCCTTCGGTGTTGGGAATAACGTCAGCGTACCACTCGCCGGTAGTCAGGTTGCGGAAGCGCAGGGTATAAAGTCGGCGGCTGACGGTATCTTCTCCAATGGCCGCGATGGTTTCATCGTCGCTTATTTCGGGAAATGTAGCCTGATAGTACCCCTGCCCCGCGGCTTGCTGGTTCAGGTCCAGCATGAGTTCTTCGGTGGCTTCCATGGTCTGGAACTTCCGGCAATAAAACGGGTACTCGGCCCCTTCTTCAAACCGGGAATAGTACCAGTAGTTGCCGTCTTTGTAGGGAACTGACTCGTCTTTTTCCTTTATCCGGGCTTTCATTTCCTGAAACAGGGCTTCCCGAAAACCTTTGAGGGGCGCCAGTACCTGTTCTGTATACTGGTTTTCGGCTTCCAGGTGGGTTACCACATCCAGGTTTTCCCGTTCGCGCAGCCAGTAGTAGGCATCCGTGCGTGCGTCGCCATGCAGGGTCATAACCTTTTCTATTTTAGCTGGTTGTGGAGGTAGGGGGCTGGTGTTAAAATAATTCATCGTATAACTTTTCCGGGTTTCTGTCGGTTTTGATTTTTAAGAGTATACAATTAAATAAAATTCTTGCCTAATTTAGTTTCTTAATTGTACTTTCCGGCCCGGCACCTCGTTACTTCAGGCACTCTAAGCGGTGTATCTTTGTTTATACAAAAATCTATATTCTAGTAAGTTACCGTTTGAAATTGATTGATTTACTAATCATGAAAAAAAGAATATTGGTTGCCGTAGTGGGCGGCCTTTGTGTTGTGTTAGCCGGATTCCGCACCGAAGAAAGCGAATGGGAAAAAGCCTTTAGCCGGATCGATACGGAAGTTAGAAAAAACAGCCGGGCCTACCAGACCCTGGGCGAAGCTACGCAGCAAATCGGGCATCGGCTGACGGGGAGCAGCAATGGACGCAACGCCGAAGAGTACGCCTACAAACTCCTCAAAAGCTACGGTTTTAGTGACGTGAAGTACCAGCCGTTCGAGGTGGTATCCTGGATGCGCGATACCGTTACGCTTAGCATAGTACCCAAGAGCAGCGACAACTTCCGGGACGTGGCCGTAGTGGCGCTGGCTCATTCGCCCGTTGAAGCCAGCCTGCATGCTGATATTGTGGACGTGGGAAACGGACTGGAAGAGGATTTTGAAGTTTTGAAAGACAAAGTAAAGGGAAAGGTCGCCTTGGCCAATATTGGGCTGGTAGGAGCACCGGATAAGAAAAACCTGCACCGTTCCGAAAAAACCGCCCTGGCTATCAGGTACGGTGCTTCGGGTATCATTATGGTGAATCAGGCACCGGGCCGGATTCTGCTGACGGGTACCGCTTCCGTAACGGGCGACCTCATACCCATACCGGCGGTGTCTATTTCCAATGACAGCGGCCGTGAACTCCGGTCCTGGCTCAAGGAGGAAGGCCCCCTACAGGCCCACATTGATATGCGCAACTTCTCCCGAACCATCAGAGCCCGCAATGTGGTCGCTACGCTCAAAGGCAAGTCCAGCGAAAAGGTAATCATTGGCGGTCACCTCGACTCCTGGGACCTGGCTACGGGAGCGATTGATAACGGCATCGGTTCTTTTGCCGTGCTGGACATTGCCCGTACCTTTAAAGCGCTCAGAATAAAGCCCGATCGTACCATTCAGTTTGTTATGTTTATGGGGGAGGAGCAGGGCCTGCTGGGTTCCAAGCATTTTGTGCGTGAGCTGAACCGTACCGGCGAAGCAGCCAAAGTACGCTACATGATGAACCTGGATATGACCAACAACCCCAAAGGCATTAACGCCTTTGGCCGGGATGACATGAGTGAGTTTTTTCAGCGGGTAGGTACCGCTATTAGGAAGGTAGACGAAACCTACCCCAACCAGTACCTCAACCGCGCCGGACTACACAGCGATCACCAGCCTTTCATGCTCGACGGCATTCCGGTAGCCGGACTTTCGGGTAGTCTGTCGCCTTCGGCGCTGCAATGTTACCATGCCGACTGTGACAGCTTTGACCTGGTCGATAAGCAGGAGCTGGAGAATACCGTCCGTATTGCCTCTATGTACCTGTATACCCTGGCCAGTGCTAATACACTGCCCGCTAAGCGTCTCACTACCCAACAAACCCGCGACTACCTCATAGCGCAGGGCCTCAAGCAGGAGCTGGTACTTGGTCAGGAGTGGCGTTGGTAGTGCCTGATCCGGTAGCAGATTGCCACGCGCCCTGGTACTGAAATGCCCGCTCAGGGAGCAATCTGTACGCGGGAGTCCGGAGGTCTGGTTGTCGCGGGGAGTAGTTTTAGGGACGGTAAAGGTACTCCCTGCTCCATACGTCGTCTTTCTGCTTGCTCCTGAAATACCGTAGCCACTATGGTAGTAGCCACTATGGTAGTAGGCCCTACTCTGAACCCTATTTGGGCAACAAGGTGGCATGGTTTGTGCAGACGCCCTTTTATCCCGCGCTTCACTACCTTTACCCAAACTTCCATCTTGATTTTTATAAATAATCTTATTTAGTGTAGGATTATTTCTGTGGCAAATTTGCCCCAAAGGCGTTGGCATGAATTTCGTTCGGGCGGAATAGTATAAAGAAAGGGCGAGGGACCTGGTACCAGCGAGCAGCAGAACCCGGACGTAACATTAAATAAATATTTACCATTGGCACATACACTATTTTACCTGATTGCTGCTTTCAATGCTCCCGCTGGCCTATTAGGATTGATGCTACCAGCCCTGCCTTTACAAAGCCCTTTTTTACCGGATGTTTATTTACTGTACAGCAGTAAGGGCACGAGCTGTTTTACCAGCAGGAATGTACCGAACCGGTTATGCGTATCGTTGAAAGGAAGTAGCGATGGAGACCCACCTGTGGGCAGGGTAGCTACAACAAAAGGCCCGGAGGGCCACCACTGACGGAGGAGTATTCCTAAGCTCAGCTCTTAAAAGTTCAACGCAAGATATTCGACACCTAATTATTATATGCCTCTATTTTGCTATGCATATCATTGCCTGAAGGGGCCCCTGCGGGGGTTGCTGCTGGTTTGTATGCTGTTGTGGGGCTTGGGAGTACACGCGCAGGTTGATACCCTGAGACAGCAGGCCGATCGCTATTTTTATACCCAGTCGTACGCACGGGCCATTGAGGGTTACGTAGCGCTACTGCGTCAGGATTCGCTCACGGTTGAGGGACGTAAAGATGTACTATATAACCTGGGCTATGCTTACAAAGAACTTGGGGAGTCGCCCAAGGCTGAAACCGTATACCGGCAGTTTCTGGAATTGGGCGAGCCTACGCCTCAGTACCAGATGGCTTACCTTTACTACGCCCAGGCGCTGGGTTATAACGGTAAACTTGACGAGGCGCAACGCATGTATGCCCGCTACCAGGAGCTGAAAAACGCTACGCCCCAGGGGAGTAATAACGCCGGAACCAGGGCGGTGGGTAACGCAGGTAAAGCAACCTACCGGGTCGAAAACCTGAATATCAACTCGACCGGCTCGGAGTTTAGTCCGGCCTTTTTCAGGGAAGGGCTGGTGTACGTAGCCGGTAAAGGCGCGGGCGGGGCTAATTCGGCCAATAAAGGGTACCTGGACCTCTACTACCTGCCCAACCGGGCCGACGCCCGGCCCATTAGCTTTTTTGGGGCTGATGGTAAAGAAATTTCCCTGAGTACCGGACTTGCCCCATCCAGCACCGGAGGTCGTAAACTGGGCCGGGATACCTATACCCGCTCCACTTCCAACGACTCTCCAACCATAGGTACCTACGCTCCCATCGGTTTTTCGGAAGGGCTGGGGTTGAAGAGCGCAACAACCGCCGCCGGAGGTAGCGCCCAGATCTTCAGTAAGGAGCTCAGTACCCGCTACCACGAGGGACCGGTCACTTTTTCGGCGGATGGCAGTCAGATTATCTTTACCCGAAATAACTATACCGAAGGCCGCTCGGGGCGAAGCAGCGACAACGTAACCAAGCTTAAGCTATACTCGGCTGAACTGACCGACAGCGGCTGGTCCAATGTACAGGAACTCCCGTTCAACAGCGATGAGTACTCAACCGGGCACCCGGCCCTGAGCCGCGACGGCAAGCTGCTCTACTTCGTGTCGGACCGGCCCGGAGGGCAGGGAGGTACCGATATTTACCTGTCGCGCCGGGAGAATGAACGCTGGTCGGCACCCCGGAATCTGGGACCTCAGATCAATACCACCAAGGATGAAATGTTTCCTTTTGTGGATGAGAATGGGAATCTTTATTTTGCTTCCAGCGGCCAGGCCGCCGGGTTAGGCGGTCTGGATATTTATACGGTTCCTATGCTTAACGGGGCCGTGGTAGGGCAGGTGGCCCATCTGGATGCCCCCATCAACTCCGCCGCCGACGATTTTGGGCTTATTACCGATGGCAACCGCAGCACGGGCTACTTCAGCAGTAACCGGCTGCGCGGCGACGACGATATTTTTCGCTTTATCCGTGAAAGCTCCCTCTCTGGCTGCCGTAATCTGACGTTGCGGGTCTTTGATGAAAGTACTTCGGCTCCTCTGGACAGTGCGCTGGTTATTGTAAAGGCGCGGGGCGAAGGCCGTGACCAGCAGGAACTATATACCAATGCCAACGGAGAGGTAAACATTTGCCTGGAAGCTAATAATGACTTTATTTTTGAGGTATCGCACGAAGGGTACCTGGCGGGTACCGTTGGCTTTACTACCTCGGGCTTTACCGACGAGAAATCGACCCGGCTGGAGTACTCCCTGCTGAAGTTTGAAACGGAGCCGGAAGATGCCCTGCCCGCCAGTATATCGGGCGGACAGGGGCGGGATAAGCTCGTTATTTCAACGTTGCGCGGCACCGTAACCGGCGAATCCGATAAAAAGCCCATTGAAGGCGTAAAAATTGTACTTAGAAATAAGTGTGACAATTCGGTAAAACAAACCGTAACGGGTCCCGACGGACGCTTTGAGTTTGAGCTGCGCGAAGGCTGCGACTACCAACTGATAGCCTCCAAATCTACCTACGGTACCAATACCAACGCTATTAAAAAGATACCCGCCAAGTCGGAGCCTAAGCTGGTATCGGCGGATCTGAAAATGCTGAAAGTGGGTGACGTAGTAACGCTGGACAACATCTACTACGACTCGGGTAAGTGGGACATACGTACCGACGCCGCCCGGGAGCTGGACAAAATGGTAGCTACCATGCGCAAGTACCCATCGCTGCGCTTCGAAATTGGCTCCCATACGGACAGCCAGGGTACTGCGCAGTTTAATCAGTACCTGTCTGAGCGTCGCGCCAAGGCTGTTCTAAACTACCTGGCTTCAAAAGGTATAGCCCGCAACCGCATGGCTGCCAAAGGTTACGGCGAAACCAGCCTTATCAATCAGTGCAGGGATGGCGTGCTTTGTACCGAAGAGGAGCACCAGCGCAACCGCCGCACGGAGTTCAAGGTACTGTTCATAAAATAGTCCATTACTTTATATAATGGACGAATTGACCGATCAGGTTCGAGGCATGGCGGATGATCTGGACTATATATACGTTCAAATTAAAGAAATCGTAACTAGCATTTATTTTAAAGAGGTTAGACTATATAGATATGGCTTATAAGTCCTATAGGTATCTATATTATTTCATTTTACTTTGGGGGACTTTAGGTTCGATCAAAGCTAGGGCTGATATTTGGCAGCCGCCAGGAGTAAAAATGTATTACTCAGAAAATCTGAAATATAAATTAGTCATAACGCCTCAAATCGTTCCTGAGAAGTATTATCAATGGGAATACTTTAAAAGTAACAGACATCCACAAACGAACAAGATTCTGCGTAAAACGGATAAATTTATGCGCAATATTTCAGCACAGGACACAATTCTGATTCCTTGTATTGGAGAGCTGTATGATGTAAGTGGATCAGAAAGTGTCTTGATATGGAAGCGAAGTATGCTGAACTATTCTTGCCCTGTTCATGCAATAATCGCTAATAATGGTTCGTCGGTTGCAACTTTTGATAATTGGTATTCGATTGGATACGGTGTGAATGTATTTGTGATTTATAATCAAAAAGGAGATGCAAAGAGCACCTACAAACTTGAAGAAATCAGCCCTTTTCCTCTGAATGATTATAGTAAGTCAACTTCATCGTTATACTGGAGAAAAGAGGCTGTCTTTATTGATAATGAAAGAGTAGAGCTTACCTTTCAAACAGATAAGTACCTGAAAAAGAGAATTTATAATACCAAAAAGTTTGAATTCGAGAGATAGCACCTAATAACATGATGTAGCATTACTAGTGGGATTCGTTTGAACATGTAGGTGTCTGGGTAAAAAATTAGTTTACGAATTACTCCATTTTTTTTTGTGTCAACCTGCGAAAGCCCTTTTCCTTCCTGGAAAGGGCTTTCGTAGATTTTACGATATTTGCCCCTGTACTGACTTGCTCTGATGAATGGTAGTTTTCCCTAGCGCCAAAATTAACCTTGGCCTCCGCATTACTGAAAAGCGCCCCGACGGGTTTCATAACCTTGAATCGTGCTTTTATCCCGTGGGCTGGGCGGATGCGCTTGAAATTCGCCCCGCTGAACGTTTTTCGTTCCAGTCCTCCGGTTTAACGATTCCGGGAGGCGCTCCTCCGGGAAGCGTTCCTCCGGGAGGCGCTCCTCCCGGAGGAACTGCGTCAGAAGTGTCTACTAACCTATGTGTGAAAGCCTATGAGCTGCTGGCCCGTGATTATTCCCTGCCTCCGGTGGAGATTCATCTGCTGAAAGCCATTCCGATCGGGGCCGGGTTGGGGGGCGGTTCGGCCGATGCTGCTTTTACCATCAGGGCGCTGAATGAGCTTTTCGGGTTACAGCTTACCACGCTCCGGCAGCAGGACTACGCCCGTACTCTGGGCAGCGATTGCGCTTTTTTTATTGAAAATAAACCTACCTACTGCTACGGTAAAGGTGATCAGTTTGAGGAAATACCCCTCCGCCTTACCGGTAAATGGATTGTGCTGGTTAATCCGGGGCTGCACATAGCTACGGCCGAGGCTTACGCCCGGGTGCGTCCGGCCCGACCGGCTACAGATTTGCGTGAGCTTCTGCAACTACCTATAGCCGGGTGGCGTACTACAGTTGTTAATGATTTTGAAGCCTCTTTGTTCCCAGGATACCCGCAGTTGTCGGCTATAAAAGATAAATTGTACGAGTTGGGGGCATTATATGCCAGTATGAGTGGTTCAGGTTCCACAGTCTATGGAATTTTTGAGAATGAACCTGAGGGTTCGAACAATTTCAGCCCCTACGCCGTTTGGCAAGGAGAACTCTCCTGATTCTGCGAGTAGGAAGAAAATGTGTTGAATTGTTCTAATCTGAGTCCTGCGGGCATGCTTTTTTATATTAGATAATTTTATTTTCTCTTTTTAACTGTATGCCGACCAACGAAAGCTTTTACGAATCATGCCAATAAAACCGACCACCCGAAGCCCGGAGAATCCATTTACCAAGCGACGCGAACCACTACAATTCATGCTGTGGCTGGGTATAGGAGGAAGCGTGCTGATTTTTACAACCTTGCTGGCCATTTATATCATACGCAAAGTAGGGCCCGACTGGCAACAGGTTTCACTGCCGGGTATCTTCTGGATCAGTACCTTTGTAATATTGTTGAGTAGTGTAACCATGCACGAAGCGCACCGGGCGTTTCTGCGCGAACGTTTTCCGATATACCGCTCCTGCCTGGGGGCAACGTTAACCCTGGGGGTTATGTTTGTATTTATGCAGCTATGGGGATGGATTCAGATGCTGGACCAGGGCATAGGCATGCAGGATAGCGCACCCGGGGCTTTTGTATACCTGCTGTCGGGGCTGCACATAGCGCATATTATCGGGGGATTAGCTTTTCTGGGATTCGCGTTCTGGGATTCTTTAAAGAATATGACCTACATTGATGCTTTCGTATATAGTGTCAATCCGCCCAATCGTCTCAAGATGAAGCTCATTACTACGTACTGGCACTTTGTAGATGTACTCTGGATTTACTTATTCCTGTTTCTGCTGTTTCATCATTCGGCCTAGGGCAGGGGTTTTCTGTATCAGGCAACCCTGTACCAACTCCTGATTTTTTCGTCGCTCCTCTACGTACTTTCATCAGCTGATTTTTCCATTTGGGTAAGCTGTTTTTTTCTATATTCGAAGAGGCTGTCATCTTTGAGTCCTAAACACTCAGGAAACAGCTATGAAAAAAATTATCGGTATTTTCGTTTTGGTTATGCTTGCCTATTCCACCCAGGCTTTCGCACGTGCTACCGCAGAACGCGAATTTTACTTCACCACGTCCGATAGTGTCAAACTATACGTGCGGGTTACCGGGCAGGGGAGTCCCTGTGTTTTTATACACGGTGGCCCCGGCTCAACCAGCAACTACTTCGAAAAGTCGGAGGGAAGCCAGGTGGAGCAATTCCTGCAGATGATCTACTTCGACCAGCGGGGGTCCGGGCGATCAGAGAGCGCCCGCAACGGCAACTACTCCATAGCCCGCCTTGAGAAAGACCTCGAAGAACTACGCCGGTACCTGGGTTACCCGCGTTGGTCGGTTATGGGGCATTCGTTTGCCGGTATCCTGATGACCAATTACCTCGACCACTACTCCCGCTTTGTCAGTTCGGCTATTTACGTCAACTGTACCCTCAATCTGCCTTATTCCATCAACAGCCACATCAGCTTCGGCATTAATGAACTTGGCCTTACCGATAAGGCCTACACCGACCCGGCCATTAACCCCATGGAGCGCCTGGGAAAAGTACACGAACAGCTCAATGAAAAGGGCGTCTGGTACAAGCTGATGTTTGCCACGCCGGAAGCCAAGGTGGTAAGTGACTCGATAACGCTTAGCATTGGCCGCGCCTTTAACTACGACTACGGCAACAAGGTATGGGGCTACACCGAGTACCAGCAGGACTTTACGCCCCTTACGGCCCACATTAAAGTACCTGTACTCGTTATGGCTGGTCAGAAGGACCATGCCGTGGGGCCTGAACACTACACTTCGTTCCGCTTTCCCAACGTGCGTACTGTTCTCTACGAAGGCGGCCACTGTCCCTTTCAGGAGAGCGGTGCCTGGTTTGCCGCTACGATCCGGTTGTTTATGCAGGAGCAGGGCAAAAGGTACAGCAGCAGGATGATGCCTCAGAAAACCTTCTGATACAGTTTTTCCTCCCGCTCGGGCAGGTGTACGTGCGTTACTTCCAGAATTTCAAAAACATTGGTTTTGATGGTATGGGCTATGTCGCCGGTGGGCAGGTCGTTACAGTCCAGGCCGAAAGGCTCTTCGATTTCGGCGGCCATCATTTCAATACCAATAAAAGTAAAGAAGATAAACGTCACCAGCGGAATAGTGAAGTACCCGAAGTCCCGGATAAGGCCGAAGGGGAGCATCAGGGAGTAACCCAGGATCAGCAGCTTGATGTACACGCTGTACGAAAAGGGAATGGGGGTTTTTTTGATACGCTCACAGGCACCGGCAATGTCCAGCAGGGCCTGCAGGTGCGGCTTCATATTGCGCAGGTCGGTACCTGAAATAGCCTCTGCCCGGTAGTAGCCCTGTATTTTCTGGTGAATTTGCGTAACCAGGTAGTTGGGTACGTGTGCCCGCTCCTTGTATTTCCCGGCTTCGTCGGGGCTAATAAAAATCAGCTCTTCTACCCGGGTACCTGCCCGGAGGTGTTCCTTGAGGGCAATGCAAAAGTTAGAAACCAGGACCGCTATTTCAAAACGGCCCTGGGTATCTTCTTTCGGGAAAGTACTATGTACCGACACGGCCAGATTACGGCAGTTGTTCACCAACGCGCCCCACTGCTTGCGCCCTTCCCACCAGCGGTCGTAGGCGGTGTTGGTTCGGAACACCAGCAGGACGCTCAGTACAATACCCAGCAGCGAAAAAATACTGGAAGGGACATTGACCTCCATGGGCCATATTTCCTCGAAAGCTACGGTAAGCCCCGCCGTAATGGCTCCCACCCCCAGCGCCGACCGGAGTATCTTTTGCATGGTCCAGCTACGGGTGAGGTGGGTAATGTCGCGGAGGAAGTTCTTGTTTGATTCGTAAATAATCATGTCATTCGGGATAGAGTTGGGGTTATATTTCGGATAAGTACTTATGGACGAAGCTTATGGCCATAGCGCCTTCCCCTACGGCCGAGGCTACGCGGTTCATGGCGTCGGCCCGGACGTCTCCCGCCGAGAAAATACCCGGCACACAGGTTTCGAGGGGGAAGGGCTCCCGCTTTTTTTTCCATATCCGCTTAAAATCCGGATGCAGCACCAGGTCCCGTCCGGTAATAATAAAACCGCGCTTGTCTTTCTGGAGATCGTTGGTGATCCAGTCGGTATAGGGTTTGGCCCCGATAAAGATAAAGAGTGCATTGGCCTGGAAGGTACGGGTTTCCTGGGTATTGATATCCTGAATCAGCAGTTCTTCCAGATGCTCACTACCCCGGGCTTCTACTATTTCCGAATCCGCTAGGATTTTAATGTTGGGCGTAGCGTTGATCTGGTCAATGAGGTACTGCGACATAGTCGACGAAAGGTCGGGCTTACGAATAACTATGTACACCCGGCGGGCAAACTGCGAAAGGTACATGGCGCCCTGCCCGGCGGAGTTGCCCCCGCCCACCACAAAAACTTCGCGGTCGCTGCAGCCATGCGCTTCGGTGGTAGCCGCTCCGTAGTACACCCCGGCTCCCGTAAACTGGTCCACACCCTGGGTTTCAAGCCTCCGGTAGTTGACACCGGTGGTGATAACCAGGCTCTTGGTATTGACCTGACCTCCGCTCTTTAGTGTCAGTAACTTGTAGTTATCTTTTACCTGAATATCAACTACCTCTTCGGGCGAAAGAAATTCTACGCCAAAACGCCTCGCCTGGGTAATAGCCCGGTTGGAAAGCTCGGCTCCGCTCAGGCCCGACGGAAAGCCCAGGTAGTTCTCAATGCGGGAACTGGTACCCGCCTGTCCGCCGGGTGCCCGCTTTTCGATGAGTAGCGTCTTGAGTCCTTCGGACCCCCCGTACACCGCCGCTGACAACCCGGCCGGTCCGGCTCCTATAATGACCACGTCGTATAGTTGTTCGCTGGATGCTTCCAGATTCAGGCCCAGTTTTTCGGCCAGTTGCCGGCTGTCCGGCTGCACCAGGTAAGTACCATCTTCCATAAATACAAAGGGCGCATCTTTCTCTTTCAGACTGTGCGATTCTACGAGTTCTTTGGCTTTGTCGCTGGTTTCAAGGTCGAGCCACTGGTAGGGACGCAGGTTACCCGACAGGTAATCCTTTACTTCGTGCGACTTGGGGGAAAACTGATACCCCACCACTTTCATGCCTTCAAAGTCAGGTATATAAGAGACGTTCCAGTCGTCCAGCAGGCCGTCCAGTACCGGATAAATCTTTTCTTCGGGGGGGTCCCAGGGTTTCATCAGGTAGTGGTCCAGCCGCACGTCATTGATGGCCTTAATGGCGGCATCGGTATCCGAATAGGCCGTCAGCAATACCCGCTTGGCTTCGGGATAGTACTTTTTGGCTTCGGTCAGGTACTCAACGCCCAGCATTTCGGGCATTCGCTGGTCGGATATATAGAGGGCTACGGTTTCATTTTTTTGTTTCAGCTCCTTCAGCGTTTCCAGGGCTTCATGGGCTGAACTGGTATTCATAACTTTATATTCTTTCTGATAGCGGCCTTTAAGGTCCCGGGCCAGCGCCTTCAGTACCTGCATATCGTCATCTACCGCCAGGATAATGGGTTTCTTCATGAATAACTAAAAGTAGTAGTAATGGGTAGAATGAAAAGTTTACTCAATGGGCAGGCATACGCTAAACTCGGTCAGGCCGGGTTCGGACTGTACTTTTACCTGACCTTTGTGCTGTAGTTCCACTATGTTTTGTACTATTTCCAGGCCCAGTCCGGTACCTTTGCCTATGTCTTTAGTAGTAAAAAAAGGATCGAATACCTGCCCTTTGATATCATCAGGGATACCACTGCCCCGGTCAATGATTTTGGTAATGACAAACTCCCGGTCGTGTACGGCTTCAATAGTTATTTCACCTCCGTCCGGTGAGGCATCAATGGCATTGTCGATCAGGTTGGTCCAGACCTGATTCATATCGCCGGGGCGTACGCAGATGTCGGGCAGGTGGTCGGGCAGGTTTAGCTGTACCGAAATATTCTTGCTTTTGAGCTTATGCTGCAATATACGGAGGGTACTTTGTAGTCCTTCCCGCAACGATATTTTTTTCTTGTCGGCTCCACCGTCCATGTGCGAATAGTCTTTAACGGACTTTACCAGATCACCTATTCGTTGGGAGGCTTCCGTTATTTCGGTCACTAATCGCTCGGTAGTAAGTACGTTATCGACCCAGTTCAGGACCGGCTCCAGGCTTTGGCCCGACAAGCACTCCTTAATTCGTTCCAGGTCCTGAACTGTAAAGCGGTACTCTACCAGATTTTCGGCCAGTTCATACCCGTTCGACACTTCGTGCTCTTCCAGCCAGTCAGACAGGTCCTCTTCCTGATTTGATTTTTGCATGAGCGTCAGCTGGCTTGGTGCGCCCGCGGTCAGTTTTTCAAACAGGATGGTACTTACCTGGTCTACCTGCCCGGGGGCCATGCGCAGAGAAATAACCTCTTTGAATTTTTCGGGTACCGTACTCAGGTGCTGTTTCAGGGTAGTAGCGCTTCGTACCACCGCCGAAGCCGGGTTATTCAGCTCGTGGGCAAGTCCGGCCGAGAGTTTTCCCAACGAAATCATCTTTTCGTTTTGCTGCTGCGACTTTGTAAAATTCCGGACCCGGTTCAGCATTAAATGTACCAGTACTTCCACGAGTTCATCCTGGTGCTCGATCATCTCCCGGAACTTTTCCCGGTGCAACAGCAGCAGGGTAGTAGGCTCTACCGCCATAGCGTTGCCAGCGGCATTTTTAAGGCGGGAATACGGAAGCAGGCCTCCTACGTAGCCTTTTCCCTGATCTTCCAGGCTTCGTTGCTCCCCGTTTTGTACGGCGTACAGGCGCAGCATGCCTTCCATGACAATGTACAGGTTGTCTATCGGGTCGCCTTTTTTAAATTGGTACTCGCCCTCCTCTATGTGTATTAACCGGCCTTGTTCGGCCAGCCACTGTAGTTGCGGCTGGGGTACCGACTCGAGGTTTTCATTTTGACTAAGTTCCTGTAGAATGTCCATATATAGGTGGCTGGGAATGTTGCATTAAGAGAAAAAGGAGCTACTTTGTTGTCTGAAAATGACTATTCTTACTAAATACAGGCTAACTGACTACTCATGCGCCGCACTGCTTCATTCATCGCTTTCCTGCTCCTGCTACAGCTGTGCGCGGAGGCTCAAAGCACTCTTTTGAACGAGCCCCACCGTCCTCAGTACCATTTTTCACCCCGAGTTAACTGGATCAACGACCCCAACGGATTGCTCTACCACCAGGGCGAGTATCACCTCTTTTACCAGTATAATCCCTTCGGGCAGCGCTGGGGGCACATGACCTGGGGCCACGCCGTCAGCCGTGACCTGGTACAGTGGGAAGAACTTCCGCCCGCTATTCCCGAAGAAAACGGCATCATGATATTTTCGGGTAGCGCGGTCATGGACTTCACCAACTCAACCGGGTTCGGCAAAAACGGGCAGGTACCTATGGTCGCCATTTATACCGGCCACCAGCAAAACCGCCAGAGCCAGCACCTTGCCTATAGTCTCGACAACGGCCGCACCTGGACCAAATACGACAAAAATCCGGTACTTGATTTAGAGAAAAAAGACTTCCGTGACCCCAACGTATTCTGGCACGCTGCCTCGGGTCAGTGGGTGATGTCGGTGGTTATTCCTGAGGAACAAAAGGTACTTTTTTATAATTCCAAAAACCTGACCGCCTGGAATAAAACCGGGGAGTTTCAGGTACTGAACGATAAACTGGGAATATGGGAGTGCCCCTCGCTGCTGGAAGTACCCGTGGAAGGTACCCCCGGGAAAAAGTGGGTCTTGCTGCAGTCCATCGGCAACGGCTCGGTAGCGGGTGGCTCGGGAATGCTGTACTTTGTGGGAGAATTTGACGGGAAAAGCTTTAAACCGCAGGATCGGCAGCTTCGCTACGTTGACTACGGGAAGGACTACTACGCCGCTATTCATTACAACCACCTGAGCAGCCCCGTAACGGTAGGCTGGATGAATAACTGGCAGTACGCCAATGACCTGCCGGTAAGCCCGTGGAAGGGGGCCATGTCTCTGCCGCGCGAGCTGAGCCTGGCCAAAAAAGGGAATACCTACGAGCTGCGCCAGCAGCCCGTAGCCGAGCTTCAGAAGCTACGCCAGCCCCCGCTGGTACTTGAGGGCATGACCGCCGCCTCCCTGAGCCGGGCCTTGTCGGGCCTGAATACCACCACCCTGGAACTGAAAATAGAAGCCGAACCCAAAGATTTTGTAGTAAAGCTACGCAAGGGCGATGGCGAAGAGACGCTGCTGGGCTACGACGCCGCCAAACGCGAACTGTACCTCGACCGCACCCGCTCGGGCCATGTGCAGTTTCATAAAGATTTCCCGGCTCGCTTCGCAGCGCCACTCCCCGCCGCCGACGGTAAAATAAAGCTTCACGTGTTCCTGGACCGCTCCTCGGTCGAAGTATTTGCTAACGACGGCGCGGCAACCATTACAGCGCAGATATTTCCCCGGCCAGAAAGTACCGACATAGAAATAGCGGGCACGGCCGTGCGGAAGGTAGAAGCCTGGCCGCTGGAAAGTACTTATCGGTAGTGAATGATTTTATAAAATCTGCGAATTCTTCAGGGCCGGGTGTAGGGGGTTAGCTGGTAGCGGGCTTTTACCTGAATAACCTGGGCGATCTTCATGAAGACGATTTTAGGTACATCTATTTTATGATCGGTCAGCGCTACGTCGAAGTCGGAGCTGAGGGTTAGGGTATTGTCTTTGATGGTAAGCTGCCCCTGTAAGGTACGGTTCTGGCTGACGTCGTGGACGGTAAACTGCCCCGTAGCGCTTACCGGATAGGTACCATTCTGGCTGTAGTCAATCGTTTGGTTTACTTTGCCCCGGAATGTGGCCGTGGGATATTTATCCGACTCCACGTAGTTTTCGTTGAAGTGCTCCTGCATGAGCTTGTTCGGAAAGTCAAAGTCACGCATGGTAATCCGGATGGCCAGCTCGCCGGTGGTGGTATTGAGCAGAGCCTGCGTTTTTTTATTCACCGCGCTGATGTTCTCCGCCGGAGTTTCCGAGAAAAAACTGGTTTGTCCGGCTGCGGTTGCGTACAGCTTGCTCTGGGCCAGTACCGGCTGGGGAAGCCCCCAACTCAGTACCAGCAAGAGCAGGTATATTGATAAGTACTTATTCATAGTTGACTCCCTTGCCCGCTACCAGCCGACCGGGTTTTGTTTGCTTTTCTTTTCCAGACTAAAAGTCCGGGAAATATTAAATCCGTAGTGAATATCGCCTTTGCCCCAGGTACCCAGCGTTTCGCCGATAAACTGCTTCTCGATCATCCCCAGCGAATTGGTAAAGTGCAGCTGAAAAACGTGCCCGCCCGTTTCGATGTCTACCCCTACGGCCATGGAGTTGTAGTAGGGGAGCGAAGTACTTCCGGCGTCGCGAGCGGTCCAGAAGTATTCGCCGTTGAGGGATACCCGTTTGCTGAGCTTGTACCTGCCACCTATCCCCACCGCCAGCAAGAGCCGGTCGTCGGCAGGTAGTTCGGGCTGGTTGCGGTAGAGGTAGGTAGGGCTCAACTGCAGCGAAAGCCGCTCGCTGAACTTTCGGGCTATAAGTACCTGTCCGGTATAGGAAAGCTTATCCTGAAAGGAACGCTGCGCTTCGCCCGGTATGAACGAGCGGATGGTCCGGACTACGGTACTGCCAAACAGCGTTACCGACACCGGAACGGTACGGGCGCCGGTAGTTTGCTGCAGAACGCGGTACTTGGCAAAGAAGTCATAGGCTTTCTGCTCCGAGCTGCGCCCAACGCCCACCATCAGGTTGTCCGTGAGGCCGTATTCAAACCCCAGCCGTAGCGTAGCCTGGTCCAGACCAAACAGCTCGTAGGCACCCGAGTTCAGCCGTCCGAAACGGTGCGAAATCCGGAAGTCGAGGTGGTTTCGCTTCATGGTTTCGACCGAGTGGCCGTTGATAATCCGGGTAGACTTGAAGGTAGCCTCTACGGGTACGGTCAGCGGTCCGGCCTGACTTTCCAGTTCGCCCAGCAGGTCGTCCTGGGCAACGCTCAGCAGGGGAATCAGCAAAAAGGGTACTATGCGCAGTACATGCATAAAAAATTATTCAAAAATTCGTAGGGAATTACCGTTCTGGCTGAGTTCGCTTTTATAAACTCTTAGGGGCGAAGGAGCCGGGCTTTGTTTTACGGTACCATCGGTATTAAAAGCTGAGCCGTGGTTGGTACAATAAAAGTCATTTTGTGCCAGTCGGTATTCAACAGTGGTCCCTTGGTGGGTACAGGCTTTGGATAGGGCTACATAGCGGTTGCCGGAAGCCAATGCTACGATGACATCGCCCACTATAGCAAACTGCCCTTCGGTTTTGAGCTTGCTGTAATTACTACTCGTCAGGTCCAGCGTAAAGTTGATGTTACCACCCGTAGCGTTACCAGTCAGGCCGGCGCTGTTGTTCCCCGTGCCACCGTTATTATTACCTCCGGTAGGGGTGGGGTCGTCATCGCCGGAGCTACAGGCGGTCAGGGTACCCATGCAGTAAAATGCCATCAGAGCTGAGGTACTCAAGCCCAGGCTGCGCAGGAATTCTCCTCTTTTCAAGGTTTCTTTTTCTTGTTTGATTTCCATCTTTATCTTACTTTATTGTTAAATAATCAGGACGGCATTTGCCGCCGCTTTACTTCCCCCTCACCGGCCGGTACCTGACCGATACCCACATGCCCGTCGTAAACAGATTTACTTTTCCGTAGCCTATTTTCCGGAGCGGGAGCCGCACGTAGGGCTCAGCCAGCAGGGATAACCGGTCAGAAAGATGGTACTCATAGCCAACAGAGGCGTTGAGGTGGCTCAGCCAGTACCAGCCCGTTTGGCCTTCCCAGCGCCAGCGCTTTATGCTGGGATCAGGGCGCTCGTAGTGGTACTTGTATATTTCTTTCTGCATGCGGTAGGACGACAGCCCCGTTCCCACAAACCAGGTCGAACGAGTACCCTGCTCTATATCATAGCGCAGGTTCAGGGGAATCTCGAGTACCTGGCAGTCGCCGTCTACACTGCTGGGCTTAACGTACTGATTCCAGTAGGCGGGCCATTCATACTGGCCGGGTAAGGCCTGGTAGGTTTTCAGACTCCTGATTACACCCGTCTGCAGGTACAACCGGGAGGTTACTGAGTAGTCTATCAGCAACGAGGCTGACGGTCCCGGTCTGGATAGACCCGGTGAAGTAAAGTCTCTTAAGCCAACCGAACTCATATCGGGTGATACCCCCAGCCGCACCGCCCATTTGGCCGCGGGAGAGCGATACTTAACTACTGGCCCGGGAACCCCGGGGCTAACCACCGGCGCAGCGAAGTGGTGGTTAGTCTGGTAGGTCAGCCGGGGTAGTAAAGGTGCTACCTCCATTACCCGATTTAGCTGCACCTGGTTTTCTTCCGGCACACTCTCCCAGGTAGTTTCACTGGCTGTGGCCGCAAGGCCTTCTCCTCCACTTTCAACAGTCCCTAAACCATCAGCGATTTTTTCGGCCTGATTCGATAAAAGCTCACCCTTGCTACGTATACGCTGCTGAGCGGTACCTTTATCCCTATTTTGATGGGATGCCCCGTCGCCCTCCGCTCTACCAGAAAGGGTAGATTGTAGCCGCACTCCGCTTGCGTCTGGCTGGCGCCGGGGCTGTATCTTCTGAGCATTCTGCTCCTGATTTTCTGTACTAGTTAGTCCTTTCAGTTCCGCCGAAGCAGCCGGAATTGCTACCCGACCTTCAGTACGCACAGGTATCATGCTTTGCTGCGGTCCCTGTCTACTTTTATCAGTATCCATTTGGGGCTGAGCTGCTTCCGCTACCGGCTTTCCTGACGTGGTTGCTGCCCTTTGTTCTTCTGCGTCAGTAGTTGTGCTCCGGTAGTAAGTACCCAGTCCGCCAGCGAGCAACAGCAGCAACAGGCCTCCTCCGAGCCACCATTTCCTGAGCTGACCCGTGCCCGTCGGGGCGGGAGAGTCATCCAGCCGTTCCCGCAGGCTGTCCCAGTCGGCGGGGTCGTAGGCGGGCTTCAGCTCTTCAGCAGACTTCCTGAAGAGCTCATCCAGCCGGTCATCTGGTAACTCGTTCATAGTCATCTGCGTTTTTTTGGGCTAACATTACTTTTAGTTTTTGGCGGGCGCGTGACAGGTTTGATTTGGAACCTCCCACCGTTATTCCCAGTTGTTCGGCTATTTCTTCGTGGGTGTAGCCATCTATGACCGCCATACAGAACGTGACGCGGTACGAAGGCGGCAATTGCTGGATCATACCAATCAGTTCCTCGTGTGACAGCTGACTTGTGGCGGTTTCGTCCACCGAAACATTTTCGGCTGCCTCTACGCCCTCGTGCCCCTGATGCTGCCGCAGTGGAGACTGCCCCAGTGGATGCTGCCTCTGTTCGCGGCGGAAATGGTCCAGCGCCGTGTTGATCATGATCCGGCTCATCCAGGCTTTGAAAGAGCGTTCCGAGTCAAAACTTTCCAGTTTGGTAAATATTTTCAAAAACCCGTCGTTCAGGATTTCTTTGGCCTCGTCCCGACTTCGGGTATAGCGTAGGCAGATTCCCATGGCGTAGCCGTAGAATTGCCGATAGAGCAATTCCTGACTACGACGGTCTTTGAGCAAACAGCCGTCGAGCAGTTCAAGAAGAACAGCGGAGTTGTACCCGGGCATGTTGTCGGTCATTCTTTATACAGCATATACGACCGAAGGTAAAGAAGGGTTGCCTGAAGTAATAGTGATTGGAGAAAATAATTGTAGCTACATAAAAAACGCATGAGAAATAATCTTCCCATGCGTTTTTTAATGGTAAAACCAGGTACCTGGTACGTTATGATTTTAAAGCAAAATGCAGACTTGTGACCTGAAAACGCTTGTTGAGATAGAGCCGGTGCGCATCGGTACGGGCTTCGCTCACGCCGGAGTCCAGGTGTACCTCGTCGTAACCATCGCGCCGGGCGTAGTCCAGAATCCAGTCCAGTAGCTGGCCCGCGTAGCCTTTGCCCCGGTACTCCGGCAGGGTCGACAGGTCATCAATATAAATATACTTACCCCGGAAGAGGTTATAGCCCGTTTCAAATACCGCTACCGCCGCCGCTTCCGGAACACCCGCTGCATCTTTTTCCTCTACAAAAATCATCTGCCGGTTATCGGCCAGGGTACGACGAATGGCCACCGCGTAGGCTTCGTCGGAAAGTTTGGGGCGAAGTGCCTGTACGACCCGGCGGCACTTGCGCAGGTCTTCATCGGAGGTAGCTTTCAGTATGGAGATCATTCTTTCAGGATAGTGAGGTTTTTCAGCAGGTGGCCCATTTTGTCGCGCTTGGTCAGCAGGTACTGCTCGTTGTGGGGGTTGGAGGCAATTTCAATGGCAATAGAATCCACGATTTCCAGGCCGTAGCCCATCAGACCCACGCGTTTTTTCGGATTATTGGAAATAAGGTTAATCTTGGTAATACCCAGGTCACGCAGGATTTGAGCGCCCACGCCGTAGTCGCGCTCGTCCATCTGAAAGCCTAACTCCAGATTGGCTTCTACGGTATCACGACCCATTTCCTGTAGCTTATACGCTTTTAGTTTATTGATAAGCCCAATACCCCGCCCCTCCTGGTTCATGTACAGTACTACCCCTTTGCCGGCCTTATCCACCATTTGCATGGCCGCGTGGAGTTGTCCGCCGCAGTCGCAGCGGCATGAACCGAAAATATCGCCCGTTACGCAGGACGAATGTACCCGTACCAGTACCGGCTCGTCTTTCTCCCAGATACCTTTCACCAGGGCCAGGTGCAGATCCCCGGTGTTCAGCTGACGGTAGGCGATAAGATCAAAATGACCCCAGTCGGTAGGCATATCCACCCCTATCTCCCGCTTAATGAGCGTTTCCTGCTGCAGGCGGTACTCGATCAGGTCTTTGATACTAACGAGCTTCATGCCCAGCCGGTCGGCCACCTGCCGTAGCTCGGGCAGGCGGGCCATGGAGCCGTCTTCGTTGAGTACCTCCACCAAAACGCCGGCGGGTGCCAGTCCGGCCAGACGAGGGAAATCCACGGCGGCTTCGGTATGTCCTGTGCGGCGAAGTACACCGCCCTGCCGGGCTTTCAAAGGAAATATATGGCCGGGACGGCCCAGGTCTTCGGGTTTGGTTTCGGGATTAACCAGCGCTTGTATCGTTTTGGCCCGGTCGCTCGCCGAAATACCCGTGGTACAGCCTTGGCCCAGCAGGTCAACGGATACGGTAAAGGCGGTTTCGTGCGTAGCCGTATTTTTACCAACCATCATCTCCAGCTCGAGCTCCTCACAGCGTTCTTCGGTAAGCGCCACGCAAATAAGACCGCGCCCTTCGCGCGCCATAAAGTTTATTATTTCGGGCGTAACCCGGTCGGCGGCGCAAATCATATCTCCTTCGTTCTCACGATCTTCGTCATCCACGACTATGATTATCTTGCCAGCTTGTATATCTTTGATTGCGTCTTCGATGGAATCAAGCGAAATTTTGGTACTATTGTTGCTCATTAGTGAGGTTGATGAAAAATAGTTAAGCAATTAATAACGTTTTAAACGGTAAAGGTACAGGGTTAGCTCCGAAACTCTTACTTTTGACTACTGAATAAACAAAGGTTTAGGGCAATCCGTTTCTTGTCTATACTTTCTATCAGAGAATCAACTCTTTTTAGCAGCGGGACTGTGAGGCAAAATCTACTTTCTAAATATGTATCGGGCCAATGCTTCCTGTTCAGCCTGCTGCTGCTGGTTGCACTGCTGAGAATTCAGGAAAGTAAGGCGCAGGGGCTTTGTGACGCCGGTAGCCAGCGGGGAGAATTTACGGTAGCTCCCACCTCAGGCTGTGCCCCCCTTACCGTGACCGTGCGAAATACCAAAGCCGGTGCCTCCAATATTAACTGGGACTACAACTACCAGGGTCAAACCAGCCCTACCTACACCCAGTCGCTTACAAACACGTATACCAAGGCAGGTACTTACACTATTCTACAGGCCGGAAGCGCCAGCGGGACCGGCTTTACCGCCTGCAAAACGGTTAAAGTACTGGATACCACTCAGCCCAATGTAAAGGTTACAGCCTGCGCGGACGGCAAGGTAAAGCTGACCGTAGTGGACGACAGCATTTTTCAGCAGTACGACCAAATTGAAGTACAGTGGAACGACGGCTCCGGGGTGAATTACGTTAACAAAGGCGAACCCCTGGAACTGGAACATACGTACTCGGGTACCGGCCAGCGGCAAATCAGGGTACGCGGCGTGTACTTCTCGGGTAGCTGTAACGGTGGTAAATCCAATGACTATATTGTTACGCTTAATAATATACAGCTTGATAAGGTGGTTGTCAGCCGGGTGGAAAGCCGGGCCGACAGCAATGTTATCGTTTCGTACGCAGGCGTGCAGGGAGCCGAGTCGGAGGTGTTGATCAAGAGCGGAGGTGGCAACTACGGCGGAACGGGTATTAAGAGCAAGGTGGGCGGTAACCATCAGATAACGTTACCCAAGCCGGACCCCAACGTAGTACACTGCCTCAGAATAAAGACATCGGATGTGTGCGGCAACAGCAAAGAGTCCAACGAAGTCTGTACCACGGTCCTGAGGGGAACACCAGAAAACGAGCGCAATGTACTGGGCTGGTCGGAATACCCCATGGCTACCGGCTTTGTGGAGTACCGGGTACTACGCAACAATGTGGTCGTAAAAACTATTACGGGCGTTAAAAATATTTCTTACATTGATACCGACGTGGAATGCGGCGTTACCTACCGTTACCAGGTCATTGCCGAAACAAAAACAATCATGTCAGTATCGGCGCCGGTTGAGGTAACCGCCATCTCCACCAGAAAGCCCGGTACTATTACGCAGGCGCTGGTAAGTGTAGAGCAGGATGGTTCCGTATCGCTGCTGGCCGTGCCGCCGGTCTTAGGGCAAACCACCTCCTTCAAAATGTTTATTGAGCGGGCCGAAAGCGGTAGTAACGACTTCAAGGAAATTGGGGTAATGACCAACAACAACCGGTATACTGACAAGACAGCTCAAACCTCCGCCCGCTCTTACTGCTACCGCATTTCGTACGAAAACGCCTGCGGTAACCGCTCCGACCCCAGCGAGGCGATCTGTACGGTATGGCTGCAGCGCAACGGTACCGCCATTCGCTGGACCACCGATGAACCTTTTATCGACAACGTAGGCTCCTACTTTGTAATAAAACTGAATACCAATGGTGGCTCCAGCGAAACGCCCGTTGGCTTCAATACTACCTACGACCCCCGCGCCGACGACCCCAACGAGCAGGAATTCAGCTACCAGGTACGGGTACGCTCGCGCAATGGCAACTTCCTGAGCTACTCCAACGTCATTAATTTCCGTCGGGAAGCGGCCCTGTTCCTGCCTGATGCCTTTTCGCCTAACGGCGACGGACAAAATGATGTGTTTCAGGTAAAGGGCGTCTATTTTGACTCGTTCCTGATGCTGATCTACAATCGTTGGGGCGAAGTAGTACACCGCTCTACGGATGCCGCTCAGGGCTGGGACGGTACTATCAATGGCGTACGCGCCCCCGAAGGCAATTACATTTACCGGGTTGAAATCAAAGACAACACCTCCCGGCCGTTCGTAAAAACCGGAACGCTTCTGCTTATGCGCTAAATGCGTTATCTTTGCGCTTCTTAAGAGACTGGTATTATCTTTTCAATTTAACGTAAGATACGATGTTTGGAAATATGGGTGATATGATGGGCCTGATGGGCAAGATGAAAGACTTGCAGGCCCGAATGAAGGAAGCGCAGGAACAGCTGTCCGGCATTACGGAATCAGCTGAGTCGGGTGCCGGTATGGTACGTGTAACCGTCAACGGGCAGAAAAAAGTAGTTTCGCTGGAGATAGATAATGACCTCATCAAGCCAGACGACAAGGAGATGCTACAGGACCTGGTGGTGGCGGCCGTCAACAAAGCGCTGGAAAATATTGAGCCCAAAGTAAAAGAACATTTACAAAAAGCGACCGAAGGGGTACTTCCCAATATTCCGGGTCTGGACCTGGGCGGCTTTATGAAATAAAGGCGCTTCGGATGTCACAGGTTGCCATTGTTATCCTGAATTACAACGGAAAACAGTATCTCGAAAAATTTCTTCCCAGCGTACTTGCTCACTCCTCCGGCCATGAGGTATGGGTGGCCGACAACGCCTCCACCGACGGCTCCCCGGACTGGCTGCGCACACGGCATCCGGAGGTACATCTCCTGCCGCTCGCTACCAATCAGGGGTACGCCGGAGGCTACAACTACGCTTTACGGTCCATCCGGGCCGACTACTACGTTCTGTTAAACTCCGACGTCGAAGTTACGCCCGGCTGGATTGAACCCGTAATAGCCCACCTGGAAACGGATGAGCAGGTAGCGGTCTGCCAGCCCAAAATACGCGCCTACCACCTGCCTACCCACTTTGAATACGCCGGTGCCGCCGGAGGCTACATGGACTACCTGGGGTACCCTTTCTGCCGGGGACGACTATTTGACACCCTCGAGGCCGACCAGGGACAGTACGACGACATTGCCGATGTATTTTGGGCTACGGGTGCCTGCCTGTTTGTACGGGCCGGTGCGTTTCACGAAGTAAAAGGCTTTGACGCGCGTTTTTTCGCCCACATGGAAGAGATAGACCTCTGCTGGCGGCTCCTGAACCAGGGGTACCGCATTACCTACTGCGGCTTCTCGACGGTGTACCACGTAGGCGGAGGTACCCTGCACAAGTCCAACCCGCGCAAGACCTTCCTGAACTACCGCAATAACCTGATTATGCTGTACAAGAACCTGCCCTCGGGCAGGCGCTGGAAGACTATTCTGATGCGGCTGGTACTGGACGGTACGTCCAGCGTCCGCTTTATGGCCACCGGAGCCTGGCCCGACGTATGGGCCATTGTACGGGCGCACTTTGCTTTTTATGGTATGGTCCCTGAATTGTCAAAGGAATTGAAGCGTAGTACATACCGGGCACCGTTGTACTACCGCAGTGTGGTATGGGAGTATTTTGTAAATAAAAAACATTTGTTTCCGGAGCTTCCCCAGTTGTACCGGAAGGGCTTTCCTAAAGCTCCCAAATCGTAGGGCTGTTGTGGCGACGCCAGTGCTTGCGGAGCTCCATCCAGAAAGCCAGCACCAGGTAGATAATTATAGGAGAACCAAAGGTAAGAAAGGTGGCATAGATAAAGTACAGCCTGATGCTGCTGGCCGAAATGCTAAGCTTTTCCCCAAGGCGGGCACACACACCAAAAATTTGGTCTTCTACGAAATAGCGAATCCGGTTCATCCCTTTGATCATGATTTAAAGCTCCAAAGTACTACTATTTAACATTGGTAGCAAATCCATCCGCTACGCTAATTTCTGAAAAAACCACGGATTATACGGGCTATAACTACCGCACAATCAAATTGTTTGGGCAAAATAGTTGGAATCCAAACAATTTTTGTTTCTTTGCGTTTGAAGAATCTGTAAAATGTTTACTTCTTTGGCTGGCAAAAAGTATCAAAACAACCTCTCAATGTTTTTGTATCCGGAGTCTTTCCCGATTCATCATAACATGCGGGTAGTGCGCGTTGCTTCTATCCTTGAAGCGGGCATTTTCAATTCTTAACCTTTTTATTATTTTTTACAATTTCATTTTTTATTATCATGCAGACAGGTACTGTAAAATTTTTCAACGAAGCCAAGGGGTATGGTTTCATCGTTGAAGACGACACAAACAGGGACATCTTCGTTCACGTGACTGGCTTGGGAGGTCTCACCATCCGTGAAAACGACCGCGTTGAGTACGAGGTTGTAGAAGGCAAAAAAGGACTTAATGCCGTACAAGTAAGAAAGATATAATTTTTCTTTTTCTGGCAGTGAAAAACAAAAAAACCGCGGCTTTGCTGCGGTTTTTTTGTTTGCGGGTACGCTAAGTACCTAGCTGAGCCAGCCCTCGACTTCCTCCTTCTGAGGCATGGGGGCGTCTATTTTTAGTTTCTTACGCATGCCGCCCAGGTCATTAAATACCTTGTTGGGGTTAGCGCCTTTGAGTTGCTCTATAGTCAGCAGGCCCATTTTCTGTAGGGCCGGTACCCATAATTTGGGTACTCCGGCTGCTTCGTAGTCGGCCTCGGTGGCTACTTCGGGCTTCTTTTCGGCGCGCATCTGCGGGAAGAAAAGTACTTCCTGAATGCTGGCGTTGTTGGTGAGCAGCATGGTAAGGCGGTCAATGCCGATACCGATACCGGCGGTAGGTGGCATGCCGTATTCAAGCGCCCGCAGGAAGTCGTCGTCCATTTCCATGGCTTCGTCGTCACCGCGCTCCTTCAGGCGCAGTTGGTCCTCAAACCGCTCCCGCTGGTCAATGGGGTCGTTTAGCTCCGAGTAGGCATTGGCGATTTCTTTTCCGTTTACAAACAGCTCAAAGCGCTCCACCCGGCCCGGTTTGCTGCGGTGCTTCTTGGTCAGCGGCGACATCTCGACCGGATGGTCAATGATGAAGGTAGGCTGAATAATATTGGCCTCTACCTTTTCCCCGAATATCTCGTCAATAAGCTTGCCTTTGCCCATGCTATCGTTGATCTCCATGCCCCATTCGCGGCACTGCGCCTGTAACGACGCCAGATCCTGCGCTTCCACGTTGACGCCAGTGTACTTCTCAATGGCTTCGGTAATACTCAGGCGCGGGTAAGGACCGGCAAAGTCCAGCTCTTTATCGCCGAAGGTAGCTTTGGTTGTCCCGTTTACAGCCTCCGCCACCTGCTCAAGTACCTGCTCGGTCATCTGCATCATCCAGTGGTAGTCTTTGTAAGCAACGTATAGTTCTACCGTTGTAAATTCCGGATTGTGCGTACGGTCCATACCTTCGTTCCGGAACAGTTTCCCGAATTCATATACGCCATCAAATCCGCCCACAATCAGCCGCTTGAGGTGCAGTTCGGTGGCGATGCGCAGGTACAGGTCTTCGTCGAGGGCGTTGTGGTGCGTTTTGAAAGGTCGTGCCGCCGCACCGCCGTGGATAGTCTGCAGCACGGGAGTTTCTACTTCCAGCCAGCCTTTGCCGTCGAAGTACTGGCGCATGGTGGAGATGATCCGCGCCCGTTTCACAAATATATCCCGCACCTCCGGGTTCACGATCAGATCCACGTAACGCTGGCGGTACCGCAGCTCAGGGTCGGTAAAGCCGTCGTACACATTGCCTTCGTCGTCGCGTTTTACCACGGGCAGCGGCCGCAGCGACTTGGTCAGGATGTTAAATTCCTGGACATGGATGGAGATTTCGCCGGTTTGGGTAGTAAACACAAAACCTTTGGCTCCGATGATGTCGCCAATGTCGAGCAGTTTCTTGAAAACGGTATTATAAAGTGATTTATCCTCGCCGGGGCACAGGTCGTCGCGGCGGAAGTACAACTGGATGCGTCCAGTATTATCCTGCAACTCGGCAAAGGAGGCGCTACCCATAATGCGGAAGTTCATGAGCCGCCCGGCTATGGACACACTCTTATAGTCCAGCTTCCGGTTTTCGTAATTTTTATGAATATCGGCGGCCGTCACATTCACTTCAAATTCCTCGGCGGGGTAGGGGTCTATTCCCAGTCGCATGAGTTCTTCGCGCTTTTGCCGGCGTAGTAGCTCCTGTTCGCTAAGTAGCATTGTAATTCTTAGATAGTTATGGAAATGGTTAACTCTTTGAGTGGCAATTCGGTGCGCAAAATTAGTAAAATTTCGTCGGGTACAGCCATATTATGTAAGAGAGAAAGTCAAGTTAGAATTTATACCTCAACTATTGATGCATAATAAAATTAGGTATAAATTTGCCCTTGTACGACAACTAAAAGAAGCACCATGAACAACTCTCAACTATATAAAGGCAGCCTTAGTACCGTACTGCTGAAGCTGTTGAAAGAGAATGGCCGTATGTACGGCTACGAAATGACGCAGAAAGTAAAGGAACTCACCGCCAATGAGGTAGCCCTTAACGAAGGGGCGCTGTATCCGGCTCTGCACCGGCTGGAAGCCGATGGGCTGCTTACGGCCGAAGTGGTACCCGTCGGAAACCGGATGCGTAAGTACTATACTATTACCCCCAAAGGACAAACGGAGACCGAAAGCCGACTGGCCGAACTGGAAGAGTTCGTGAGACACATGCAGCAACTGCTGGGTGCAAAGCTGTCGCTGGGTTAACAGGCTGGTTTTGAAGTTTTTCGGTTTAAAAATAACTTATTAATATTAAAATATCAGGTAGCACTATGCAGACCTCTATTCACCTTACCGACTCGCAGATTGACACCCTTTATAGGTTTGTGAAGAAAAAAGACGTCGCCTACTACGACTTGCAACTTGAACTCGTGGACCACCTGGCAAGCGAGGTGGAGCAACAACTGGCCGCCGATCCAACCGTCTCGTTTGAGTCGGCCTTGCAGAAAGTATACGCCCGGTTCGGGATTTTTGGCTTTACCGAAGTACTGGAAGAAAAGCAAAAGGCCCTGACGCATCGTGACCGACGGGTATGGTGGAAGTACCTGAAAGAGTTGTTCCGGCTTCCATTCCTGTTTAGCTCGGGCTTGGGAGCGCTGCTCCTGTGCGTTGCTTTTGACTACCTCGGGGCCTCTACTTTTCTGCTACTTAACGGCTCCCTGGCCGCGGCGGCGGGGGTGGCGGCTACCCTCTTTTTTATCAGAAGCCAACCTAAAAAAGGATATAGACTCTCTATAATTCAGTACTACCGCCTGCTCCAGGCGGCTATCTTTTTCAACCCCTACCAGAGCTTTTTTATTAGTTATATCCTATTGCTGCCTACGCTATCGGGAGGTTGGATGCTGCTCATTCCGCTGCTTTGCTGGCTGAGTTGGCTCTTTCTGGTGGCCGGTGTGATGGCTTATCAGGGACTCCTGCGCGAGCAGCAGCGACTCTATCCACTGGCTTTTGTCTGACAAACCATTTGGGTCGGCAGGGGGTTACACAACCGATAAACTTACCGCTACCCCCTATGCCCGAACTACCCGAAGTAGAAGGATACCGCCGCTACCTGGAAGCCACCTCGCTGCACCAGCCCGTTGAAGGCCTGGACGTAGAAGACACCAAATTACTGACTACTGAGCACGCCCTGCTGCTTGATACGCTGGCCGGAGCCTCCTTCGTGGGTACTCGTCGGGTCGGCAAAAACCTGTTTGTGCTGACAGACCGGCCGGGTGTAGTTCTGCACATGCACTTTGGTATGACCGGCGACCTGGAGTACTACCACCAGTCGCTGGACCGCCCGCGCCACGCCCGTGTCGTCATCTACTTCCGGAGTGGGTACAATCTGGGTTTTATCTGTCCGCGCAAGTTTGAACGCATGGGGCTGGTCCATGATATTGAAACCTACCTGCGCGACAAGAAAATCGGGAAAGATGCCCTCGAGATGACCGTAGAGGACTTCGCCATTGTGCTGGCCAGCCGTAAAACCGCTATCAAATCGGCCCTGCTCGACCAGCAGGTCGCCGCCGGCGTAGGGAATTGGATTGCCGACGAGCTGCTTTTTCAGGCGGGTATCCATCCCGAAAAACCGGCTAATCAGCTATCGGAGCAGGAGGTACAAGCCCTGCACGCCGCCACGCAGCAAGTACTTCATACAGCTATTGAAAAGGAAGCCCGCTACGCCGATTTTCCGCCTTCCTACCTCATCCACGCCCGGGCCTGGGATACCTCTCCTTACGAAGATAAAGAGCAGCACCGCTCCTGCCCCCGCTGCCATACGCCTATCACGCAGATTCGGGTTGGGGGGCGCAGTACTTATTATTGTGAAGAGTGTCAGGGGTAAACCGTCGCCTGCGGGTTATCAGGGTAAAAATTGGTATATTTGTATATCACCTTATTGGCTATGACTACCGAACAAAAAAAAATAGCGTTGATAAGCAAAATCGCCAACCTGGAAGATGAGCAACTCCTGGAAGCCGTAGGGCTGCTACTGGAAGAGTCGTTGCCTAAAGCTCCAAGAGAGCCGGGATGGGGTAAGGGAATTTTTACCTATGTATCGGATGATTTCGATAATTTTATTCCCCCTGGCTTCGATGAAGACAATGAAATATTTCCTTGATACTCACATCCTTATATGGCATGCCGAGGAAAGTTCACTCTTGAACTCTAATGTGTTGGCTATCATTAGAAATCCGGCTAATATAGTCTATGTCAGTCATGCCTCTTTTTGGGAAATAGTTATAAAATCGTCTATTGGAAAGCTCAAAATGTCAGTTTCGCTGTTAGAACTGCGGCGATTGGTTATCCAGAATCAATTTCAAATTCTGGATTTTGATTTTAAGCATTACGAAACGTTTGAATCACTTCCTTTCTTCCACAATGACCCCTTTGATCGGATGTTGATAGCACAGGCTATCGCCGAAGATATGACGCTTATTACTCAGGATGACAAATTAGCGCCTTACCAACCCCAAGTTTCCATTCTCTGGAACTAACCTTCGCTTCCTGACTTCTCTATGAGATTTTTTCTCCTACCCTTACTGCTCATTTTTTGTTTTGTGGATATACATGCTCAACAACGTCCCCGCGAACTGGGAATAAAAATCGGGGTACTACCTACGGGTACGCATAATGCCATTACGGACGTAGCCGGGGTCAAAGTGGGGCAGGTAACGCTGGTACAGGGGGCCGATGTACGTACCGGTGTCACGGCCATTCTTCCGCAGGAGGGCAACCTGTTTCAGCAGAAAGTACCTGCCGCCATCTACATCGGGAATGGCTTCGGAAAGCTGGCGGGCTACACGCAGGTAGAGGAACTGGGTACCCTCGAAACCCCCGTTGTCCTAACCAATACCCTCAACGTACCTACCGCCACCGACGCCCTCATCGACTGGACACTCAGCCAGGGCGGTAATCAGCAGGTACGCTCGGTGAATCCCGTAGTGGGTGAAACCAACGATGGGTACCTCAACGATATTCGGGGGCGGCATGTCCGGAAAGAGCACGTACTTGAAGCGCTACAAAAAGCGCAGGGTGGTGCCGTAGCCGAAGGCAATGTCGGCGCCGGTACGGGTACCGTGTGCTTTGGGTGGAAAGGGGGCATAGGTACTTCCTCGCGCAAGCTGCCCGCCAAACTCGGCGGCTATACCGTAGGGGTACTGGTGCAGACCAACTTCGGTGGTGTACTTCAGATAGACGGCGTACCAATTGGGGAAGAACTGGGCAAATACTCGTTTAAAGAATCGCTGGATAAGTCGTCCGACGGCTCCTGCATGATGGTGGTAGCCACCGACGCGCCGCTTGACGCCCGAAATCTCAAGCGGCTGGCTAAGCGGGTGTTTATGGGACTGGCCCGCACGGGCGGTATCGCCTCCAACGGCAGCGGCGACTACGTCATTGCCTTCTCAACGGCCTACCGTATCCCCCACGATACCAACCAGCCCACCGCCCCTGTCACGCTCCTGCACAATGACTACATGTCGCCCCTGTTCCTGGCCGCCATTGAAGCGACCGAGGAGGCCATCGTCAACTCCCTCTTCATGGCCGAAACCATGACGGGTACCCAGGGTCATACCGTAGAGGCGCTGCCGAAGCAGAAGGTACTTGAATTGATGAAGCAGTACGGGCGGTAGGTATCTACTGGTTTCTATTGTATATTTGAAGTACCCTACGTCTGCTATGGAGCTTACCTTTGATATAAGAGGAAATGTAACGCCTGCTCACAAGGTTAATCTGAATATTGACGATGTAAAACAGATATTCGTTAATTCATTTGAACCTGATTCAACCCGGTATCCTATTTTTAAACGGTACGAGCAATTTTTAGCTGATTTTGCTAATTTGGTAACTCCAACTTTTACTCAGTGGATAAATGGGAGTTTTATAAGTACCTCCGTCAATCCAAATGATATAGATTTTGTTACGCTTATAGACGCTGAAATCTATCAGCTACACCAGGCGCTAATAGAGCAGTGGTTCCGCTTGCAGGGGGCACGGAACTTGTACGGAGTAGATGCGTATACCATAAGGCATTACCCTGAACACCACGAACGAAGATGGCAGACCGAGATGGATTTGGCTTACTGGAACAACTGGTTCAGCCGGACGAGGGCTAACCGGGCAGGCCATAAATTTAATAAGGGGTTTGTAGAACTAAACTTTCCATAAAGCTATGGCTCACACTATCTCAGAACGAGCAGCGCGTACTGCCGATATACTAGAGAGTATTGATGAACTCAATAAAATGATCGCCTTTCACCGCGACCAAAGCCGGGATGCCTCTATGCAGGCTCAATATGAATCAATGCGCCAGGAGCTACTACAGGAATTAGTTACACTGCTTGCTTCTTTCGACATTCCTGTAAGGATAGCGGCCTGACGCTGACGGCCTTTAAGCAAAAGAAAACCTCCGTCGAGGTTCTAAGCCAGAAGGTACTTGAACTGATGAAGCAGTACGGGCGGGCGGATGAAGTGAGAAGGGGCTAATTTTTCTTTGTAAGGTACTTTTCCAGCTTCAAAGGCGACTCACCCTCACTAATAGCCATTACCGTTCCTTCCGGACTGATTAGCAGGAAAGAGGGAGAATTAGGCAAAGCATAGCGATGTACGAAGCCCTTAGAGTCCGGAATGGGAATAAAAGATAGCTTAAATTCCTCCACGGCTTGCCGACACTCCTCAGCCGAGCTGTAATTAACTACCCCCAACGAAATCACCGGTATCCCTTTGGCCGCAGCCTTGGTAAGCAAGGTACCCAGGTCTTTAGCCAGATTCGTACTAAGATGAGGCTTACTCAGCTTTAACCAGAAACTGAGCAGCACGTAACTGCCTTTCAATTCACTGGAGCTATAAACCTTGTCATCTACTCCTTTCATGACAAAGGGCGCTACCGGCTGCCCCACCTTTTGTTTCTCGTACTCATCAAAAGGATTAAAATAGTTTGTCTCCCGTTCCTCTTTGGTCTTTTTATGTACCGAGTGGTAATCCAGCTGTCCGTATTTATCGTAGAAAGGAATAAATACGTAGCCGGTTGGGTCCGCCCGCATCAGCTTTTCAAACTCCTTGTAAGGCAGCGGCTGGCCGGTAGCCTTATCGTAGAGCTTACTGGATGGATCGATGCGGGTAGTAGTACCGTACTGGGCAAAACAGAGCTGGGAAGACAGCGCAAGTAGAACTGAAAGGCAAAGAATTCGCATGAGCGTAGGTGGTATGGTGGTTTACATATGCGGCAAAAGTATTTATTCTCTGCTTACGCTGCAATATAGTACCACACTACCCCAGCACCTGCCACACCCCATACGCGCTTACCAGCAGAATGGATGCAATGCTAATCCAAAAAAATACATCGTACAGCCGGGTAGGCGTAAGCGCTTTAGGCAGCTCACGGTAGCGGTACACCCACGCCACCCATACGATAAGAATCAGGAGTACGGAGGTGGCGATGCCCCCCAGAATCACCATCATGACGGGCGACTGGAAGAACAGGAAGAAAATACACCAGGCAAACGGAAACACCCAGGAGAAAATAGCGATGGAACGGCGGCGCTCCTCGACCGTCCCAAAAGGTAGCCACCCCAACTGCCCAAATGCATCGCCGTACACCCGCGCCCAACTGGCCGTAGCCGTAAACAGCGTGGAGTACAGCGCCGTAAACGCCCCGACCAGGAACAGGGTTTCGGCCCAGGGGCCCAGTGTTTCGGTAAATATTCGCGATAAGACACCAATCATCCGGTAGCCTTCGGGTACTTCGCCGCTGCGGTGCAGCACGGCCGCGCCCAGCAGATAAAAGGCCGCCGTCACGACGGTATAAACCACCATCGACAGGATGGCATCCAGGTACATGACCCTGATCCAGCCCTTGGCGCGTTCGGCCCAGGCTGCGCTGCCGTCGTTGGGGCCGGCGTAGGCGGCGTAGCCTTTTTCGATGCACCAGTAGTTGTAGTACATGATCTCGTCGCCGCCTACGCCCGTAATGCCAAAGGCCCCAAAGGCTACTGCCACGGCTTCGGGCGGTAAGTTGAAACTGATTCCTTCCTGAATATCCTCCCACCGCACCGCAAAAGGGGTGCCCTGCAACAATCCCAGTGAAACAAGTACCACCGACGAAAACAGCACAATCATGACTAGTGAGCCTTTCTCAATAGGCTTGTAGTAGCCCCGGTACACCAGCAGCGCCGTTATCAAAGCCGAAAGCAGCGCCCAGATGTTGACGGACACACCGGGAAAAGCCATGTTAAGTACTATGGCTACGCC
The DNA here is from genome assembly GCF_035998675.1 of Telluribacter sp. NCBI lineage: Bacteria > Pseudomonadati > Bacteroidota > Cytophagia > Cytophagales > Spirosomataceae > Telluribacter > Telluribacter sp. The sequence goes on from NZ_DASYHI010000024.1 coordinate 158,357, forward strand.
GCCTACGATACCACCTACCTGTAGCAGCTTGAGTCCCTGCAGCGACAGCCACAGCCAGATACTCCAGTGGGTACCCCGCCAGCGGGCACCGGGCAACCGGTTAAAATTGTACATGGTAAAGGTACCTGTATAAATGGCGTTTTTGCCGAATTCCAGCTGCAGCGCCACCTTCACCAGACAGCTCACAATAATCACCCAGAACGTAACGAACCCCGCCTTGGCACCCAGCGTAGTAGTAGCTATTAATTCGCCGGAGCCCACAATGGCCGCTGACATAATGAAGCCGGGGCCCAGGTACTTAAGTTGTCCGGTGATGTTTTGGGGCGGGTCAAGTGGATGGTTCATGGAAGAGGATTTAAGAACAAAAGTGGCATCCCGGAGAATATTACTGTTTTTAGGACATTCCGGAAGCAGAGAAGCGGGAGAAGACTCAGGTTACGGACTTGGTATAGCAAAAAATAATATAGAAATATTCAAAAAAGACTAAGGGTAATTTTTACAGATGTTGTCTCTACTTATAGAGCATTCATTTACTAGCAGGAGTTGGTTATGCGAGCAATTTTACCCGTAAGTACTTCCGAAGGCACCTCTCCCCTGAACGGGCAAATGCTGGCTCAGAGCGTTCAGAATGAGGAGAGTAACCTGGCGCAGAAACTTCGAAACGATAATGAACTATTCATTCGGCGGACTTTTGAAGAATGTCCACAGAAGGGGTGTGAATTGCTTTTTCGGCGTTACCATAAGGTTTTATGCAGCCATGCTGTCCGCATTGTCTATTCCAAAGAAATAGCCGAAGACCTGGTCAGTGAAGTTTTCTTCAAATTCTGGAAAACCAGGGCCTACGAATCGGTAACTACTTCCTACCGCTTTTACTTGTTCCGGTGCATCAGGAACGAAGCCTTCAACTACCTCAGGCTTGAGTTTCATAAGCTGGAAGGAATAGAAATGGCAGAGATGCAGGAATCATCACGGAGCCAGCGCCCCGACCATATTACCCAGTTTGAAGAGGTACTCACCCGCGTTGAAGTCCTGGTCGAGTCACTCCCTCCGCAGTGCCGCAAGGTTTTTCTCATGAATCGTTTTGAAGGATTCAAGTACAAAGATATAGCCGACGAACTGGGTATCTCGGTCAAGACCGTGGAGGTACACATGCACAAAGCCCTTACTACCATGCGGCAGGGGCTGAAAGACCATTGGCTGGTATCGGTGTTTCTCCTGCTTCTGGCCTAGCGGCTAAAAAATCACTTCTATACTGTAAGCCACACATTCCACCACCATAAGACTAAGGGATTAGATACAAAAGTGTCTTATGTTTAAATAGCCAGGGACAATCCATGGAAACAAGTATAACCAAACAGCTGATTTTTGACCATTTCGCTCGTAAAACGTCTCCCCTTCAGCGGGAGATGATCGAAGAATGGTTACGAAACGAAGCCCACGAAGAACAGTACTATGAGTGGCTGGAAGAATGGGAAAGCCGGTATCCGCAATACGTCGCTCAGACCGAACAAGCCCTGGAACGTTTCGCCGCTTTTTTGCAGACTAATCCACTGGTTGTAGAAGAAACCAAAACCGAAGTACCGGATTCCGGAGAACCTACCGGCCGGTCATTCTGGAGAAAGTGGCTCTTGGCGGCCTCCGTAGGGCTATTTTTACTGCTGGGAGGCTGGGTACTGCGGGATGACCTGCTCTACAAAAACTACCAGACCGCCTACGGAGAAGTTAAAACCATAACGCTCTCCGACGGCAGTGTCATAAAGCTCAACACCAACTCCTCGCTCCGGGTACCCCGCTGGGGCTTTGGAAAGAATACAAGAGAAGTGTACCTGACCGGGGAGGCGAACTTCTCCATAGTTCATACCGCCGACGACCAGACTTTTGTTGTCAAAACCCCCAAAGAGTTTGAAGTAGTGGTACTGGGTACAGAATTTACCATGTACGCCCGCCAGCATAACTCCAAGGTGGTACTGAAAACGGGAAAAGTGCAGGTTCGCTACCAGGAAGCCAATAAGCAGAAGGAAGTCATGATGAAGCCGGGCGATCTGGTGACGCTGGACCGGGAAAACCGGGTCGAGCTGAAGACCACCCAGCAAGCCCAGAAATACTCGGAATGGGAAGAAAAACGCTTTGTTTTTGAAGAGACTACCCTCGAAGAAGTAGCCTGCCTGCTGCAGGAAAACTACGGCCTGGAAGTAGAGATAAAAGACAAGGAGCTATCCGAAAGGGTACTTATGGGCTCTTTCAAGGCTAATAACATGGATGAGCTATTACTGTCCATTTCTGAACTGCTGGATATTAATGTAGTCAGACAAGGTAACCATGTTCAGCTTTCTGATAAATAAAAGAAGTACCTACTACCCTTAATCCATTTTATATGAAACAATTGTTACACAGAGCCTCTGGTTTGGGGCTCATTCTCACAGTAATACTAATGGGGCAGCAACCGGGCTTTGCCCAATCGGTCGCCATGGCCCGGAATTTACAGGAGGTACCTCAGCAAGCTACAAAGGCGGCCAGCCTGAAACTCAAAGATGTACTTAATGACCTGAAGAATCTGTATCAGGTCGATATCCTGTTTGAACTGAAAGTAGTAGATGGACTCACTGCTCCTGCCAACAGTATTAACAAAAGCCAGGATCTGGAAAAGAACCTGGAAAGGTTATTAAAACCTTCGGGGCTGCAGTACAAAAAGGTTAACAAGAGCTCCTATCTGATTACGGAGACTAGAAAAACTACCAACAAGGCTGAGGCCGATGCCCGATTTCAGGAAGGTACCACTGAAACCGACGAAAAAGCCTTAGGAGGTACCTCCAGAAGAGGTGTAACAGCAGACGGAAGAAATCTGAATGCCCCTGGCATCAGTGCGGCTGTGGAGCGAAATGTTACAGGTACTGTACGCGATGAGGCAGGAGCCTCCCTACCGGGTGTGAGTGTTGTGCTCAAAGGAACCCAGCGCGGTACCACCACCGATGCCGATGGTAAGTTTAGCCTGGCCGTTCCTGATAATGGTGCTACGCTCATCTTTTCCTTTGTGGGATACGCTCCCCAGGAAGTACCCGTAGGAAACCAGTCGGTGCTTGATATCCGGATGCAATCCGATGAACGGGCGCTGGAAGAACTGGTAGTAGTGGGCTACGGTACCCAAAAGAAAAGTGACCTGACCGGATCGGTATCATCCTTACGGGACAAAGATTTTAACCCCGGTGCCAACGCCTCCGTAGATCAAATGATGCTGGGCCGCTCGGCGGGCGTTCAGATCAACCAGACCAGCTCTGAGCCCGGAGGAGGAGTATCCATCCGGATCAGGGGAGCCAACTCGCTTAACGCGGGCAGCGAACCCTTGTACGTTATTGACGGATTACCCATTGATAACGGCTCGCTGCTTTCAGCTTCCAGTGGTGGTGCCGGTACGGGAACAAATAACAACCCCCGGAACCCTTTGAACTCCATCAACCCTAATGATATTGCTTCCATCGAAATCCTGAAAGATGCCTCGGCTACGGCCATCTACGGGTCCAGAGGTGCCAACGGAGTGATCCTGATTACCACCAAGAAAGGAAACAAGGGCAAGATCGGAGTTAACTACGATTTCAACACCGGCATCCAGACCGTCCCCAACAAACTGGACGTACTAAACACCAGCCAGTACATCCAGTTCATGAATGACCTGGCGAAGGACGAAGGCAAGGCACCGGTATTTACTGCTGCTGACATTGCTCAGATTGGAGCCGGTACCGACTGGCAGGACCAGGTTTATCAGAAGGCCCCGCTTAATAGTCATAACATATCCGTATCCGGCGGGGATGATAAAACTACTTTCTTCTCTTCTCTTAACTACTTCAATCAGGAAGGTGTCGTGAAGAGATCAGGAATAAAGAAGTACATAGCCCGTGTAAATCTGGAAAGAAAGCTGGGCGAGCGGGCTGTTATTGGCGTTAACATCAATACCAGCCTTGTTAAGGACGCTAATAGCATCGATGGTGTTAACAACAACGAAAACGCCGGCCCTATTAACTCCGCCCTACTGTATGATCCCACGGAGCCCATCTTTGCCGGGGACGGCAGGTTCTCACAATCCAAGAACCTGACTATCAACAACCCGGTAAGCCTAATAGAAGGTTTGTCAAGTACCAACGCTACAAACCGGACTATGGGTAGCATCTTCGTGAAGTACACCATTCTACCCGGACTGGATGCCAAACTGAATTTCGGCTCAGACCGCCAGACCTCCCGCCGTGACTTGTTCAATTCCACCAAGACCCTTAACGGACTTTCGGCTAAGGGTATAGCTAACATTGCCACCCTGGAACGTTCCAATGTACTGATGGAATATACCATGAACTACAACCGGCAGCTAAACGAGAAGAGCACGCTTAACCTGCTGGGCGGGGTTACCTACCAGTACTTTAACAACAGGTCCTTCTCAGGAATTATCAGAGGTTTTCCCTCCGATGCCCTCTCCACCAATAACCTGGGCCTGGGTGATACCAATCTTGATAACCTGTTCAGCGGTCAGGAAGACAACAGCATCCTATCCTACCTGAGCCGGGTCAACTACACCCTCAATGATAAGTACCTGTTTACGGCTTCCCTGCGGGCTGATGGTTCCTCCCGCTTTGGAGCAAATAATAAATTTGGGTACTTCCCATCGGTAGCCCTGGGATGGCGGCTGAGCGAAGAAGGCTTTTTACCAAGCTTCTTCTACGACCTGAAACTTCGGGCCAGCTGGGGCCTGACCGGAAACCAGGAGATAAACAATTATGCGTCGCTGACTACCTACACGACCGGAGCTACTGCTGTATTCAATAACGCGGTTAATGTAGGAACCAGGCCTTCGCGCATAGCCAATCCTGACCTGAAATGGGAGTCGACCGAGCAGACCAACATTGGTATTGACGCCAGTATCCTGCAGGGACGTATCAGCGCTACCGTTGACTACTTCATCAAGAATACGCGGGATATGCTGATTGATCTGCCTTTACCACGGGCTACTGGTTTCAACTCCATACTGTCCAACGTAGGTAAAATGCAGAATAAGGGGGTGGAAGTAATGCTTACCTCTACCAATGTAAAGAAGGGACAGTTTTCGTGGAGTACCACCCTGAACTTCGCCGCCATTCGAAACAAAATAACCGACCTGGGTGATGTAACAAACATCATAACGGGCTCTATTGAATCCATTGGGCCTACCTCCATCGTGACGGTAGGGTATCCGGCGTTCTCGTACTACGGTTATGAAGTAACGGGACTTTTCCAGCAGGGTGATAATATTGCCGGTTCGGCTCAGCCTGGCTCCAAGCCCGGCTACCCCATATTCAGGGATGTAAACGGGGATAACAAGATCACACCTCTGGATCAGCAGATCATAGGTAATCCTTTCCCCGACTTTACGTTTGGTATCAGTAATAACGTTACCTATAAGCGGTTCCAGCTGGACTTCTTCTTTCAGGGACAGCAAGGGGCTGATATGCTGAATATAAATGTACTGGAAAGCATGTACCCCAACAATGCCCGCCGGAACCGGATTACGGAGCAGGTACTTGACCGCTGGACTCCCCAGAATCCGACGGCTAAGTGGCCTTCTGGCGTACAACCTACAGCCTATGGTGCAGGGAAAGTGACTACACTAGCCCTACAGGATGCGTCCTACATACGTCTGCGCAACCTCTCGGTGGGTTATAATCTGCCCGTTGAGAAGCTGAAATTCATTCAGTCAGCGCGGGTGTACGTCGTGGGGCAGAACCTGGCTACCTTCACCAACTACATAGGTTTTGACCCTGAGGCCAATGCCTTCGGCCGGAGCAACGTGCGGGTAGACTACAACGGTTATCCGCTGGCGCGTACCTGGATGCTGGGCGTTAATGTAGGTTTTTAATTGATCCATCGTAAAATTCAGAAATTAATATGAAACAAAATAGCTTAAAAGCACTCCTGCTGGTACTACTCCTACAAGGCGCGGGCTGTGAAAGTGTACTGGAAGAAAACGTCTATTCTGAATTGACGCCCGGCAACTTTCTCAATACAACTACCGGAAAACAGGCTGTACTCACCTCTGCCTACGGTAACCTGCAGATGCGGGGACATTATTATCTTTTCCTATCAGGCCACACCTCACAGGAAGTCTGGAACCAGGGTGGCAGTATTGAAGCCCTCCTGACGCCGCTGACCAACTTTACCTGGGACAGTAACCACCAGTATTTTAACCAGGCATGGGGGGAACTGTACGCTTCTATTCGCGACGCCAATATCGTTATTGATAATACCAGCGCTGCGGATGCTTCTGCCTTAGACAAGCAGCTTAATGCCGAAGCCCGCTTTGTGCGCGCCGTCGCCTATAATCACCTCTACGACTGGTTTGGACCGGTACCTTTGTATTTAACCTCCACTCCGGACGAGTTCAGGCTGGCCCGGGCTACCGATGAGGAGATGAAGTCTTTCATTGAAAAAGAATTACTCGAGGTAGCAGCCATTTTGCCACTCTCCCAGGCTCAGTACGGCAGGGCCACCAAAGGAGCGGCGATGGGAATACTGGCTAAGTTTTACCTGAATACTAAGCAGTGGCAAAAAACCGCGGACATGACCAAGCAGATCATGGACCTGAACAAGTACTCCCTGGTTCCTAACTATAAGAATGTGTTTGCGCTGGCCAACGAAGGTAACGCCGAGATGCTGTGGGTAATCCCGGCCTCGGCCCAGGCGGGGCACAACCTGGTAGCCCTTACCTTCCCTACCGACTACCCCTTGCCCCAGCCTAACCAGCAGGTGTTTGCCGCCCGCTCGTACTTCTTTGACAACTTTGTTAATTCGTTTGGCCCCGGTGATACCCGTAAGAATCTGATAGTTACGGAATATACCAACACATCAGGTAAATACACCAAACTGTTGGGTATTAATCAGTCTTTATCAGGCAAGTACGAATTTGACCCCAACGCGGCGGGCGCTGTACAGGGTAATGATATTCCGGTGGTACGCTACGCGGATATTCTGTTGGCCCGGGCGGAGGCGCTGAATGAGCTGAATGGCCCCACCCAGGAAGCCATTGACCTGATCAATAAAGTCCGGACCAGAGCGGGAGCCGCACCTCTGACGCTGGGTAACTTCACCAAAGAAACCCTGCGCGACCACATTCTTCAGGAAAGAGAATGGGAATTCTACACGGAGATGAAACGCCGGGAAGATTTAATCCGCCACGGGAAATTTATTTCCAATGCCAAAGCCAAGGGGAAAAATGCGCAGCCTTTCCACGTACTGTTCCCGCTGCCCATTACCGAGCTTAATGCCAATGCTAACTTAGAGCAGAACACGGGTTATTAAAGATAGTAAAGGGGCATTTAGAGAGTTTTTCTCAAAATGCCCCTTTATACTGTTAAAACAGTTTACGCTCTTTATGAACAAGCGAATCAAAGGTAGCAGGCTTATTTTAACCGGACTTTTAACCGTTCTGGTTGCAGTAATCTGCGCCTCTTATACAGGTACTGATACTCCCAAAGCTACTGCTATTCCCAAAGCCACTGCCCCCAACATCCTGCTGATCCTGACGGACGACCAGGGGTACCACGATGTCTCCTACTACGGGACTAAGGACCTGCGCACGCCGCATATTGACCAGCTCACGCGGGACGGAATGCGGTTTGATAACTTCTACGCCAATAGTACCGTTTGCTCTCCCACCCGGGCGGCCCTGCTGTCGGGACGCTATCAGGATCACGTAGGAGTACCGGGGGTTATCCGCACCTATCCGCAGGAAAGCTGGGGGTACCTGGACCCCAAGGCTAAGCTGCTTCCCGCCCTGCTCAAAAAAGCGGGCTACCATACGGCTATCATTGGTAAATGGCACCTGGGCCTTGAGTCTCCTAACCTACCTAACGAGCACGGCTTTGACTACTTCCACGGCTGGCTGGGCGACATGATGGACGACTACCTGACGCACCGCCGGCACGACATCAACTACATGCGGAAGGACAAGCAGACAATTGACCCCAAAGGACACGCCACCGATCTGTTTACGCAGTGGTCGGTCGACTACATCAAGAAGCAGGCAAAAGACAAGCAGCCTTTCTTCCTGTACCTGACCTATAACGCCCCGCATTTTCCGGTGCAACCGCCCAAAGAGTGGTTAGAGAAAGTAAAGCAGCGGGAGCCGGGCCTGCCAGAAAAACGGGCCGAACTGGTAGCCTTTATCGAACACATGGATGACGGTATCGGGCAGGTTATAAAAGCGTTGAAAGAAAGTGGGCAGTACGACAATACGCTCATCATCTTCACCAGCGACAACGGAGGACATTTGCCCAGCCTCGCTAACAATGGCCCCACCCGCGACGGGAAGCAGAGCATGTACGAAGGCGGGCTACGGGTACCTACCAGTATAGTCTGGCCGGGAAAGATAAAGGCAGGGTCTGTGTCTGACCAGGTTAATTTATCCATGGATATCTATCCTACCTTACTGGAAATAGCCGGTGTTAAAAGTCCCCATCCGATTGAGGGACGAAGCTTTCAGAAAACTTTATTAGGCGAAAAGATGAACGAAGCGGATCGCCCGCTCTACTTTACCCGCCGTGAAGGTGGTACCGACTACGCCGGTCAGTGCAGCTATGCCCTGCGGCTGGGCGACTGGAAGCTGCTGAAAAACAAGCCTTTTCAACCCATGGAACTGTACAATCTGAAAGACGACCCCATGGAGACCCGAAATGTACTAAAAGAGCAACCCGAAGTCTATAAAAAGCTCAATAGCCTGCTGATGCTGCACATCCAGAATGGAGGTAGAGTACCCTGGCAGAAGCCAGCCAATACCTGAAAATTATATTTTTATTTCTCCGTAATTACCAAAATCAAAGACTATGAAATACGTAAGCGTTACCAGACAGTCCAATAAGTGGCTGTATTCACTTTTGGCAGCTACTCTGTTTTTAGTGTGTATAGCCCGACCTAACGAAGCAGCGGCCCAAAAAACCACCGCCAAACCCAACTTTATCATCATCTTTACCGATGACCAGGGCTATGGCGATTTGGGATGCTACGGCCATCCTTCCATCAAAACGCCCCATATTGATCGCATGGCGGCCGAAGGGCAGAAATGGACCAATTTCTACGTAGCCGCCAACGTATGTACCCCTTCGCGGGCCGGACTGCTGACCGGCAGACTACCCGTAAGAAACGGAATGTACAGCGATACCCGCCGGGTGTTATTCCCGGATTCGGACGCGGGACTTCCCCAAAGTGAAAACACCATTGCCAAAGTACTTAAAGGACGAGGCTACAGTACGGCCGCTATTGGCAAATGGCACCTGGGTCACCTGCCCCAGTACCTGCCCACCAGCCACGGCTTCGACTCCTACTATGGTATTCCGTACAGCAACGATATGGATCGGGTAAACAACGTAGAGTACAAGGCAGCCTTCCTGAACCCCAAAGTCGAGTACTTCCAGGTACCTCTGATGCGTAATACCGAGGTGATAGAGAAGCCAGCCGACCAGACCACCATCGTGAAGCGGTACACCGAGGAGGCTCAGAAGTATATCAAGGCGAATAAAAATAAGCCTTTCTTCCTGTACCTGGCGCACTCACTGCCGCACGTGCCCCTGTTTGCCTCCAAAGACTTCCTGGGTAAGAGCGAACGGGGACTGTACGGTGATGTGATCGAGGAAATAGACTGGAGCGTTGGTCAGATCCTGAACACCCTCCGGCAGCAGGGACTGGACAAGAATACCTACGTAGTCTTTACCTCTGACAATGGTCCCTGGGCGATATTCAACGAACATGGTGGCTCAGCGGGTCCACTCTACGGAGCCAAGGGTACCAGCTACGAAGGGGGGGTACGGGTACCGGCCATCTTCTGGGGGCCCGGTAAGGTAAAACCAGCGGTTATCTCCGGTATGGGAAGTACCCTCGACCTGCTGCCTACTATCAGTAAACTGGCCGGAGCTACGCTGCCCACCGACCGGGTCTATGATGGCTATGATCTGACTACCGTTCTGCACGGACAGGGTGGTAACCCCCGCAATGATATGTACTACTACCACGGGTCAAAACTATTTGCCGCCCGGAAAGGTGACTACAAGCTGTACTACTACAGCAACAATCCGACCGGGTACCCGGCCAAGGTAGAAAAGCTGGAAAAGCCCCAGTTGTTTAACTTACAGCATGACCCGTCGGAGAAGTACAATCTGGCCGAAGCGCACCCGGAGGTGATTCAGGAAATAGAGGAAATGGTAAAAAAACACGCCTCTAACCTTTCCCCCGCTCCCAGCCAGATTGAGAAAAGGATTACTGCTCAGAAGTAGTATTTACTTATCAGAATTCCCTCGTAGAAATACTAGCGGACCGGCCCAGTACTATGTAAGTACTGGGCTATTGTTTTATTAAGTACTACCCCATAGTCACCTCGTGCCGTTCGGGGTCTTTCCTGGCTTCTTTACTCCAAAATACATCACTAACTGCCAGACTCTTCTGGCTTTGGGTACTTCTTTAACAGGATAATGAAAATAGTACCGTTTGATAATTTTTTCTGCAAACAATTCTTTTACCTATACTATTCAGCTATACTTGCTGCCTACTTAACCACACTTATTAATCCACCGCTATTTTCTTCCTTTATGCATAACTTTATAACCTAACTCTACTTCAGGCATGTCAGATAGTACGGCTTATTTGGTTAATTTACAAGATGATAATCAGTACATTAAAACTGTTTCTTATGAAAAGCTTATCAATCCGCTGGTCGGGTGTTCTCTCCTTTCTTTTCTTATCCTTAGTCTTCTCTAATACCAGTGGATGTATCCGCAAGTTAGATCGAACTACTGTTGTCCATGGAAAAGTCACTGACCAGACTGGGCAACCCGTAGATAGCGTGACTATACTCTTCGCTGGTACCATAGGAGTGAGAGCTGGGTTTCCTATTAAAGAGACCTTGACCGATTCTAATGGCTCATATGAACTTGTGGTCGATGTGCCGAGAAAGTATCATTCTGCTAGTATCAATCTGTCGTTTAGTAGGCGGCAGGAATTGCTTGATAAGTATTATGAATCCCTTGTATACGAAAACGGTGTCCAAACGGGCACCTGTTGTTTTGTAGTCATGGGCGGAAAGACTAAGTATGACTTCGTACTGTTGCCCAAATAATTTATTAATCCACCACCAAACCTTTTCCTCTATGCACTGCTTCCCGATCTAACGATACTTCCACTTGTTAGCCAGAGAAGCCTCTAAGACTTTAAAAAGAGAAGTGCTAACCGCATTTGCTGGGGTAATCTTTTATCACGAACGTGAAGGCTATGCCTTCTAAGTCCGTATTACAACAAAACTATTTCTTATGAAAAGCTTATCAATCCGCTGGTCGGGTGTTCTCTCCTTTCTTTTCTTATCCTTTGTCTTATCTAATACCAGTGGGTGTATCCGCAAGTTAGACCGAACTACTGTTGTCTATGGACGGGTTACCGACCAGGCCGGGCAGCCGGTAGATAGCGTAACCATACTATTTGCAGGACACAAAGGAGTGAGCGGCGGGGTTCCTATAAAAGAGACCTTGACCGATTCTAATGGTTCATATGAAATCGTAGTCGATGTGCCGAAAAAGTATCTGTATGCTAGTATTGTATCGTCCCTGGACTTTGAGTCACTTAGTAGCAAGTATAGCTCTCAGAATCGGCTCATTTATGAAAATGGTGTCCAGAAGAGCACCTGTTGTATTGTAGTCATGGGCGGAAAGACCAAGTACGACTTCGTACTGTTGCCCAAATAATTTTCATTCCAAAAAACTGCCAAAAGCATGAAAAAAAATATAAAACTTCTTGCAAAATTTTAGGCATTACCATCCTTTTGTTATTGGGTTTGGAGAATGGATACGCCCCAACACCCAAGGAAGGAAAGGAAAAAACCGAGCAAGAACTGCGCGATCGCAAGACCAGCCTTTTGCTCAATAAGAGTTTCTTCACCGAAGTTGATGTAGAATAATACCGCTACCTCCCCGCAACGCCAAGAAACAGATCGAAGTGCGCACTACTGCCGACCAGTAGCAGGGCCTTTATGAACGTCTTGTAGGAGTACCTAATCATCAAGCTACCCACTACCATTAAATTGTTAGTGAATTTTGCTTTATCTAAAAGAGCCTGCTATTTTCTATTTCTCTGTATGAGCCGTAAGCCACAAAACTGCCTCCTGGTACTACTAAGTCTATTTCTGTTTGTCCAGTCCGGCTGCCAGCGCTCCGGCACAAAAACAGCCGCTACTACGTCCGGAGCCTCCGGTAAACCCAACTTCATCATTATCCTGATGGATGACCTGGGCTGGGCGGATGTGGGCTTTAACGGCAGTACCTACTACCAGACCCCCAACCTGGACCGCATGGCGGCCCGCTCGGTGCAGTTTAAGCAGGCCTACGCGCCCTCACCGGTATGCTCCCCCACCCGCGCTTCTCTCCTGACCGGCCAGCACCCGGCCCGTCTGCAGATTACCGACTGGCTACCCGGCCGTACCGACCGCCCCTCGCAGAAAATGCTCCGGGCGCAGCTCCTGCCCGAACTACCACTCAGCGCTACGACCCTGCCCGAGGTACTTAAGGGAGCAGGCTACACCACCGCGCATATTGGCAAATGGCACCTGGGCGGCGAAGGCCACGGTCCGCAGCAGCAGGGCTTCGATAGCAACATTGCCGGCAACCACAGCGGTAGTCCCACCAACTACTTCTACCCCTACCGGAACCGGCAGACCGGCAAAGACCAGATGCCCGGCCTCGAACAGGGTACCGACGGCGAGTACCTCACCGACCGCCTTACCGACGAGGCAGAGCAGTTTTTGGCCCAACAGAAAGGAGAACCGGGCCTCGCCAGGCCCTTCCTGCTGTACCTGGCGCACTATGCCGTACACATTCCATTGCGGGCCAAGCAGGACCTAATTGCTAAGTACCAGCAAAAAGTACCCTCCGAAGGTACCCAGCGTAATGCCATTTATGCCGCTATGATCGAGAGCATGGACCAGAGCGTAGGGCGAATCCTGCGGAAGCTGGAAGAACTGGGGCTGGACAAAAATACGGTGGTGATATTTACGTCGGACAATGGTGGGCTATCGGTGAAGGAAGGGCCCAATACCCCCGCAACCTCCAACTACCCCTTGCGGGACGGCAAAGGGTACCTCTACGAAGGCGGTATCCGGGTGCCCCTGCTGGTACTACTACCAGGTACCCGCCAGCAGCCGTTTGTATCGCAGGTACCCGTTACCCTCACCGACCTGTACCCAACCATTCTGGACCTGGCAGGAGTAGAGAGTGGAGGTACTACTGATGGTAAAAGCCTGGTTCCGCTGCTCCGGCAGGGTACCTTGCCGGAGCGCCCCCTCTACTGGCACTACCCGCACTACAGCAACCAGGGCGGTCGGCCCGGCTGGGCTATCCGGGAAGGCGACTACAAACTGATTGAGTACTTTGAAGACCATTCGCAGGAGCTATTCAACCTGAAAGCTGACCCCAGCGAACAGAATGATCTGCTGAAACAGGAGCCCAAACGGGCAGCCTTGCTCACAGCCAAACTACACACCTGGGGCAAAGAGGTAAATGCTCAGATGATGAAGCCGAATCCGGAGTACGTAAAGAATGAATAAGCGATTAGAGGGAGAAAGCAGGAAAGGTAAAAAGGAGGAAAATACTCTACCTTCTATCTCTCCACTCATTCCTGGTTTTATTTACCTCAATTACCAGCCAGCCTCCCACCACCAGGTACTCCAACCCTACTACCCATAGGTTTTCGGAGAAAGGAACGTTGCCGTAGGCGAGGTAAGTTAGGGGTAGCAAAGCCGACCACACCAGCACGTAGCGGAAGCGGGTGAGTACACCCAGCGCTACCAACGGCGTTACGTACCAGGGGTGTACCGTGGTAGCGCACAGCAGGTACACCGTCAGGATGAGCAGGGCTCGCTCGTACAGCGAGAAGTGTATCTTTTTATAAAAGGATAGAAAAAGAATAGCCGAAAAACTCACCAGCGACAGCAGCGGTCCCAGAGTACCTATAGGGTTATACCCCAGCAGCCAGGTACCTGCCGACCGCAGCAGGTAGTACAGGCCGGCGTTGAACTCGAAGCGCCGGAAGTACAGCCCGAGGCTATCGGACATGTTGTACCAGATAGCCGGGTCCCAGAAAGGCAGGAACGACAGCAGCACACCTATCCCTACAAGGCCCGCGTAGCTAACCTGCTCCCGGAGCTTCAGCCGGCTTATCAGCAAGGGCAGAAAAATGAGTGGCAGCAGCTTTATGCCCACCGCCCCCGCCAGCATCAGGGCCGAAAGATTCCGCTTTTGCTCTTGCCAAAAGTACAGACTGCCCAGCAGGAAGAAAATCGTCACGCCTTCGTAGTGGATATTGCCCGTCAGCTCGGCAAGTACCAGTGGGTTTAACCCATACAGTAGTACCGCCCGTCGGGCCGTCTCCTCTATGTACCCTACTGACTTTGTAATTCTATAAATCAGGAGCAGTGACCCCAGCTCTGCCAGCAGTATAGGTACCTTAAGCCACACTATGGTTGCGTAGGTACCGGTACCCAGTCCGGTAGCCACGGCAAACCAGCCCTGCAGCAGGGGCGGATAGACGGTGTAGTACCTGGGAGAATTAAGATTTTGAAAAAGCTCCCGCCCTAACCCCAGCCTGGTAGCCCACTCGGTATATAAAATATTAGCCGGAAGATAAACAAACGGATTGTAGCCGTGTAGTAGCAGCCGACCGTCCCAGATAAAGCGGTACACATCGTCCGAAAGCGCGGGCAGTGCAAACAGCCACACCAGCCGAAACAAGAGTGCCGCCCCCACAAAAAGCAGAAAATCTTTTTCTACCCGCTTGATCAACAGGAAACCGTACAGCAGGAACAGCCCGCACCAGAGGAGCAGTAGCTGCGTGGTAGCGGTTCGGGGGGTGGCATAGGCCAGCCACGAGTGGCCAATCAGAGAAATGCTAATCCAACCCCACTGTACATAGCGGTTCATGGCTTTACCAGCGAATGGCGCACGGAGTAGAAAGCGACGAAGCCGTAGCCCAGCACCAGCAGCAGATGAAAGCCCAGCGCCCCGTACTGACCCGTAGCCAGCCCATATATTAAGCCCGCTGCAAAGTAAAGTACCAGTACCAGCTCCATCCAGGTCAGGGGCGGAATGCGGCGGGCATTGTAGGCGTTGCTTTGCCAGCGGTCGGTGCGGTTACGGACATTGAACTTGGGCGTACGCACAAAGGGAGATTTCCGGCCCAGGTACCCTTCCATAACAGCCACCGCGTTGTGCAGGGAAAGGCCCAGCATAATAGCCAGAAAGGTCGGGAATAAGATGATAAACTCCCAGACGCCGGATTTTTTCTGAAAAGCAGTCCAGTAAAACAGCGCCAGAATAACCATACTTACCTGAAAGAAAGCCAGCCAGCCCCAGGGTACCTCCAGCAACAGCATCGGTACGCTCAGAAGGGCTATTGAAAGAGTACAGATAAATATTGCGCTGTTCAGCAAATGGAAGGAGGCGTGCAGCTTGGTGGCCAGCGGGAGCGCCCGGTCGCGCCACACCGGGAGCAGGTTCTTGCGGGCGCATTCGGCGGCACCTTTGGTCCAGCGGTACTGCTGCGACTTTACGGCGGGCATGGTTACGGGTAGTTCGGCCGGTGACACCTGGTCTTCCAGGTACACAAACCGCCACCCCCGCTGCTGGGCGCGGTAGCTCAGGTCCAGGTCTTCGGTGAGGGTATCGGCCGACCACCCCCCGGCGTCTTCGATGGTAGCCTTGCGCCAGATACCGGCGGTACCGTTAAAATTTATAAAATGCCCGCCGGTGTTACGCCCCACCTGTTCAATGGTGAAGTGGGCATCCAGCCCGAAGGATTGCATCCGGGTAATGAGGGAGTAGTCTTCGTTGAGGTGCCCCCAGCGCGTCTGGACTACACCTACCTCCGGGTCCCGAAAATAGGGTACTGTTCTTTTCAGGAAATCAGCGGGTGGCAGGAAGTCCGCGTCAAAGATAGCGACGTATTCGCCCTGCGCCCGTTCCAGCCCAAAGGCCAGCGCACCCGCTTTAAAGCCCGTGCGCTCCGGACGGCGTACGTGGTCTATGGTGAATCCGGCCGCCTGGTACTTCGCTACCCGGCGGGCTATTAGGGCGGTAGTGTCATCGGTGGAGTCGTCCAGTAGTTGTATTTCCAGTAGCTCGCGTGGGTAGTCAAAGGCCGTGATGGTATCAATCAGCCGCTCTACTACGTACCGCTCGTTATAAACCGGCAGCTGTACCGTCACTTTGGGCCAGTGCTCTGGTATAGTAGTTTCCTCCTCCTTTTCTCCCTGCTTCCTTTCCTCCTTTCCTCCGCAGCGGGAGGCGCCGCTGCCACGGTGGCTCCTCCGGCGGCCGCCTTTTTTATCTTTCCAATACAGAATGACCAGACTCAACTGCGCCAGACTGTACCCGAAAATAAACAGCATGGGCAGCAGGTACAGGAGCAGGACGATGTAATACAGGACTTCGGACAAAATAGCTAACGATTCAGGATCTATTCAGATGGTTTCTTACTACTTCAAAGGTACTATTCTTTCCTGATTCAGGCACAGGTCTGTACGGTACTTCCTTCTTACCTATACTTAAATATCCAGCTCAAAATTTTATAACCGGCCAGCAAAGTACCTTTCACAGTACCTGATATTTTGGAGTGACCAATGCGGCGGCGGTAGGTAACGGGTACCTCGCCCGTCCGAAAGCCCAGTTTTGCGGCCTTCAGCTGCATTTCTACGGTCCAGCCGTAGGTAGTATCCTGCATATCCATCTCCAGAAGCTTGTTAAAGCGCACCGCCCGAAAGGGACCCAGATCGGTGTACCTGCTACCGTACAGCTTTTCGATAAGGGTAGTGGCCAGCCAGTTGCCAAATACCTGCTGGGGCGTCATGGAGCCCGGCTCGCGCTTGCCCAGCGCCCGGGAGCCAATCACCAGGTCGAGGTTGTTTTCGGTCAGGTGGCTGACCAGCAGCGGAAGTTCTTCGGGGTAGTCGGAGTAGTCGGCATCAATAAACACGACTACATCCGGTGGTATGGCTTTACTTTTTAAGTGCGCAATGCCTTTCAGACAGGCGTAGCCGTAGCCCTGACGGGGTTCATCCAGTACGGTAGCGCCGGCCGCCTCCGCTGCCTGACGGGTGTCGTCGCGCGAGTTATTGTCTACTACGAGTATCTCCCTGACCAGGTGCTGAGGAAGGTCTTTTACTACATTTCCTACCGCATTTTCTTCGTTGAAAGCCGGTATAATTACATCAATGACTGGAGGTTGCAAAATATACAAAAGTTGATTAAACGGTAGTAGTTTGGAAAACTACGCTATTATTAACCATACGGGGCTATTTTTGGTAGTTTCAAACATAAATTTATGTGCAAAACTCAGATAGGACCTATATAAGTATACACGTATTAAAAATTACGTAATTATTTGTCAAAAGGGTCACTTTCCGCCCTGAATTTTGAATAGTTCCCAGTTTTTTTTGGACAAAAAAGCAAAATAAAGAGGCTCTGAAATAGTGGAGTGGATACTACAGGATGAACTTTATAAAGGCGACCGAATTTAGAATTAAAGCGTAAGATAAATCTAAAAATATAGAGGTGAAATAAGTTAGATTCCGGGAGTTGTCCTAACTTGCCTTACAACAACCTGACTTTATTGTTTATATAACTGGTTACAAGGTATGACTATTTCTTTTGTGGGCGCGGGTAACGTGGCCTGGCACCTGGCTCAGGCGTTTGAAAGTGCCGGACACATTGTTAGTGAAGTGTACAGCCGCGATCCGCAAAATGCCCGCAAACTTACCTCGCTCCTGTACGACGCGTCCATCCAGCCCGACCTTAACTTTGCCGAAAGTGACGCCGACCTGCTTGTCATAGCGGTTTCGGACGATGCACTTGCGGGAATTATTGAACGCATAGTACTGCCCGAGAACGCCATCGTGGTACATACGTCGGGTACCCAGTCACTGGCTGAACTTCAGCGGCTGGTGGGTATATACAGTGATGTGCCGGTGCGCACAGGGGTGCTGTACCCGCTACAGACTTTCACCAAAGAAACTCAACTTGACTACGCCCGGGTACCTTTCTGTATTGAAGCTATCGAGCCCGACGTGGAGGAGCAACTGATGGCACTGGCCCGGAGCGTTAGTGACCATGTGTACCTGGTGGATTCCTACGAACGCCGGATCCTGCATATAGCGGCGGTTTTTGCCTGCAACTTTACTAATCATCTGTATAGCGTAGCCCACGACTTACTGGCCCGCGAGCAGCTGAACTTTGACCTGCTAAAACCCCTGCTGCAGGTAACTCTGGATAAAGCGCTCCAAACCTCAGACCCGGCCCTGGTTCAGACGGGTCCGGCGCGCCGGGGCGACTGGGCCGTTACGGGCCTGCATCTGAACTACCTTCAGGAGCTTAATCCGGCCTGGGCCAGCCTGTACCGGCAGCTTACGGAAAGTATCCGGCAGCGTCACTTCGACTCGGAATAAACCCGGGCGCGGGTGGGTTTCACCTCGGCTGATACCCGCAGTAGCTGACTAATGGCAGCCAGGTTTTTGACGGTGTGGAAGAAGCCTTTCTGCGGGGTAATCTTGTGCCGGAGTAGCGGTTGTCCGGCCCGGTCCAGCTCGTCGTACCACTCGCCGTGGGTAGTATCCGGAAAATGGGCCCAGGTGTATTCGTGTACTTTCTCAAAATTTTCCAGGAACCCTTTGCGCGCCGAAAGCAGGTGGGCCTTTAGCAACGTATGCAAGGCTTCCTGATGTACCCAGGCGCGTTTGTAGTGCCAGTCGGGGTACAGCGAGGGCAGACTTTTGAGATCCATCCTGTTAAAAATACCCCCCTGTACTTCATCCCAGGCCGCCTGTATAGTCAGTTCCACCAGATCCAGCGTCTGGTTCAGGAGCTTGCGGTTGCGCGCCCGGTCGGCCAGGTCCATCAAAATACCCGCTACTTCAAATACATGCCCCGGTACAATAAGCCTGCCTTCGGGGCAGTCCCAGAAATGGCCTTCGGGCGTTACCCGGTCCAGCAGTACATCGGTACGCTTATCGTAGAAGTCGTCGGTAATTTCCCGGATGAGGCTACTAATGGCATTTTTGTACCATTTCCGGTCCATGTACCCTTCCGCCTCCAGAAGTACCTGCCCGATCAGGGCCGGTTCGGCTATTGACTTCAGGTAGCGCCGTTTGCTGGGGTCATGGAGCTGTTTTTTTAGATAAGCATCCCTTTTCTTCAGGAGCTGTACGAGGGTTTTTTGGGTTATCTCTACGTAACGGGCTTCGCCCGTAGCCCGGAAAAGCTGCCCCAGCGCCAGCACTACGTACAGCGGAGCCAGCAGGTCATCAGCCTCTGATACCGCACTGCCGCGCCGGTCCAGGGTAGAGTACCAGTTGCCCTTTTTATCCCGGCCGTTTTCCAGTAAAAATTCAGCGGTATCCGTAGCCAATACCAGCCATTCCGGCCGCGGCTCAATGGTTCTGTACGCCCAGGCAAAAGCCCAGACCGCCTGCGCCTGCGCAGCGATGGGCTTATCCGTGGAAATTACCTCTCCGTTTTCGGCCACGGCTTCGTAGACCCCCCCGTACGTACTGTCAAAGGCATACTTTTCCCAAAACGGCAGGACCTGCTGCAGAATCTCGTCCTGGTACTGTTCGGCTAACTTTTTTAAATCCATACAAAGCGGCGGATAATCGTTCGGCGTACGGGAAAAATCAAAAATAACGTTAATTTCGTGTGGAACCGAAAATAATTAAAGCTCCTGTTTTACGACGGGCCTAAACTATTTAATAAACTAAGACCGCCACCATTTAGTATGAATCCACCATTGACCGACCGCTTACAGCGCATTACAACCTTTATTTTTGATATTGACGGCGTATTTACCGACGGGAGCATCCTGGCGCTGGAAAGTGGCGAGCAGTCCCGGAGTTTCAACGTCCGGGACGGCTACGGGATCAACCGGGCTGTAAAACTAGGGTACCGGGTGGCTATTATTTCGGCCCAGAACCAGGTTGGCGTACGCCGTCGGCTCGAGTACCTGGGCGTACGGGATATTTTTATTGGGGCCTCCCCGGATGGGAAGCTGGCTATTTATCAGAAGTACCTGCGGGATAATAACCTGACCGAAGCCGAAATTGTATACATGGGCGATGATATTCCGGACCTGGAAGTGATGGAGCAGGGGGCCTTGAGTGCCTGTCCGGCCGATGCCGTGGACGAAATCATTGCCATTGCCGACTACGTTTCGCCCCGCAATGGCGGCTGCGGCGCCGTCCGCGACCTGATTGAACAGGTAATGAAAGCGCAGGGCAAGTGGCTTTCGTGGATTGTCAGGCATGGAGAAGGAACAAGGGAATAAGCCAAAAGGAGGAGGAAGGGTACGAAAGGAGGAAAGGTATGAAAGGAGGAAGGGCGGCCCGTCCATTGCGGTGTAAAGTGAAAAACGAAAAACGTCGCCGCGTGAAGGAAGGGGTATTTGGTGAAAAATGAAGAGTGAGGAACGGGCTGCCGCGGTGAAGAACAAAAAGTGGTTCAGAGTTAGGGACGTATTCTCCCTGCCGGGGATACAGGGGGTGTATTTTAATGGTAAAATGCATCTCAGTTATGATTCAAGATTATACAAATGAAAATACTACATACTGCTGACTGGCACATCGGGAAGCAGCTACATAAATATGCACTGGACGAAGACCACCGGCTGTTTCTGAACTGGCTCGGTGACCTCATCGAAGAGCGGGGGATTGACCTGCTGCTGGTATCGGGTGATGTTTTCGATACCGCTTTTCCGTCTACTGCCGCCCTTGGCCTGTACTACGGCTTTCTGCAGCGGCTCATCGGCTGCCGGTGTAAGGTAGTAATAACCGGTGGCAACCACGACTCGCCGGGGGTACTTAACGCGCCGCGCGAGATTCTGCGCCACATGGACATACGGGTGGTAGGCTGCGCCACCGACGACTGTTCCGACGCGCTACTGCTCTTCCCGGAAATGAACGTGGCCATTGCGGCGGTACCTTACCTGCGCGACGTGGACCTGCGGCGGTCGGTGTCAGGCCAAAGCTACGACGACCGCGCCGAAGCCGTCCGGCAGGGAATCCGGACCCACTACCAGCAGTTCATCGACCTGCACCAGTCCCGGTACCGCGACCTCACGCTCCTGGGCATGGGGCACTTGTACGTAAGTGGCGCTACTACCTCCGACAGCGAGCGTGAGATACACGCCATCGGCGGATTGGCGGCCTTTGGCTGTGAGCATTTTCCCGAGGGGTACAGCTACATGGCGCTCGGGCACATACACAAGCCGCAGCAACTTACCGATACCGTACGCTACTCGGGTTCACCGCTTCCGCTGAGCTTCAGCGAGCGCAGTGACAACAAGTTTGTACTTGAGCTTACTCTCACCGATGGGAAACTTACGGGAGTAGAAGCGCTGTCTACGCCAAAGAACCGGGAGCTTCGAACCTTCTCGGGTACCATTGACGAGGTATGGGCGTCCCTGCAGGCCTACGCCCCTGCTACTTTGCTGGAGCCGCTGCTGGAGCTGAACGTCATTGAACCTTCCTTTGACCCGCAAAAGAGCGTTCAGTTCGATATGCTGGTGCGGGAGTTTGAGAAAGCGCCTTTCCGTATTATCAAGCCGCGCCTGACTTTTGAAAACCGTAGTAAGGAAGCCGACGAGCTATTTACCGTAGGTACCGATATCGAAGACCTCAGCCCGCGCGATGTATTCACTCGTCGCCTCGAAAACGAAGACCTGGACGAGGAAACCCGCTCACTTCTGCTTGAGGCGTTTGATGAGTTGCTGGAAGACGTACGAGGCGAACAGTAGTAGCGAATCCCCAATCTACCTGACATGAAAATCCTCCGCATTCGATTTAAGAATATAAACTCTTTTTACGGCGAGCATCCGGCCATTGATTTTTCGGGTTCGCCCCTTTCAACTACCGGCCTGTTCATTATTTCCGGGCCAACGGGTGCGGGCAAATCAACCCTGCTGGACGTAATAACCCTGGCGCTGTACAACGAAGTACCCCGTCTGGGCCGTACTATTTCTAAAACAGAAATAGATAAGCAGGGTTCGGTGGTCAATATGAAGGCAGCCGATGAGCCCAAAACCGAAGCCTACGCCGAGGTAGAGTACGAAGCCAAGGGCAAACAGTACCGCGCACGCTGGTCCATCGCCAAAAATCGTAACGGCAACTGGAACAACTACCAGATGGAAATAGCCGAACTGCCGGAGGGCAAGCTCCTGGACGTCAAGAAACTGTCCGACTACCCCGACGTCAACGCGCAGCTCATTGGCCTTAAGTACGAGCAGTTTATCAAATCCATTATTCTGGCGCAGGGCAGCTTTGCGGAGTTTCTGAAAGCCGATAAAAATACCCGGGGCAAGTTGCTGGAAGATATTACCGGTACGCACATTTACCGCACCCTGGGCGCGGCGGCCTTTGAAAAAGATAAAGCCTGGCAGGAAACACTCCGGCTGAAAGAAGCCGAAATACAGGGCGTGCAGCTACTCACGGCGGAGCAGATCGGGGAGCTTGAGCACCGAAAAGGGCTGGCCGAAAGAGAAAAATCCGTAGCCGAGGGACAATTTGAGCACTGGAATACCGAGAAGCGACTGTGGGAGGAATGCCAGACCCTGACAATCCGGCTGGAAAAGCTGGACCAGGAAAAGAAGGCTTTGCAGCAACAGATAGAAGCTTTTGCCCCCATGGTAGAGCGCCTGCGTCAGCACGAGTCGGTAAGTACCTTTGCCGGTGATTTGAGTCTGCTGCGCGAAAAACAACAGGCGCTTGACAAAGTCAGGCAGCAGGCCCGGGAGCTGGCTACCCGCTCTAATCAGTTGGCCGAAGAGCGCCAGAAACTGCTGCATGAGGCCGGTACCCTGGTGGGGCAGCCCCTGCTAGAGGAGCAGTACCTGGAAGTACTGACCAGATTTGAAAATGAAATTCAGGGAGTAAATACAAAAGTAAAAGAGCTAAGGGCGCAGGCTTCACCACTCATGACCACCCTTCAGAATGAGGTGGCCGGGTCGCGTCTTATTTTTATAAAGAACTTACCCTTCCGGAATATTGAAGAATCGCAGGCGGTACTAGCCGCCGAAGAGGGTAGACAGCAGGCGGTACTGGCCTACTTCCCTCCGGGTTTTGACTCGGATACGGAACTAAACGGGCTGAATGAGCAGGAAAAGGAAATTATTGAACTAACCAACGCTCTGGCCCTGCGAAAGTCGCTCGGTGAAGAAGGCAGCAGTAAGAAAAGCAGGCTGGCACTCGCCCAGAAGACGGTACAGGAGTCTTCGCCCTTGCTGGCCAGGCTGGGGGAAGATTTGGAGAAAACTTCGCTGAAAATCGTTGAGTTTCGGGAGCAACTCAACCGGGAGCTGACCCGTAATAGCTTCGAGGAGCAGCGTAAGCAGCTTAAAGAGGGGGAAGAATGTCCCCTGTGCGGCTCGACCCATCACCCCTTTGTACATGAGTATATCAATAACCTGTTTAGTTTGCAGGAGACGATTAAGGCGGCCGAACGAGAGCAGAAAGAGCTACAAATACAGGAAAAAGAGCTGGCGGCTACCTTAAATACCGCTCGTAGTCAGGCAGAAACGCTGACGCCCGAACTGGAAATCTTACGTAAACAGTACCGGGAAGCAGAAAGTACGGTTAAGACCTACCTGAACCGCTTTGGCCTCACTGACGAAGCCGAAAAGGAAGCCATTGATACCCAGAAAGAAAAGATAAATATTCAGAAGGCGCGGATAAAAGCCTGGGTACAGGCCCGGGAAACCATTGAAGCCATCAAGCGTCTGCAGCAGCACTTTACGCAGCTAATTCACTTCCGCGAGCAGGTTAACAAGCAGCAGGACCTGCTCAAGAGCCGGTATACCGGTGACGACATCCAGGCCGACGCCAATCGGCTCCGGCAACGCTGGCTGAGCTGCGAAAACGCTACAAAAACCACAGAGGAAGCCCTGGCGGTGAATAAAAAGCTAAGCAGCGAAACCGAGCTAACGGTAAATAACCTACTGGATAATTTGCAAAAGAGCCTGCTTGAGGTAGGTATCGGCTCGGTAGACGAAGCGAGTTCGCGCCTGCTGCCGACCCAGGAGTACCAACGCCTGAAACAACAGCACGAGGGGCTGAACGACCGCCGCAAACAACTGGCCGTACAGGAAAAAACGCTTCACGACGAATTGGCGTCAAAGAATAATCTGCGGAAAGTGTCGGATGTATCGGCTGACGACCTGGCTACCAACGTAGAAAAGTACCGGAAGCTCCGCGACGAGTACCTGGGGCAGGTTGCCACCTGTGCTGAGCAGCTACGCAACAACGAGCAGAACAGTAAACGATTTGCCCACATGCAGAGCGAGCTGGAGGTACTGCGCCGCCAGCGTCATAAATGGGAATTGCTCAGGAAGTACATCGGCGATGCCACCGGAAACGCGTTCAGCAATTTTGCCCAGGGCCTCACGCTCAGTAACCTCATTGGTTTTGCTAACCTGCGGCTGCGCCTGCTCTCGGACCGCTACATCCTGGACAAGCCCCACAACGACGCCGATAGCCTTTTTGTACTGGATACCTACCAGGGCAATACGCCCCGGGCCGTCACGACGCTCTCCGGTGGCGAAACCTTTACGATTAGTCTGGCGCTGGCGCTGGCGCTCTCCGACCTGGCTTCCCGCAACGTCCGTATCGAAAGCCTCTTTATTGACGAAGGCTTTGGTACCCTCGACCCCGATTCGCTCGAAACGGCCCTGGGTACCCTGGAAAGGCTACAGAGCGATAGTCAGAAAATAGTGGGGGTTATCTCGCACCGTCACGAAATGAAAGACCGGATTCCGGTGCAGATTCAGGTAGAGAAAGGTACCGATGGTACCAGTAAGGTCGTGCTGGTAGGGGGGTAGACAGTTATGTTAAGCAGCAATAGCCGGAACAATGCTACGGGCATCCGCAATGTGAGAAGCGTATAGAAGGCAGGCCCGAATATCCTCTTTCTCCAGATAGGGGTAATCAGTGAGTATCTCCGCCTCTGTCATGCCAGCCGCTAATAGTTCGAGTAGTTGTGAAACGGTAAAGCGCATATTCCGGAGTGTAGGCTTTCCATTACAAACAGCAGGATTTAGAGTGATGCGCTCAAGTAACTTTTCCATAATCTGTTTTTTACAAATATACCTCCGCTACCGCCAGTTTGCAACTGGTGGTAAATAATCTTATAAGTCCTTGACTTGGATACCCACGGTGATTTCCCTACTACTAATTATCTGGCGAATGAGCCATTACGTTATTGTGCCAGTCTTAGACTTCATTTATTGCATAAACCGCCAGTTGCAAACTGGCGGCAGCGAGGAGAATTTACATATGATTACAGGTATTCGTCACTAATTAAACTTCATCAGGCCATGTCAAAGCCAATTCGACTCCTCTTATTGATTCTTGTATCAACAGGTACCGTCACTACCCAAAGCAGTTGCAATCATTGTTCACCCGACAGAGGCGGAATTTTTTATCAAGGTTCATTGGGAACCTGGCGGCTGATACGTATTGAATCACCCAGCAGAAATCAGACGCAGTTTTCAGAGCCGCAGACGCTGAAAATTGCGCTTGAAGCTGATAGCAGAGGGAACTCAGTGGCACGGGAAACGCTCCGTAGCGATACGACTACCGTAGAGAGGCTTGAGTGGGACACAGTAGACTTAAAAAATTGCCGTCAACAAAGTTTTGTTGTTATCTACGATAACCGTCAGCAGCGGAAGTACTGGCTCAGTGAACAGGGCCAGACCTTACGGGCTACGGGCTATGTAGATGAACTGGGTAGTAAGGCTGATACGCTAATGTACTTCTACGAGCGGGTACCGTGAGGGAGGGCAACCTGTTTTTACTGCATTAGCATTGTCCTTAGCCGCCAGGAAGTAGCCCTGGTGGCTCTTTTTATTCCTCTCCGCTACCACCAGTTTGCAACTGGTGGTAAATCATTATATAAGTTTTTAGCTTAATATCCATTTCCTGTTACTGCCAGTCCCATGAGCTATTTAGCTATTGTGTCAGTTATAGCGCATAGGCCACCAGTTGAAAACTGGCGGTAGCATGGGGGATATAGTACTAATGGACAATTTAATCAGTGAAGTACCTCTCTTCATTATTGAAGCCACTTGTCAAACCACGCGAAAGCATCGGTTTGCATGGCCACATCAAACTTATGGTCACCGTCGTAGAACTGGCCCTGGTAGGCATCGCCCGCGCCGGCGAGCGTATATACTTCCCGCAGAATAGCGTCGGCTTTCTGCATTTCGGCCCCTGTAAATAGCCGGTCCTGGTTGTTGCTCTGTACCATTACGGGCAGTGGCACGCGCAGTCCGAGTATTTCCGGAAACTCCAGGTAGTTGGGTAGTAGCGGAGTGTACGTCATCCAGGTATGCGTATAGGCTTTGTGGAGCAGGAAATCGTTCCAGGTAGACATAAATCCCACACAGACCGCGCATTTGATACGCTCGTCGAGCCCCGCCAGATACACCGTCCGCAGGCCACCTCCCGATAGCCCGGCACAACCCAGCCGCTTTGGATCTACGTCGGGCCGTTGGCTCAGCAGGGTCAGCGCCATCTGATCCTCGGCCAGTACCACGCCCGGCCAGGTAGTTCCGGCACAAAATAACGACTTGGACACCACGTGCTCGTGGCTGGATGACCAGGCGTTGTAGGCGTCTATCTCTTCCTGCGTGGTAATTTCTGCGTCAGTTTTCGCCCCGGTTTTAGGCATCCCCCAGCTGATTCCTGCCACATCCTCGTAATGGGCCCGGCGGCTGCCAAACAGAAAGGCATCCGGCACCAGCACCACGTAGCCACGTTTGGCTACTTCGTTGGCCCAGGCCCTGCCTTCGTAGTACCCCGCCTGATGCTCGCGCATATGGGGGTCCTGCTGGTCGGAGGTGCGGGTAATTTTGGCGTAGCCGTAGTATTTTTCCCCGCTATGATCGTGCAGCGCCAGTAGGGCGGGCAGGGGTTTTTGAGTCCCCTCGGGTTTTAAGAGCAAGGCTTTGGTAGGTCGGCCGTAGGGTAGTTGCCACGCTAATTCTTCAATTTCCAGCCCATCGTATACATACCGCTTCACCACTGTCACAGCAGGTACCTGGCTGATTGCTGCACTCGCCACCAGTTCTTTTACCTTAGGCAAAGCTTCCTTTTTCCAGGCGCTCAATTTCTTTTTGGGTGTGGCCCGCAGGGATAGCCTGGGTGGATCGGCCCGCAGTCCGGCGGCCCAGCTGCCGTAGTTGCCAATGATACTTTGTGAACTATCCATAACCGGCACAGGAGGTTGAATTAAAGGAGAAGACACCTCTACTGGATTGGATTCGGCTCCAAAAAACGGAGCAACGGCCAGACCTACTGAGGACTTCATAAAGCCACGACGGGTAAAAGACCAGGAAGGATGAGGTTCTTTTTCCATGAGTATTTCTAGTAAAAGAACCCGTACCCAAAAAGCTAACGTAATGCCTCCTTCTTCTCCGCGAGCGCGTCAGGTTTCATCGCTGGATTGCCGAAAGCGATCCCTGCGACTATACCTACTATACTGGCGCGGAAACCGTATATTAGCGGATAGCTCCACAGCCACTTTATTGGATGCCGTAAAAACAGCTATTGACAACGGAGCCGGAAGACGATTACAAAATGATACACAACAATTTGGCAGTTTACAACCAACTACCCATGCGAACCTGTGTAACTAAGCTCCTGCTGCTTGGTCTGCTGGCAGGGGTACCTGGGTGCGGGCGACACGATGATATTAATAAGACCTACGTATTTGAAGATTTTACCAAAGCTTACCAAATCAGGCATGTGCCTATGGTTGGGAATAAGTATACAGTGAAAGTAGAAGGTGCTTTCGATGGTAAGCTCAATATAAGGGTAGAATGCCTTTCAAGTCCGGATTTTCCATTCGATGCTAAATACAAACAATCGTCCTGTTTTAAGGAAAGTAAAGTATATACAGATTCGGTAAGAATAGATATAAATAACATGGAAATTTACCAGGCTGACCTTGCTCATAACACCTACATCTACCCCAACACTGCCCGGCGGGGCAAGGTGACGGTGACAATTAAGGAGTGGACGCCGCAAGATTAGGTCTTATTAGTCAAAAGTGAGCCGCCGAGTAGTTGCTTACTCGGCGGCTCACTTCTAAAATCGCCATTGTTAACAATCATGTACCTACTCCTCTACCAGCTCCGGTACCGTCTTTTTCCCCACCAGTACCCCTACAACCATGCCGGCTATACTGGCGAGTAAACCGTAGATCATAGGCGGGTACTCTGTTTCCAGCCACACGCAGGCCAGCCACACCACCAGCCCCACACTCATGGACAGCAGGCAACCCAGCAAATTGGCCCGCTGCCAGTAGAAGCCCGCCGCCAGGGGTACAAACAGCGACACCAGACTGAAGGCCGACGATTCACTAACCAGTTCAAAGATACTTTCGCGGGTAGTAGCCATCACGATACAGACTACCGTAATAGCCAGAATACCTACCCTTATGACGAGCAGCAACTGACGGTCCGACAGGTCGGGACGAAAGAACTTGACAATGTTTTCGCCCAGTACCGCCGCCGGGGCCAGGATAGCGCTACTGGTGGTACTCAGAATAGCCGATACCAGGGCGCCGAAGAACAGGATCTGCAGGGGCATGGCCGTATGCAAAAGGACCATGTTCGGGATAATCATTTGCGAATCTTTTTCAAGCTCCGGATACAACAGGTGCCCGCACAGGCCGATGAACAGAGGCAGCAGCGCGATGGTCAGGTACATAAAGGACGACAGCAGCGACGCCCGCACCGACACGTCCGCCGACTTAGCTGCCATGACCCGCTGAAATACATCCTGCTGCGGAATGGAGCCGAGGCCAATCGTAATCCAGGCGGCAAAGTACTCTACCGAACCCTTGAAAGTCCAGTCGGGATAAAAACGGAAGAAACCATCGGGCATCTGGTTGATCAGGGGGCTTAGTCCTCCTACTTTCTGGTACAGTACTACCGACACGAAAACAAGCCCCCCGATAATCATGAGCGTCTGCAGGAAATCGGTAATGGAAATGGACCACATTCCGCCCATCAGCGTATACAGGATTACTACTAACGAGCTAAGCAATATACAGTCAGTGAGCGACCAGCCCAGCACAACCTTTAACACAATACCCATGGCTATAAGCTGCGCCGCTATCCAGCTGAAGTAGGAAGGGATAATCAGCAGGGCCGAAAGCAGCTCGGCGGGCCGACCGAAGCGTAACCGAAAGAAATCACAGAACGTGATGATGTTCATCCGGTAGAAGCGACGGGCAAAGAAAATTCCCACCAGAAACAGACACAGCGCCGCTCCGAAGGGGTCTTCGATAATACCCAGTACCCCGTTTTTAATAAATTCGCCCGGTGCGCCCATAATCGTCTCCGAGCCAAACCAGGTGGCAAAGGTAGCCGAGGCTGCCAGTACCAGCGGGAGCCGCCGCCCCGCCAGAATGAAGTCCTGCGTGGTAGTTACCCGCCGCGATGCCCACATACCTATACCAAGGTTGAGCAGCAGGTATATGATTATGGAAACAGCTAACATGGATAGACAAAAGGAGGATACCGGAAACAGCCTGCAAACAAAAGGACTGGGAAACTTATTTGCAAGTACCTGAGGGAGTACTTTGTGAAGTAAATACAAAAAGAGCGACCTGCCGGGAAGTACCAGCGGGTCGCTCTTTCTTATGGAAAATACTACTAAGTACTCGTATAAAGTAGCATAGCTATGAAAAGCTAATGCCTGACTACCTAATCACTGTCAGCCTAAAAACGAAGCGTCTTTGGCAGGTACTTGGCTACCAGGTCTTCGTAGTAGGGACGCAGTTCCTGCCAGTTGGGCGGAACGGGCGACTTCGAGTACAAATCATAGGGGTTAAATTTATCCACCCATTTGAACATCTCGTGGTCGTGCGCATCCATCAGGTGCTCGTAGGCATGCTCGCGGTGCTGTGAGTAGAACGAGTGGTAACGCAGCATGTACAGACCTTCTTCCGGAATATAATTTTTCATCATTTGATAAATATACTCATCGTGCCCCCACGACATGTGTACGTTGCGCAGCCCGCAGTTAGGCTCATACACGCCGTACCTGGTGTTGTAGCGCTCGTCGTAGGTATCCGGATTAGCCGCGAAGTACTCAGGGTACACAATCTTGTCCGAATGCGCGCAGCCTACCGGGAACGTATCACCTACTACGGCCCACTGCGGCTCGCCAAACAGGCAAAGTACCTTACCCAGGTCATGCATAAGCCCTACCAGCACAAACCAGTCGGGATGGCCGTCGGCCCGAATAGCCTCGGAGGTCTGCAGCAGGTGCTGTAGCTGGTCCAGGTCGGTATCGGGGTCAGAGTCGTCAACCAGCGTATTCAAAAAGTCGAAGGCCGCCCATACCGGCATTTCCTTTTTGTCAAATTTTAGGAATTCCCGCTCCTTTTCCATGACGAAGTCGTACGTCTGGTAGGTATGGTTTAGCCGGTAAAACTCCCGCACCGTATCCCGCGCCGGTTCGTCGTAGTTTCTGAACTCCTCTTTGGTTTTGGCAGGCGTGTTGGGTTCCGGATAGCGTTCCAGAATATCATCCTCCCATTCGTCGAGACTCTGCAGGGGCGCGTTTTGGTCTATTGCGGTAGTTTTCATAGGGATAGTTCGGTAAAGCAATGTTTTTTGTAAAGATATACAAAAGGCTGTATTCCAGTCAACTTACTGGACCTACATAACAGGCTTACATTACTATTTGTTCGGCTGCTGTCAGCGTGGTCCGCGCGAACGCTCGTTCCGGCCGTAGCGGCGGTCGTCGTTGTAGTTACGGTTGCTGCGCAGCCTTCTGTTTTCGTAGTTGCGTCTACCGTTATTACGCGGGGCGTTACGTTGTTCGTAGCGCCGGTCGTATCGGGGCGAGTCACGGTATACGACCCGGGGTGGCGGTACCGGACGTACTACTATTACCCGTGGGGGTGGTGGGGGTACCCGGTAGCCGTAGTCGTAGCGGCGGGGTGGGTGGTTATGGTACACACAGGAAGTAGCAAAGCTTCCCAGCAGCAGCATAATGGCCCATATTGAAACAGACTTCACGTTTTTCATGGCTGGTTACGTTTGTTTTATACTAAGACAATTAAAAATGGGATTACCCCTATGGTACTTTACTAACGAAAAAAAGAGGACAGATTGGTATTTGTTTCCTGATTTTGAATTGTTTTCCCGGTATTTCAATTCGTGAAATGCGTACTGATCAGTTGACAGGTACCTATCTGATTAATCGGCAACAGCCTGATCTTTATCAGGTACTGCTGGTCGGCTAAGTTATAGATAGTCCAGAAAAAAATCTACCCGAATAGTCGTTTTCAGACTATTCGGGTAGATTTCAAATTTAACGAAATGCTTTTTATTCCCAGCCCGGATTCTGCTTAATGGCTGGGTTCTGGGCCAGGGTATTCAACGGAATGGGCCATAGGTAGTGCTTGGCTTCGTTGAATACAGGATTTTCAAAGTCGGTGCCTTTGAAAACATCAATATATTCTTTACCTGACACAGGGTCTATAGACGTTTTCATGTTAGTACCTTTAAAACGAGCCTGAGCATCCGCGTTCCAGCGGATCCCCATACTGGGTATTTCCAGTTTTTTGCCCTGCTTCCAGCGCTTAAGATCCGTATAACGATGGCCCTCCATAAATAGCTCAATACGGCGCTCCCGACGGATCTCAGCGATCAGCGGTGAAATACCATCTTTTGCGTAGCGGGGATCAACGGGTATATTACCCAGCGTCATGTGCGGCATTTTAACCCTGTCACGCAGTTTATTGATGCTTATGTCGAGGTCACCCTGAGAGATAGTGCCTAACTCGGCCAGTGCCTCAGCGTAAATCAACAGGGCTTCGGCAAATCGTAACGTAATTGCAGGAGTTTCGCCTGTATTGAACGCTTTCCCTATCATATCATCTGCATTGTAATGCTTGATGATGTGATAGCCGGTAGTAGTCTGTAAACCTCCACCCGGCATACCCAGCAATCGGGGATAGGTACGCCCATCGCCCAGGTGATAGTTGTACTTTTTTGTGTCGGCAGGGTGCAGCACCGTTTGGCGAAGGCGGGGGTCACGGTTTTCGAATATATTCTCAAACTGCTCATCGCCTTTATAAAGAGGTGACAAGGAAATGGGTAATCCATCGGTGCAGAGGTAATCTTCCACGAGGCTTTTAGTAGCACCACCTGTATAGTTGAAATAGGACTGAATGTGATTGTTGATCACCCCAGATTTGTACTTTCGCCAGTAAATTACTTCTGGATTGCCCGTCAGGTCGAGTACCCGATGGTAGGCATTATAATCATTCTCAGGATTGCCCGTCGAGTACAGACGGTAGGGACCTTTATCCATAAGTTCTTTGGCGGCCTTGACGGCTTCTTCCAACCACATCTTCGAATCGCCGGCGTTGTGATACTTGTTCCAGGTACCTTCATAGAGGCACAGGCGGGCTTTTACCAGCAGTGCGGCCCAGCGGTTAAGACGTCCGGGCGCGTTACCATCTCCCCAGTTATTTGGGAGTTTTGTGGAAGCGAAGTTCAGGTCGTCGAGTATTTTCTTCATCGCTTCGGCACGGGGCATGCGGGCGGCGTAAAGTTCCTCAGAGTCAATATTGAGTGAACGATCGACGTAGGGTACATCCCCAAATTTTTGCACTTTCTCAGCGTAAAACCAGCCGCGAAATAACTGTGCTTCTCCGGCGTACTTGTCTTTGGCGGCCTGCGGGATCTGGGCGCGGTTGTAGTTTTCCAGTCCTACGTTAATAGCCCGAATGAAGTTCCATCCCTGATAGCCAAACCACTCGGGATTGGAAGGTACATTGTGTTTTCCTGCCCGCACCTGCTGAAAACGCACGTGGCGGGGCTCGCGGGGAGCCAGGTTATCCGAGAATTCATCCTGAGCGTAGATGTTTCCGAAATGGCTGTTAAAACCCTCTGTATGGCCCATCATAATCGGAACCGCTACATCATTCCGGGCTATGTTGTAGATGCTGTTATTATACACAGCGAGGTCATTCTCAGAATTCCAGAAAGTCTCGTTGGTGATTTGATCCAGGGGATAGCGCTCCAGAAACTCGTCGTTGCAGCCGCTCACCAGAAAGGTTACCCCCAGGGCAAAGCTGAATTTTAAAATATTGCTTTTCATAAATTATTATTAGAAGTCCAATAAATTGAATGTGCTATAGAAAGCTGGCAGATAATGGCTAACAGCTACTAACTTTTTCTAGAATGATACATTGATCCCTACTGTTCCGATACGCTGCATAGGATATTCAATCACTTGGGTTTGAATAGACTCTGGGTCGAGCGGTTTACGGATCTTAGTTATTTCAAACAGGTTCATGCCCGAGATAAAGACTTGGGCCCGGCTCATACCGATACGATTGCTAAGTGCCACCGGAAGTGTGTAGCTGAGTGTGACGTTTTTGGCACGCAGATAGGCAGCATTTTGCAGAAAACGCGTTTGACCCTGAACGTTCTTCTTGTCGCTTGTCGAAATATGTGCGGCAGGAAAGTAGGCGTTGGGGTTTTCTGGTGTCCAGGTATCGGTAATGTAATAGCGCTCCACGTGGCCCGCGTTAAATGGATAGAACCAGGTCCAGTTACCATTGTCGGGCAGATAATCGGCTTGTCCTATACCCTGGAAGAATGCGGTCAGGCGAAGATTTTTGTAGGCAATGCTGGTATTAACCCCAAAGGTGTAGCGGGGAGAGCTATTACCGATGATGCGGCGGTCACCAGGGTCTGCCAGAGTATTCTTGCCTGGGCTGATGATCCCGTCGCCATTCAGGTCAGCGTACTGGATGTCGCCCGCCCGCCAGTTATTACCTAATCGCGACTGGTCTGGTGCGGCCTTCACTGCATCCTGAGTCTGGAAAATACCTATTGTTTCGTAGCCCCAGATTTCGCCGAGCTTCTGGCCTACATAAAATATACCTTGTCCGGGGTTAGGTAAGGCTCCCGATGGATTCTCAAATTTGGTGATCGTAGCTTGTGCATCAGCCAAAGCCACCGTCACGTCGTAGCTCCAGTCGGTCTTGATCCGGTCGCGCCAGGTCAGAGATAGCTCCCACCCTTTAGTGCGCAGGTCGGCGGAGTTGGACTGGGGAGCGTTGGTACCCAGGATATCTGGATAATCCACATTCATGAGCATGTCCTTGGTGTCGCGGGTGTAAAGGTCGAAAGAGAAGTCGAGGCGGCTTTTAAGCATTGTTATATCCAGTCCGATATTTTTAGATGTAACTGACTCCCAGGTGAGTGATGGGCTAACCAAGCCGGCGGGCGACACAAAAGGAATAGCAGCCCCCTGGAACATATAGGGGGCTTGCCCCGTACCCATTGAAGATATGTAAGGATAATAAATCTGATTACCGTTGTTTCGGTTCTGAATGGTTTGATTACCCAGGGTACCGTAGGAGGCACGCAGTTTCAGGTTATCCAGCCAACTGTTGGTACCAGCCATGAATTTCTCGTTGCTAATCCGCCAGCCCGCCGAGAAAGAAGGAAAGAATCCAAAGCGGCTATCCTGCGGAAAGCGGGAGGTACCGTCGTAACGACCATTGGCTTCCAGCAAATAGCGGTCGTCATAGTTATAGGTCAGTCGGTAGAACACCCCCCGCAGCGATACGTGCGATTTGCCTCCCTGGGTTCGCTGCACGCCGGTCGTTGCGTTGAGATCGGTCACGAACGGGGTAATCAGCGAGCGTGCCTGCGAGTAGATTGAACTGTACTGTCCACGCTCCTGGTTGAAGCCAATCATGGAAGTAATGTTATGCTTGCCCGTATTTTGCAAAGTATACTGTGCGTAGGCGTTCAGGACGTAGTACTGATTGTAGGAGGTCCGGTTCTCGATCCAGTCGTCGCCACTGAATCCATTGCTTACAGGACTCTTTGCTAGCAGGTCAGTATCAACAATGTCCACCTTGCTCTGTACATCCTGGTACATCTGGTTAAAAATGTTGTACGAGAAGTTTCCCGTTACTTTTAGGCCTGGCAGCGGCGTCAGCGTAGCCCCCTGGGTAAGCCAGATGTCGTTGCGGGTGAAGGTCTCGCGACCTCCGTCCTGTAGATAGGGGAAGAAGTTGGTGCCCCCGAAGTACTTACCGATATACTGCGCATACTGGTCACGGTCGCCGGGAGTGACGTAATGAGGCAGGTCTGGAAATTGGATAGGTTGAATAGGGTTCACCCGCGCCAGAGAGTTGATGTTAACGTCCCAGTTATAAAAGTGCGGCTTGTCGCTATTCTGAGAGTTGAAAATAATTTTTTCATCAAGGTTTAGCCATTTATTAACCTGGAAATCAGCCTTCATCAGTACATTGTACCGCTTAAACTTCTCATTGTTCATGCGCAAGTAGCCATCCTTGCTGAAACGCCCTAGCGAAACGAAGAATTTTGACTTATCACTTCCTCCGGAAATCGACAAGTCCTGCTGGTTGGTAGGAGCGTAGTCGGTCATGATCTTCTCTTGATAGCGATTGTAGCCATAATACTGAAGCCGGCCATTCACTACCCCCCACTCATTGGCGGGTATAGGATTATCAGAGTATTTCTTAGTAGCTGCTATAAAGTCGTCATCGTAGGAGGGGTTTCCATTTGTGCGGATGTTAGCAGCGTTGCGCGCCTGCGTAAACTCGTAAGGATCTGTCACGACGTCCATGTTGAAAATCGGCTTGGCCAGCGAAAACTGTGAACCGAAATTAACCTGAATTTTGCCGGCTTTGCCACTCTTAGTAGTCACGAGAACTACTCCAAAGGCGGCACGGGCACCATAGACAGCGGCCGCCGAGGCATCTTTCAGGACGCTGATGCTCTCGATGTCGTTGGGGTTAATACGGTTGATGTCCATCGGCACGTTATCTACCAGAATCAGGGGGGCACCACCGTTAATTGATTCATAGCCCCGGATATTGAACTGAGGCGACTGTGATGGATCGCCATTCCGAATGGATACGTTAAGGTTGGGAATTACACCCTGCAAACCTTCCCCTGCGTTGGCAATAGGGCGATTTTCGAGGCGTTCGGCGTCGGCTACACCCACGGCACCTGTGAGGTTTACTTTCTGCTGGGTACCGTACCCCACTACCACTACCTCATTAAGTACCTTGTCTTCTATGGCGAGGCTTACATTAATGGTGCTTTGGCTCCCTACTATTATTTCTTTGGAGGTATAACCTACAAAACTGAACACAAGCGATGTGTTGTCCGTAGGTATATCCAGTTGAAACTCCCCGTCCGCATTCGTGGTAGTACCGCGGCTTGTCCCTTTGATGACCACGCTCACCCCCGGCAGCCCACTGCCTGTTTCGTCACTTACCTTACCGGAAACCAGACGCTTGGGAGATTCCGGACCAGAATCCGTTACCGATAGGCGATCTACTGCGTAGTGATTCACTACCGCCTTCTCGTGTGCGCTGGCAGTACCCAGGATCAACAGGGAGAGCACAAGCTGAGTTGCCGAGGTCCGGGTGATCCTTTTTAGTACATTTTGATTGTGTACTTGTTCTTTCATAGTATAAAAAATGGATTAATTGAATTATTTAAGAGTAGCACAATAATCCTTACTGCGTACGCAGCAGGCACAGCAGAACATACAGTAGCTCTGTAATATCCCTGTAGTCTGAATGGCTGACTTCAGGCTACAGAATTCTTTACTCTGATATTGAATTTTTTTGGAATGTAGAACAGGTATGCGGTAAGCGGAATGCTAGTAACTGAAACAACAGGTATAGATACTCCCTGTCATTATGTTTAAGAAGTTGACATGGTACTCTGTATACTACTGTATTTAAATTTATTTTAAAAAAAATTTAAACCGATTAAAGAAAAAAGAGTTACACCCCTTACCAAAGCCTCAGCAGACCAGGTAATAGGTAGTATATGGATATGTGGCAGAGGGCTTTATCCGGATTGCTGAATAGGTCGTAGTAATTTTTTATACTTAACCTTTCCCGGGTTTCAGTACCAAGAAATAAAGTCTTTACCTGCCAGTTTCATCTTCCAGATACAACGGACCAACTCACCAGAATACCGTATACAGCGCCGCCAGTATCCCGCCAATCAGAATTGATAGTACTATGAACATGGGCGAAACCCGGAACATGCTTGTATGTACCTCCAGGGTTTTGCCTTCGGCCTGATCTTCTTTTTTAGCCAGGGAAATGGCCACCATCAAGGCTACTAGTATACAGAATACCCATAGCGTGCGGTCCAGGAAAGGGATGGGGTTAATCTGAATTCCCAGTAGAGCATCAAGTACCACTGGCATGGACTTAAACAGAATGGACAGCGGCAACGTCAGGAAAGCTGCCCACATGGCCGCCAGGGAGGTAGTCCGCTTCCAGAATATACCCAAAAAAAACAGGGCAAAAGCGCCCGGCGTAATGTAGTTGGAGTACTCCTGAATAAACTGATAGGCCTGCTCGAGGTGCCGGAGCTGGGGGGTAATGACCAAAGCAATGGCAAAGGCACCCCATACGGCCAGCCGCCCCACCCACACAATTTTGCGCTCGGAGGCGTTCTTGTCAAAAAATTTGCGGTAAATGTCCAGACTGAATATGGTAGAAATACTGTTGCACTTGCCCGCCAGCGAGGCTACAATGGCCGCCGTCAGGGCGGCGAAGGCGAGGCCTTTAAGGCCACGAGGCAGCAGGTTCATCAGGGTAGGGTAGGCGTGGTCGGGTTTGACAACACCGCCCGCGTCGAGCATTTCCTGCTGAAAGTAGCCGTTTTGGTAAAGTACATAGGCGGCAATACCGGGTATCACCACAATCACCGGAATCATAATCTTAAGAAACGCGGCGAACAGGATACCCGCCCGCGCGGTGGGCAGGTCGGCCCCCAGCGCCCGCTGAATGATATACTGGTTACAGCCCCAGTAGTTGAGGTTATTGATCCACATACCCCCGATCAGAATGGACAGGCCCGGCAGCTCGTAGTAGTACTTGTGCCGCTCGTCAAAAATCATGTGGAAGTGCGTGTCGGCCTCCTGGCGTAAAATTCCGAAGCCGTCCCAGGCACTTTGTCCGCCAAACTCATCTGATACCATGTTCAGGGCCAGGTAGGTAACTACCAGCCCGCCCAGTACCAGTACGACTACCTGTACCACGTCGGTATAGCCAATAACCTTCATCCCGCCCAGCGTAATAAAAATGGCAAACAACGCCAGGCCCACCATGCAGTACAGGAACGGAATGCCCGAAATGGTTTCAACTGCCAGCGCTCCCAGGTACAGAATAGACGTAAGGTTGACAAAAATGTAGAGCAGCAGCCAGAAAACCGCCATAATGGTACTTACGGTGTCATTGTAGCGTTGCGCCAGCAACTGCGGCATGGTGTAAATCTTGTTGCGCAGGTACACGGGTATAAAAAACACCGCTACCACCACCAGCGCCGCCGCCGACATCCACTCGTACGACGATATGGCCAGACCCATAGCAAAGCCCGAGCCCGACATCCCGATAAAGTGCTCGGCCGAAATATTGGAGGCGATAAGGGAAGCACCGATGGCCCACCAGGTAAGGGAGCCTTCGGCCAGGAAAAAATCTTTGGTGTTGACTTCAGTACTTTTTTTTCGTTGGTAAACCCAGTAGCCATAGGTACTTACGCCTATGAAATAGAGAAAAAAGACGACGTAATCCGTCCAGTGCAGTACATTCATTCAGGAAGAAGGGTTTAAGCGGGCGAGGCGAACGTACCTCGTGTCGGTGAATAAAGCGAACCGGATCACGATTTTACCCTACCCGCCGAAGAAAGCCATAAATAAGAATGGATAAGGTTTTTATCCCTCAGGTATCAAAGTAAGATTTGACCGCTTCAGTGTTGAGCCGTCTCTTTAACCAGTTGTTTATTCTTGTTTTATCGGCATTGGCCACCACTGTTTTATCGGTTTCAAATACCACCAGCGCAATGGTCTCGAACTTGGATGATTTATCATTATAAACCCGGGTTTCGGCGTAGGAACAGGAAACGATCTGAGGATAGAGTGGCTTTATTTCCTGCAGTAGCTGCTTGCCCAGAGCCATCCGGGTCTGGAGGCTGTCATTATAGGAGTCTTTCCGGCTCAAGAGCATGGTAAGGCGGTTTATTTCTCCTTTTAGTTTGTCAATTTCGTTGATGTTTTCTCTTTCGTTGGCAAACGAAAACCCCTGCTCGATCTGAAGCTGCGTATCCAGAATAAAAAAATCCCGGGCTCTCTTCGCTATCATACTCCGCTGACCGTCCGTAATCATACTGCCACCGTAGGTAAGCCGAATGGTTTTATTGGCCGGATTAATCTCCTGATTTAGCAAATAGTTACCTTCAAATACGCCGACACTCCTGACAAATCGACCGGCGTTCTCATTGAATCGTTCGCGCTGAACCAGCTCATATCCAAAATAAATACTCGGAATAAGGGTGAAAATTATTACAATCGTAATCCAGCGGTTTATCCGCTTTTTCTGGGCATCCTCCACGACCGTCCTGATGGGAAATTTCAGGATCTGGGAAATTACGATTGATGAAATAGCGATGTAAACCGTATTGATCATAAAAAGGTAAAAAGCGCCGAAGAAGTAGGTAAACTGGCCGGTAGCCAGTCCATAACCTGCCGTACACAGGGGCGGCATCAGGGCCGTAGCGATAGCTACCCCCGGAATAACATTCCCTTTGAACCGGCTGCTGATAGCCACAATACCAGCCAAACCACCAAACAAAGCAATGACTACATCGTAGATGGTAGGGCTGGTACGGGCCAGTAGTTCCGAATAGGCCGTAGATACCGGACTTATGGCAAAGTACAGCGTAGAGGCCAGTAGACTGGCGCCGACGGCAAAAACAAAATTGTTGAAGGCCCGGCGAAACAAAGGAAAGTTGTAGGTAGCAATGCTATAGCCCATACCATTGATAGGCCCCATGAGCGGAGATATAAGCATAGCGCCTATCACTACGGCGGTAGAATTCATATTGAGTCCTACGGAAGCCACAATGATAGCAAAGGACAAAATCCATAGATTGGTACCCTTAAAATTTATATCCCTCTCAATAGTTTCATGAATACGGTCATAGTCTTCAATATCACTTTCCAGATCTAAATATTTAGAAATCTTTTTTTTCATTAATTTTCTCTGGTTTTAGAATCTTGTTAAAATTCTCTCCAATTTTTTTAATGGTAGAACGACCTACATTTGTCGGGCTTGTGTGAACGGTCCGGAAACCTCCCACCCGATTCCGTAAATTATTCTGGTGCGGGTAAATAAGTATTTTACTTATACTTCCAAAGTAACGCTGCATTTTAAAGGGCAGGTTATCCAGTGCGTTCAGGTAGGAAACGGAGCCTTTGCGAGCAGACGTAAAAACAAAAAGATCCCCATCCTGAATTTTTTCTGATAGCACGGCGAAATCGTTCCAGTCATTAAATACCCGGAAGTCGATCTGGATATTTAGCTGAAGTTGCTTTAGATTACGATTTACCGACTCCTGGGTAGCCTGATTGCAGTAGTACAGTACCGGAATGGATAGTTCCTGTGACAATTTTATCATTTTCGAAAGCCAAAGGCTAAACCCGTTTTCGAGCTCCGACATGGGCAAAGATGTAAGGAGCATTCTTTTGTGAATGGCCAGAGGCTGCACAAAGTCGCAGATAAAAGTAGTTTTATCCGCGCTATTAATGATGCTGTATATTTTTTCCCCGAAAATCCGGTCAATAAGTCCGGAACGCTGGGGCCAGCCCAGCACCAGAATATCCGACATGATTTCAATGGAAGTACGTGCAATGCCCCTGGCTATATTATGATCAATGGTAGCAAGAACATTTACATCCATTTCAGCCGCCGAGGCATGCCTGATAAAGGTGGCAAGACTGTTTTTGGCCCTGATTACGTTAAGTTCTGCTTCCTCATCGTTGGGTACAACCGACAGGAGCGAGATCGGGTGGCTGGATTTTTTGTCTTTGATAAGAATGGCAAAGTCCAGCAGTTTCTCAAAGTTATTGATATTGGCTATGGGCAGCAGTATATGTTCGCTGGTACCACTAACGCTGATGTCAATCGTTGTTTCGTTTTCTGCCGAAAATATTATTTTTTTAGCCGCTTTCTCCGTAGCGAAAGAAGAAACGACACAGGTAATCAAAATCAGAATGATGGTACCATTCAGGATGTTTTCATCCAGAATATCGGCATGGTAGCCTACCAGGATAACCGCCAGGGTAGCCGCCGCGTGCGCGCTGCTCAGTCCGTATATCAGCTGACGCTGGGCAGTACTGTATTTGAAAAAAAATTGGGTAAAAAGAGCAGCCAGCCACTTTCCGGTCAGGGCCACAACGGAAAGAGTACCCGCGACAATCAAAGCTACCGGTCCTTTGAAAATAACCGATATATCTACCAGCATCCCCACACTAATCAGAAAAAAAGGAATAAACAGGGCATTTCCTATGAAATCAATCCGGTTCATCAGAGCCGAAGAGCGGGGAATTAGACGGTTGAGCGCTAGTCCGGCCACAAAAGCACCTATGATGGGTTCAACACCGGCGGCTTCGGCCAGGAAGGCGGCAAAGAAAACAACCGACAAAACAAAAATATAATGGGAGTGCTTTTCGGCTTCCAGCTTGCGAAAGAACCATTCGGCAATGCGGGGAATGAGCAGGAACATGATTGCCGAAAAAATAGCGAGGGATATGCCCAGGGTAATCCAGAACTCCTGCGTCAGACTACCCTCGCTTGAGCCAATAATAACCGCCAGGATAATCAGTACGGCGGTGTCGGTAAGGATGGTACCTCCCACTGTCACCGCTACTGCCTGGTTGGTGGCAATACCTAAGCGGCTAACAATGGGGTAGGCTACCATGGTATGGGTGGCGAACATACTGGCCGTCAAAATGCTGGCATTGAAGTCATACCCCAGCAGGTAATGACATACCGGATAGCCAATACTCAATGGAATTATAAAGGTGAAAAAACCAAAGACCAAGCTCTTGTTTCGATTGGTCCTGAATTCGGCCATGTCTAATTCAAGACCCGCAATAAACATGATATAAAGCAGACCAATGGTAGAAAACAAGTCAACGGCCGAGCTTTTAGCGAGCAGATTCAATCCATTTGGACCAATTACAACACCCGAAAGAATCAAGACGATAATGCCGGGGATGTTGAATTTGCGGAGTAAAATGGGAGAAAGAAGTATGATAAATAAGATCAAAGAAAATACCAGTACCGGATTCCGGAGAGGTAAGTCAAATTCATTTATAAGATGATCGAAAAAATGCGACATAATTCAAAATTTAGTGATGACTCTACGGTAGGTAGGGCATCACATACTTTCCATTCAAGTCAAATTTAAGAAAATTGTTACTACTTTATTTTTCATCTTCAGACTTCTTCCCGGTTTATGCCGGAAGATGGATAGTAAGGGCTATGTAATTAATTTTCCGGCCTGTCATTGAACAAAGAGATTTTTTAATGAAGGTACATTTATTCAATAACGTTTGGTTGGTAGTAAACTAAGGTAACGGGATGAACAAAAAAGCCGGACCCTTATAAAGGTCCGGCTCGTAATGAGGTACTATTGTGTCAGATTATAAATCGGTGAAATCGAAGCTTTCGAGGTACTTCGTGGTGAAGTTGCCGGAGCGGAAGCCCGCGTCTTCCATAAGCTTGATATGAAACGGAATCGTCGTTTTTATTCCTTCAATAACAAATTCCTGCAGGGCCCGCTTCATCCGGGTTACTACTTCCTCCCGCGACTGCCCGGTCACAATAAGCTTGGCGATCATGGAGTCATAGTTAGGCGGTATGGTATAGCCGCTGTACACGTGGCTGTCGATCCGTACACCGTGGCCACCCGGGAAGTGCAGGTTGGTGATTTTGCCGGGGCTGGGGCGAAAACCGTTGCCCGGGTCTTCGGCGTTGATCCGGCACTCCATTGAGAATAGCTTAGGCGTATAGTTACGGCCCGAAATAGGCTCGCCCGCCGCTACTTTTATTTGTTCCTTAATCAGGTCAAAATCTGTAACTTCCTCGGTAATGGGGTGCTCTACCTGAATACGGGTATTCATTTCCATAAAGAAGAAGTCGCCGTGCTTATCTACCAGAAACTCCACCGTACCGGCACCTTCGTAGCCGATGTACTGCGCGCCTTTAACGGCGGCCTCACCCATGCGCTCCCGAAGTTCGGACGTAATAATGGGGGAAGGAGTTTCCTCGACCAGCTTCTGGTGACGGCGCTGGATGGAACAGTCACGCTCCGACAGGTGACATACCTTTCCGTACTGGTCACCTACGATCTGGATCTCAATGTGCCGGGGTTCTTCGACAAATTTTTCGAGGTAGAGCGCGTCGTTGCCAAAGGCGGCACCCGACTCGGTGCGGGCGTCGTTCCAGGCTTTTTCAAATTCTTCAGGTTTGTTGACAATACGCATACCGCGCCCGCCCCCACCGGCAGTAGCTTTCAAAATAACCGGGTAGCCCATGTCGGCGGCCAGTTTTTTGCCCTGCTCTATCGAATCCAGCAGGCCATCTGACCCGGGTACTACGGGTACGCCGGCGGCACGCATGGTAGCTTTGGCCGTAGCCTTGTCGCCCATGCTGTTGATTTGCTCAGCCGTAGCCCCAATGAATTTAATACCGTAATCGGCGCATATTTGCGAAAACTCCGCATTTTCGGAGAGGAATCCGTAGCCGGGGTGAATGGCGTCGGCGCCGGTTACTTCGGCGGCGGATATAATATTGGGTATGCTGAGGTAAGACTGGCGACTGGCCGGGGGACCAATACATACCGCTTCGTCGGCAAAACGAACGTGGAGGCTGTCGCGGTCGGCAGTCGAATACACCGCTACCGTCTTGATGCCCATCTCGCGGCACGTCCGGATAATACGCAGGGCTATTTCACCTCGGTTGGCTATGAGTATTTTTTTAAACACGATTTATTTCAATTAACAGTTGTCATTGATCAGTGACCAATTGTTTTACTTACTCCTCCCCTTTCCAGGTAGTCAGTATCTGACAGGGGCCAGACTCAGCTATCAGACGGGTTCTACCAAGAACAACGGCTGGTCAAATTCCACCGGGGTAGCATTCTCGACCAGTACCTTCACGATCCGGCCCCCTACTTCGGACTCGATTTCGTTGAAGAGCTTCATGGCCTCAATAATACAGACTGCTTTTCCGGGCTTTATTTCATCCCCGATGTTAACCAACGCCGGTGTTTCGGGGCTGGAAGAGCGGTAGAAGGTACCGATCATGGGGGATTTAATGGTAATGTACTTCGATTCTTCTGAGGCAGCAGGCTTAGCTTCGGGTGCGGCAGGTGCCGGAGCGGCCGCGGCGGGTGCAGCAGCAGCAGTATGAACAGCCGGAGC
The DNA here is from genome assembly GCF_035998675.1 of Telluribacter sp. Taxonomy (NCBI): domain Bacteria; kingdom Pseudomonadati; phylum Bacteroidota; class Cytophagia; order Cytophagales; family Spirosomataceae; genus Telluribacter; species Telluribacter sp. The sequence continues at coordinate 202,746 of NZ_DASYHI010000024.1, forward strand.
CGGTGAAGCCGCTACCGATGGAGTACCGTAGCGTTTTACTTTTATTTTTAAATCGGCCGTTTCAATATTCACCTCGTCAAGTCCTGACTGGGCAATAAAGTCAATAAGCTTCTGAATTTCTTTGGTTTCCATATAGTCGTATTTTAAACCAGTTTTGAAAGAAAAAGTGAGGCGGTTGAGCCATTGGTACTTAGTATGCCCGCCTTTTGGTTAGTATTATTACTTCACCCTTTCTACGTAGTCCAGGGTACGGGTGTCTACTTTGATCCGCTGGCCCTGCTCAATAAACAAAGGTACCATAATGGTAGCGCCGGTTTCTACTTCCACCGATTTTTTGGGTGAGTTGGCGGTATCACCCCGCAAGCCCGGCTCGGCGTAGGTTACTTCCAGCTCCACAAAAGCGGGTAGTTCGCAGGTAAGGGGGGTGTCGTTTTCGGTGTTCATCAATATTTCAACTTCCTGCCCTTCTTTCATCAGGTTGGCTCCTTCAATCAGCTTCTCATTCAGCAGAATCTGTTCAAAGGTCTCCGTATTCATGAAGTTATAGCCTGCTTCTTCTTTGTACAAAAACTGAAATTTGTGGCGCTCTACCCGAACCGGAGTAATGTTAGCACCCGACGAAAACGTATTGTCAAGTACCTTGCCGGAGGTAAGGCTTTTTATTTTTGTACGTACAAACGCGTTGCCTTTTCCGGGCTTGACGTGTTGAAATTCAATGATCTGGTACAAATCATTATTAAAATCAATCACTAATCCATTACGGATATCTGCAGTCGTTGCCATGCTAGTAGTTAATAAGTAATATAATTTGGAAAATGTTTGGTGGCTGATTGGTAGCCAGCTTTCTTGGTTTTTATACTTTTTATGCTGTTGTTGTTCAGCTTCTTCTTACATTGAAAATGAAGCCCAAGTACTTTAATACGCCCACTTCACGTAGGCAGATCCCCACGTAAAGCCACCCCCAAAGGCGGCCAGTACCAGGTTATCTCCTTTGTGGAGCTGGGACTCGTAATCCCAGAGGCACAAAGGAATGGTAGCGGCGGTGGTGTTGCCGTACTTATGGATATTCATCATAACTTTATTTATACCTACTCCCATCCGGTTGGCCGTAGCCTCAATGATCCGGCGGTTGGCCTGGTGCGGAACCAGCCACGCCACATCCTCTCCCTTCAGTCCATTCCGCTCCATGATTTCGGCGGACACATCGGCCATGTTTTTAACTGCAAATTTAAATACCTGCGGACCGTCCTGGTAAGCGTAGTGCCAGCGTTTCTCGATAGTTTCGTGGGTGGGCGGGTAACGGCTACCTCCGGCTTTCTGGTGCAGGTAAGGTTGCCCGATCCCGTCCGACCGAATGAGGGAGTCAAGTATACCATAGCCGTTTTCATCGGCTTCCAGCAGTACGGCCCCGGCTCCGTCTCCGAACAGGACACAGGTGGTGCGGTCGGTATAGTCAGTAATGGCCGACATTTTATCCGCGCCCACCACTATTACTTTCTTGTACTTACCGGTTTCAACAAATTGCGAACCAATGGTCAGGGCATAAAGGAATCCCGAACAGGCGGCCTGGATATCAAAACTCCCAATCTGGCGGATTCCCACCATATCGCAGATAAGGTTAGCGGTACACGGAAACACATAATCGGGGGTGGTGGTCGCACAGATCAGCAGATCTATTTCCTGGGGCTGGGTATTGGTTTTGGCAAGAAGCCCTTTTACTGCCTCGGCTCCCATGTGGGAACTGCCCAGGCCTTCCCCTTTCAGAATACGCCTTTCCTTGATGCCCGTCCTGCTGACGATCCACTCGTCATTAGTGTCCACCATTTCTTCTAATTCGGCATTGGTCAGGACGTAGTCAGGAACGTATCCGTGTACACCTGTGATAGAGGCTTTTACGTGGGTCATGGTATTTTACATGCTTTTACAAAACCTTATAGGCTTTGATGAAAAGTATGATCAGGCACCAGGGTGCTTCATCAAGAAATTTTATTAGTTGCTCCTCCGGTAATGAAAACAGCAACCGGGCTTACTTTTTAATTGCAATATCGTATCTTCTTTGGGCGCGGTGGTGCGCTTGTGTCACAAGGAACGAAGCCGCCCACTACCACCTGGCTACCCTTCTTCGTCAGGCCAGAGCCTGGGTAATATGAGCGTGGGCGTTGGCCTGCACCTGTTTATACGCCCAGGAAAGCATGTTTTTGATGGCTACGGGCGAAGAGATGCCGTGGGCGATCATAACATTACCATTGACCCCGATAATGGGGCTTCCGCCAATTGCCTCGTAGTTGGTTTTATCGATGAAGTCATCCTGAAACCCCCGGCTTTTAGAAAGGTCGTACAGGGACTCCCCGAGCTTATACAGCGCATTTCCCGTAAAACCATCCGTTACGATAACATCGGCTTTGTCGGTAAAAAGGTCTTTTCCTTCAATATTTCCAATAAAGTTAATGCGCTTGTTGTCTTTTAGGAGTGGGTAAGCTGCCTGGGCTACCAAAGAGCCTTTCTGTTCCTCTTCTCCTATGTTCATGAGGGCTACCCGGGGGCGCTCGAGCTGTAAGGTGTGCTGAGCGTAGAGAGAACCGATTTCACCAAACTGGGCCAGGGTTTCGGGTTTGCAGTCGGCATTGGCTCCAATGTCCAGCATAATAGCGTGACCTCCGCTTATCTGGGGCACAAATCCGGCAATGGCCGGACGAATGATACCTTCAATGGCCCGGATGCTGAACAGTGCTCCTACGGTCATGGCGCCGGTATTGCCGGCGCTGCAAAAGATATCGACGGCTTTTTCTTTCAAAAGCTTAAACCCAACTCCAATGCTGGAATTGGGTTTCTGTGAGAGCGCCTTCGTGGGGTGCTCGCCCATTTCTATTATGTCGTCGGCATGGACAATTTCTACCACCGGCGACTCAAAATTATGCTTTAATAATATTTCCCGGATACTTTCCTCCCGCCCGACCAGTACAATACGTGCGTCGGAGGGGAGCTCAGGAGTTGCCATTATTACCCCTTCTACTATTGCTTGCGGGGCAAAATCGCCTCCCATAGCATCTACTGCAATTTTCATTTACACTCTTTTAATTGGCTAAAAAAAAGGAAATCGTGGGTGTAAAATTAGCAGTTGCGCCGGAGTAAAAAAGAATTTCGCAACAACTTTTATACGGCTGCTGCGAAATCCATGGGTGCTAACATACGGAATTAGACCGTTTTAGCGTAGTTTTCTACCACCACTTTACCCCTGTAGTAAAGGTTACCCTCGTGTACGTGAGCGCGGTGAAGCTGGTGGATTTCTCCTGTTGTAGAATCCACGCCTAGTTGCTTACCAGTCAGGAAATCGTGCGCTCTGCGGGTGTTGCGGCGGGTCTTCGAATGTCTTCGTTTCGGATGTGCCATGATCTATACCTCTGATTTATTATTGTTCGTTTATGATTACTTTCCTCTTAATTTTTTCAATGCTTCCCAACGCGGATCAACCTCTGTATCATTGCCTTCGTCGGTACCGGTCTCCTCTTCCGGGTCGGTTTCCGTATCCGGGAGAGAGCTGTAAACCAGTGTCTCCGGCTCATCGTCTTCGTCGTTTTTTTCCGCGGCACGCAAGCTTGGGTGAAGCCTTTTCATGGGCAGAGACAGCACGATAAAGTCAAAAATATAACGGGCAACGTTGATCCGGGTGGTGTTACGGTGAATAATTTCTATCTCCTCCGTAAGCTCTTCGTCATAATCCCCAAATTTAAGAATCAGACGCCCCTGGGTATCCACAGGTTCATCGAACGGATCCAGCGTACGATCACAGGTTAGTTCTACACTACCCACCACCTGAAACTGCAACTGCACCATCGTAGCCGACTTGTCCAGCGTCACCTGAGCCCGGAAATGGCCGTGCTGTATGACATCCTGCTGCATTTCTTCAAAAAACGCGTCGCCGGACTCAAAGTCGTAGACATACCGTTTGTCTTCCAAACCGTAGATGTCTATGTTATATTTAGCTAGCTCTTTCACTACTTTCCGCAAAAAGGACTGCAAAGATAAGGGCTTTCAGAATAATTAAAAAGCTTGACTGCTAATTTATTGTCTTACTGCCCCCTGAAACTTTATGTCTATAATTTTTTGGCCGGATTACCAAATACCGTAGCTCCGTCGGATACATTCTCAATAACTACCGAACCGGCCCCGATCCGGGCGTTTTTCCCGATTTGGACCCCCGCTACCAGAATGGCGCCCGAACCTACGAAAGCGCCGTTCCCGATGGCTACGCGATCATTGATAATCGCTCCCGGCCCTATATTCACAAAGTCGCCGACCTGCACAAAAGTTTCCAGTATGGCCCCGGTCTGGATTTGACAGTGGTGGCCGATCTGCGTACTGGCGGCCACCGAAACCTGCGCGGCGATCAGATTGCCGTGCCCCAGCGAAGCCAATTCTGATACGACAGCTTTGTCATGAATGGCATTGACGGGCATGGTTTTGCGGCGCTCATTGAGCATTTCCACCAGCTGCTCGCGTACAACCCGCTCGCCAACGGCCACAAAGGCTTCGCACTTGGAACCGATGACCTTCAGAAAGCCGCCGTCGTCGGTGTCACCTAATATGCTTGCCTCGCCTATTTCTTTCCCCTGTAATTCTTTATTATCATCCAGAAAGCCGTAGATCAGCACCCCGTTGCGACGAAAAATATCGTAGACCTGGTTACCGATGCTTCCTGCGCCAAAAATCAAAACCGGATTCTCCATAGTATAGTAGTAGTACTTTAAAATAAGGGCCAAAGGTACGGAACCAGCAGGGCTAATTCATAGAACTGAATCAGGTACTTAGCTCCGGCTGTAGCTTAAAGGAACGTAATTCTGAATACGAAAGGACTGATATAGGGAGAAATATTGCGGCCGGTGAAAGGGTTCAGCTGATTCTGATGGTTGAGATTATAGAGCAGAGTCATGTGTACGGCCCGGGTGTAACGGCCTCCGAGGGGCTGGGTGTAAGCGCCTCCTACCAGGGGTGAGCCAATCCACATGCGTTGATTCCGTCTTTCGGTGGGGTTGTAGTACTGAACGTTCATACCCTCGTATTCGGCCTGCAGGGTTATCATGGGCAGGATGGAGTACATCAGAAAGGTACGCCCGCCGTAGTAGTTGTTGTTGACGCCCAGGCGGCGTGAGTACAGCCACATGTAGGTTACGCCCACCCCTCCTACCAGTTTATCGGTAAGCTGAAGACCCGCCATGGGGGAGAGGTTAATATTGGTAACAGTACCAAAACCCAGGCCAAAGCTGCCACCCAGTCGGATACGCTCACTCAGGGGCGGTACCCCGTCCTGTTGCGGTTGCTCCTCTACCACCGGAGGTACAGGGGTCGAGGTATCGGTTGGGCGACGCGGGCGTTCGTTACGGGTACTGTCTATTTTATAATACTCTTCGTTCTGAGCTATGACCTCGTTGTGGGTTGCGCCAAAGGCTACTATTACTATTAATATGGGGATAAATCTTTTCATTTTAAAAAGGATTGCTATTTTTACTGATTAGTAGTAACGAATTCAATAAACTGTTTGGTTTATTAACCGGACCCGAATTAGACTGAGCGGACATTTTCCGAACCCCCTTGCCCATGTTATACCAAATTTCCGTAGCCGATCCGGCTTCTCGCTTTATAGAGATACGTTACACTATCCCGGCAATTCAAAGCGAGTCCATTGAAGTACAACTTCCCGCCTGGCGTCCCGGTCGCTACGAAATCCAGAATTTTGCCAAATACATACAACGCCTGGAAGTACAGGGAGGTTCGGGCCAGCTCCGGTCGTTCCGCAAAGTTACCAAAGATCGCTGGCTAATAGATACCACGGGGGAGCAGGAGGTTGTAATCAGCTATAATTTTTACGCCAATATTCAGAACGCCGGCAGCAGCTACGTGGACGAAGACCTTTGGTACCTTAACTTTATAAATTTTTGTTTTTATACCGAAGGACGTATAGACGAACCGTGCCGGATTGAGCTGGCCCTGCCGGATGGCTACGAAGTAGCTTGCGGTATGCCCCAGGTAGAAAAGCACAGCCTGCGGGCAGAAGATTTTTATCAGCTGGTTGATAGCCCGCTGCTGGCTTCGGATTCCCTGCAGCACGAGCAGTACGAGGAAGGCGGCGTACACTTTCACGTGTGGATGTACGGCAACCTGCGCCCGAACTGGAAGCGCATCCGGACCGACTTCGCCCGCTTTTCCCGCGAGCAAATAGCCATGATGCGCGAATTTCCCGAAAAAGAATTTCACTTCCTGAACCTGATTCTGCCCACGGCCTTTTACCACGGGGTAGAGCACCGCAACTCGACCATGATAGTGCTGGGGCCGGATGATGAAGGAGAAGGCCTCTACACCGACCTGCTGGGGGTCAGTTCCCACGAGCTTTTCCACGCCTGGAACATTATCCGGATTCGTCCGGCTGAGCTTTTGCCCTACGATTTTACCCGGGAAAATTATTTTCCGACCTGCTTTGTGGCCGAAGGATGTACTACCTACTACGGCGACCTGTTCCTGAGGCGGTCGGGGGTTTTTAACGACGAAGCCTACTTCAAGGAGCTGCAGGTATACATGAAGCGGCATTTTGAACACAGCGCCGGGGCTTCGCAGTCGCTGATAGAGTCGTCGCTGGACCTGTGGCTGGATGGCTACGAGAAAGGTATTCCCCGGCGCAAGGTGTCGGTGTACCACAAAGGCGCGCTCGTGGCGATGATCCTGGACCTGTACCTGCGCAAAAAGCATAACCACGCGCGGTCGATTGATGACGTCATGCGTCTGCTGTGGCAGCGGTTCGGCAAGCCGTTTGTGGGCTACACCCTCGACGACTACAAAGCTATTGTGGAAGAAGTAGCCGAACAGCCCCTTGACTGGTACTGGCAGGAGTGTATCACGACGAATACGCCGCTGGAGGCCCGGCTCAACGAGGCGCTCTCTTTTGTTGGCCTGCAAATGACTACTTTCAGCAATGGTAATGTACAGCTGAACGTACTGGACGACGCCCGCGCTACGCTTCAGCGGGAACGCTGGCTTACTTCGGCCTACGTACTTACCGAAGAAGAGGAGGAAGGATGAGGTCTCGCCCCGCTTATTAGCCAACCTATTGCCCTACATGAAAAAAATTACTTTACTGCTTGCGTGGCTACCGCTCGTGCTCTTCACCGCCTGCCGGTCGGGCCGTACCATTACGTTTCTTCATATCAATGATGTATACGAAATCGCTCCCCTGGATCACGGCAAGGCGGGGGGTATGGCCCGGGTAGCCCACATTAACCAGGAGCTACGCCGGAAAAATCCGGAGAGTACCTACTTTGTCCACGCCGGCGATTTTCTGAGTCCGTCGGTGATAGGTACTCTGCGCCACGAGGGCGATCGTATCCGGGGTCGGCAAATGGTGGAGGTAATGAACAGCGCGGGAGTAGAGTACGTTACCTTTGGCAACCACGAGTTTGACTACGATGAAGAAGCCCCCACCGTACTCAGCAAGCGTATCGAAGAGTCCCGGTTCAGGTGGATTATTGCCAATATGCAGCTACGGCAGCAGGATAAAACCGTGCCTTTCTCGAAGGATGGAGCCGCTTTTCCTACCTCGGTAATCCTGGATAATGGCCAGGTGCGGGTAGGAATGTTTGCGCTGTGCTTGCCGGTGCAGAAAGACTTTGTGGAGGTTACCGACCCCTTTGAAGCGGCGCGACGGGAGTACGAAGATCTCAAAAACCGCTGCGACGTAGTAGTGGCGCTGACCCATCTGGAAATGGCCGATGACCGTCGCCTGGCCGAACAGTTTCCCGGCCTGACCTTAATCATGGGCGGCCACGACCACGATCACATCAGGGAACGGATAGGCCCGGTAACCATTGCCAAAGCCGACGCTAACGCCAAAACGGTGTACATTCACCGGCTGCGTGTTAATCCCAGACGCAAAAGTGCCCGCGTAAAATCAAGGTTAAAAACCATTAACGAATTGGTACCCGAAGAGCCACGAACCGCGGCTGTCGTAGCCAAATGGCAGCAAATCGCCGCCGAAAGCTTCCGGGAACTGGGGTTTGCTCCCGACGAGGTAGTATACACGACCCCGGTACCCTGGGATGGGCGCGAAGCCACGGTACGAACCGAACACTCGGTCCTGACCAGCACCATCGCCAGCAGTATGTATGAAGCCTTTCCGGGCAGTGACCTGGCCCTGTTCAACGGCGGCTCGGTACGCGTGGACGACGTACTCCAAGAGGATATATCGCAGTATGACATTGTACGTATTCTGCCTTTTGGAGGGGGAATTTCGCAGGTAACCATGACTGGCGACCTGCTTCAGAAAGTACTGGAGGCCGGTCGGCTCAGCCGGGGTAAGGGAGGTTTTCTGCACCACCACAACGCCCGCTACGACCCGCCGACCGGCACCTGGCAGGTAGCGGACGCTCCGCTTGACCTCCAGGGTACTTACAAAGTAGTACTACCCGACTTTTTGATGACGGGTAAAGAGTTTGGTATGAGTTTCCTGCTGCCCACCCACCCCGGGGTAAAAGCCGTGGTGACCCCTGCCCGGGAAGACCCCCGCTCAGATATCCGTAAAGTATTTATCAGCCATCTGAAGAAATAGCGTCTTATGAAAACTTTCTACGTGCGTTTGCCAGTGTTGTTTTTCTTTACGCTAAGTACCTGCTTCGCCTTCGGGCAGTCGTGGACACTGGGTCCTTTTCGCAAACACGATAAGGCCAATCCGGTACTTACCCCCAGCGCTACCGCTACCTTCGACTGCCCCGTACGGGGCGAAACGGTACACTGGGAACAAAAGGATGTTTTTAATCCGGCGGCCGTAGTCCGAAACGGAAAGATATACCTGCTGTACCGGGCCGAGGATACCGTGGGCAAATACAACGGTACCTCCCGCATTGGCCTCGCTACCAGTAGCGACGGTCTGCATTTTAAGCGCCTTCCCCAACCGGTTTTTTATCCGGACAACGACGCTTACAAAAAATACGAGTGGGAAGGAGGCGTAGAAGACCCGCGTGTGGTCGAAACCTCCGATGGTACCTACGTAATGACCTACTCCGCCTACGATGGCGACAAAGCCCGACTGTGCGTAGCTACCTCCCAAGACCTGCTCAGCTGGCAGAAACACGGGCCTGTGTTCAAGAATTTTATCAAAGGCGGGGGCGAAGACTACTGGTCCAAGTCGGGCTCGGTGGTGTGCCGGCGCGTAGGCGATAAACTGATAGCTACGAAAATCAGTGGTAAGTACTGGATGTACTGGGGCGACCAGCCGCAGTTGTACGCAGCCGTATCCGACGACCTCATTAACTGGTACCCGCTGATCCGGGGCGACAAGTCGCTGAAAGCCGTGGCCGAAGTACGGGCGGGTCAGTTTGACAACCGCCTGCTGGAACCCGGTCCGCCGGCTATTCTGACGGCCCGGGGCATTGTCCTGATTTATAACAGCATGCACGATGCCAAAACGGGTACCATCCAACTACCCGAAGGTACTTACGCCGCCGGGCAGTTTCTGTTCAGTGCCGAAGAGCCCGATAAACTTATCGACCGAACGAAAAGTTACTTTATGAAGCCCGATAAGCCCTACGAAATAACCGGGCAGGTTAATAACGTAACGTTCCTGGAGGCGCTCGTTCCGTACAAAGGGCGCTGGTGGCTGTACTACGGTACCGCCGACTCCAAGATAGCGGCAGCGTCGGCCCCGTTACGGTAAAAGCTTCCCTACGCAGGTACTTTCTTCATCAACCACTATGACTACCGCAGAATACATCCAATACGACGCCATGGGGCTGGCCGAACTCGTGAGGCAGGGAGAGGTGACCCCGCGTGAGTTACTGGAGATTGCCCGGAAACTGGCCGAGAACCTGAACCCAAAGCTTAACGCCATTATCCATCCGCTGTACGAAGAAGGATATAAAATGGTAGACGAGCTGTCGGCGGAGGCTCCCCTGCGGGGGGTACCTTTCCTGCTCAAGGATCTGGGGCTGGACTGGGCGGGTACGCCTTTGCGCTCAGGCAACAAAGCTTATTTTAAGTATGTATCCAGCGTAGACAGCTACTACGTAGAGCGCTGCCGGAAAGCCGGACTGGTTTTCTTCGGCAAGACCAATACCCCCGAGTTTGGCCTGACTCCCTTTACCGAACCTACCGCTTTTGGGCCAGCTCGTAATCCCTGGAACCTTGACTACTCGACGGGCGGGTCGAGTGGCGGGTCGGCGGCGGCGGTAGCGGCGGGTATAGTACCGGCGGCCACCGCTTCGGACGGCGGCGGCTCTATCCGGATTCCGGCCTCCTGCTGCGGTCTTTTTGGCCTCAAGCCCACGCGTGGCCGCATATCGCTGGGCCCCCTGGTGGGGCAGGCCTGGGGAGGGGCGGTGGTCAATGGTTCCGTTACCCGTACGGTACGCGACAGCGCGCTCCTGCTTGACCTGCTGAATGGCTATACGCCCGGTGACCCGTTTGTGGTTCAGGCTCCCGAGCGCCCTTACCTTCAGGAAGTCGGTACCGCCACCGGAAAACTCCGCATTGGCTTTACTACCCAGCACCCGCTGTCGTGGCATAAGGTGGATGTTGACTGTGTCCGGGCCGTAGAAAAGGCCGCCCGGCTGCTGCTGTCGCTGGGCCATGAGGTAGAAGAAGTACCTGTTCCCTTTGAACCCGAAATATTTCTTGAAGCCTTTATGCCCGTATACATGGGCGAAACCTCTTCGACCATTCGCCACCTGAGCAAGTGGCTGGGGCGACCCATTCAGAAAGACGACGTAGAACCCAATACCTGGCTCGTGGCCAAGCTAGGCGAAGCGTACTCCGCCGCCGACTATGCCCACGCTATGTACAAATGGAACGAACTGTCGCGGACTATGGCGACTTTCCACCAGCAGTACGACCTGTTTCTGACGCCCGTGATGGCACGGCCCCCCATCCGGATTGGGGAACTGCAGAATACCAACACCGAGAACTTCCTGCTGAAAATTCTCCAGACTACCGGCGGCTACAGCTTTCTGAAAGGATCTAAAATCATAGAGCAGGTCGCGGAGCGTACATTCAGCTATATTCCCTATACCACCATGGCCAACATTACCGGGCAGCCGTCCATGGCGGTACCTATGCACTGGACCGAGAAAAACCTACCCATTGGGGTAATGTTTACGGGACGGATGGGCGAAGAGGACCTTATGTTCCGGCTGGCCGCCCAGCTCGAGCAGGCGCATCCCTGGGCCGACCGTCGTCCCGCTCTGGGGTAGCTTCGGGGGCTTGGGCTGTCTGTTCTTAGCCTACTACCAAAGCAGTGTGTTGTAGGTACAATATTAAGTTAGAGTAAGGATTGGTTATTCCACAATAACTCGCTAATTTCGATTTTACCTTTGCTACTCAGGCTTTGCCGTAGTACTCAGGTCCACAGAGTTCCTCCACACCACCGGGTTACAAGGCTTAGGCCAGGCCATTCTCTGGTATTAGTACGGCAATCCGGCCTGCTTTTTGTTGGAAGTTATACCTCAATACAAAACTTTCTATCTCTTATTTTTTATGCTCAACCTGAATCCTGCTCTTGATGTCGATTATTTACAGCAGATCTACGGAGACGACGCTGTTATTATCAATATTATGCTGGAAACTTTCCTGGCGGATTCGTTGCCCCGCTGGGATGATATGGGTGAGCTGCTCCAGTCCGGACAGTACAGTCAGGCTGGTGACCTAGCTCACGGACTCAAACCCTCTTTCTCGATGGTGGGCCTTACCTGGCTTCACCCTAAAGTAGAAGCTTTTGAACGAATTGCCCGCTATGAATCGGACCGTACGGCGCTGCCGACCCTGTACCAGGAAATATCAGCGGAACTGCGCCGCATGAAACCCATTCTGGAAGAAGAAGTAGCCCGGCTGGGAGAAAGTATGTAATGGGAGTACGCTTTCAAACGATAGGGGTAAAAGGGAAAAATTGAACGGCGCGATTTTTGCTATAGCTACCCAAAGTACCTTAAGTCCTAAACCCACAAGTAGTTTTGATGAAAATCGGTATTGAAGCGCAAAGATTGTTCAGGCCTAAAAAGCACGGGATGGATGTAGTGGCGTTGGAACTTGTAAAGGCCTTACAACACCTGGATACACCTCATGAGTACTTCGTTTTTGTAAAGCCTGATGAGGATGTATGCTTAACCGATTCACCTAACTGCCGGATTGTCCCCATTCCAGGCAGCAACTACGCTACCTGGGAGCAGATACAACTTCCCTCATACGCACGAAAATACGGTATAGATGTACTGCACTGCACCGCCAATACGGCCCCCATCTGGCCCGGAGTACCGCTGGTAGTGACGCTGCATGACGTTATTTTTATGGAAAAGATGACGGGTCCTAATACGCAGACCTCTTACCAGCGCTTTGGCAATATGTACCGCCGGTGGGTAGTACCTAAGATTATAAAAAAGTGCGAGAAGATCGTGACGGTGTCTCATTACGAGAAAGAGCGGATCCAAAAAACATTACAGCTACCCGACAATGCCGTAGAGGTAGCCTATAACGGGGTAAGCAACCGGTTTTCTACCCCGCCCAACATGGATGAGCAGCTATGGGTAAAGGAGCGTTTTAAGCTTCCGGAGCGTTTTTTCTTTTTTCTGGGCAATACTGATCCCAAGAAGAACATGCCTACCGTTATAAAAGCCTATGCGCAGCTGGCCGAGTCGGTTCCTGATGTAAAGCTGGTTATTGCCGACATAGCCCCCGAAATTATTGAAGCCATTCTCAGTACCCTTGGAAAGAGAGAACTGATGGCGCAGATGGTCTTTCCCGGCTATATACCCGGACAGTACTTACCCTCTGTGTACCACCAATGCGAGGTATTTCTGTATCCATCGCTGCGCGAGAGCTTCGGGCTTCCTATACTGGAAGCTATGACCTGCGGGGTACCCGTTATTACATCCAATGCCGCTGCTATGCCGGAGGTAGCCGGAGATGCGGCTTTCCTGGTGGACCCCACGAATGCGGATGACATAACAGCTACGATGAAAAAAGCCCTGCTGGACCTACCACTCCGGCAAAAAAAGATTGCCGAAGGGTTGAAGCGCCCGGCCCTGTTTACCTGGGAGTATACCGCCCGCACTATGCTGCACATCTACGAACAAATAAAACCCTCGCATGATTGATCGTTTACGGCTGGAACTAGATCGCGTACGAATTGAAAATCCCGATGCCTGGCTACCGGGTGCTTTTGCCAAACGCCTCAGCTCCGGCGCTACCCGGCTCCTGAATGCGCGGTTTGCCCTGCGCAAATGCAGCCAGGTGGGCAAGTACGTAACGGTACGGGGATTTCCTCGAATTGAGGGTGCCGGCAAAATCATCATTAACAACGGAGCCAAAATATGGTCACACCTGGGTACCACCCAGCTCTCGGCGGGTAAGGGCGCCCGGATCATAATCGGAGAAGGTACCTTTATTAATACAGGTACTATTCTTTCGGCCCGGCACCTGATCCAGATTGGCCGCAACTGCCAGATCGCCAATCAGGTCATTATTATGGATAATGATTTTCATGGTACTGCCAATCGTGACGAAGAACCCGCTCCCGAAGCCGTTATACTGGAAGATAACGTGTGGCTCGCTACGCGGAGCATGGTACTGAAAGGCGTCCGGATCGGTGAAGGAGCCGTAGTAGCGGCCGGAGCCGTTGTGACCAAAGATGTCCCCCCCTATACAATGGTGGGGGGCGTACCCGCCAAGGTAATCAAGCAACTCAACCCTTAATATGAAACTCCTCCTCGAAATCTTCTTCTGGCTGGGAATCTTCCTGGTCGGCTACACCTACGTAGGCTATGGTCTGGTGGTGTGGCTGCTGATAAAAATCCGGAAAGCCTTTGGAATTACCCAGCCTATAATGAACGATCCGGACTACCTGCCCGAGGTAACCCTGGTAGTACCTGCGTACAACGAGCGGGGGTACATTGAGACCAAGCTTCAAAATTCTTTGGCCCTTGACTACCCGACCGATCGCCTGCAGCTGCTGTTTGTGACGGAAGGCTCCACCGATGGTACCACCGAACTACTGGAAGCCCAGCGGGGGCAGTACCCGAATCTGCGGGTACTGGGAGGGAGTGAGCGGCGGGGCAAGATTGAAGCGATGAACATGGCCATGCCCCAGGTCACCACCCCTCTGGTTATCTTTACCGATGCCAACACGACCCTGAATCCCAAAGCGATCCGGAACCTGGTGCGGCACTTTAAAGATCCGCAGGTGGGGGCGGTAGCTGGTGAAAAGCGAATAGAGGTACTTGAAAGTGAGGCTGCCGCCGGAGCCGGGGAGGGGCTGTACTGGAAGTATGAGTCTTTTCTAAAGAAACTTGATACCGAGCTACACAGCGTAGTGGGCGCGGCCGGTGAGCTATTTGCCGTTCGTACCAGCCTCTACGGGCACGTAGAAAAAGATACGCTGCTGGATGACTTTGTTATTTCCTTACGTATAGCCGGGCACGGTTACCGCGTCATTTACGAACCCGAAGCCTACGCGCTGGAACGCCCGTCTTTTTCTATCAATGATGAACAAAAGCGGAAGGTCCGCATTGCGGCGGGGGGCTTTCAGGCTATTGGTCGGCTGAAGTACCTGCTGAATATATTCCGGCACGGCTGGCTTACCTTTCAGTACGTGTCACACCGGGCTATGCGCTGGGCGGTGGCGCCTTTCTGCCTGCCTCTGATTTTGCTGCTGAATATTCCGCTGGCCCTGCTGCCGCAGGAAGGCGTACTTTCGGCACCGGCTTACCGGCTTATTCTGGCGGCGCAGCTGGGCTTTTACGCCGCCGCGCTGGTAGGTAATGTACTCGAAAACCGAAAGATCCGCGTGAAGCTGCTGTTTGTCCCTTACTACTTTTCTTTTATGAACTGGTGCGCTATTCTGGGCTACATGCGCTACCGGCGGGGCACTACATCAGGTATCTGGGAAAAGGTCCGGCGGGCCGAGTAAGTCTATTCGGTACCGTGTGGGGTATGGATAAATTTCTTTTGTGCTTCACCCATTTTAAGAATTGATTTAAAAAACCGAATAAACAGGGCTGGTACCTGGCTAAACTCCCGCCAGCCCAATTTTTGACGTAGCGCCGGAGGAGTAGAGATATAAAACGTAGCTACCAGCATCGCCAGCTGAATCGTTACGAACCAGGACAAGGTACTTAGTCCCCAGATCAGCCAAACCGGTACAGTAGCCCCCACCAGACCGCCCAGCAGCATAACCCGAGGAGGAAGCATGGTTTGTACTACTTTGTCGAAGTAATCAATATTGCCCCGGAGCAGATGGGCTATACCCGGCCAAAAGTTGAGCCGCAGGTACTTAATCTGCGCCGCGATCCAGCGGGTACGCTGCTTTTCAAAAACGGCCGCATTCTGTACTTTTTCGTCGTAGCAAAGAGCATCATCCAGGTACTCAATCCGGATACGCTGCTTGAGAAGCCGCATTTCCAGTTCCTTATCAAAACCCCCGATAGCCTGAATCTCGGTCATCAATTCTATAAACAAAGTATAGTCAAAGGCCATGCCTGAGCCAATCAGCGCAGACGACAGCCCCAGTACCCGGTGCCCTTTACGGAATATATGGTTGTTGATCTCTTCACTGACCGCATCCAGTATGGCCGTACCCGTGTTGGTATTCTTGGCGGTTCGGTGGCCCTGTACTACTTTCCAGCCCCGCTCCATCGCCTGACTGACCCGATCCAGAAAGTCAGGAGCCATGACATTGTCGGCATCCAGAACGACTGCCACCTCAAACTGGCCGTCCAGTTGTTGTAAAGCCGCATTGAGGGCCTTAGCCTTGGTAGAAGTCTCAAATACTACCTCCACCACCCGGATGGGCAACGCCCGCAGCTTAACCAGTGTATCGGGTTGGAGGGAATCTGCAATAACTACTACCTCAAACCTATCTTTTGGGTACTTCTGCTCCAGCGCCCGCACGGCCGAATCCACAATGACCGCATCTTCTTTGTAGGAGGGTAGAAAAACCGCCATCCGCCGCTGCCGCGGTCTGGCTTCGGGATGGTAGGTAGCAGGCTTTCGGAACATACCCGCTACGGCAAATACAAACAGATAAAGTGTAACGAAGGCCGTAGCAGAAAAGAGCAGGTAAGCCAGCAGAGTCAGGAGTTCCATAGAGTTAGTTGGTCAGGTTCCAGGTTACGCCCCGCCAGAAAGCAGCGAGGTAATCCCAGCGTTTTTTGAGGAGGTAGGTCAATGTATTTTTGGGAATAGAGATACAGGAAAAAAAGGCCAGGCCGGCAAGGCGTTGCCAGCTACGGTAGTTACGGCGGAGAAACAGCACCCGGTTGCGGGTCTGGTAGTATACCTTTAGCGGACTTTGCT
The DNA here is from genome assembly GCF_035998675.1 of Telluribacter sp. NCBI lineage: Bacteria > Pseudomonadati > Bacteroidota > Cytophagia > Cytophagales > Spirosomataceae > Telluribacter > Telluribacter sp. The sequence goes on from NZ_DASYHI010000024.1 coordinate 219,066, forward strand.
TACCGGTAGAAACCGACTCTTTGTGTAAAATTTCTGACTCCGCCACGTACCATACCCCAAAGCCATCGCGACGGGCCCGGGCGCACCAGTCCAGCTCTTCGTAGTACAGAAAATAGGCGTCGTCCATCAGGCCCGTTTTTTCTATTAATGCCCGCGAAACCAGCATAGCGGCTCCATGGATATAGGCGGTGGGGCCACTTTGGTTGTAGCTTCCGTCGTCTTTCTGTCGGTGCCCTATAAAATGTCCTCGTCCGGTCAGCGAGTTTATTTCGGTACAGCCCGCGTACTGAATCAGGTTATCTTCGTAGTAGTACTTAATCCTTGGGCTCACCATGCCTATCGTCGGGTCCGCTTCCATCCGCTCCACCAGTGGTTCCAGGAAGCCGGGAGGTACTTCGGTGTCGTTGTTGATGAAAAGCAGGTACTTGCCCTTTGCCTGCCGTACGGCCAGATTATTTCCCCCCGCAAAACCCAGATTAGTAGTACTTTTCAGGAAATGCACCTCCGGGAAAAGCGGAATCAGCTCGTCGATGCCCTGCTTCGGGCTCCCATTATCTACCACCCAAATCTCGACGTTTGGATACGTGACCTCCCGCAGGCTACGCAGTAGCTCCGCCGTGACCTGCGGCTGATCGTAATTGACAGTAATGATCGATACAAGAGGGCGCATGAGGTTGGGTTCGATGGGTTAGGGCGTTGCAGTAAGTACTTTATTTTCAACCTCTGTCTCCGGTACTTCGCTCGCAAATACATTTCTCAGGACAATGCCGCCAAACACCACTCCCACCACCACGGTACCAATGGTAACCACGGCCACCGGCACCGGCTGCTGCCAGTAATGCAGCACAACTACGTCGCCAATGATATTAAACGCCGCCATGAGTACTACCTTGATCGTGTTGAAGCGGGGGCGGCCCAGGCTGTCCAGCGTGACGCCAATGAGCCGGTCGGCGGGCAGGAACAGGCTGTACACCGCGAATACCCGCAGCAAAATAGCGGAGTCGCGGTAGGCTTCGCCTCCCAGCAGTACTACCAGCGGCTCGGCCAGGATAAAGCACAGGATACTTACCGGTACCAATACCAGCGTCAGCAGCTTTAGTTCTTTGAAAAATAGGGCTTTCGCCTGCTGCAAACTGCCTTTTTCCCCGTACTGCGAAAGCTGGGGCAGCAGGGTAGCCATAACGCTGCGCAGCGGGATCTCTACTATTTCAATTAGTTTGTAGGGAAGGTTGTAAGCCGCTACGGCCGCCGAAGAAAGGTAGTACCCGAGCAGGAAGGTATCGGAGCTTTTGAGCAGATTGGTACATAGCAACGTACCAATCGTGTATTTTCCAAAGTTCCACAGCTCACGCAGCTGCTGCCGCTGAAACGTACGCAGGGCCTGCCAGTGCGTCCATCCGGCCCCTACGGCCCCTATTGACACCAGCAGGTACAGGCCCGTCTGCGCCCAGGCAATGCTTTCCAGGGACCACTTCTGCCAGAAGCCCAGCGTTACAAATACCAGAAAGGGTACCGTAAAGCCCAGCCGCAGCCGCAGAATATGGTCGAAGCGCCCCTCGGCCTGGCGTTGCCAGAGCGCCACGCTGTAGGGCCAGGTAGCCAGCAGCAGCCAGGGCAGCTGTGGAAGTACCAGCCGCCATTCGTCGGGAAGCTCCAGCCCTATCAGCCCCGCACCTCCCACCAGCAGGCTCACCACCACCGTAAAAGCGCCGCTAATGGCCCAGGTAGCACCGGTGTAGCGGTTGTCGCGGGTGGCGGCGTGGTAACGGACCAGGGCCGTATGAACCAGCCCCGACCTGAGCATGTCCAGGAATGTCCAGACGGTCAGGTACAGGATCCAGGTACCCAGCTCGGTTGGTGTAAGGGTACGCGCCAGTACCATTACGCCCAGAAACCCGGAAGCGGCACTGACGCCTACTCCGGCCAGGGAAAGCAGACGGGGATTTTGTAAAAGTTTTTTCAGGACCAAAGAAATAGCGGAGGTTTAGGGTTTGAATCTTTACTACTCGTATACTATACCGGTGCTACTGCCCCCGGCTTGGCCACATTTTTCCCGTTTTTGTCACGGATAACTTTGTCAATAATAGCCTCCAGCTCCCGCGCCCGTTCCGGCCATGAGTTTTGCCGCGCCACCTCAATCCGCTCCTGCCGGGCCTGCCAGGAAGCAGGCCCTCTGGCCGCCCGAACGGCTTCTATAAAGCTATTTTTTGTCGGGCAAACAGCCACCACTTCACCGAATGCTTCCAGCGGGGCAAAGTCAGTACTGACCACGGGTAGCCCGACGGCCAGGTACTCATTGATTTTCATCGGGTAAATAGCCGCCGTCTGCTCATTTTTTACAAAAGGAATAAGCCCGACCTGAAACCCGGCCAGTATGCCCGGAAGCTCTTGGGGAGTTTTGGCACCCGTAAAGCGCACGTTTGGCAGGGCACGCAGGGCTTCAATAGCGGCCTGAACGTGTGGCTTGTCATACACAATGCGCCCCACCATCACCAGTTCCTGTCCGGGAAGCCTGCGGGCCAGGTCGGTCAGCAGGTCGTAGTTGAGGCGGCTATCAATACTGCCTACGTAGCCCATCGCTTTGGGGGTAGCCGGTTCAGAAGCAGGTATATCAATTTTCTGAAATTCCTCGAAATCTACTCCGTTGTGGACCAGGTAGACAGGCTTGCCGAATGGTTTCTTGGAAGTCAGTAGTCCATCTGACGAGACTACTACGGCATCCGTTGTCTCCACGAAGTTTTTTTCGGAGCGGGCTCCGTGTTTTTGGGCCCAGGCGCAGGTACTTATCTCATCATAGCAGTAGTAAATAAGGCACTGCTCTCCGAGCTTTCCCGCCAGGGGTATTCCCACCGAAGGATTGAAGGCATTGATTACCACCGGGTTTTGAATCGCCAGCTGGTGGTAGGCGTTCCGGACGGCTCTTAGTACCAGGCGGGCGTTCAGGCGCTGCAAACCGTCGTACAAGCGGGTATGGGTCAGAAAGTTGACTGGTAGTACCGGCGGCGGCGTCAGTACATGAACCGTGGCCTCGCCCACCTTTACCTCCCGGAGCCTCCCCGATAGCCCGAGCAGGCGGCTTACCGGAACAGTACCGGGTTTCAGAACTCCCATCAGGGCATCTTTCCAGGTATACTGGTAGTCAATGTATAGCACCCGGTGCCGCCGTGCCAGCGCTTCCATCAACTTCACGGTACTTTTGACATAGTTGCCCTCCCAGGAGGGAAAAGCAACGCAAACAATGTCGTAGGCGGCCATAGGTACTACTCCTGTTTTTTGAGGATGGACGTTTTTATTTCGAGAATAAAGCCAATCGACTGAGCCGCATCCTGCGCTTGCTTATAATTCTGGTAAGGGCCGGTTGTTACCTGGTAGTTTCCGCCCGCCGGGTCGGCATCCTGAATTTTGACCTGGTACCCGCCGCCCATGAGCTCGCGCTGGCGCTGGCGGGCGCTGTTGCGGTCTTTAAAACTACCGGCCTGCACGTAGTAGACAGTAGTAGTGCCCGCCGCGGGAGTTTCCTCGGCGATGGCTTTGGGGGTTGCCGGTTGTTCGGGGGCAACTTTGGTTTCTGTCAAGGCCGGTGTTTCTTTTTTGGGTTCAACCGGTTTAGGTTCAACCACCGTGGGTGCCGTGTCCCAGTCATCCTGTACGACGAAGAGGGAAGTATCCTGCGCCAGCACCTGGGTAGTATCGGCCAGGGCTATCAGTTCCTGGTCAAAGGCGGAGGAGTCACTGACTGAGGGTAGCTCGGCCGCTACGGCTTCTTCGGTGGTCAGAGCGGGGGGTGTAAACCAGTACATCAGGAAGTCCTGACCTTTGGCCCGGGGCGAAATGGCCCACCAGAGAAAGGCTATGCCAATGACGACACCGACAAACATACTACTTTTGAGCAGCCAGCCATACCGCGAAGCGTGGCGACGTCGGCTATTTCCGGATTTGTGGGGAGTCTCTTTCTGCTCCACCTGATTAGTAGGATTCAAGGTTGTTGATTTTGTTTCGTCTACTGATGCGGTTCTGGGGGGCGTGGTAGGGAACGTTCTCCAATGGATAGCTTCCGCGTTGTTCGGCAGCGCGTGATTCTGGGAAACCACGGCCGCAGGAATCAGCAGATGCTTCAGCCATTGCCGCAGCGAAGAGCGGTCGCGGGGTACTTCCCCGATCAGCTCCTCCAGCTGGTCGTGCCGGACCTGGTTCAGGAGTAGCCCAACGGGGGCGGGGGTGGTTTCTACGTAGGTTTGCAGCGCGTACTGGTCGGAGGTACGCCAAACGGCCGTAGCGTCGGCCACCAGCAGCGAAAATCCGGCCTGTTGTACCCACTGCGTCAGCAGGGGGTAGTTGAGCAGGGCCGGTAGCTCTACCAGTACAAACTGTACCTGCTCCCAGGCAACGCGGGGTACCTTCTCTTTCAAACTGTCCAGACTGCCCAGGTCGGGTTGCCACCGGTAAGGTACCACGCCCCCCGCCTGATCCGACAGCCCGTGCGGATTGAACCAAATGGCCTTATCGCCCCCCTGACTTATTTTTTTTTGCAACCGGGCGGCAAAATGGCTTTTGCCGGTACCTTCCTTTATGCTGAACAGTAGTATCCACACGGGCTGCTGAGCGGTAGTCTGGGCCAGCCGCTTGATCCGGGACACGCACTGGTTGAGGGTACGGTCTTCGATGGTACCGTAGTGGACATAGCTTTTGGAGGTTTCGAGCAACGGCAGCCCCCCCACAAAAGGGAGTCCTACCTGATTTTCGGCCCGGGTTGATTTTTTGAGCGACCAGTCAAAGTACTCTTTTCCTACTATAAAACCCAGTACCAGCATTAACCCGACCATAAAGGAGGCAATGACCAGAATAAGCCGCTTGGAGGGCTCCGGCTGCGCCGGGAACTTGGGCGGGTCAATGATTTTCAGGTTGGTTGACAACAGCAGATTCTGCTCCCGGAGCTTGCTGACGTTGAGTCCGTGCAGAATTTCGAGGTATTCTTTCTCGGCTACATTAATTTCCCTCTCGAGGCGGCTCAGGCCCGAACCCAGCGGTGCCAGTTGCTTGTAATGGCGGCCGTGATTCCGCTTTATATCGCTCAGGACCAGCAGGCGGGCTTCGTTTTTATCCACACTCACAAAGGCGTCGATCCAGTCGTCGAACATGAGCTTACCCGGCACTCCGTTTTTGGAGTTATTGGTATCGTACAAGTCGTTAATGCTGCTGCGGGTCCGTTGCTCGTACTGCCCGATGCTGTTCTTTATCCTTTCAACATCGGCCTGACTGCTCTCCGGGTTCATTTCAAGCATAGCGAGGCGGGAGTTCAGCAGGGATAATGAATCGCGGAGGGAGTTCATCCGCTGGTTCTTCAGGGCTACATCCTGCCGGATACTCAGCTTGCCCTCCAGGTTTTTCAGGGCCGACTTGGAGGCTTCCAGCTCCGAGCGTACGCTTTGTATTTCAGTTTCAATGTCGCGTTCCTGCGCCGAGATATTTCGGGTTTGCTCCTCGTAGTTGATAATGTTGTTCTGGCTGGCAAAATCCTTCAGCTTGTTTTCAGAACCGGTTAGCCTTTCGCTGGCCGTCCGGAGCTGTTCTTCAAAGTAGGTAACCACGTTGCTGGTTTCGCTCACCTTCATTTCGCGGTATCGCCGCACAAATACCGAGGTAATCAGTTCCAGGGTTTGCTTTACTACGGCCGGGTCATTGGCGTAGTAGGTAATCTTGACCATGTCACTGGTGCCCTCGCGAACTACGGTGAGTTTGGAGGTGATACCCTTTACGCTGTAGGGACCATCCTTGGGGTTCAGCAGTTTTTCGGCAATAACGTTTTTGGAAATCTGGGAGTACCTGTAAATATTCTCGACGGTCTGGTCTAATGACTGGTAGTTTACTACCTGCCGGATTACTTTTTCGGGTAGTACCTCGTGCAGGTGCCTGATGGTTTCTTCGTTGGCTACGCTGCGGTCGGTTTTCCGGAGCATCAGGTGCGAAGCCAGCAGCCTGATTCCTACCTCTTCCAGATTGGTGCGCGCCTTCACCGTGTTAATCAGGTTGTCGAAGGCATTATTAACAGTAAAGTAATCGATTCGGTCGTTATCACCTGATTCCAACGTATATCCTGAGGCTAATCCGGTATAAACCAGTGTGTTGGCCGAAAATTCCCGTTTGGTATTCCGCGTCATAAAAAACACGGCTACTGCCAGAGAGGCCGGAAACAGCGCCAACAACCACTTGTGATCCAGGAGTAAACGTATGAATCGAAGTAAAGACATGAATTTTTAGTATAGCTTCAACCCGGACAGCGCTTCCAGGGATTTTATATTTTCGTATAAATACTGCTTGGCAACTTCGTATTCGGCAGCAGCCCTTGATGATATTTCTATGATTCGGGACAGGTCGGCTACGGAGGTACTTCCTTCCTCAAATTCTTTCTCGGCCATCTGCCGGTTCAGTTGGGTGGTTTGCTTGGCTTCACTTTTTATCCGGAGCAGGTTTTGGGCGGTCTGGATGGCATAGTACCTCGTTATGACCGCCAGTTCAACCTCTTGCTCGGAAGCTTCCTTTCTTTCCAGGGCCTCCTGACTTTCGTACTCGGCCATTTTAACTTCACTTTTCCGGCCTACTATATCAAGCGCCGACACCCGTACATTGAAGGCGGCCCGGTACCCGTTGTTGACGTTACGAAAAGCGTCGACGGTACCCGACGGCTGCTGTAGTATAAGCGCCTGATTGCCCAGCCCCAGCTGTAAGTCTATACCCAGCCCTTCCATCCATTCGCGTTTTTTGTATTCCAGGTTGTACAAACTCCTGTTCATGGAAGCGTCCTGCATACGCACAGAAGGGGCGTTCCGAATGGCCATATCCACTACTTTTTTGAGCGGGGGCAGTGTAATCATCATTTCGCCGGACCCATTGGCAGGCGATTGGGCCCACGTGCCGGTCCAGACTATGCTACTTACTACAAGTACTATCCACGTTGTAATACCCCGGACTTTTTTCATACGTTTTCGGATTGAAATAATGCCGGAATCGTCTTGAGTATGATGCTCATATCCATCCCGAAAGAAAAGTTTTGTACGTAACGGATATCCAGCTGAACGCGCTCTTCTTCTGACATATCGGCCTTACCTTTTCCGCGCTTGGTTACCTGCCATAGACCCGTAAGGCCGGCCGGCCCCGCAAACCGTAGTATATGCTCGTCGGTTGTGAGTTTTTCGGCTTCGTAAAGGGGCAAAGGACGGTTACCGACCAAACACATATCTCCTTTGAAAATATTGAACAGCTGAGGCAGTTCATCCAGGCTGGTATTGCGCAGAAACCGGCCAATGCGCGTAATCCGGGGATCGTTCTGAAATTTCATGAAAGCAGCCTTGGCTTCTTTTTCTTCCAGATACTGTTTTTCACATACCTGCTTGCCGTCCAGAAACAGCATGTGACGGCACTGGCCGTTGTTCCGGCACTTATCGCAGAGGGTAATGTTGTCTTGAGCCGCCTTTAATTCCTCCTGCTTATTGTACATATTCAGGGAGGCCATTTTTTTGATGAGCTGGTCGGCGTCGGTACGCATGGTCCGGAACTTGTACAGCTCAAAAATTTTATAGCCGGCACCCACCCGCTTGGACTTGTACACAATGGGGCCTTTGGAGTCCAGCTTGATAAGAGCCGCTATCAGCAGCAGCAGGGGCGAGAGCATCAGCAGGGCGGTACCGGTTGCCAGTACGTCAATGGCGCGTTTCCAGAGCGGCGTCTGCACATGAAGTACCGATACCTTCTGGGAGGCTTTCATGGCTGCGTAGTGCTGCCGCTTCACAAAGTAATGCAGGCGGGTGAGCAGGTCGCCCCGGTCAAAATTGCTCGGGAATATATCGTCTACTTTCATCCTTCTTGCTTCCTGGATTAACTCGGGCGTAAGGCGTTCGACGGTCAGGATGGTGGGTATCTTGCGTAACCAGGCACTATTGTGAATAGCTTCCAGGAGTGGTTTGCCGCCTGCCTCCAGGCTGGCAATTACCGCATCGGCCGGGTAGTGTTCTTCGAGTGCCTTCAGCGCGCCTCTCATGGTATCAAAGTACTCAATCTGCAAGCGGTCACCAAAGTTTTCGATAAACCGGATGCTCTGTTCGTAGTCTTTATTAAGGTATACGACTCTCAGAAGAGCAGGCATTATGGCGATCTCTGATTTATTATGTGTAGCAATGGAGGTGAGTGTTTCCATGGGGTGTTAGTTATGAGAATAGCGATTGATACGTCGTAAAATAGCGTTGACTTTGGCTACTACTTCCATGGGGTTGAATGGCTTAAGCATAAAGTCATCGGCCCCCAGGTTGAGGCATTGAATCCGCTCGCTGCTTTCGTCGGTACCGGATAGTATAATAATAGGGATGTCACTGTAGAGGTTGCTGGCTCTGACGACCCGCACAAATTCCTTTCCGTTGAGGTTAGGCATGTTCAGATCGGCAATGATCATATCTACGTTGTATCCTTCTTCCAGCCAGGCCATGCCCTCCATGCCATCCCCTTTTGTTACGACCTGGAAGTCTTTCCTCAGAAAATGCTCCAGTACTTTACTGGTACTAGGTTCATCGTCTATGAGCAATAAGCTTTTTGGGTAGTTCATAGGATTAGTGAGAAAAAATTGTTTTTCAGTATAGTGTATGTTTATTGAGCGGTATTTTCTGTTCCTGTAAGCTTTGGTCGTGGCGGTTTCGTGTAAATAGGTACAGAAAGCCAATACTCATGTATAGTATGGTACCCGTCGGAATTTGTCCCAGTACCTGATTCCCGTAGCTGGCGACGGCAATGCCCGTCAGGCCCGCGTATAGCCCCAGCAGTTGTTGTCGCTGTAGGGTAGAGGGCATGGCCCATAATTTTTTAAAAAAGTAAAACAGGAAAAACAGGATCATTCCCAGGTGCAGTATCAGCCCAATAATGCCTGTTTCAGCCCATATCTTTACATACCAGCTGTCGGTGGGGGTTTGAGCCAGTACCGTATTGGGGCTAAACTTTAGACCCCAGTAACCAGCCGAACCAATTCCGCCTCCCAGCGGCCGCGAAGCCAGGTAGGTAGCCAGCTTCTTCTGGTTTTCCAGGCGTACCATGAGCGAGGGTTCGTTGGGGTCAAGCGCGCTGCGCATACGCTGTACCTGGTAGTTGCTCTGCCCGATATACGTAAACTTCAGCATACCGAACAGCAGGAACGCCGCCAGCCCTCCCACTACCAGCAGCCTGAAGTTGCGTGCCATGAGCAGGTAAACCGCAAACCCTGACAAGGGCACAAAAAGCGCCCCACGGGTACCCGATATAAGCATAGCATAAAAACATAACAAACAGGTAACTATATAGAAGGCCCGTTTTTTCAGCGGAAAAGCCCCCAGGCTCATAACCAGGCTGGCCAGACCGGCGTGGGCCATGGCGGCTCCAAACTGGCCCGCATCGGAATAAAATGAAAAAACCCGCAAACGGCCTTGGAGTAAATGCGTCGAGGCATTGCCGGCGTTAAGCCAGGCCTGCTCGGCGGCATCTACCCCCCATATAAATTGTTTTGTACCGTACAGGGCAGCTATACACGACCACCCGAACCATATCGTAATGAATCTATTCAAATGCTTCTCGTGGTTCATCTGCTCCATGACCAGCAGTACCGTCAGGACCAGGTACAGGGCTACCCCACGGATGGCATAAAACCAGGCAGTCATACTACGCGCCTCCGGGTTAACTACCTCAATGAGACAGTACACTACCCATATGCCAATTGCGATTAGTACCGGGTTGCGACGCAGCATAGGCCACTGTCGGGTGTCGAACCGGTAGAAAAACTCCGCTCCCAGTGTCAGCACCAGCAGGGCGTCAACGGCCAGCCCCAGCGGGGCCGATATGTACCGGGTCAGGCCTATGGCTACAAATGACACCACCAGTACCGAGTATAACCCTACTACCGGTACTTTGAAAATCCACACCAGGTATGCGATAGCCAAAGGCAGACCCAGCAGGGCTACTATTGCCAGTAATTGCCCTTTAGTAATAGCTGCCGCCAGCGCCGCTATGAGCACCAGCAACAGTAAAACGTGTAAAAGATGACGCAAGCCCAGGGCCATAGGTGCTGTCTGAATGAATTGGTAGATGATAAAACACGCCTTCTTTCGGGTCTGGTGTGGTTGGTAAAGGGCAAAAATTAAGGTACTTCCCGGCCGTCCTCCTACCGCTTGCTTCCCTACTGACTGTGCCGTATCGTCGGCGGACCAGGTTCTAAACCCGTTTTGTAGCAATAATTTTGCCAATTCTATACCCGATAAAATATATCCTGTCTGGCAGATTGCTGTTTCATAAATGATTTTTGTATTTTGCTCTCGAAAAGAACCGTGACATGAATAGCCTAGATTTTCCAGAGACCTTAGATAGAGTACTATTAAAGGATATATATGATGATGATGCTGAATACGCTTACCTGATGTTTGGATTGTTTCTGACCGAGATTGTCCCGCAGATATATACTTTGAGACAGGTGGCTGAGCAGCAGAACTGGCCACTCCTGCGCCAGATAGCGCACAAAATCAAGCCTACCTTCGGTATGGTGGGGGTGCCGCAGATGGAGCAATTCTTTGATAAACTGGAAGCCGAAACACAACTACAATCGGCCAGAGCTATAATTAATAGTATTGATGAAAAATTGGCTCAGGTTTTGCCGGTAGTTCAAACAACCTACGCTCATCTAAAAAATCTTCAGGATGAAAATTAACCTTCGGGATGAAAATTAACTGTTTGATTGTGGATGACGAGTCCATGGCACGTCAGTCGCTGGAGCGTCTTTGCACAAAACGACCTGAACTTACTGTTATGCACGTTTGTACCAACGGCAATGAGGCCCTGCAGATAGTAGAGTCCCGGACCGTTGACCTGATGTTTCTGGACGTAGAGATGCCCGGACTTACGGGTTTGGAACTTCTGGACCTGCTTCCCTATTCGATGCCGGTTGTCCTGACTACCTCCAAAACAGAATATGCTTTTGCCGCCTTCCAGTACCAGGTCATTGACTACCTCAAGAAACCCATTACCCTGCCCCGTTTTAACCAGGCCGTCGATAAGGTAGTAGATACCATCAAAGCGGCTCCCGCCACACCTCCTCCCACCAACGATATTTACGTACGTACCGACGGGCGTTTTGTAAGGCTTGCTTTTGACGATATTCTCTACGTGGAAAATACGGGCGACTACGTCAAGATCCGGATGAATTCGCACACCCACGTAGTACATACCACCATGAAAAACCTGGAAGAGAAGCTGGACCCACGGCGCTTCCTGCGGGTACACAGAACCTTTATCGTAAACCTGAGCCGCATTATTGATATTGAAGAAAACACCCTGGTGATAGCCGACAAGGTTATACCCATTAGCCGGGCCAACAAGGCCGAACTGATGAACCGCATCAATATTCTCTAAGGTTTCATTTCTATGAATTGAAATAAATACTACTCCTTTGCTGCCTTAGTGCTACTAAAACCTGTCTTTCGTACAGAATGGTCGGTTTACAATTTGAGAATTGGTCGTGTTTCTCTAATTTTACCCTGTTTTTCACGTAATCATTACACAGAAACCAATTCTGATGAAAGAAATAGCATTCAGAGACGCCATTCGGGACGCCATGACGGAGGAAATGCGCCGCGATGAGCGGGTATTCCTGATGGGCGAAGAAGTAGCCGAGTACAATGGCGCTTATAAAGCCAGCCAGGGCATGCTTGATGAGTTTGGGCCGGAACGCGTGATTGATACCCCCATCGCCGAGCTTGGTTTTGCTGGTATTGGGGTAGGAGCTGCCGCCAACGGCCTGCGCCCGATTATTGAGTTTATGACTTTTAACTTTTCGCTGGTAGCTATTGATCAAATCATCAACAGCGCCGCGAAAATGCTTTCTATGTCGGCGGGTCAGTACTCAGTACCTATGGTGTTCAGAGGACCCACCGGTAACGCCGGACAGCTGGGCGCTCAGCACTCACAGAACTTCGAGAACTGGTACGCCAACACCCCCGGTCTGAAAGTAGTGGTACCTTCTAACCCGTACGACGCCAAAGGACTGCTGAAATCATCTATTCGTGATAATGATCCGGTTATTTTTATGGAATCGGAGCTGATGTACGGGGACAAAATGGTCATACCCGACGAGGAGTACCTGATCCCCATCGGAAAAGCCGATATTAAAAGTGCCGGTAAAGACGTAACAATTATTTCGTTTGGTAAAATGGTACCCCGGGTAGTAATGCCCGCCGTTCAGGAGCTGGCCAAGCAGGGTATAGAAGCGGAAGTAGTAGACCTGCGTACCGTTCGTCCCATTGACTATGAAACCGTTATTGAGTCCATTAAGAAAACCAACCGCTGCGTAATCGTAGAAGAGGCATGGCCTTTGGCTTCGATTTCGTCGGAGCTTTCGTACTGGATTCAGCGTTACGCGTTTGACTACCTTGATGCTCCGGTAATCAGAGTAACCAACCGGGATGTGCCGCTTCCATACGCCACTACGCTTATCGAAGAAATACTTCCCAATGTAAAGCGCACCATTGAGGCGGTGAATGCGGTCATGTACCGTTAATTTTAGCTACTACTATTCCTGTATATCAGTGAGGCCGTCTCTTTTTCAAAGAGCGGCCTTATTTGTTAATAGCTCCTTATGGCTATAATTTCCTTAACTAACGTAAGCGTCCGTAAGTACGACACTCCCGTCCTGCACGAGCTGCAGTGGGAGGTACTTTCAGGACAGCAGTGGGCGATAGTTGGCAGCAATGGCTCCGGCAAAACTACCCTGCTCGAAACCCTCGCCGGGCGCTGGGCTACCGCCCGGGGCACGCTCCGCCGGCAGGGTACCGTCGAGTTTGTCGCCAACGACTACTCCTTTAACCGTATCGTAAGGGCGGCGGCCCAGTACTACCAGCAGCGGTTTCAGGCCTATGAGGCTGAGGTAGCCCCTACGGTGCGCGAGGTACTTACCGGACAACTAAAGCCCGTAGGTACTGTCAACGAGCAGTCGGTGCAACTACCCAACCTTGCCCTTGACGCCGAACGCTTTGAGCAGGTAACCCGGCTGCTGCAACTGACGCCTCTGCTGGACCATCCTTTTATTACCCTTTCCAACGGCGAAACCCGCCGGATGCTTCTCGCGCGCTCACTGCTGAAAACCCCGGATATTCTCCTGCTGGACCACCCTTTCGTTGGTCTTGATGTACACTCGCGGGAAGTACTGCGGGAAGCTCTGGCCGCGCTGGCCCGGCAAGGTGTTACCATTATCCTGGTTACCGCCCCAACGGAGCTGCCCCCGTACATTACGCACCTGCTCGAGCTGGACGGCGGCCGCATCACCCACGCCCTGCCGTTACCGGACTGGCTGGCTACCCGGCAGGCTGCCCCTTCGGTGGCTCCTGTACCTACCCTAACGGCCGACCTGGGTCCTCCTCCCTTCGGTGCGTACGAGTATGCGTTCCGGCTCCGGAACCTGCGGGTAGTGTACGATGGTAAAGCCGTACTGGACGGCGTAAGCTGGGACGTGAAGAAAGGGGAGAAGTGGGCGCTCAGTGGACCCAATGGTTCGGGGAAGTCTACCTTGCTGAGCATACTGACGGCCGACCATCCGCAACGCTTCGCCAATGACTACGATCTGTTTGACCAGAAACGGGGTGGCCGGGGGGTATCTATCTGGGATATTAAGCGACAGATAGGGCACGTATCGCCGGAACTGCACCTGTATTTTCCGACCGATGCCCCGGTGTTCAAAACCATTGCATCGGGCTTTTTTGACGCCACGGGGGTATACTTCCGGCAGCTTTCGCCCGGGCAGGTCCAGCAGGTGATTCAAAAGGCCCGGCTCTTGGGGGTAGAGCATCTCCTGGATCGCACGTTTAGCAAGCTTTCCAAAGGCGAGCAGCGGCTGACCCTGCTGGCGCGGGCACTGGTCAAAAATCCTCCCCTGCTCATACTGGATGAGCCCTGTCAGGGACTTGACATAGCCGCTATTGAACAATTTAAAGCCGTGGTGGATGCCGTAGCGGGTACTCCCGACCGAACCTTGATTTATGTATCACACTATCCGCACGAAATTCCTGATTGCGTGACCCGAAAGCTACAGCTGAAGGAGGGAAAAGTAGAAGCGTAAAGAATTGGGAAAACGGGAGAAAAAATAAAGTCCGGCTCTTAGACAAAAGCCGGACTTTTCCGTTAAAAACATAACAACTACATAACGCAGCTGCTGCCCGAAAAGTTATGCGTCAAAAAAATAGTTGCGTAATTTTCCAAAATAAATTCATAACTAGTAAGAAAAACAGGCAATTACCGAAATGTCCTATGTTTTCATAGAACTATTCAAATAACCCATGGCCGCCCGTCAGCAACCTATATACGAAGTAAAGGTCGAAACTACTGTTTTGGCCAATCCGTTCAGCTCCGCCGAGCCCACCTATACCTATTTTTCCAATCTTAAAAGAGCCGTCGATACCATCCGGATTGTTCTGGGGGCGCAGGGCTGGCCCATCCCGATCAGCTACTCCTCCGTATACCGCGACCTGAAACTACGTAACCTGTACTTTCAGACCTTCAGCGCCGAAGGGGTCAAGTACTTTCAGCTTACCATTACCAGGCGCATCATTAATCCGCACCTGACCACGCTGGGTATTGACGAAATGCCCCGCCCCCGGAAATCAAAAAAGTAGGGTTTTTATTTCTTCCAGGTACCTCCTTTGATAAAGGCCATGTACCGGGTTACCTCGGCCTTTACGACCGGCAGCAAAAAGAACAAGCCGATGAGGTTAGGTACCGACATGGCAAAGATCATGGCATCCGAGAAATCGGTAACGGCACTCAAACTGGCCGCGGCTCCGATCACTACGAAAAAGCAGAAAAGTACTTTATACAGGATGTCGTTGAAGCGGTTTTTGCCAAACAGGAACAACCAGGCCTGCAGGCCGTAGTAGGACCAGGAGATCATGGTAGAAAAAGCGAAAAGAACCACGGTGAAGGTGAGTACATACGGAAACCAGGGAAGTACCGTAGCAAAGGATTCGGACGTCATTTCTACGCCACCCATGTTGCCGGCATTGTCGTAGTCGCCGGTAATAATAACGACGATGGCGGTCATGGTACAGATAATGACGGTATCGATAAAGGGTTCCAGCAGGGAAACCAGTCCCTCACTGGCCGGGTACTCGGTTTTTACGGCCGAGTGCGCAATAGCCGCTGAACCTACGCCCGCTTCGTTGGAGAAAGCCGCCCGGCGGAAACCCTGCACCAGTACCCCCACCAGGCCACCCGATACGGCCACCGGACTGAATGCCTCCGTAAATATCAAGGCCAGCGTCTCGGGCAGGTTGGCAATATTGACCCCAATCACGACCAGCGCCGCCAGAATATAAATGCCGCACATGAAGGGTACTATTTTCTCCGTAACCGCTCCAATACGCTTGATACCACCAATAATGACCATGGCTACTACTGCAGCCATCACAACTCCAAACACTGTACCGGCCGACGAGGAAGTACTTCCTATCATAGTCAGAAACTGACTGGCCGCCTGATTGGCCTGAAACATATTTCCTCCGCCAAAAGAGCCGCCTACGCACATAATGGCAAAAAATACGGCCAGTACCTTACCTACTCCCCCCAGGCCGCGGTCGGCTAATCCCTTGGTGAGGTAGTACATAGGGCCACCGTATACTTTTCCGTCCGGGCCTATTTCGCGGTACCTTACCCCCAGGGTACATTCGACAAACTTGGACGACATACCCAGAAATCCCGCCACGATCATCCAGAACGTAGCACCCGGCCCTCCCAGTGATATGGCAATGGCTACCCCGGCTATGTTACCCAGTCCTACGGTACCCGACACAGCGGCCGTCAGGGCCTGAAAATGGGATACTTCTCCGGCATTGGTCGGATCGCTGTACTTGCCCTGTACGGTTTGTATAGAGGTACCAAAACCACGGATATTGATAAATTTGAAATAAACCGTAAAAAGGATAGCCGACAGCAGCAGGAATATGATCACCAGGGGCATATTGGTAGCAGCGCTGTCACCGAGTTGAATCGAGTAGAATACGATACCACTCACAAAGTCGGTAGCGGGCTGTACTACATCATTAATTTGTTTGTCGAGACCTCCACTGGGTGCTTGGGCGAAGAGGGGTGCCAGGGTAGTAAAATAACCCAGTGCAGAGAGTAACAGAAATTTCTTGCTCATAGAGGACTTTAGGCAGAAGTAGAGAGTTTTATTTAAAGTAAAAAATAATATTTGGCTATAAAGGGCTTAAACTAATATAAAATTTCAGATATAAGCAACAAAAAAACCGCAGGTAGCGCTACCTGCGGTTGCTATTACTCCTATTTAACTACGATTTATTTCTCCGGATGATACTCTTTACCCATCAGGCTGTGCTTTTTGCCGTAGCCAAAATAGATAGCCAGGCCCAGAGCCAGCCAGATAGCCAGCCGGTACCAGCTTTCGGTAGGCAGCGAGTACATCAGGTATAAACATATCAGAATACCCATTATCGGCACGAAGGGTACCAGCGGCGCTTTAAAGGAACGCGGCGCGTCGGGCATTTTGCGGCGCATCATCCAGACTCCCGCGCACACCAGACAAAACGCGAACAAGGTACCTATACTCACCATGTGCCCCAGGTCACTGACCGGTACGAAGCCCGCAAAAATACTAACGAAGCCCATGAAGAACAGGTTTGTTTTCCAGGGGGTACTGAACTTGTAATGAACTTCGCTGAAAAATTTCGGCAGCAGACCATCCTTACTCATGGTATAAAATACGCGGCTCTGCCCCATCAGCATCACCAGCATGACGGAGGTGTAGCCCGCCAGAATGGCGACAATCAGTCCGGTCTGAAGGAAGTCGTAGCCGGTCTGGGCAAAAGCGGTGGCCGCGGGCTTGGCGTCATTAGCAAACAGCTTGTAGTTGACCAGGCCGGTCATTACGTGCGCAAATAACACGTACAGAATGGTACAGACAACCAGTGAACCCAGGATACCGATGGGCATGTCGCGCTGGGGATTTTTGGCTTCCTGCGCCGCCGTAGATACGGCATCAAATCCAATGAAGGCAAAAAACACGACCGCCGCTCCGGTAGCGATACCCGACCAGCCAAAGTGCTCATAGTCGCCGGTGTTTTCGGGGATGTAGGGGGTATAGTTAGTAGGGTCAATGTGGCTCCAGCCCAGGGCAATAAAAATAATTACCACGGCTAATTTCAAAATGACCAGCAGGTTGTTCATCAGGGCCGACCCCTGGGTACCTCTTATGAGCAGTAGCGAAAGCAGCGCTACAATAAGGATGGCTGGTACGTTGATCATGCCGCCTTCGATAACAGTACCGTCACTGAGCTTTACTACTTCAAAAGGCGAACATACCAGCTCAACCGGCAGATGTATTCCAAAGGAATTAAGAAACTCAAGCAGATACCTCGACCAGCTCACAGCCACGGTGGCCGCTCCCAGGGCGTACTCAAGTACCAGGTCCCAGCCGATGATCCAGGCGACAAACTCGCCCATGGTGGTGTAGGAATAGGTGTAGGCGCTACCTGCTATGGGTATCATAGAGGCAAACTCGGCGTAGCAAAGGCCGGCAAAGGCGCAGCCAACGGCCGCCAGCACAAAAGAGATGGTTACTGCCGGGCCGGCGTGTTCGGCGGCGGCAATACCGGTGAGTGAAAAAAGACCGGCCCCAATGATAGCACCAATACCCAGTGCCACCAGACTGGAAGCCCCCAGTGAACGTTTTAATTGATTTCCTTCGTCAGAAGACTCTGCCAGTAATCGTGCCAGGGGCTTTCTGATCCAAAGTTGATTTGCCATAACGAAGAGTGATAGGAGATTTTTAGTGTCAATGAACCTTAAAACTAATGCAAAATTCAGGAATAGTGGATGGCTATAAATAGAAAAAGGGAAAAGTCTGTACTTTTCCCTTTTTCCAATAATGAGTGATTAAGCTTTAATCGTCTTGGTTTTTTTACCGGCTACAGGTGCCTCTACGGGAACTACCGGGGCCGAAGCGGCTTCCCTTAGTTGCTCACGCTGCAGGGCATCAACCACGATGGGCGCCGCAATAAACAGAGAAGAGTAGGTACCTACAATTACCCCGATCAGCATGGAGAATGTAAACCCGCGAATTACTTCTCCGCCAAAAATCAGCAGCACCACCAGCACGAGCATGGTCGAGATACCCGTTACGGCCGTACGGCTTAGGGTACTGTTGAGGGCATTGTTGATGATGGTCGGGATACTTTCTTTTTTCGCCCCTTTGTCGTTGAGGTACTCACGGATACGGTCAAAGATTACCACCGTATCGTTCATGGAGTAACCCATGATAGTCAGGATAGAACCAATGAAAGCCTGGTCGATATCCAGCGAGAAAGGCAACCAGCCGTTAAACAACGAGAAGATAGCCAGCAGCACAATTACGTCGTGAAAAAGCGCGGCTACAGCTCCGTAGCTGAACGCCAACCGGCGGAAACGCAGGAATATATACCCGAAGTTTACCGCTACGGCCAGCAGTACCGCCCAGATAGCCGAAATCATGGTGTCGTACGCAATGGTAGGTCCTACCTTCGCGGAGCTGACAATCTCGCCGCTGTTACCCTGAATACCCGCTACACCCTGCATAATCTTGGCTTTGGCCTGCTCGTCTGCTTCGGGGGTAGTTTCGTCAATCAGGTAGTCGGTAGTAACCTTTACCTGGTTAAAACCACCGAAGGTTTTTACTTCCGGCGCATCACCCAGGGCCGTGGTCATGCTCTGACGTACCTCGTCGGTACTTACGTTCTGGTCAAACCGAACTACATAGGAGCGGCCACCTTTAAAGTCAATACCCAGACCGAAGCCTTTGAAGATGAACGAGCCAATACCAATGGCCAGAATAGCCGATGATACTATATAAAACTTACGGCGCTGCGAT
Organism: Telluribacter sp.; assembly: GCF_035998675.1. Classification (NCBI taxonomy): domain Bacteria; kingdom Pseudomonadati; phylum Bacteroidota; class Cytophagia; order Cytophagales; family Spirosomataceae; genus Telluribacter; species Telluribacter sp. The sequence goes on from NZ_DASYHI010000024.1 coordinate 237,973, forward strand.
ACAAAATCAAACTTGGTATCCTTAAACCAGTTTTTAGTCAGGGAAGTACTAAAAGTAAACGTTTTGCCTTTTCTGACATAGTACTCCAGCAACAGGCGGGTAATGAATATGGCCGCAAACAGCGACGTAATCAAACCAATCACCAGCGTAGTCGCAAAGCCCAGTACCAGACCGGTACCGAATATGAACAGAATTACCCCCGTCAGCAGGGTAGTAACGTTAGAGTCAATAATAGCCGAAAGAGCGCCTTTAAAACCATCCGTAACGGCCTGGCGGAAAGGCTTCCCGGCTTCCATCTCAGCCTTGATACCTTCGTAAATAAGTACGTTGGCGTCAACCGACATACCAATGGTCAACACAATACCGGCAATACCCGACAGCGTAAGTACGGCACCCAAAGAGGCCATTACGCCCATCAGGAAGAACAGGTTCACGAACAGGGCAATGTCGGCGATCCAGCCGGCGCGGCCGTAGTAGGCCACCATGAACACCAGTACGATTATCAAACCAACTACCGAAGAAAGAATACCAGCTGTTACCGCTTCGGAGCCCAGCGTAGAACCTACGATGGCTTCCTCTACGATGTTGGTCGGCGCGGGCAGTTTACCGGCTTTCAGTACGTTAGCCATATCCTTGGTTTCTTCCACGGTGAAGCTACCCGTGATGCTGGAGTTACCATTAGGGATTTCGCCCTGTACGGTAGGTGCGGTATACACCAGATTATCCAGGATAATAGCGACCGGACGGCCTACGTTGTTCGCCGTCAGCGTGCGCCACTTGCGGGCTCCTTCGCCATTCATGCGCATAGTAACCTCGGGCCGGCCACGCTCGTCGTAGTCGCTGGTAGCATCTACAATCACATCGCCTTCCATCGGCACCTGGCCGTTTGGCTTCTTGATGAAATAAAGTGGCAGGATCTCCTGTCCGTTGGTAGCTTCAATACCCTTACGCTCCCAGGAAAACACCAGGTCGCTGGGGAAAAGTGAGCGTACTTCGGGGCGATTCAGGATTTCACTCGCGCGGGCGGTGTCTTTCAGGTATACACCCAACCCCTGCGGAAGCGGAACAAACAGGTTGGTCAGTGCGGCCGACTGGCTGGCCAGGGCAGAGGTATCAGCCTGAGCTGTTGTGTCGCTTTTCTGCGCCAGCTGCGCTTCAAGGCTGCTGGTACCGGTTTGGCGGGTAGTATCCGTAGTTGCGGCAGCGGCAGGGTTAGGCGATACTTTCTTAGTAGCGTCTTCACGGGCCAGGTATACCGCCAGCTGGTCAATGGCCGGGGCAATTTCCTGGATGGTATATACTTCGGCAAATTCAAGCTTGGCCGCTCCTGACAGCAGCCGGCGAACGCGCTCGGGGTTTTCTACTCCCGGTAGCTCTACCATGATGCGGTTGGTACCCGGCAGGCGCTGCAGGTTCGGATTGGCCACCCCAAATTTATCAACACGGGCCTGAATAATTTCGAAAGCGCGGTCAATAGCTCCTTCTACTTCGGTATTGAGCATATTGACAACTTCTGAGTCAGAAGAGCTGCTGCTGATCTTGCCCCGGTTGGCGCTGTTGGCAAATACACTGGCCAGACGGGTGTTGGGGGCTATTTCTTTATAAGCATCTACAAAAAGGTCCACGAAGCTGCGCTGGCTGGTCTTCTGGGCTTCGGCAGCTCTTTTCAGAGCCTGCTGAAACTGGGTACTGCGGGCGTTACCACCGGCCAGTCCCCGTACGATGTCCGTAGGTGATACTTCCATCACTACGTGCATACCGCCCTGCAGGTCAAGGCCCAGTCCGAGCTCTCGCTCCATTACTTCCTGCAGCGTATGACCCAGGTAGACATCCTCCCGCCAGAGCGAGTCAATGTACCTTTGTTTTTTGGTGAAATCCACCTTACCCTGCGCGTCGGTCGCATACGCTTCCGCGTTCTGCTTGTAGTTCCGAGCTACAAAGGTAAACGACAGGTAGTACAGGCTGATAAGAGCCAGCACTATCGTCAATCCGATTATTCCGGTTTTGTTTTGCATTGTTATACAGATAGATTGAAATAATTACAAGAGATAAATAAGGAACAGCCACGTCTTTACCGCTGTGCCACGGGCACAGGATACAGTAAAGGAGACCTATCAGGAAAAGAAATTCCGCAAAGGGAAGCCGAAAGCGCAGGGAGTCTAGGGGGCGTTTATAGCAATATGGTGCCCAAAGACTTTTCGAAAGTAAGAGAAAAAATGGAACGGCTCACTGAAAGAAGCCGGTAGGGCCGAAGCTACTTCCACGAAGCGCCAGGTAGGCGGGGGAAGCAAATAAAACGTTTGGGCAAAATCAAAGGAAGACGCCGGTATTACCACCGCATCCAGCGACAGTTCACTCATCCGGGCCGCGTCAGGCTGACGCTCATCCGCAGCGGTGGCCTTCTGCTCAGTAGCTACCTTCTGCTTGCCTTCCTGCGTGACCGACCACGACTTACCCCCTACCGCTACCAGAAGCAGCATAGTGGCCAAGAGCCAGCTTACCAATTGGGTGCTATGTCGTTGCTTCTTGTGCACTGTCAGACAGCTGAGTTTTCAATTGAGGGCGCAAAGGTTATTCCAAAAAGTCAGATAACCAAATGTTTGCCAGACATTCGTAGTACTTTCAGAAGATAAAATGGTAAAAAATGGCCCCATAATTATTAAAAGCCAGGGCTGGTTCTTTTACTTAAGGGAGCATCGCTCTGTACCCTGTAACGAAAAAGTAGGTTTGGTCGTTTCATAAGTAGACAGTATTTTCGGCGATATGGAAACAAATCCGCATAACTTACACGATCTTATTAAGCTGGCGTTGCTGGAAGACATCGGCGACGGCGACCACACCTCTTTATCCTGTGTACCCGCTGAAGCCGCCAAGCGGGCCCGTCTGCTGGTAAAACAGGACGGTATCCTGGCGGGCGTAGAGGTAGCCCTAGCTATTTTTAAAGAAGTAGATGTTACCCTTAAGATAGATGTACAGCTGCAGGACGGCGCTTCGATAAAAGTAGGGGATGTAGTACTGACGGTAGAAGGCAGCGCCCGCTCCATTTTGCGGGCCGAGCGATTGGTACTGAATAGCATGCAGCGCATGAGCGGGATAGCTACTTACACCCGGCACATGGTCGACCTCATCGCCGACCTGCCCGTGAAGCTCCTGGATACCCGCAAGACTACCCCTAACTTCCGCGTATTTGAGAAAATGGCCACGCGTATTGGCGGGGCGGTCAACCACCGCATGGGCCTCTACGACCTTATTATGATTAAGGATAACCACGTTGACTACGCCGGAGGCATTGAAGCCGCTATCCAAAGCGCCCGAAAGTACCTGCACGAAACGGGCAAAAACCTGAAAATAGAAATAGAGGCACGTAACCTGGCCGAGGTAGACGAGATCCTCCGCCTAGGTGGCGTGGACATTGTGATGCTGGATAACTTCTCGCTGGATGACTTGCGCGAAGCCGTACGGCGCATTGGTGGCCGGTACGAGACCGAAGCTTCGGGTAATATCAAAGAAACTACCCTGCGGGCCGTGGCCGAAACCGGCGTGGACGGTATATCGAGCGGGGCCCTGACGCACCAGATCAAGAGCCTGGACCTGAGCCTAAAGGCCTTCTGAACTTAAACTGACCTTATATTGGGTAAAGCAAGAGCCATACCGTCCGCGCAAGTAGTACTCCTCCCGACGACGGCATGGCTCTTTTGGTTGCTGACTGGCCCTGCCTTGGCGCAGGAGCCCCCCCGTCCCGACATTGACATCAACGCGTTTATCCAGGAGCTATTTCCGGTACCTACCGACGAGGCCAACTACGAAGACCTGTACGAAGCATTATACCAGCTCTATACCAATCCGCGCAACCTCAACACCGTCACCCGCGATGAACTGGCCGCTACCTACCTGCTTTCGCAGGAGCAGTTAAATGCTTTTTTTGACTACCGCATTAAGCTGGGCCCGCTGCTGTCGTTGTATGAACTACAGGCCATACCGGGCTTTGACCTGCCTACCATCCGGCGTCTGCTGCCGTTTGTCGTCGTACAGCAAACGGGACTACCCCTGGCCCAGAGCTTTCAGAACCCAACCCAGCACTTCCTGCTGCTGCGCACCGAGCGTCTCCTGGAAACCCAGCGAGGCTTTTCGGCCATCGATACCAGCTCGCGCTCCCTGACCCGCTACGCCGGTGGCCCCCTGCAGTGGTACGCCCGCTACCGCTACGCTCGCACCGGCGCTTACAGCCTGGGCTTTACTATGGAAAAAGACGCCGGTGAAGTAGTACGCTGGCAACCCGGCCAACAGGTATTTGGTCCCGACTTCACCTCCTTTCACGCCCAGATCATGAACCGGGGGCGGCTCAAAAACCTGATTTTGGGTGATTTTCAGATGCAGGCCGGGCAGGGGATGGTCATGGCGGCTGGTTTTTCGCTGGGGAAGGGGGCCGAAGTAATACGTACCACCTACCGAAGTACCCTCGGCCTGCGCCCCTATACCTCGGTGCTCGAGGCGGGCTTTTTCCGGGGAATAGCCGCTACCTACGCCCTCACCCGCAGCATTGACGTCACGGCTTTCTACTCGGGCGTGCGCCGCGACGCCAGTATAAATCCCGAGAACGTGGCCACGGGGCAGTTGCTGGTGTCGTCGCTGCAAACGGCCGGACTGCACCGGACGCCCGCCGAGCAGGCGCGGCAGGGTATTATCCCGGAGCAGAATCTGGGCTTTCATGCCCTGTACCGCACTCCTTCGCAACGAGGGCAGCTCGGTATTACGGCGCTAAGTACCTCCTTTGGTGCCGATTTGCAGCGGCGCAGTGTACCGTACAACCGGTTTGAATTTACAGGAAAAGAAAATCTGGTCATAGGCCTGCACGGCGACTACCGCTGGCAGAATATCCACTTCTTCGGCGAAGGCGCCCGCTCGGCCAGTGGCGGGGTAGGTGGCATCGGCGGACTGATTGCAGCCCTGGGCAAAACCCTGGACTTTACGCTGCTGCTCCGCCACTACGACCGCCATTTCCATACATTTTACGGGAATTCATTCGGCGAAGCCACGCGGCCCATTAACGAAACAGGTACCTACTGGGGCCTTCGGTACGCGCCCAGTCGTCGCTGGCAGTTCAGCGGGTTCTACGACCGCTTCCGGTTTCCCTGGCTCAAGTACCTGGTCAATGCTCCCTCCGTGGGGCACGACTACTTCCTGCACGCGCAGTGGATGCCCAACAAACGGCTGCGTACCTACGCGCTCCTGCACGAAGAGCACAAGCAGCGCAACCTGCCCGGAAGCAGTGAGCAGCCCATGAACCCACTCGCCACGACCATTCGCCGTACCGCCCTGATTAATTTTGAATACGAAGTACCCATGCAGTTCAGTGTCCGGACGCGGGTACAGGGGGGTGACTTTACCTATGTAGGTACCTCCCGCTCGCGGGGTTTTGCCGTACTGCAGGATGCTACCTGGCGGTGGCGGCAACTGGAGCTGAGCGGACGGGTCGCCTTTTTCTCCACTGACAACTACGACAGCCGCCAGTACGTGTACGAGAAGGATGTGCTGTACGCGTTTTCGTTACCGGCCTACTACGACCAGGGTACCCGGCACTACCTCATGGCCCGCTATGTACTTAGCAAACACCTGCGGGTATGGCTCCGCTGGTCCCAGACCCTTTACTCCAGCCTGGAATCAATCAGCTCGGGTCTCAACGAGATACAGGGCAGCACCCGCAGCGAAGTAAAGGCGCAGGTCATGTACCAGTTTTAATGGTCGATTTTGGGTTAGAGAATGTCGGTGGCCGTGAAGGTCAAAGAGGTCTGGTAGTACTTATCTGTTCTTCCGGCTTCTCCCGTTAGGGGCTACTCAACCCGGTACTGGATGTACTTCAGAGGGGAGGAGTTGCCAGTGCTTTTAGTAGCTACTATAAAAGAATCGTCGGCTTGCCAGCTAAATCCAAACCCCTGGGGGTACTGCCGGAATACCTGGTTTTCGATATCCAGCAGCCATACGTCAGGCGCTCCGGCCAGGTTGGACGAGAAAAGTAAATACCTCCCGCTGGGCGACATTTCCGGAAAATCAACGGCATAGTGCAGGGCTATGGGAAAAGCTCCGGACTGTCCGCTGGAAATATCAAACTGCTGCAAGCCTTTCCCCGACACCCCGTCGACATAATAAAGCAGTCGGGTACCGTCGCTGTGCCATGTCCAGCGCACACTACTAAACAGCTGAGAAGGGTAGAACCGCTTCTCGGCTGCTTCTTTTTCATTGAATAAAAATAGTCCGCTGCGGTTGTAATCTTTGTAGGCAACAGATTTTCCGTCGGGAGAAATTTTAAAATCCCACAGTCGTACCTGGGAGGGTAGTTGGTAAGAAACAACCGCCTTGCCCCCTACATCATAGTAAGCGGCTTTGCGGTCTTTTCCGCTGGTTTGTTCCAGAAAAAGCCGGTCCGAGTTGCTGCTCCACCCACGCACAAAGCCGGAGCCGATGGTGGCCAGGAGGGTATTCTGCGTCAGGTCTTTCACCAGTACGTCCTTGCCTTCCAGGTAGGCTACTTTCTTTCCGTCCGGCGAAAAATAGCGGGTTGAAGCCCCTGCCGCTGTTTCGGCTATTGTGTTTGTTGACGAATACTCGTGCCGGATTGCTACAATGGGCTCACTGAGCGGCGTTGTGACCGACCCCCTGGTACCTTTGGAGGCTATGAAGTAGAGGGTGTTGGGCTTTAGGTTGTTCAACCGCACCGTAGTTGAGTCGGTGGTGAAGGCATAGGTTAGCTGATCGGGGCGCTCGCCAAGCCATATTTCGGCTTTATCAAATTTAGCAGGTACGGGTCCGTTGTGGGAAGCAAAGACCTTTCCCGATAGCTGTAGCTCAACATAAGACTGATGATTGACAGAGCGTAGCGCTACTTCTGTAAGTCCGTCGGGCATAGGCTCCGGCGAGTGACCACATTGAAAGGCACTGCTTAACAGTACTACGAACGCGCTGTAAACTAAAGTCTTTTTTAGCATCCTATATATTCGAAATAGTGTTTCAGGATAAAGATAAACAAATTCCGGAAACAATAGACCTCTATCGGCTCAATCCTCCGGTTTGGCTTTGGCCGGGTCAATAATGGTTTCGGCGCGGCTGATGGCGGAGGCGCCGAAGAAACCCAGCGCTTGTTTGCCAGCCGGATTCCGGTTGCGGACGTTGGTAAAAATATTGGCGGGAGGCGTGGCAAAAATTCCGCCGTTCGTAGACTCCTGCCGTACCTGCTGCAGAAAATAGTAGGCTTCGGGCGTAATGCTGTGCAGTTCGACGCCTACCGTGTCGCCCGCCGAAAAAAGACGATTGACGTTGATGGAGCGCCGGAGGGGTAAAATAAACACGAGCCCGTCCGAGACCGAACCGGGTGAAAAAGCCGCGTCAAACGCCAGCGTGATGTTTTCGGGGTCGTCGGCGTACAAACCCCCTCCTTTAAGGGCTTTAATCCAGTAGGTATCGCCCACGCCCCCAAAATCACGCGCGTAAAATTCGGCAAAGAACCCTTCTCTGGGACCGTCGGGCGGATTAAAAGGCAATGATTCGGCCTGGTACACCAGCGAGTCAATAACGGGTACGGGCCGGATGGAGGAGGTAGCGGTATACGCTTCGCCGCCATAGTTCACCCGTAGCGTGTAGGTGCGGCCGATGCGCCCCAGCGTATCGCCCGGCCGGGGTACCCAGTAGTAGACACCAGTACCCGTACTATCTTTAAACGGGAAAACCTGCCCTTGTCCATCGGTAACCGTTACCTCCGCGCCCAGCGCCGGCTGCGGCTCGTTGTTATTGAAGTACCCCGACGACAAGGTCAGCCTGATGCGCTGGGGGCCGGGCTGGTTGGTAAGCCAGCCGTCTACGACCAGCTGCTGGGGGCCATTTTCAACGGACAAATCAATGACATCTTCGCAGCTTACCAGCCAAGGGCTCATGCCCAGTAGCAGGGCAAGTACTACAATATAGTTACGTCTTTTTTTCATAGTTGGGTAGGGCACTAGGTACCCAATCAAATACAGTTACTGATTTATTCTACAGCAAAAAGAACCAAACCCGAACGGGTCAGGTACTTCCAGCTCACTCTGACGAAATAATTGGCTTTTGCTTCACGTAGCGCGCTTCGGCGAGGCTGTCCAGCATAAACCGGGCTACCGCCCGGCGGCTTACCATCAGTTTGGGTTGGGCCGAGGAGTCCAGTACCACTTTTACCCCTTGATCTCCCGAGCCGTTGGTCAGACCAACGGGCCGGACTATGGTCCAGTCCAGGTTTGACTTCTCAATTATTTCCTCCTGCCGCTCGTGGTCCCGGTAGGCTACCCCTATGTTGCTGTTGTCGATCATAAACCTGAACCAGCCGGGTATATCTTTTTTGGTTTCGAGCACCCCCCAGGCCGTTGTGACCAGCAACCGCTTAACGGATAGCTCCTGACAGAGAGCTACTACTTTATGAGCGGTAGAAGAAAGCAGGTCCGACGGTGAGCGCAGCGCCGACCAGGGAAAGTCCGTAGTCCGGGAAATATTAAGCGTACTTAGTACCGCGTCGCAGCCCGTAAAAGCTTTACGAAGTACCTGTTCGTCGGCAGGAGTACCTTCCACCAGGTCAAGGTTTTCGTGCCGCAGCTTCCAGGCCGAGGGGTTGCGAACAATAGCGCGAACCTGATAGCCCCGCGCCAGGGCTTCTTTTACAACCCACTGGCCGGTGCGGCCGGTTGCACCTATTACAGCAATAGTAGGAGGAGTAGGCATGAGTTAAAACCTGAAATTATAGGTTACGGCGGGTACTACGGTACCAATTACTGAGTACCGCACGGCTTCGGTAATCTGCGGATTATCCTCGTTTTGCCGTACGTACACTGAAAAAGGATTGCGCCGATTATACACATTGTATACCGAAAACACCCATTCCCCTTCGCCCCGGCCGAAGAGTTTCTTCCGCGACTTCAGCGTAGCGGCCAGGTCAAGGCGGTGGTAGGCCGGTATGCGGTTGTTGTTGCGGGCATTGTACACGTTGTAAGGCAGTGCCCAATTTTTCCATACAAAGCGGTTGGTGGGGAAGGTAGCGGGCGTTCCCGAGGTAAATGTAAAGTTCGAGGAGAGCGTCCAGCGGTCGTTTAGCCCAAAAATGCCTACGGCGGTGAAGTTATGGGGTTTGTCAAAGCGGGCCGGAAACCAGTTGTTATTGCTGACGCCTTCCACCAGCCGCTCGGTACGCGCCAGGGTGTAGCTGAGCCAGCCGGTGAGGCGTCCTTTGTTTTTCTTAAGATAAAACTCCGCCCCGTAGGCGCGGCCTTCGCCAAAGAGCAGGTCGCCTTCCACGTAGCGGTTCAGGAGCAGGTCAGAGTTACGAACGTAGTCAATCTGGTTTTGCAGGGTCTTGTAGTACACTTCCACCGAAGCCTCGTAGGTATTGTCCCGGAAGTTCTGAAACCAGCCCAACGCTACCTGATCGGCCAGTTCGGGTCGAATGGTGCGGGTACTCAGCGTCCAGACGTCCAGCGGCGAACTGGCAGCGGTATTGGACAGCAGGTGCAGGTACTGCGCCGTGCGGTTGTAGCTGGCTTTGATAGAGGCGGTAGACGATAAACCTATGTTCATAGAGAACCGTGGCTCCCAGTTGCCGTACTGCTGAATCGTTTCCCCCTGCCGGTACTGCTCGCCCGGCAAGACCGGGAACTTCCGCTCGCCGGGTACTACCTCCCGGAACTCATAGACCTGCCCGGGTCCCAGGTAGCGGTAGTGGGAGTAGCGAATACCGTACTGCAGCGACAGCCGCTCCGATACCTTCTGCTCGTTACCGATGTACAGAGCTGACTCGTCGCCGTAGCGGGGTTGCAGACTAATGTCGCGCCGCTCTCCGGCCGAGATGGCTATGGCCGCGCCCGGCCGGGAGTCGTAGTGGATGTACTGCCCGCCAAAGGAGATCTGGTTGTTGGGGGTGAGGTAGTAGGTAAAGTCCGGCTTAACGCTCTTGCTGATGATTTTGGAGTTCCACACAAAGCGATCGGGGTTTTCTTCCTTGCTGTCTGACTCGAGGGCGTAGTCGTAGTTGCTGTAGTAGCCGGTCAGGTTCAGGAATAGCTTGTTGGAAAAAACATGGTTCCAACGGGCGGTGGCGGTCCCGTTGCCCCAGCCAAAGCCAAAGTCGGCCCCGAAGACATCGCGGCCGAAGTAACCGGACGCGTAGAAGGTATTCTTGTCGTTGAGGCGGTAGTTGGCCTTGGCGGTGAGGTCGTAGAAATTGAAGCGGGCACCTTTCAAATCTTTGTTCAGGAAAGGCTTGGCCAGCACATCAATGTAGGACCGCCGCGCCGCCACAATAAACGACCCGCGCCCCTGCATAAACGGCTGCTCGTAGGTAAGCCGCGAAAAGATAGTACCTATACCGCCGTTGATTTCACGCTTTTTGGAGTTGCCTTCCTTCATCCTGACGTCCAGGATCGAGGAAATGCGTCCCCCGTACTGTGCGGGTATGCCACCTTTGATTAGTTTTACGTCTTTTACCGCGTCGGGATTAAAGACCGAAAAGAAACCAAACAAATGGGACGAATTGTAGACGGGCGCTTCGTCGAGCAGCACCAGGTTCTGCGAAATATCGCCCCCGCGTACATTAAAGCCCGAGGCCCCTTCGCCCACGGTGGTTACGCCCGGCAGCAGCTGAATGCTCCGGATGAGGTCTACCTCGCCCAGCAGGGCGGGCATTTGCCGGATGGTCTTCATTTCCACCCGGTTCACCGACATTTCGATGCTCCGTACGTTTTCGTCCTCCTTCCGGGTCGACACCACCACTTCCTGCAGCTGTCGGCTTTCCTCGGTCATCTCCACATCAAGGCGCTGGTCGGCCGTAAGGGTTACGGATTTTTCGAGTTTGTTGTACCCTATGTAGGTGTATACCAGCGTATAAGTACCGCTGGGCAGCGTTAAAGAATAAAAGCCGTAGGGATTGGTAATAACGCCGGTACCCGCCTCCCGTACATACACCGACACGCCAATAAGCCCTTCGCCGTTGGAAGCATCTTTTACGTAACCGCTAACGGTAGGCCGGTCCTGCGCTTTACCAGCTGTGGGTACCAAAAAGCAGAGAAAAATCGGGATATATATACGCAGAAAGTACTTCATGAAAATTGAATTTTTCTCATTTTATTTAACGCAAAACAACATAAATAAGCAATGTGTTTGTACAAAAAAATGATGAATCGCTCAAAAGGCTTGCTGAACGGGAAGCCCGGAGAGGAGAACCGCGCAAACAGCAGTGCAGGACAAAACGAAAAGGCCTCTCCGAGCAGGAGAAGCCTTCAGTAATTCGTTAACAAATTCGTCGTAGCGAACTACAATGTCTTAGAAAGTAAGCGTACCTTTTTCGTAGGCTTTCTTGATAACAGCCTCAACACCATTCTTATTAATGGTACGCAGAGCTGAAGTAGATACTTTAAGCGTTACCCATTCACCCGTAGAAGGAATGAAAAAGCGCTTCTTCTGTAGGTTAGGATAAAACTTACGCTTCGTCTTATTATTAGCGTGCGATACGTTGTTACCTACACGTGTTCTTTTTCCGGTAATTTGACAAACCTTAGCCATGATCTTTCAATTTTTGCAAATGAGGGTGCAAATATCAACAAAATTTGAGGAACCCACAAGCTCATTTCCAAAAAAACCTGATTATTATTTACTTTCTGGCTTGGGTACCTCCCTGGTTTGCTTGGGATTAAATCCATACGGACAGTGCAGGCAACCACTTTTACAGCAATAGCCTCTCCTGAGGTGGTACTTTTCCGTAAATACCACAAACCCCTTGTCGTTCAGGTAGTAGTCATCCTCGGTAAGCCCTGTGAGTTTAGGCTTTAACGCCTTTCGTAATCTGGTCTGGTTCTTAGACATTAGGTCAAAATGAGGGTTTTTTGTACTTTTACCCCTCCAACAGCTTGTCTATTAGCATTGTTTAGTTCACTCAGTTGATATAATTACTACTTACTACCTATGCTTCATTCCACCGAAACTACACCTGTCTCCGCTACCCAACGGGTTATTGATATCGAATCCAGATACGGCGCCCACAACTACAAGCCCATGCCCGTAGTACTGAGTAAGGGAGAAGGGGTGTACGTGTGGGATGTGGAAGGAAAACAATACCTGGACTTCCTGTCGGCTTACAGCGCCGTGAGTCAGGGGCACTGCCACCCGCGTATCGTGCAGGCTATGATAGCGCAGGCCCAGCGGCTGACCCTTACCTCCCGCGCTTTTTACAACGATCGACTGGGCGAATGTGAAAAGTACCTGTGCGAGTACTTTGGCTACGATAAGGTACTGCTGATGAACTCGGGCGTGGAAGGCGGCGAAACCGCCCTGAAACTAACCCGCAAGTGGGGCTACAAAGTGAAAGGCATCCCCCACAATCAGGCCAAAACAGTGTACGCCACCGGCAACTTCTGGGGCCGTACGCTGGCGGCTATTTCGTCCTCTACGGACCCTGCCAGCACCAACGACTACGGCCCCTTCCTGCCGGGCTACGAAATAGTACCTTACGATGATTTGAACGCGCTGGAAGACCTTTTCCGGAAAGATCCCCACATCGCCGGTTTTATGGTGGAGCCCATTCAGGGCGAGGCCGGCGTACGGGTACCTCAGGAAGGGTACCTGAAAGGCGTACGGGAGCTATGTACCAGGTACCGGGTTTTGTTTATTGCCGATGAGGTACAGACGGGTATCGGGCGTACCGGTAAGCGCCTGGCCTGCGACTGGGAAGGTGTGAAGCCGGATATACTGGTGCTGGGTAAAGCGCTGTCGGGAGGTACCATGCCTGTATCGGCGGCCCTGGCCGACGACGAAATCATGCTGACCATCCGGCCCGGCGAGCACGGCTCTACCTACGGCGGTAACCCGCTGGCCTGCGCCGTGACCGTGGAAGCCCTGCGGGTAGTAGAAGACGAGCACCTGGCCGATAACGCGCAACGGATGGGAGAACTCTTCCGCAACCGGATGGAGGCCCTGCGGCAGAAGTGTGAGCTGATCGAACAGGTGCGGGGCAAAGGACTGCTCAATGCCATTGTGATCAACGATACCGAAGAGAGCCCTACGGCCATGCAGCTTTGCCTCACCATGATGGAGCAGGGGCTGCTCTGTAAGCCTACCCACGGCAACAAAATTCGCTTTGCGCCGCCGCTGGTTATCAACGAAGCCCAGATGAATCAGGCCTGCACAATTATTGAAGAAGCTTTTCGGGCCTATAGCCAGCAGGCTGTAAGCAATAGGCTTTAAGCAATAAGCTTTATTACCGGATAGTTAAAACGAGAGCGGAGGGAGAAAGCTAACCTTCACCCTCCGCTCCTTTACTTTTATCCTTTCCTTCCTTTCTCCTTCTCTCCTTTACTACCTGACCCGTTCGTCGTCCTGATAGTGGCCGGCTACGCGGGTACCGTTGGTTTTGTACAGAACACCATAGCCTTCCCTGACGCCCTTTTGAAAGGTACCCGAGAATCGCTCCCCGTCTTTATAGAAGTAGCTTCCTTTACCGTGGGGGACATTGTCCGCAAAGTACCCCACGTATTTGTCTCCGTTGGAAAAATAGTAGGTACCTCGCCCGGAGCGAAAGTCACTGCTGAACTGGCCTTTGTACCTGACCATGCCGTCGGGGTAGTACTGTACGCCCACACCGTGCTTTTTACCGTTCAGGAATTCGCCTTCGTAACGCTCCTGGTTTTCCCGGACCAGAATACCCATGCCGTTGGTGCAGTCGCCCGAGGCGCAGCCTTTAACCCGCGCTACCGGTGCCCGGACTGTAATGTCGGTTTCTATTTCTCTTTCGCGTGTTGGAGCAGGAGAAGGTTTATAAACAGGAGCCGGACGCGTAGCCGGAGTAGAACTGGCTACCCCTGCATTGGACTTAATCCAGCGGGGGTACATTTTTTCGGCTTCCGCCCAGCCTTTATGGATGGCGTCTACCCGTATCTGGCGCCCGGGGTGCGAATCGGTGTTTTCGTGGCTGGCCAGCGTCCGGATAGCAATCAGGGATTCGTCCAGCGAAGCGCCCAGCTGGTGCAGTACAAAGCCGGAAAAACGGTCGGCCTCGAGTTCTTTGCTCGGGCGGCTGCCCATGCCGTCAATGGTATGTCCCTGCAGGTGGTGACCTATTTCGTGGGCTACGATACTGATGGCAGACCAGTCGGTATTGGTCAGGTTCTCGATTTGCTTCATGAACTTGCCGTCGTAAATAATAAAGCGCTTTCCGTCCACTACGGTAGCAAAGCAGTTATCGCTCTCGGGGCATTCGACCACCACAAAGTTGCGGGTCAGGCCCACGGGTTGCAGAATCCGTTCAACAACGCGCTCGGCATGGCGGTTAGAAGTAAACGCCAGGTAGTTGCAGATGTCCTGCGGGCTGCGAAGCCTTCCTCCGTCTACGTAGTTACACACAAAAGTTTCCTGAGGGGAGTTGTTTTGCTGCGCGGCTACCTGTAGCGACACAGAGCTACCGATCAGGCACAGACTTCCAAGCCAAACAAATCTTTTCATCACAAACACCATGCTTTTAGTGAACCGGAAAATGCTTATATTCGTAATTACAACGGTGGGAGCAGGGCTTGTCTTGTGTTGAGGAAAAGGAAAAATTCACTCATCCGTAAAATCGGAAATTTCGTATATTACCCGAGGCTTTGGCATATTGTATAATACAAGTACTGCCTTTGCCCTCAGAAGCTCCGGCGGCCATTCGGGGTCGGAACGAATTGTACTAAAAATGGGTTTACTTCGTTAGCTGAAAGCACCCGCATCTAATCGTACTCTACAACCGTAACTATAATGAAAGTAAAGAACTTAGTACTATTGCTGGCCGTGGTCAGCCTGCTGGCTTCCTGCCGGGAGAAGACCATTGAGCCGGTAGTCACTGCCGATCAGGAAGTGAACGAGTGGGTATATGATAATATGAAGACCTGGTACTATTGGAACGACAAGCTACCCGCTGCTCCCAACTATGGGCAGGGCACCAGTCAGTTCTTTGAGTCGCTGCTGTACCGCTTTGATGCTACCCTGCGCCCCGACGGCGATCGTTTTTCCTGGATTCAGGAAAGCGCCGATGAGCTGAAGGCCTCGCTGAGCGGTGAGTCAAAAACTACGGGTCTGGAGTTTCGCGTGGTTCGTTATAGTAGCGGAGGTAATGATTTGTTCGGGATAGTTACCTATGTGTTACCTAATTCCCCGGCTGCCGCTGCGGGTTTCAAGCGGGGTGATTATTTTACCAAAGTAAATGGTCAGGCCCTGACGGTTTCTAACTACTACAACCTGCTTTATACCGGCGACAGTAAAAAAACATTCACGGGAGGTACCCTCGATGGCTCAGGTCGGGTAGTGGATAGCAACGTAACGCGTGAGATGACTCCCACCGTATTACAAGCCAATCCGGTACACTTTGATACCCTTATTACCAAAGGAGCCAAACGCATTGGCTACGTAGTGTACCATCAGTTTATACCAGGTCCTAATGGCTCTTCAACCAAAACCTACGACCAGCAGCTGGACAATATTTTTGCCAAGTTTAAGGGGCAGGGTATCAACGAGTTGGTAATTGACTTCCGGTACAACCGCGGGGGCTACGTAAGTTCGGCGACTAATCTGGCGAGCCTCATTGGCCGCGGCGTTACTTCCAGCGATGTATTTTCTATTAAAGAGTATAACAAAGTGATTACCCCCGAGCTGGAAAAACAGTACGGGAAAGACTTCTTTTCGGACAAGTTCCTGACCAAGACCCAAAACGTTGGGGGTAACCTGAGCCGCGTGTTTGTGCTTACTTCGGGCAGTACTGCTTCGGCCAGCGAACTCCTCATCAACGGTCTTAAACCCTACATGGACGTAGTGGTAGTAGGCTTGCGTACTACGGGTAAAAACGTAGGTTCCATTACGCTCAGTGACGATAAAAAGAAAATCAAGTGGGGAATTCAGCCCATTGTATCCAAATCTTTCAACAGTCAGCGCAAGTCGGAGTACACCAACGGCTTTACGCCCAATTTTGAAAAGTCGGAGGGGGTGGTACTGTACCCCTACGGCGATGCCCGCGACCCGCTGCTGGGTGAGGCGCTCTTCCAGATTCTGGGTACCCGGGCAGCCCGTCAGGCAGTAGGCGAAGAAACACCTACCGTTAAAGCAGGAGCTGATGTATACTCGTCCATTGATGAGAAAGCAGGGGGCGGAAACATGTTTTACGAATTGCCCCGGCGGTAGTCTGCTGCTGCTTCACCAGTGTATTTATCTGGCATGCCATTCAGCTTTTGAATGGCATGCTTTTTTTATGCCCACCTATTAAGATATTAAAAATTAGTTCAAACACTAAAAACACATTAAATCATGGGTATTCTGACGTGGATAATAGTAGGCTTGGTGGCTGGTTTTATAGCAAAGGCCATACACCCCGGTAAAGATCCGGGAGGATTTATTGTTACCATTCTGATTGGTATCGGTGGTGCTATCATCGGAGGGTTTATTTCGTCTCTGTTTGGTTTTGGTACCGTAGACGGTTTCAACTTTGGTAGCCTTGTCGTGGCTATTCTGGGTGCGGTATTGCTGCTGTTCCTATATCGTCAGTTCAGTACCAGAAGAACCTAGATAATTAAAATCAAATCATTGACCTTTGAGCAAAAGAAAGGAATAGAAGTATATTTGGAATACACACAGGTAGGGTAGTTGCTCGGGCAACAGCCTCCTTTTTCCAAAATTCAACTATCTATGTCTTTTTGCTCAAAGGTTTTTTTTGTTATACTGGGTAGTTTGATCTCAGCTCTTGCCATGTCTCAACCTACCTTTACCCTTCAGGGGCACCGCGGCAGCCGGGGCCTGATGCCCGAAAACTCCCTACCGGCTTTTCTGAAAGCGATTGACCTGGGAGTTAGTACCCTTGAAATGGACGTAGTTATTTCCAAAGACCGGCAGGTAGTTGTTTCGCATGAACCCTACTTTCATCCCGATTACTGCCTCCGTCCGGATGGCTCTCCATTCCCCAAAAACGAAAAAACAATCCTGTACACCCTCCCTTACGAAGAGATTAAGCGCTATGACTGCGGCTCAAAAGGGAATGTGGCTTTTCCGGAGCAGCAAAAAATGAGGGTCTATAAACCGCTGCTCAGCGAAGTACTGGCCACGATCGAGGCTTACTGCCGCCAGAAAGGTGTACCGGCTGTTTGCTACAACATAGAAATCAAGAGCGATGCCGGGGAATATGACCATTCTCAACCCCAGCCCGCCGAATTCTCGGATTTGGTACATGAGGTAATTGCCAAGTACCTGCCCGCCGAACGGGTAACGCTCCAGAGTTTTGATTTTGCGGTACTTAAGCACTGGAAGCAGCAGATAACCGCCGGTACCTACGCCCCGGTGAGCCTGGCGGCCCTGGTGGCCAACCTGAAAGGAATTGATACTAACCTGGAAGCGCTGGGGTTTACTCCGGATATTTATAGCCCTTACTTCCGGCTCCTTACTACGAAAAAGGTAGCGCGTTTGCACACAAAAGGCATGAAGGTTATACCCTGGACCGTTAATGAGCTGAAGGATATGAAAGCCGTAGTAGGCATGGGTGTAGATGGCCTCATTACCGACTATCCCAATCGCTATGCTACCCTCCGCTAGAAATTAGTAGTTTTGTGCTAACAATTACCCTGAGCCCCATCAATCTTTAGCTATGAAACTGGTAAATGACGTAATGGTTTGGTTTTTAAAGCGCCGTATGGAACGCATTGAGCATTTCATGGCCAACCCAATCGAAACGCAGCAGACGATTTTTTCTGAATTACTCCACACCGCCCGCTATACCGAGTGGGGGCGGCAGTACCAGTACGCCCAGATAAAGACCATTCAGGAGTACCGTGAGCAGGTACCTGTTTCGACCTACGAAGACCTGTTTCCTTACATTGAGCGCGTGTTGAAAGGCGAGCCTAATGTACTGTGGCCCACGCAGGCCGACTGGTTTTCCAAGTCGTCGGGTACTACCAACGCCCGCAGCAAGTACTTACCCGTTACGCCCGAGGCGCTGGAAGACTGCCACTACATGGGAGGAAAGGACATGATGACGCTGTTGATTCATAACCGCCCCGACACCCGGGTGTATGAGGGGAAAGGGTTGTCGATAGGGGGTACTTTGCACCCCAATCCGTATAATCCGGATACGCAGGCCGGTGACGTTTCGGCGGTAATTATGCAAAACCTGCCCACCTGGGCGGAATTTATCCGGACTCCCCCGCTGGAAGTAGCCCTCATGGACAAGTGGGAGGAGAAACTGGAAAAAATGGCGGAGATTTGCTCCGAAGAAAACGTGACCAGTATTCTGGGGGTACCTACCTGGACCATAGTACTGCTGGACCGCATCATGGAACGCAAAGGAGCAAGTTCCATGCTTGATGTTTGGCCGGACTTTGAGGTATTTGTACACGGGGCCGTGGCTTTTCATCCCTACCGCGAGCTCTTTATGAAGAAATATTTCCCAGCCGAGCAGGTAACCTATCTCGAAACCTACAATGCCTCCGAAGGATTCATCGCTATTCAGGACGACCTGAACCGCATCGGGGAAATGCTGCTGATGCTGGACTACGGGATATACTATGAGTTTATGCCCATGGAGGAGCTGGGAAATAAATACCCCCGGACCCTCACCTTGGACGAGATAGAACTCGACAAAAACTACGCGCTGGTTATTTCGACCAACGCGGGCCTCTGGCGCTACATCATCGGCGATACCGTTAAGTTTACCTCTAAGTACCCCTTCCGGGTCAAGGTGAGCGGGCGCACCAAGCACTTTATCAATGCCTTTGGGGAAGAGGTAATCGTGGAAAACGCCGATGCGGCTATTACCGCGGCCTGCAACCGTACGGGAGCTGTGGTGAGCGACTATACCGCCGGGCCGGTGTACATGGGCGACGGCTCACGCGGCCGCCACGAGTGGGTCATTGAGTTTTCCAGAGAACCCGACAGCCGGGACCTTTTCTCCCAGACCCTCGACGACACCCTCCGCCAGGTCAACTCCGACTACGACGCCAAACGCTACCAGGATATGGCCCTGCTGCCACCGCTTATTCACTTTGTGGCTCCCGGTACTTTTTATACCTGGATGCGCCAGCGTAACAAGCTGGGTGGCCAGAACAAAGTACCCCGCCTCAGCAACGACCGTACCTACCTGGACAATATTCTGGAAATGGTAAGCTGAGCGAGCAGCCGTTGTTACCCCCTTACCAGCCCCTTCTCCCGCAGGAAGTGGTGGGTCAGTACTTTTTTGTCGGGATGAAGTACTACCTGCCTGATTACTTCGCAAATAACCAGCTCGTGGTCACCGCCGTCGGCGTAGCTGACTACCCGGCACTGTACATAGCCAACGGCGTCGGTGAGATAGGGGCAGCCGCGTTCATCCAGGGCAAAGGCTAATTTTTTAAATTTATCTACCTCCCGGCCGCTCTTCCGGCCCAGTTTAGTGATAAGAGAAGTTTGCTCCTGAGCCAGCAGATTCAGGTTCAGCAAACCGCTGCTACGTACCAACTCCAGCGTATAGTCTACCTTGTATAGTGCTACGCAAAGCATTTTTCCACCCATAGCTACCGGCATAGCCCAGATAACAATGTTGGCGTTGCGTCGTCCGTCGGGAGTAGCCGTCGTAACGGAATGGACGTCGTAATTTTTAAATTTTAGGAGTCGGGGAGGCATAGGGGAGGCTTTTAATCAGGATAAGTAAGCGTACTAAAAACCAAAACAACAGTTATTGGTTTAGGATAAAGTCTGTCTGCCGCTGCGAAGAACAGCTTGCGGTGCGGGTAGCTTAAAATAAAAAGTTTAATTTTGGCACATCAAATACTAACTACTACCGAGGAATGACTCATCAAGAATTTCTGCACGCCCTGGTTTGTCCCTTAACTACTACTCCCCTCGAAGTCTCGGCTGATGGCAAAAGGCTCAGCAGCCAGGACGGAACGGTTTATGAAGTAGGGGATACGGGTATTGTCAATATGCTTTATCCAAAAGAACTACTCGAAGAAGATGCCCGCGAGCAATACCTGTACGACCAGGCGTTTCAGCGCTATGACCGGGGAGTTTCGTGGGTATTCCAAACGCTGAACCATTCAGATGAGGCCGCTACGCGGGAGTTTATGATTAGCCTGATGGGCCTGAAGCCGGGAATGACCGTGCTGGAAGTAGGAGCCGGAACCGGTAAGGACTCCGCCCTCATTATTGACCAGATCAAGCCCGGAGGTACCGCCGTGCTGTCGGACCTGTCGCCTAATATGCTCAGGCTGGCCCAGGACAAGCTGCCCAACGACGACGTAAACGTACACTACTTCCTCGGCAACGGCTCGTACCTGCCCTTCGCCGACGATACCTTTGATGCCGTGTTTCACTTTGGTGGAATCAATACTTTTTCGGAGCGCAAAAGAGCATTTGACGAGCTGACCCGCGTGGTTCGTCCGGGCGGAAAAGTAGTAGTAGGCGACGAAAGCATAGCACCCTGGATGCGCAACCAGCCAACCTACCAGACGCTTCTGAAGGCCAATCCGCTCTTCCGCGCCGAAGTACCTCTGGAAGATATTCCGGCCAATATCGAGCAGTTTAAACTACACTGGATATTTGGGAATGCTTTTTATGTGATGGAGTACGTGGTAAGCGCCCAGGCACCGCAGATCGACATTGAGCTGCCCATTCCGGGAAAAGACTTCGTGGACAACTGGCGGCTACGGGCCGAGAAAGCCGAGGCGGAGCAGACCTCTTCGGCTCAATAACCAGGTACTACATTTCCTGACTCATTTCTAATTACTACCAGCTAACAATTTACGAATGCCCTGGATAAAAAAAGGAGTAGTATATAAACCCGATGGAAGCCTGGCGCACAGCCGCTCCCACGCGCAGGTACCCTTCGCCTATAAACATAAAGATTTTTTACGCGTATATTTTTCGTCGCGTGACGACCAGGGGCAATCCAGACCTACCTTTATTGACGTAGATTATGAGGACCCGACTAAGATCCTGTACATCCATGACCGGCCGGTACTGGAACTGGGCGGTCCCGGCGAGTACGACGAAACCGGTGCTATGCCCGCCTGGTTTGTGGATCGGCCCAACGGCGACATCTGGCTGTACTATACCGGCTGGAACCGCAGCTGGAACTCCTACCGCCTTTCGATGGGGCTGTCGGTGAGCCACGACGGAGGCCTGACGTTCAAAAAAATGTTTACCGGCCCCATTATGGACCGGAGCATCCAGAATCCGATTTGGGCGGCGCAGCCTTCGGTAATGCAGGAAGAGGACGGTACCTGGCGTATGTGGTATATTTCGGGGCATAAGTGTGAGTACATAAATGGGTACCCGGAGCCCTTCTACCGCGGACAGTCAGCTACCTCGCAGGACGGTATTCACTGGAACATCAGTGAAGTACCTACGCTGGATTTTGATGATTTTCTGCACGCAGTGGGCCGTCCGAGTGTGTTTAAAGAGGGGGGAATTTATAAAATGTACTACTCCTACCGCCACACCCGCGACTACCGCACCGACCGTAACCAGAGCTATCGCCTGGGCTACGCCGAGTCGGCAGACGGCAAACACTGGGAGCGCAAGGACCATCTGGTAGGAATAGGCAAGTCCGATAACCCGGAGGATTTTGATTACCAGATGATCAACTATGCCCACCACTACGAGCACGGAGGTAAAAAATACCTGCTCTACAATGGGAATGGCTTTGGCGCCTCCGGCTTCGCTTACGCCGTTTGGGAAGATTAACAGAAATAAAAATACCGTATACTAAATACTGATAACCCTAACGAAAGTCATTGGTTAGGAATACAAAGAGTAATAAATAGCGGTGTTTTTCAAACACACAATTACATATAAAGTATGGCAACGCTTCTGGAACAATTTAAAAAGGACGGGTATCTCCTCCTACGCAACGCTCTTGACAAAGAGGTAGTTAATTCTATTTATCGCGAAGCCCGCGCAATATTCGCCATGCAGATCAAGCGGGTAACCGGCCGTGAAGTGGACATCGAAGACCGGGATGCTTTCGAGAGTGCCATGTTTGAATTTTTTGAAAAAGACTTCGATGCTTTTGTCAATACCGGCAAAACCGTCCAGCATTCTGTTTCATTACACCGGCTGGGCGTAGATGAAAAAATAATCAGCCTGCTGAAAGAGGTAGGCGTTGCGCTGCCCGTCATTGGAGCACGTCCGGCGATGCAGTTCAACAGTCGTTTTTTGGCCAAGGACGGCAGCAAACACTGGAAGCTCGACGCCCATCAGGACTGGCGTACCGGTCAGGGTTCGCTCGATAGTACCGTGGTATGGTTTCCGATGGTGACCGCCGGTGAAGAGATAGGCGCGCTGCAGGTTATTCCGGGTAGCCACACCACGGGGCTGCTGGAAGCAAGTACCTCCGGGTACCAGGGAGGAATTACAACCACGCTTCGCGAAGAAGATTTTGTACAGACGGACTTTGAAGTGGGCGACCTGCTGATTTTCTCGGCTTTCCTGGTTCACCGCTCCGGCAACAACGTAACCCGTAATATCCGGTGGTCGGTGCAGCTGCGGTACAACAACCTGGCTGAGCCTACTTTCATTGAGCGGGGGTACCCGATGGCTTATATTTATAAGCCCGAAGCCGAACTGGTAACGCCCAACTTTCCGACGGCTAGCCAGTTAAAAGATTTATACGCTTAATAACCCATACCACCCGCCGCCAGTGTCAGGTACCAGGCAGCGGGTGGTACCACACCTTATACCAGTACATGACGAAAGTCAGCGTAACCATATTGACCTACAATCAGGCTGCTTTTATTGGAAGAACCATTGAGAGCGCGCTGAATCAAATAACAGATTTCGACTACGAAATTCTGGTAGGAGACGATTTTTCTACCGACGGAGCCCGTGATATTATCCTGGACTACCAGCGCCAGTACCCCGATAAGGTCAAAGCCGTGCTGCATCCCCGTAACCTGGGCCAGAACGGGCTTTTTAATACCATTGAAACGCTTAAACTAGCCAAAGGAAAGTACATAGCCGCCCTGGATGGCGACGACTACTGGACCAATCCGCATAAGCTACAGAAGCAGGTAGATTTTATGGAGGCCCATCCTGACTACTCCGCCTGCTTTCACAACGCCTTTATTACCTACGAAGACGGCTCCCCCACCGAAGAAGTGAACCGGGCCGACCAAAAAGCGGTAATTGGCGTAGCCGACCTGATTGGGGAAGATGAGATCTGGTTCATGGCCACCTCGGCCGTGATGTTCCGGAATGGCCTCATGTACTATCCCGACTGGTTTCTGAAGTCGACGAGTGGCGATATACCCCGCTATGTAATACTGGCAAAGCAGGGCCCCATTGGGTACCTGCCCGAAAATATGTCGGTCTATCGTAAAAACAAAGCCGGAGCCAGCTTCAAGGATCACTACCGCGACGCCCGTTTTCTGCAAAACCGCATTATGATGTACAGCGGTATCAACAAAGAAACCAACTACGAGTTTGACCGGACGCTCCGGCGCAACATAGCCCGCTACTACCGGATGCTGCTCGACGCGCGGCAGTACAGCAAAACCTATTTCCGCCGGGCCGGGCTGGCGCTGCGCTATATGTATTTGAAAAATCCGGCACCTACCGAACTGCGGGAGCTATGCCGGGACTACATCCTGCCCAAATGGATGGTAAGTACCTATAGTTTTTTTGCTTTGCTGCCACACCGTATGCGTGAGAGTACCCGTTAAGTACCCGTTGCTCTCTGCCCGAAAGAAAAAGTTGCACGATTTATTAACCACCGGTCCGGTCGCTTTCTTATGAAGGTATCTGTTTGTGTACCTACCTATAACCACGAGAAGTACATCGCCCGGATGCTGGACGGTGCCTTGATGCAACAGACTACTTTTTCGTATGAAATAGTCATCGGCGACGACGGCTCTACGGATAAAGCGCCCGGAATTATACAGGAGTATGCTCGCCGGTATCCTGAGCGAATCCGGGCTTACCTGCACCCCCACAACCTGGGGCCGCAGGAACCCCGCGAGTTTGGGGGGCGAAATAACGTACTGTTCCTTTTGAAAGCCTGCCGGGGTGAGTACGTGGCGCTGTGCGAAGGCGACGACTACTGGACCGACCCGCATAAGCTGCAGAAGCAGGTGGAGTTTATGGATACCCATCCCGACTACGCCCTTTGTCATCATAACGTGCGCGTTATCTACGAAGACGGCTCGCCGGAACACTTTTTCAATCCGCCTGACCAGAAGCTGACGTCTACGGTGGAAGACCTGCTGGAAGACCGCTGGTTTGTGGCGACGGCCAGCCTTCTGTACCGTAACTATTTCCGGACCGATCCCTTCGCCGACTGGCACCACCAGGCTGCCGCCGGCGACTGGGCGCTGGTGATACAACTGGCCGCCCGCGGTAACATCGGGTACCTGCCGGACGACATGGGGGTTTACCGAAAGCACCGGGGCGGGCTGAGTAACATACATGCCGCTACGAATCCTTATTTTCTCCAAAACAGGAAGCAGATGTTTCTGAACGTAAATCGATGGCTCGGTGGTCGTTATGAGAAAACCGTAACGGCTACTGTTGGCCGCTACGAGCAGCAACTACGGGAGTTGAAACAATAAGCAGCTTTGGCTGGTTTCTCTGAAAATAAGTTGCGTATATTGACAAATCCGCTTTAACCTATATCCATATTCCTGATTCCTGTACCGTCACCTTTTTGAAGACTATGAAACTCAGCGTTGTAATTCCGGCCTATAATGAAGAGGAGTCGATACCAGATACCCTTCGGACTCTGTATAGTACCTTAAGAAAGTACAACATACCGCACGAAATATGCGTCACCAACGATAACTCCAAGGATGGTACCCTGCGGGTACTCGACGAACTGACCATTGAGATTCCTACTTTGGTGTACTACACTAATCTGGGGCCCAATGGTTTTGGCTATGCGGTTCGCTACGGCCTGGAGCGTTTTACTGGCGACTGTGTGGCAGTATTCATGGCCGATATGTCCGATGACCCCGAGGATCTGGTGAAGTTTTACTTTAAAATGCTGGATGGCGACTACGACTGTGTTTTCGGAAGCCGGTGGGAGCCGGGCGGGAAAGTGATTGATTACCCCAAAACGAAAAAGCTGATTAACCGCGTAGCCAACTTTATCGTGCGAATGCTCATGGGTATCAGCTACAACGATACTACCAACGCCTTCAAACTCTACAAACGCGAAACCGTAGAGGGAATAAAGCCCTTTCTTTCTCCCCACTTCAACCTTACCATTGAGCTACCCCTTAAGGCAATGGTGCGGGGCTACAACTACGCCGTAGTACCCAACAGCTGGACCAACCGGAAGTACGGCGAGTCGAAGTTAAAAATCAAGGAAATGGGCAGCCGGTACTTCTTTATCCTGATGTACTGCCTGATTGAGAAGTACTTCTCGCGGGGTGATTTCATGAAAAAGTCCAAGGCACCCCAGCAGGTAGTAAGCCGGTAGGGTAGCCCTTACTTAAACCAGATTTGAAAAAATACGAGCCGGTAGGTCAGGTAGGAAAAGAATACTGCCCAGACCGAACCACTGAGAAGCATCCATAAAAAGATGCTGGGCCGGGGTACCCGAAAGGCTACGGCTATGATGGTACCGCCAATGGGCGTGAACAGCAGGGGTGTCATGATGGCAATGCCAATAATCCCGAACCGTTTCCAGATGCGTACCGCCCGACGGCTTGCGGCACTAAACCGGCGGCCTGGTTTTTTGCGCCAGCGTGCTATCAGCACCTGTACGGCTTTGCCCACATAGGTAACTACCACCACACTGAACATCATGCCGATGAGGGTACAGAGGGCGGTTTCGAGCCAGTGAAGGCCCAAAGCTACCCCCGTAAGCGGTCCGCCTACAAATTTGAGCGCACTGGCCAGCGCTACGGATAGGTATTTCAACAAGTCATTAGTGCTCATACCTTCTCCCGTACCAGCTCCGTAGCAATCCGGCGGGTTTCTTCGTTGGTCAGTACGTAGTCATCATAAGTTGGGCTGGCTACAAAGGAAACCTTATCGGCGCAGGCCTCAATAATCTCCGATATTTCCAGGAATCCGATTTCATCGTTCAGGAAGGCCGCTACCGCTACCTCGTTGGCGGCATTAATGATACAGGCGGTATTACCTCCGCGCTCCAGTGCTTCGTAGGCCAGTCCCAGATTACGGAACGTAGTCCGGTCGGGTTGTTCAAAAGTAAGGGAGGGGTACCTGGTAAAATCAAAACGCGGGAAATCGGCTTTCAGCCGGTTGGGGCAGCTGAGGGCGTACTGGATCGGAAGCCGCATGTCAGGAAGGCCCATCTGGGCTTTGATACTACCATCCTCAAACTGCACCATAGAGTGAATAATGCTCTGGGGATGTACCACTACCTCAATCTGCTCCGGCCGCAGGTCAAATAGCCACCTGGCTTCAATCACCTCCAGACCTTTATTCATCAGCGTAGCCGAGTCAATGGTAATCTTGGCTCCCATGCTCCAGTTGGGGTGCTTCAGAGCCTGCGCTTTGGTTACCGTAGCCAGAAATTCCCGCGTTTTGCCCCGGAAGGGTCCGCCCGAAGCCGTCAGGATTATTTTCTCAATGGGGTTTTGCTCCTCCCCCGTCAGGCACTGAAAAATAGCGGAGTGCTCGGAGTCAACGGGGTAAATAGCTACCCCGTGCTCGCGGGCCAGGGTGGTAATCATTTCGCCGGCTACAACCAGGGTTTCTTTGTTGGCCAGGGCAATGTGCTTCCCGGCCTTGATGGCCTGAATCGTTGGCAGCAGGCCCGAATACCCTACCAGCGCCGTAAGTACCGTATCAAGGTAGTCTGCTTCGACTACCGAGGCCAGCGCCGCCATTCCGGCCTGTACCTCAATCCCCAGCGGTACCAGCGCCGAAGCTACCCGCTGGTATAGGTCTTCGTTACAGATAACTACTGCTCGCGGACAGAACCGGATGGCCTGTTCAATCAGCAAATCAGCGTTATTCTGCGCCGTAAGTACCTCTACGGAGAAGGCGTCCGGATGGGCCTCTACTACTTCCAGGGCCTGGGTGCCTATAGAGCCGGTCGAGCCAAGCAGGGCTATTCTTTTTGGGGTCATTGTACTTTTATTCTTCTTCAAGCGGCTTTTGCGGCGGCTTTATTTTTTAGGTAGGGAACGCAGGCTATCGGCAATCTGGCGGTCATTGGAAAGGCGGGGTACTTTGTTCTGGCCGCCCAGCTTTCCCTGCGAACGCATATGGTCAATAAAGGCATTCTTTGGAAGCGGGGTAATGACCAGCCGCCGCAGTATACTTCCCGTAATCAGGTCGTCGTAGTACACGTTCAGCTCGGTGAGCCGACGGTCCAAATCCTGCGCAAAGGCTTCCGGATTCTGGGGGGGCGTAGCAAACTCAATGAGCCACTCGTGGTAGGGCAGCCCACCTTCGGGCGGTGTTACCATGGGCGCTACGGTAAACTCCACAACTCCGGTTTCGGGGTGCCGTTCCATGGCATACTGCAGGGCCTTCTCAACCTCTTCCCCAATGACATGTTCGCCAAAAGCGGAGATAAAATGCTTGATGCGGCCCGACACGATAACCCGGTACGGCTGGGTTGATACAAACTTAACGGTATCGCCAATGGAATAGCCCCATAGTCCGGCGTTGCTGTTAATGACCACGGCGTAGTTTTTCCCTGTTTCCACCTCCCCGATTGACAGGCGCTTCGGGTTCTGGTCAAAATAATTTTCGACAGGAATAAATTCAAAGAAAATACCCGTATCCAGCAGGAGCAGCAGTCCTTCTTCATCCTGGGAGTCCTGGTAAGCCAGAAAGCCCTCCGAAGCCGGATACAGCTCAATGGAGTCAATCTTTTTTCCGATAGAGTCAAAGAGCTTGGCGCGGTAAGGTTCAAAATTGACCCCTCCGTACACAAACAACGAAAAATCCGGAAAAACGTCTTTTATCTTTTTGCCGGTGCGCTCCATAATCCGGTCGAAGTACATCTGCACCCAGGGCGGAATACCCGAAATGAGCGACATGGGCTGGTCAATGGTTTCGTCAATGATGCGGTCCAGCTTGGTTTCCCAGTCTTCAATGCAGTTGGTTTCGTAGCTGGGCATCTGGTTGGTGCGCAGGTACCCCGGTACGTGGTGGTTGGAAATACCCGATAACCTTCCGGTATGAATTCCCGCCTTTTTGTCCAGCACCGGACTCCCCGACAGAAAGATCAGTTTCTTGTCCAGAAACTCCGACTTGCCCGTTTCATGAATATAGGTAAGCAGCGCGTTACGGGCCGAATCGATATGATTGGAGATAGAATCGTGCGTAATGGGAATGTACTTGGTACCTGAGGTAGTACCGGAAGTTTTGGCGAAGTAGAGGGGCTTACCCGGCCACAGGACATCCGACTCCTCCGCCAGTATATATTCCACGTAAGGTTTCAGGTCTTCGTAGTCCCGGACGGGTACGGCCTGTTTAAAATCTTCGTAGGTATGTATATCTTTGAAGTAATGATCTTTTCCAAAGCGCGTACCGGCGGCCTTTTTCACCAGTGTCCGGCGCCATATCTTCTGTACTTCCTCGCTGCGGACAATCCATTCCTGTTGCTGCTGTACGATATATTGAGCCAATGGCCGGCTCAGGAGCGATCTTATTCCCATAGTTAGGCAAAGGTAAATAGTATTTAGAAAATATCCGGTATGGAATATCCGGTAGAGAATATCGGTTATTCCTCTATTTACTCTTTTGGATTAGTACCTGATTTACATCTGTTTAGGGAAATTATTGAAATACCTTTGTTTGTGGGTAATAATCTTTAATTTTGCAATCCTGAAATCCAAGCAAGTGTATTTTTTATCAGCGTAAACATGGGATTGTTTGATTTTTTGACGAGCGACATCGCTATTGATCTGGGTACTGCCAATACCCTTATCATTCACAAAGACACCGTGGTGGTAGATGAACCCTCCATCATCGCTATTGACAAGACAAGTGGGAAGGTACTGGCGATTGGCCACACGGCGATGCAGATGCATGAGAAGACCAATGAAAATATAAAGACCATTCGTCCCCTTAAAGACGGTGTAATTGCCGACTTTACCGCCGCCGAAATGATGATCCGGGGTATGATCAAGATGATCGACTCGGGAAGTCGTTTTTTTTCGGCCTCCCACCGGATGGTAATTTGTATTCCTTCGGGTATTACGGAGGTGGAAAAGCGGGCCGTCAAGGACTCGGCCGAGCACGCTGGTGCCAAAGAAGTGTACATGGTACATGAGCCCATAGCCGCGGCTATCGGTATTGGTATTGACATTACGCAGCCCAACGGGGTAATGATCGTGGACATCGGAGGAGGTACCACCGAGATCGCCGTAATCGCGCTCTCGGGTATCGTGTGTGAGCAGTCGGTTCGTATTGCCGGTGACGTCTTTACCCGCGACATTGTTGACTACATGCGTCGCGAGCACAACCTGCTAATCGGAGAGCGGTCGGCTGAAATGATCAAAATCGCCATTGGGTCCTCACTGCCCGAACTGGATTCACCACCGGATGACTACGAAATCCGGGGTCGTGACCTGATGACCGGTATTCCCAAAGAAATTAAGGTAACCTACAGTGAAATTGCTTACGCGCTCGATAAATCTATTTCCAAGATCGAAGAGGCCGTCATGAAAGCACTGGAAATATCTCCCCCGGAGCTCTCCGCCGATATTTATAAAAACGGTATCCATCTGACGGGCGGTGGCGCCATGATACATGGTCTGGACAAGCGCCTGGCGGCCAAAACCAAGCTCCCGATCCACGTGGCCGACGAGCCGCTGAAAGCGGTAGTGCGCGGTACCGGCGAGGTCTTGAAAAATCTTGAATTATACAAGCCAGTCTTGATTACTTAGTGATGGATTGTTCACAGCTTACCAGGCAGGACCAGTATACTCCTGCCTGGTAAGCTGCTTTCTGTGAGCTACTTGGCCCATGCTTCAACTCGTTGAGTTCCTTTCCCGGAACCGAAACTTTATTCTATTCGTGTTACTGGAGGCTTTCAGTTTTTGGCTGATTGTCCAGAATAACTCGTATTGGGGAGCTACCTACTTCAATACCTCAAACCATTATGTGGCCCAGGTACTGGCGTTTTCCAATTCAGCCCGTGACTTTGCCAACCTGAAAGATGTAAATGCCCACCTGGCCGAAGAAAACGTACGCCTGAACCAGATGGTCGCCCGGCTTCAGCAACAGCAGCCGACCGACGCTCCCGCCGGCTATCAGCCCGACTCGTTGTTTGCCAGCCGCTTTGCTTTCCGGGTGGCCAAGGTAGTCAATAACGAAACCAACCGGGCCAACAACTACATCACCATTGATAAGGGTACCGCCGAGGGGATCAGACCTGGTATGGGGGTGATTTCGGCAACGGGGGTTGTAGGCAAGGTACGGTTCTGCTCGGAACATTACTCCGTAATCACGTCCATTCTGCATTCGCAGTTTATGGTGTCAACCCGTCTGGTACGAAGCAATGAAATTGGTACTGCCAAGTGGGATGGTAAAAATCCGGAAGTTATTGAGCTGGTGGATGTATCACGTTATATGCCGGTCCAGAAAGGCGACTCGGCTGTTACCTCTAACCTTAACTCGGTATTTCCGCCGGGTATTATGGTAGGTACCGTAAAGAACATTGGGGTCCGGCAGGACCAGACCTTTTACGATATTGACCTTCAGTTAGCTACTGATTTCCGAAATCTGTCCTACGTGTATGTGGTGCAAAACCGCCTGCGTCCTGAGCAGGAACAACTTCAAAAACGCATAGAAGACGAGCGCCGATGAGTTTACGAGAAATAGTACAGTATTCGTTGTGGTTCCTGCTGTACCTGGCCTTACAGATACTGGTCATGCGCAACCTGGTACTCTTTGACTATGCTTTTTGCTTTGTATACATTGCCGGTGTACTGCTACTTCCCGCTGAAACTAACCGGACCGCCCTGCTTCTCATTGGTTTTGTTACGGGCATAGCGGTGGATGTATTCTATAATACACTGGGTATGCACGCCGCCGCGACCTTGCTGGTGGCTTATCTTCGTCCGGCCCTGATCCGGCTGCAGTTCGAGGCCAAGGGAGCCGATCGTACCATAAGTATCCAGGCTTTGGGAATAGGGTCGTACATAACCTTCCTTTTTTCCCTGGTGCTGGTGCACCACAGCGCCTTGTTTCTGATAGAAATGAGCCATTTCGGCATGGTACTTTATACGTTGTTACGGATCGTGGCCAGCAGTATCTTTACTACGGTAGTGATTTTACTTTTTCAGTTTTTCTCCCGGCGCTAAACCGGTGGTCATCTGACAATTTGGCCGCTTTCAAAAGTGCTGGCGCGAAATTTGATGTAGCTACCTGTATTATAGTCCCCAATTCGCGGTAAACCATTTGCCGGGTAATTGGTTAGTTATAAAAAACCCTCTAAATGCAGTCTACGGTAAATCATCGCTGATTTTATCCGTCTTCCGTTCATCAAATATCCGTTGCTGGTGTTCGGGACTGTGCTAAAATTTGTATTTCAGCATACCTATGTCAGTTGCCATGTCAGAAGCACCTATAAAAGAAGGATACTCGGATGATAAACGATATGAAGTTTTCAATCGTGAGTTCATGCCGCATATAGATTCGATGTACAATTTTGCCTTTCGCCTTACTACCGATGAGGACGATGCGAATGACCTGGTGCAAGACACCTACCTGAAGGCCTTTCGTTTTATCACCTCGTTTGAGCAGGGTACTAATGCCAAGGCCTGGTTGTTCCGAATCCTGAAAAACAGCTTTATCAACGACTACCGCAAAAAAAGCAAGGAGCCGTCCAAAGTTGATTACCAGGAGGTAGAAACAACCTACAACTCGGAAGAAGCCGCCGATGCTACCTATACCGTAGATTTGCGGGCCGATGCCGTACAGGATCTGATTGGTGATGAAGTAGCCACTGCGCTTAATTCTCTGCCCGTTGATTTCAGAACAGTTATTATTCTTTGCGATATTGAAGGGTTTACTTACGAGGAAATGGCCAAAATTCTGGACATTCCCATTGGTACGGTACGTTCCCGCCTGCACCGTGCCCGTAACTTATTGAAAGAAAAATTAAAAAATTATGCAGGTTCAATGGGGTATGATGCCTGAGTCATGAAACTTTTTCAGGGACCATTGTGGTTATCAGGGTACAACCATACCACTTGTAATTAATTTTACGATACCGAATTTGTGATGAATGCACCATCTAACAGGCCTTCTGCTGAGGGAGAAAAGCAAGAACAGCCAATGAAGCACCACTGTGAGCATCATGCTGAATGCATCAAAAAGATTCAGGCTATTCTTGATGGCGAAGCTACTGAGAGTGAGAAAGAACATTTCAGGTTAAACATGGATAAGTGCATGCCATGTATCCAGACTTACCACCTTGAAAAATGCATCAAGGAGGCACTGAATAGCAAAGTACTACGTAAGCCTTGCCCCGAGAATCTGATTGCGACTATTAAGACTAAGGTAAATAGTTGATCAGGCAAAGTTGGAAGGAAAACTAATCATATTTTCTGCCCCCTCCGGCTCAGGTAAAACTACGATAGTCAGGCATCTGCTGACCAAATATTCTTCAAAACTTGCTTTTTCTGTATCAGCCTGTACCCGGTCGCGTCGCGACTACGAAGTACACGGACGGGACTACTATTTCCTGTCGGTTCAGGAGTTCAGGAAGCATATCGCGAATCAGGATTTTGCGGAATGGGAGGAAGTGTACGCCGGCAACTACTACGGCACGCTCAAATCTGAGATTGAGCGCCTGTGGAGCGAAGGCAAACACGTACTCTTTGACGTGGACGTTAAAGGGGGACTTAAGCTCAAAGAAGCCTACGGCGATCGGGCCATGGCGATTTTTGTGAAAGTAAGTTCCGAAGACGAAATCCGTCGGCGCCTTAACAGCCGTGGAACCGAAACGGAAGCTACCCTGAACACGCGGCTGGCTAAAGTCCGCTATGAGCTGAGTTTTGAACATGAATTTGACAAGGTACTTGTCAATGACGACCTGGAAGAAACCCTGCGCAAGGCCGAGCAAATCGTACAAGACTTTACCGCTACCCAGACCCCGCCCTTACTATGAAAGTAGGGTTATTTTTTGGTTCCTTCAATCCTATTCACGTTGGCCACCTTATTATTGCTAACACCATGGCTACCGCTACTGACCTGGAACAGGTATGGTTTGTGGTAAGTCCACAGAATCCTTTCAAGAAAACCCGAAGTTTACTGCACGAGTTTGACCGCTTTGATATGGTAGAGCGGGCCATTGCTGACAATGCGCTGCTGAAAGCGACCGATGCCGAATTCCACATGCCCCGGCCCAGCTACACGATTGATACGCTGGTGCGCCTGCAGGAGAAATTCCCCCAGCATACGTTCAGGCTTATCATGGGAGAGGATAATCTGGCGCAGTTTACCAACTGGAAAAACCACGACAGAATACTCGAGTACGTAGGGCTGTACGTTTACCCGCGCCCCCAGGCCACTCCCCACGCTTTTGCTGCGCACCCGGCGGTTCGGTTTGTTCCGGCCCCTTTGCTGGATATTTCGGCAACGTATATCCGTGAGTGTATCCGCCAGGGGCGCTCCATCCGGTACATGGTACCCGAGGTAGTAGAGGAAATGATTATCCGCAAAAAATTTTACGTCTGAGCTTACTCCAGGGGCTGGCTTTGGTAGGTAATCTCGTTGAGGAGCCCAATGGCGTTGAAACGAAGAATTACCTTGGGAGCATACGATTTTTTAGTGATGTCTTCGCAGTGAGTACCTTTATCCAGAAAATAAACGTACATCTTTTGATTACGACCGCCCAGTTGATGGATATCCGGCCGCCCCAGTAACTCACCTACTTCGTTGGCAAACTTCCCGACCAGGGCTTTCTGTTCGGCTTTGAAGTCATCAACCTGAGTGGCGCGGTCTCCTTTGCACCCGCCCCGGTCCTGTCGCCACTTTTCAAGGTCAAGTCGGCCCAGTTTCTCAGGAGCCGACGAACAGGCAAGCAGTAGTACAATAAGAGCGGCAGAAGCTACGGTTGAAAAAAGTCTCATGGTGTTACTGGATAGGTTGGGCCTCAACGGGTGGTGCTTCCTGGTAAATCACCTGCAGGAGCGTTTGTCCGACGGCCTTCAGGGTACTCCGGTCAATGTTGTCCATGTCGTCTTCGGTGGTGTGCCAGTCTTCAAAGAACGTCCGGCTTAGGTTATTAATCCGCAGGTCTATGATATCAATCATGGGGAAGCGGGCGGTTTCGTTCACGGGTACGTGGTCGTCGGTAATGGCCGGTCCGCGCTGCTCAATGAAGTACTGGTTATAGCCAAGCTGGCTGGCGATGCGCCACACCTGGTTAACTATGTCGGCTCCGTATTGCATGGAATACCCTTCCTTGGGAAACGTAGCTCCTTTGGCACCGACCATATCCAGCAATATGCCGAAGTAAGCAGTGTAGTTGGGGACGTGCCGGTTGGCCACCCAGTACTGCGAGCCCAGGCAAAACCCACTGAATTTATCCTGCGCTTTCTGCGAGTTCCCCCAGTCTTCGGCGTCAAAAAATACGATATCTACCCCGATATCCGGCTTCTGGCTGACCTGGCTGAGTACCCGCGCTATTTCCAGCAGTACCCCTACGCCACTGGCCCCGTCGTTGGCGGCCGGTACCGGTCTGGTACGGGTGGTAGAGTCTTCGTCGGCAAAAGGGCGTGAGTCCCAGTGGGCTGCCAGCATAAGCCGCTTGGCGGCCTGTGGGTTGTAGCTCCCGATAATATTGCGGGCGGCGAGTTTTTTGCCATCGTAGGTAGTAGCTGTAAAGGGCTGCTCCGTCACCTGCAGGCCGTACTGCTTGAGGGTAGCTACCAGGTAGTCGCCGGTTTGCTTGTGCGGGGCCGTATTCGGAACGCGGGGCCCGAACTGAACCTGCTTCTCCACGAAAGCATAGGCGGAATCAGCACTGAAAGTGGGAGCCTGCACAAGAGCGTCGGTTGGTTGTCCGGTGGTCTGTTCGGAAGAATCTTTGGTGTTACAACCCAGCGTAAGCCCAACTGTTAGTACCAGCAGCAAACTGGCTGTTTTTTTTAAGTTCATATACATTCTTAGAAAGAAATAGTATCACCTACCCTGATGCCGTAGCGGTCGGTGAACCCTCCGTTTACTTCTACCACAAACTGTGCGCTTTCGTACGAAGGCAGGCCTTGCTCCGAGTAGGGCGTGGTGTTTTTCTGGATAGAAACAACCGTTTTGTTTTCGTTCACATAGATAATATCCAGCGGGATAGCCGTGTTTTTCATCCAGAATGACTGCGGCTCCGACTGCTCAAATATAAACAGCATCCCTACCGAATCGGGCATGTAAGGGCGGTACATCAGTCCCTGGTTTCGTGCCGCCTCATTCTCCGCTATTTCAACGTCAATCCTCTTAATGGGCGTACCGCCTCTCAAAAAAGTCACTTCTCCTTCTTTGGTGTAAACGGGCGCACTACTACCGGTACTGGTACTACCTTCTTCGGTGGTAGCCTCCGTGTTGGCCTTGCGGTCGTTCAGAAAAGGTACTACTACATAGCCGATGCCGACGAGCACAAAAACGGCCAGCAGAATCAGCGCGAATCCAGATTGACGATTACGAGCCATAACTTTTTATTCTTCGTAGGCCCAGTCGATGCGGTGCTTCATGTCACGAATCACCAGGCCCTGATTTTTGAAATAAAGACGAATCTCATCTACTTTTTCGTACTCCTGAGCGGCCTTGTACTCGCGGTACAGGCTAAGCATACCACCCAGCACGGCATCGCCGGCCGTTTTCTCCTCCTGCAGGCCCAGTACATCTTCAAAGAAGAGAACAAATTTTTCTTTTAGCAACTCAAAGGTTTCTCTGCCCAAAGCGGCGGACTTGAGCTGATTGAGGTACAGCATATTGGCGTACTTAACCAGGTTGAACAGCTGCGCAATGGCAACGGCCGTATTAAGATCGTCGTTCATGGCTTCGTAAAAACCCCGCACCGAATTCTCGATATCCGCCTTTTTCTTTTCGTCAATGGCTACGTCCTCTTCCTCCATAAACTCCTGCAGCTTGAGTACCCGGTACCCGTTTACCAGCCGTTTGTAGCCTTTTTGTGCCGCTTTCAGGGCATCGTTTGAAAAGTCGAGGGTACTGCGGTACTGGCTCTGTAGCATAAAGAAGCGTACCGTCATGGGGCTGAACGCCTGGTCCAGCAGCGGGTGGCTTCCCGTAAAGAGCTCGTGTGGCAGGAAGGAGTTGCCCAGCGACTTGGACATTTTCTGACCGTTCACCGTCAGCATATTGGAGTGCATCCAGTAGCGCACGGGGTCTACGCCCGTCAGGCCGGTACCCTGTGCAATCTCGCATTCGTGGTGGGGGAATTTCAGATCCATACCGCCGCCGTGGATATCAAACTGCTTGCCCAGGTACTTAGTACTCATACAGGTACACTCCAGGTGCCAGCCCGGAAAGCCCTTGCCCCAGGGCGAGTTCCACTGCATGATGTGTTCGGGGGAAGCATTTTTCCAGATGGCGAAGTCCAGCGGATTCCGCTTTTCGGCTTGTCCGTCCAGCTCACGGGTTTCGTTCAGGAGGTCGTCCAGTACCCGGCCCGACAGCTTTCCGTAGTTATGCCCGCCTTCGTTGTACTTAATAATATCAAAATAAACCGAACCGTTGGACTCATAGGCCAGGCCCTCCGCTATCAGCTTCTGCACGGCTTCAATCTGCTCAATCAGGTGACCCGTGGCGGTGGGTTCTATACTTGGCGGCAGTAAGTTGAAAGTAGCCGTTACCTGGTGGAAATCGTTGGTATAGCGTTGCACTATTTCCATGGGCTCCACCTTTTCCAGCTTGGCCATCCGGCCTATTTTGTCTTCTCCCTCGTCGCCATCACCTACCAGGTGGCCCACATCCGTAATATTCCGTACATACCGTACTTTATAGCCGATATGGGTCAGGTACCTGAACAACGTGTCGAAGGTCAGGAAGGTACGTACATTGCCCAGGTGTACATTGTTATAAACCGTGGGGCCGCACACGTACATCCCTACGTAGGGGGGAGAAAGAGGTGTAAATATTTCCTTTTGGCGGTTAAGCGTATTATATAGCTTCAGAGGCTGGTCACTCATGCTTATTTCTAACTGGTTCTATTTTGCAAAACTAAGCATTTGTTAAGGATTGACCTCTAAAAATAGTGGCTAACCCAACGTGCTGCCGCCCTATTCGGTGGATTTCGCTATATTCGCAGCTATTATTCTGAAAACGAATCGCTACCGGACCGTCCGTCCGTACCTGTATTAGTAATGCTATGGAAATAGTAGAAGTAGGAAACGATGCTTATTTGCGCTCTGAGTTTCTGCAGCTCCCCGTCCGGATTTACCGCAATAATCCTTACTGGATTCGTCCGCTGGACAAAGATATTGAGGAGGTATTTGACGAAAAGAAAAATAAGCTTTTCAGCGACGGCGAGTGCATACGCTGGCTGGCGCTGGACGGAACCGGGCAGACTATAGGGCGCATAGCGGCTTTTTATAATCAGAAGCTGGCCGAAAAAGGCAACGACCAGCCCACGGGGGGAATGGGTTTTTTTGAGTGTGTCAATAACCAGGACGTGGCCTTTCTGCTGTTCAATACCTGCCGCGACTGGCTGGAAGCCCGTGGTATGGAAGCCATGGACGGCCCCATCAACTTCGGCGACCGCGACCGCCACTGGGGCTTACTCATAGATGGCTACGAAAAAGAACCTACCTACGGTATGGGGTACCACATGCCCTACTACCGCCCTTATTTTGACGCGTACGGTTTTCAGACGTACTTTGAGCAGTATACCTACTATTTACCCATGGAAGAAAAGCGGGTGCGCCCGCTGCTGCACCCGGCGGTATTTGCCCGGGCCGAAAAAATATTCAATACTCCCGGCTATGAGTTCACACACGTAAAGAAAGAGACCCTGGACAAGTTTGCCGAAGACTTCCGGACCATTTATAACAAAGCCTGGGCGAGCCACCTGGGGGTAGCGGATATGACCTCTGATAAGGCAAAAGCGCTCATGAACCGCATGAAGCCCATCCTGGATGAAGAGCTGATGTGGTTTGGCTACTACGAAGGACAACCCGTGGCTTTCTTTATCATGCTTCCCGAACTCAATCAGATTTTTAAGTATGTCAACGGAAAGCTGGACTGGATCGGCAAGCTGAAGTTTCTTTACCATAAGTTAATGAAGACCAACAACAAGGCCTTTGGGGTGATTTTTGGGGTAACCCCCGAATTCCAGAAAAAGGGTATCGAGTCGGCCATAGCTCTGGCTTACTCTAAAATAGCCTGGGCCACCAACTACCAGTACAAACACCTGGAGCTAAACTGGATTGGAGATTTTAACCCCAAAATGATGAACTTCGCCAAGATGCTCGGGGGCGTTCCTCACAAGACCCATATTACCTACCGCTACCTTTTTGACCGCACCAAAGAGTTTAAGCGCCATCCGATTATATAATGACTACATCAACTACTTTAGCTACTTTTTAATTTTAACAATACAAAATGAGTCTTCTTACCATAGGATCTGTAGCGTTTGACGCCCTTGAAACACCATTTGGAAAAACCGACAAGATTATCGGAGGTGCTGCTACATACATTACCTTAGCTGCCTCTTACTTTACCCAGAAAAATAACCTGGTCGCCGTAGTAGGGGGCGATTTCCCCCAGGACATGATAAACCTGCTGCAGACCCACGGGGTCAATACGGACGGGCTACAGATAAAGCAGGATGAAAAGACGTTCTTCTGGTCGGGTAAGTACCATACCGACATGAATACCCGCGACACCATGGATATTCAGCTGAACGTAATGGAACACTTTGATCCGGTCATTCCGGAAGCTTACCAGAACTGTGAGTACCTGATGCTGGGAAATACCGCCCCGGCTATTCAGCGCATGGTGATAGAGCGCCTGCACAAGCGTCCCAAGCTCATCATGCTGGATACCATGAACTTCTGGATGGATGTAGCCTGGGATGACCTCATTCAGGTACTGGGTATGGTCGATGTCCTGACCATCAACGATGAGGAAGCCCGCCTGCTGTCCAAGGAGTACTCCCTGCGCAAAGCCGCCGCCAAAATCATGAAAATGGGCCCCAAAACGCTGATCATCAAGAAAGGCGAGCACGGCGCGTTACTTTTCCAGGGCGATCGGATTTTCTTTGCGCCGGCTCTGCCGCTGGAAGAAGTATTTGACCCGACCGGAGCGGGCGACACCTTTGCCGGTGGATTTATCGGGTACCTGGCTAGCACCGACGATACTTCTTTTGAAAATATGAAGCGGGCCATTATTTACGGGTCCGCCATGGCGTCGTTCTGCGTGGAGAAATTCGGTACCGAGCGTATCGTTAACCTAACCGAGCAGGATGTCAATAACCGTGTGCTTGAGTTTGTAAAGCTGGCCAGCTTTGAGATTCACTAAGATTATCTTACTCAACTATACTAGCCCGTAACTAAGTACCCGGCCGGGAGGCACACGACCAGCGGAAGAACTTTACGCCAAACTGTGCAGGAGGAGGTAGAAGAAGTACTAGGGAGGCTTTGTGAGAGGGATGGCTTTTCGTCCTGTGTCCGTTACAAAGCTTCTCCTAAATCTACCTTACTATGAAGAAATGGCTTCTTCTGGCCGGATTTTTCCTGCCTGCGTTCCTGCTTTATGCCCAGGCTCCTGTCGAAAATTACCCCGAAGACCCCGCCTCGGTGGAACAGGCCGGGGTACCTAAGGGCGAAGTACTTAAATTTTCCTTCGAAGACTCTAAAATATTCCCCGGTACCTGGCGGGAATACTGGGTGTACGTACCGGCCCAGTACCGCCCCGACCAACCCGCCTGCGTGTACGTGAATCAGGACGGTATCCAGTGGAAAGCCCCGACGGTATTTGACAACCTCATTCACCGCCGCGAAATGCCCGTTACCATCGGCGTATTCGTGACGCCAGGACGGGTGCGGGCAACCCGGACCGATGCCGCCCTCGACCGCTATAACCGTAGTTTTGAGTACGACGGCCTCGGCGACGCCTACGCGCGTTTTATTCTGGAAGAAATCCTGCCCGAGGTTGAAAAGCAGAAAACCAGCGACGGCCGCGCCATCCGCCTCTCCAAAAACGGCAACGACCGGGCCATTGGCGGGTCCAGCAGTGGGGCCGTGTGCGCCTTCACCGCCGCCTGGGAGCGTCCCGACGCTTTTACGCGGGTATTCAGCGCCATAGGTACCTACGTGGGCCTGCGCGGCGCCGACCGCTATACCACGCTGCTCCGTAAGTACGAGCCCAAGCCCATCCGGGTCTTTTTGCAGGATGGTACCAATGACCTCAATATTTACGCGGGCGACTGGTGGAAAGCCAATGAGAGCATGGAGCGCTCGCTCAGGTTTGCGGGCTACGATGTAAAACATACCTGGGGCGAAGGCGGGCACAGCAACAAACACGGCATGGCCGTATTTCCCGAAGCCATGCGGTGGCTCTGGCGGGACTACCCCGCATCCATCACAGCGGGCGTTTCCAAAAACCAGTTCCTGAGCGATATTTTGCCGGACAAGGAAGGCTGGGAGCTGGTGGGCGAGGGCTATGCCTTTACCGAAGGTACCGCGGTCAACGCGGCGGGAGAAGTATTTTATCAGGATATTCCTAATTCCAAAACCTACAAGGTGGGGCTGGATGGTAAGCTAACTACCCTACCGCTGAATTCCAAAAGAGGCAGCGGTACCGCCTTCGGGCCCGATGGCCAGCGGTACGTAGTAGCGGGTGGAACGAAACAAATCCTGAGCTACGATGCGAAGGGGAAGGAAAGGGTAGTAGCGGACAGTCTGCCGGGTAATGACGTGGTGGTGTCTCATCAGGGCAATATTTACGTGACCTCCCCCGACGGCAGGGAGCGCCCCGGTAAGCTGTACCTGATCCGCCCGAACGGGGTGAGGGTAATTGTGGACGAAGGCCTTAAGTACCCCAATGGAGTCGCGCTTTCGCCGGACCAGACGCAGCTGTACGTCACCGAATCAACCTCGCACTGGGTGTGGGTGTACCGGGTGCAGCCCGACGGTACCCTGGCTCACAAGCAGCGCTACGGCTGGCTGCACGTGCGGGACACCGACGAAAACGCCTGGTCGGACGGCCTTAAATGCGACCGCGACGGGCGCGTGTACGTAACAACGCTGACGGGCGTGCAGATCATGGATCAGCTGGGGCGGGTGAATGCCATCCTGCCGGTACCTGTTACCAAAGGCCAGGTGTCGAACCTGTGCCTGGGCGGGCCCAACTTCGACACGCTGTACATCAGCTGCGTGGACAAAGTGTACCGCCGCAAGCTGAACGTACGCGGCGCCAACGGCTTCGAAAGCCCCAACAAACCCGCTACGCCGAAGCTTTGAGGCCCGCCAGTCCGCTGGTTGTGCCATTGCCGCTGTTATCACCAGCGCGGGGGACACGGTGAGTAAATATTTTGGTACCTTTGGTTTTTTGTTGAATAATTCATGCTCCCAATGAAACAGACTTTCTTCCTGCTGTGCCTCCTCGTCGCCAGCTATACAGCCACGCTCCTACCCGCCCAGGCGCAGAAGACCCGCAGCCTTTTTAACGGCAAAGACCTGACCGGCTGGCATGCCGACGTACCCGAGATGGATAAGAACCCCCAGGCCCGGATGCCGTTCATTGTCCGGGACGGAATGCTGGTGAGCCTGGGTACCCCCGGCGGCCACCTGATTACCGACGCCTCCTACCAGAATTTCCGCTTCGAGCTGGAGTACCGTTTTGCGGGTAAGCCCGGCAACTGCGGCGCGTTGGTGTTTGTGTCCACACCGCGGGCGCTGTACGATATGTTTCCGAAGTCCGTCGAGGTACAGATGATGCACACCAACGCCGGCGACTTCTGGTGTATTCAGGAAGATATTGTGGTACCTGATATGGAAAAGCGCCGCGGTCCGCGCGAGAAGTGGGGTGTCAATGGTGACAAGCTCCGCCGCATCCCCAACCTGACCGACGGCTCCGAAAAGCCCGTGGGCGAGTGGAACAAGATGACCATCGAGTGCCTGGGCAACTCCATTAAGGTGTGGGTCAACGGCGACTTCGTCAACTACGGCTACGACGCCACCGCCAGCCAGGGACAAATAGCCCTGCAGGCCGAAGGCTCGGAGGTAGAGTTCCGGAAAGTACAGCTCACGCCCATTAAGAAGCTGAGCGAGTAGGAGACTTACGGAAAAGTAACCAAAGTACGGGAAGGAATTTAGGGTACCTCGCAGCCCTTCTGTTCCAGGGTGTACGACAGAGAAGCTATGCGCCAGCCCTCGCTGGTTTTGATCAGCGTAAATACATCTACCCCGCAGTGCGAAAAGACGTCATTGACCCACAAATCGTACGGAGCCCATACCACGGCCATGCGCCCCTGTACCTGTACCTCCACGCCGGTAGCTTTCATCCGCTCCTTGATCACGGTGCCGGGCCGGAATTTATCCGTAAAAGGTGAGCGGCTGGCCAGGATAGGTTGCCCTTCTTTTTCCCTAACGGTATATACCATAGCATCGGGCAGAAACAGCTTCCGAAATGCCGTAGTATCGCTTTTCTCCATCGCGGCAAAGAGATCGTGCGCTACCTGCAGCGCTTCTTTTCTGGCGTCCTGGGCGTAGGCGGAGCCAGATAAAGACAGCCCGTACAGAAAAGTTAAAATCAGCAACCGAAGCAGAGGTTTCATAGCTTGTAAAGAATTAGGTAGGTACCTTGTTACAGGTCTGTTTGGGTACTTGCTGCTTGCTATACCAGGTGATGTTCAACACTAGTCTATGCAGTATAAAACGGAGCCACCAGGCACAGGTTCATAGGTACTTCATTTTTCCACCAGCGCCAGCCACGCTTTTACGACGGTCTGCAGGTCTTTTTCCTGCTTCTTTACCTCGTCCATATGGGTAAATTTTGCCGTTTTCCGGCCGTCGGGAAAGGTACCTTCCAGTATGCCGCTTGGGTCATTCACCTTTGCGCCGGTCGGGAATACCAGCAGTACCGCGTCCTTTTTGTGCAGGTTAAATACCACCAGGTCCCGCTTGTATTCTTTAGGGTCAAAGGCTTTCATCGGGCCGGTATAGTAAAAAGCGGGTGAGTTCCACTTGATGTGCTCGCCAATGGTGGGGTCTGCCGCCAGGATAACTTTTCGTAGCGCTTCGGCTACCTCGGCCAGCGGGTGGTCCAGCTGCTGGAAGTACTTAAGTACCTGCGCTTCGGTGGTAGGTTTGCCGGTCTTTGCCATACTTACCTTTCCTGCGGCTTTGGAGCGGCCTTCTTTTGGGAGGCTTTCTCCTGATTCTCTTGAAGCCTGAACTTTATAACGTCCGTAATCAGGTCCACCGGCAGGGGCTGGTTGAGAGGAAACTGCGCGGTACCTTTGCTGCCTTTGTACTCCATAAGCACCTGTTCGAAGGCTTTGTGCTGGCGGGGCACCGGGTACAGGCTTACGTGCTTCTTGTAGCCGGCGAAGTATATAAATTGTCGGCCGTTGAGGTAGTAGGCGGGTATGCCGTAGCTGATGCTTTCCGTGGCGTCAGGGGCTGCCTGTCTGATAAGCGCCCGAATCTGTTCCAGGAGCGTTTGAACCTCTTCCGGGAAACCTCCTATGTACTGGTCTACATCGGCTGTTGCTGTGTTCATCGGGTTTGAGAGGTAATAGTGTTTCTGCCGTAGCTGGTGATATTACCGGCTACCAAGGTAATCATTATTTCTCTCCAAAATACTCGTTGATTTTATCCGTGATTTCCTGTTTGTCGGGCAGTAAGTCCTGGTACTGCCGGGGTAGTTTTGCGGTGGTGGTGTAGGTGGCTACACCAATGGGCATAGTACTTGTTTTGAGTGAGTACTCCACAACGGTCCGGTCTTTCTCTTTGCAGATAATTATCCCGATGGCATCGTTTTCGTGCGGCAATTTTACTTTATCGTTCAGGACCGACAGGTAAAACTCCATTTTTCCCTTGTACTCCGGCATAAACTCCCCTATTTTCAGTTCAATCGCTACCAGACATTGCAATTGGCGGTGGTAAAGCAACAGGTCAATAAAGTACTCCCTGCTCCCGGCCTGAATCTTAAACTGATTGCCCACAAAGGTAAACTGATGCCCTATTTCCAGTGAAAAATTCCGGATGTTCTGTACCAAAGCACCTTCTAACTGACTTGTGGAATGCTCCCCGGCCAGATCTAGAAAATCAAAGGTATATTCGTCTTTGACTGCCAGATGGGCCTGATTCTTTATAGCATCGGGTAGCGTTTTTTCAAAATTGGTCTGGTTAAGCAGATATTTTTCGTACGCTTTATTTTCGATTTGGTGGATGAGAACATTTTTCGTCCAGCCAAATTTCCGCGTTGCCCTGATATAAAACTCCCGCTCCAGGTTGTCTTTGCACTTTTTCAAAATACTTATGTGCTTACTCCAGCTTATTTCTCGTACCAATGGTACGAGATTTATAACACCTTGATATTCAGAGTAAAACTGAGCCATTAACCATAGATTCCCTTCCGAAAAGCCGCCTACACCCGGAAATTCTTTTTGAAGCTCGCGGGATAGAGTAGGTACCAGGGTTTTGCCCCAGCTTTCGGCCTGCCTGTCGGCGATAGACCGGCCTATTTCCCAGTACAGGTTAATCAACTGCACGTTTACCGCCTGCAAGGCCTCGTACTGCGCCTGCCGAACTTTTGCTTTGATTTCGGCGATAAATGAATGTTGTAAAGCGGACAGCTCCATGA
The DNA here is from genome assembly GCF_035998675.1 of Telluribacter sp. Classification (NCBI taxonomy): domain Bacteria; kingdom Pseudomonadati; phylum Bacteroidota; class Cytophagia; order Cytophagales; family Spirosomataceae; genus Telluribacter; species Telluribacter sp. The sequence continues at coordinate 282,703 of NZ_DASYHI010000024.1, forward strand.
AAATTACAAGGTTTCTGAATTTCTCTTTATGAAATCAGCCATCAGATCCCGGTAGATGCTCTCCGGTGCGTAAGAAAGGTTCTTCCACAGCTCTCCGTGGTTGAGCCGGTGTACATGCACAACCTCCAGCGCGGAGTAGTTAGCTTCCCGCAGCTTGTCTTCAAATAACCGCGTGTACTTAAAGGTATTAGTCTCCGAAACGAGCAGCATGGGGGTAGCCAGGCCGTCGATATAACTGGAGGGGGAGCCCAGTTCAAACTCTTTGGGGGTTAATCCAAACACGCTGCCTATATGATTGTCCGCAAAGGCCAGTCCGTTGCCGCTGGTCAGTACCTGGTGGTAATGCCCGATGTCGTAAGTACCTGCCATGGGGATAACGCCCCTGATCAAGCTTTTGGACAAGCCCTCGCTGGCCAGATACTGCCCATCCATTACGATCAGGGCCGCCAGGTGCCCACCCGACGAGTACCCTCCCACAAATATATTGCGGTCGGAGTAGCCGTAGGTGGCGGCATTGGCGTGCAGGTACTTAATGGCCCGGGCAATGTCTTTGATGTGTTCAGGATGCTTGATGCCGGTGTTCAGGGCCGGGTCCTTCCAGGTGGCGGCGCTGAGCCGGTGACTGACCGAAGCCACCGCAAAGCCTTTCGCGGCCATCTTTCGGGCTACATCCATCTCCATGTTCCGATTAACGTACGACCAGGCTCCGCCCCCAATCCAGATCAGCAGCGGCGGCTTCGTTACGTTTTTGGGTAGTATCAGGTTTAGTTTATGGTTGGCCGTGTCCTGGTCGGCACCCTGGTAGTAGGGTATAGCGCTGATTTCGGTATAGGCTGTTCCGGAGTTAGCTGTCTGGGCATACATCGGGTACCCCCACCACATAAGTAATGCTACAAGTACAGGTTTCATTTGGTTGATGGTTAGTTATTAAAAAGAGTACTCGTTTTATGCCTTTGCTGGTGATATTACCAGTGAATGAGGTATTTACGAATAAGTGGCTGGTGAGCAACAGCAGTTGCGACAGAAAAAGCTTTGTATAGCGAATTTACACTTTCTTTACTCATTGTAAAGCAGCCTAGACTTGCTACTTCCATTTACATACCCAGAGAGCTGATTCTTTATTTCTAAGCAAACACTATTCGTTAGTAAAGAAGGCAACGTTCAACCTTAAACCTGGGTAGACGTTTCTGAATAGCCCATTCCAGTATAGTTCGGGCTCAATGTTAATACGCCTGGCGACATTGACTCTACTGGCCAGGCGCCAAGTATTCTTTGTAAAGTAATCTCCATTTCTATTAACTAAGTAGCCTAACGTCAAAGCACCTCTTTCGGGAGGAGCCGGATTATAATTGGTCTTACTAGTTCTGGGATAAGGATGGAAAAGTACTAAGCCGACATTAAGAAAAGAATTCCGTATAATGCGTGTGGGTGCGTTATCCTCGTTCCTAAAAAAGAAATATTCATCCCAGCCAACCCTAAGCCCAGTACGTTTTAACTCTGGTAAAACAGTTATTTCACCAGAAAGGCTAGTATACCACTGATTGCGTGCCAAGCCAGCTCCCATTCCTAGCTTTATAACTTTACTAGGCATAGATGAATACCCTCGGGCCGTAACTGGAAAAGTAGATGTAGAGTCCAAAGAAACAAAGCTCATATAACGAGGTTCCAGTACCTTCTTTCTGGGATGCGCCGCCGCCAGGGCATTAGCCTGTTGAATATAATTATTGATGTTTTGATAGTGGTCTATCTCTTCAAAGCGGTTCAAAATAAAGTAGTAGCGAATATTCTGAGGTAACTGCAGCGTATTAGCAGAGCTAATCTGCTTTTCGATGATAAGAGTATCAGGTCCCGAATAGGCTGGTATGACTAAATCCTGTTCTACCCTGAAATCTAAGCTTTGACCCGGATAAGGAACAGGCTTAAAAGAACGCTGACCATTCTTATCTAAAACATATAGTAGTTTATGGTATTCTTCAGGTGAAGAATTAGCCGCTTTGAAAATGGCCCAGTCTTTTTTGAACAGCTGTACCAGCGAATCAATATCCGCCTGCGCATTTAACTCCTGCCAATGATTGAAGGCAATGAATAAGCTGTTAGTATCAGATAGGGGAACATATATTTGATTACGACGCCGGAGAGAATTTTCTTCATAAATACGTCTTTGTGAAAAAGACTCTGTTGAAATAATTAGTAACAGGCCAATAATCAGAAGTTTCATAGGGAGTATCAACAGATTTTTGTAAGGGTAGAAAGTGGTAAATCTACGGTCCTACCGATTCAGGTATAGACCAGCTAGATGATGATAGCTTATGATACTACTTGACACATCAATCTATCTGGTACTCTTCCAGATAATGAGACCTGTGCATGACTGAATGGGATTTGAAAAATGTAATCAATAGGGTATTTCTACAAAGATTGGTAATACAACCTTATATACTGTTAATAAGCACGTTAAAAAATGTTAACGCCCTTTCACAGGGATTAGAGCATCTTTTGGATAATTTCTAAACTATGGCTATTAAGCCCTTTGCCAATGTTATTACCGGCGAATGAAGTACTTTCGGATAAGTGGCTGGTGAGCAACAGCAGTAGTTTTATCCCTTCTCTATTACCTCCGTAATCTGCTCGTGTAGTTCAGGTATTTTGTTCTTCACTACGTCCCAAACTAGCAGGTAGTTGACGCCCATATAGTCGTGAATAAGTCTGTCGCGCATACCAGCCATGCTTCTCCATTGTATAGATGACCGTTCTGCTTTAAAATCAGCAGGTACCTTCTTGGTGGCTTCGCCAATAATTTCTAGGCTCCTGACGATAGCTCTTTTTAAGGTTTCATCTTGCAGAAATGCCTCCACTGTTACCTCCTCACCGGTTACAGACAAGATGTACTTACACTCATCTCTGATATGTTTCAGGTACTCAATGGCTTCCTTAGACATATACTACCTCCTTTAGTATTCTTGGGCCAATGTGGGGACTTAAGCCATTTTTTGTTACGACTTCCACTTTCTGGTCCTGGAATAGCTCCTCAAATAGGTCACATACCTGCATAAAGTTATCAAACTTCTCCTGCCCGGGTTCAAAGTCCAGGAGTAGATCAATGTCGCTGCTGGATGACTGCTCATTTCGAACGTACGAACCAAATAAACCTACCTGCTTAACGCCCAGTTTTTCAAGTTGTGGCTTGTTCGATTTTATGGTGGCTAGTATATATTCTCTGGTTGTCATATAAGGGACGTCTGTATTCAAATATACAAGTCCTTAGATTACCCTTTGTAGGTTCGCCTTTTCCGATGTTCTCACCGGCGAATCAGGTACTTGTTGAGAAGTTGCTGGTGAGAGAAGCACCAACCACGGCTTATAAAAACAGTACTCTCTACTATCTTGTCAGGTAGATCTTAGGCGCTGGGCTTTATTTTGGCCTTCATTTTCTTTTCATTGAAATAGTCTATAATTTCTTCCTTAGTCATCTTTGATAACTTCTTACTTAATTCTTCTCTTTGTTGACGCATATATTTTACAGCGTCAAATTGTTTTTCAGTTGTCGTCTTCATAGTTTACAAAATCTCTGGGTGAACGGATTTCTAGGAGTCTATACCCGTTTTTAATATTAATGGCATTATATCCGCGGATTCTCTGGACGTTCACGATATGTTTGAAGTTCCAGCTTAGCAAGTAGTCAGCTCTATTAATTGTTGCAAGCGCAATATGTAAACAGTCGGCGTAGCTTGTAGGTCCAACTACTTTTTCGATCAAATATTCGTTGGCTAAATCAACCGCTTCTTTATTAATTTCTAAAAGCTCTGTATAGTCAGACTTTATGTCTATTACCAACTTCTGAACGTTTTGGGGTGCATTTTCAAGTTCCTCCTGGGTTACCATCGAAAAAAGCAAAATGAATTCCCCATTATTCAGTCTTTCAAATAGTGGAATGGTAAATTCAGCAAATTCAACATCAAAATATCCGCCAAACACGGAGGTATCAATATATAACCTTTGTGTCATTTTTTTTAAGTTGCAAATAGTAGCTTTTGCATTTTAAGTGACTCTTTTGCGTGTTTAGCCATGCTTACACCAGGAAGCTCTGTAACTGCTACAAAGGCATTGTTTGATTACTAAGATGTGCCTATTACTCAAATATAGCAAATAGCCACCATTCTTTTACTAGCCTGGTAAGTACCTCCCCCTACTCAAATCGCCTCCCCTCCGTCACGCCCTTCCACTTATCGGTCCGGAAAGGCGGGGCGGGCAGGCCTTCGGCGTTGTAGAGGTTGGCGTCGGTGGGGGAGTTGGACCAGCCGTAGCGTACCGCCGCGGGGGTAGGTACCTGCGGGTGCGACACCACTACTGTAGTACCTTCTATTTGAGCGGAGGCGTAGTAAAACTTCCCGTCGGCCCCGGCTATTTCAAAGCCTTTAAGGTACCCGTATTTGTCTATGGTAGTAAGGCCACCACCTATGTTATCGAAGTTCAGGATGGCCTGGCCATTTGTAAAGCGCACATTTTTATAGGTGGGGCCGCTGTATACTACATCCATGTCGTAGGCTACCTTTAGGGCCGCCAGCGCCAGCCGCTTGCCTACATCCTGCTTGTTGGTGGGGTGAATATCGTTGGGGTTGCCGATGTCAGTCGTCACAGCCATGCCGGTTTTGGGCATCTGAAGGGTCATGGCCTGGGCTTCGCGGAGTTCAGCCCAGTCGCTGCCGTCGTTGCTGCTCTGGTTGCGGCCGTAATTGGCCAGCTGCACAAACAGGAACGGAAATTCGTAGCCCCAGTCCTGTCGCCAGTTGTTGATCAGGAGCGGGAAAGACTGACGGTATTGGGCGGCCCGGCCCGCGTTGCTCTCGCCCTGGTACCAGAGCGCGCCCGCAATGGTGTAGGGTACCAGCGGGGCGATCATAGCATTGTAAATAGTGGTACCTACGTTGTTCATGAAGTGGTCGTAGGTACGTGTGCCCTTCCAGGAAGGTACCATATTCCAGCGGGTATCTACCAGCGGAATACTGGTACCGGCTCCTTTGACAGAAAAGTTGGCGGGTGCACCCATAAAGCCCATACCGAAGTACTGCGGTTCGCGCATAGGGCTCATTTTGATAAGCAGTGAGTTCCCGCCCGGCTGCCAGGTACCGGCGGGGAGCTTGAGCTCAATAGGCTCTTTAGTAGTACCTTCGTATACCTTCTTGCCGTTAATGTAGAAGGTCAGATCGCCGGTATTGCGGCCAAAGTTCAGGGTGGTTTCAGTGGAGGTCAGTTCGGCCGGTACATCCACCGTACGCTGCACGTAAGCTGTGCCCCGGTAGCCCCCAACGCCCTGCCACACCCACTGGCCCATCGGATTTACTTTCAGTTTCCATTGGCTGTAATCGTAGCCGGGCTTGAGGTAGGCGCTTTCGTCTACGGCGCTGATGTTGTAGGTGTCGGTACCGTACACCTGCCTGATGAGCTTTTTCTCCTGAATTTTGGCGTCTTCTTCCCAGCTGCGGGCCATGGTCCGGGGGTAGTAGTTCAGTACGTCCGATTCCTTCATAGCCTTCTCGCTGATCCAGCCTTCTACCTGCGAGCCACCCCACGACGAATGCACCAGCCCCACGGGTACGCCCAGTTTCTGCGAAATATCACGGGCAAAGAAGTACCCTACCGCCGAAAAATCGCCCACAGTAGCCGGGGAAGCTACTTTCCACTCACCCGATTTCAGGTCCTGTTCCGGCTCGAATGCCAGCTCGTGCGCTACTTCAAAGTGCCGGATGGTGGGGTAGTTGGCCGCCGCTATCTCAGCTTTGGCGTTGTCGGAGTTTTTTACCCGCCACTCCATATTCGACTGCCCCGACAGCAGCCACACCTCGCCTACCAGTATATCGTTCAGGGTAATCTGGTCTTTTTTGCCTTTTATTATGAGCTGGTAGGGACCGCCCGCGGGCATGGTGGGTAAATCGGTCATCCACTTGCCGTCGCTACCGGCTTTGGCGGTGACGGTACGGCCATTTAGGGTAACAGTTACTTTTTCACCTTTATCGGCCCAACCCCATACCATGATGAGTTTATCGCGCTGCAGCACCATGTGGTCACCAAAGACTCGCGCTACTTTAAGCTGCGCGAAGGTCAGGCTGGAAGAAAGAAGAACAACAATAAGGGGAAGAAGGCGTCTTGCTAGCATAAGTATAAACCGGTTCAGGCCTGGGATAGGTGTGACAATATACAGGTACTTATAACCCGTTTCCCGGCCAGATTTACTCATAGAAGTAGGCAGGAGGTACTTTATCTACGAAAAAAGTACCTGGGCGGGCCACCGCAGCGACAACTATTTACCGTCCGGCCACAACGCCCGGGACTGCATCATCAGAAAAAACTTACTAACTTCGCTCCAAATCAGTCAATACCAACCGCTAGTATGAGTCAATCAACCTCGTCTCGTAAAATACACTTCATTTCCATTGGGGGGAGCATCATGCACAACCTCGCCATAGAGCTACAACGCAAGGGTTTTGTTATTACCGGCTCCGACGATGAAATCTACGAACCTTCGCGTACCCGCCTGGGCAACCACAACCTGCTACCGGCCGAAACCGGCTGGTTTCCCGAGAAAGTGACGACAGATCTGGAAGCGGTAATATTGGGTATGCACGCCCGGCAGGACAACCCCGAGTTGCTCAAAGCCCAGGAACTGGGGCTGAAAGTGTATTCGTACCCGGAGTTCATATTTGAGCAAAGCCGCGATAAACAACGCGTAGTAGTAGCCGGCAGCCACGGCAAGACCAGCATTACGTCCATGATCCTGCACGTGCTGCGGTACAACCAGCGTAACTTTAACTTCCTGGTGGGGGCGCAGCTGGAAGGCTTTGACAACATGGTGCGGCTGGATGAGGAAGCTCCCGTGATTGTAGTGGAAGGCGACGAGTACCTTACTTCTCCGCTCGACCCTACCCCCAAATTTCTGCACTACCAGGCGCACATTGTACTGGTGAGCGGTATTGCCTGGGACCATTTCAATGTCTTCCCGACCTGGGAGGCCTACGTGAAGCAGTTTGAACTCCTGGCCGACAGCCTGCCCAAAGCGGGGGTCATTGTATTTGACGAAACGGATGACCTACTGGATGTAATCGGGCAGAAGGAACGCCCCGACGTTACCAAAATACCCTACGAAGCGCATCCGTACAAGGTAGCAAACGGGCAGACCTTCCTCAAAACCAGCAGCCAGGGCGAAGTACCTTTGCTGGTATTCGGCGAGCACAACATGAAGAACATCAGCGGAGCGCGGCATGTGTGTGAGCGGCTGGGTATTACCGATGAGGAGTTTTACCGGGCTATCCAGACCTTCAAGGGCGCTTCGAACCGGCTGGAGCTACTGGGCAAAAATGGGCAGACCATAGTATACAAGGACTTCGCTCACGCGCCCTCCAAGGTAGAAGCCACTACGAAGGCCGTGAAGGAGCAGTTTCCGAAGCGGAAGCTGGTGGCCTGCGCGGAGCTGCACACCTTCAGTAGCCTCAACAAGACTTTCCTGAGCCAATACCGCGAAAAGTTTGATGCCGCCGATGTAGCGGTTGTATTTTACAATCCCCAGACCCTCGAGCACAAGCGTCTGGAACCTATCACCGAGCAGGATATTCGTACCGCCTTCAAGCGCAACGACCTCAACGTATTTACGGACCAGCAAGCACTACGGGATTTTCTGATGAACCAGTCCTGGGAAGGTGCCAACCTGCTGATGATGAGCTCAGGTACCTTTGGCGGTCTGGACCTCAAAGCCCTGGCGGCGGCGATAGTGGGATAGCTGGTAGGTATTAGCTTTATGGATATTTATTCATCAATGAAAAAGCTAACGCCTGACGAAGAGGTACTTACGCATCTTGATGATTGGTACGCCTTAACCAAACCTAACCAGCTAAGGGCTATTTGTCCTTGCCTAAAATAGGTTGACCACAAATCAACTTATGACTATGGGAAATTTAAAAGTAAAAAGCGGAAAAAGTACCAAGTTCGAATTCCGTAAACGCCGGGTGTTCAGTGAAGCTTTCAAACGCGAAAAAGTGGCCGAGATCACATCAGGCAAGATCACGGTGCTGGAACTGAGTCGGCTGTGGGATGTACGTCCCTGGGCCATATATTTGTGGATATACAAATACTCACCCAATCACCAAAAAGGCACAACGATGGTCGTACAGAAAGACAGCCAAGCCGACAAGGTCAAAGACTTGCTGGCCCGCATCGCGGAACTGGAACGGATTGTGGGCCAGAAACAACTCGCGATTGACTTCCAGGACAAGCTCATCGAGATCGCCTCGAAAGAATTGTCGATGGACCTAAAAAAAAATTTCAGTCCCAAGTCATAGAGATTTACCGGCAGAACCCGGCCAAACACCCCTATTCGATGAACCGGATTTACTCACATTGTGGCATCAGCAAGCAAGCCCACCACCAGTCGTTGCAGCGCCTACAGGCCTGCCAACAGCAAGAGCGCGTGATCGTAGGGCTGATGTTGGATATCCGGCAGATCCACCCGGGGATGGGCCTGCGGACGATGTACGAGCTCTACCAACCCGAATCGGTAGGGCGTGATGCCTTCATCAGCATGGGCCTCAAATATGGACTACGGACCAAATTAGTCAGAAATAAGACCCGCACTACCTTTTCCAGCCCTTACAGCCGCTACCGCAACCTGTTGACCGACAAGATTATCAACGGCATCGACCAGGTTTGGACCAGCGACATCACTTACTTTGATCTCAACGGCCAGTTCTTCTACATCGTCCTGATGATGGATGTGTACTCCCGGCGCATCATTGGGCATTCGGTGGCCGATCACATGAGAGCCACCAACAACCTGCAGGCCTTGCGCATGGGCTTGCTGACCCGGAAGAAAACTGATTTTCGAAACGGACTCATCCACCACTCAGATCGAGGGGGGCAGTACGTCAGTGGTGATTATGTGGGCTTGCTAGGGGCAGCCAACATCCGCATCAGTATGTGCGACCAGGTCTACGAAAACGCCCATATTGAAAGAGCCAATGGAACCATCAAGAACCAGTACCTGATTCACCGCCAAATCACCAACTTTGACCAGTTGGTGAAGGAACTCAATAGGGCCGTAAGCACTTACAACACGCTCAGGCCTCATTCAGCCCTGGGGAATTTGACGCCTTGCGCGTTTGAACAGCATATCAAAGAACTGCAAGCCTCTAAAAGGCCTCGCTTAACTATCTGGACCTGCAATCAACTCAATTATTTAAATCCAAATCAATGTTTTATTCAATTTTAAGTCGTTTTATTCTTGTTCTATAACGGTCAACCTATTTTAGGCAATGACAATTTACCTAAAAGCTAAAAACTAACACCTAATAACTAAAAGCTAACAGCTAATAATGAACTCAGTAGTAGTATATTGTGGGTCTAATCCGGGAAATAAGCCGGTTTATAAAGAAGTAGCGCACAAGCTGGGAAAGCAGCTGGCCGCGAGAAATACTAAAGTGATTTATGGCGGTGGTAATCTGGGACTGATGGGTACCATCGCCGACGGAGTGCTGGAAAACGGCGGGGCCGTAACGGGTATTATCCCCAACTTTCTGGCGAAGCTGGAAGTGGCGCACAAGACGTTATCAGAAATCCACTTTGTCGATACTATGCACGAGCGCAAAGCCAAAATGGTATCCCTCTCGGACGGGGTGATAGCGCTGCCGGGTGGCTACGGTACCCTCGACGAACTGTTTGAGATACTGGCCTGGTCGCAGCTGCGGATTTTCCACGGACCCGTAGGCTTGCTAAACGTCAACGGTTTCTATGACCACCTGCTGATACATCTGGACAAGATGGTTGAGGAGGGTTTCCTGCGGCCGGAAAACCGTGACCTGCTGCTGATAGCCGACACCGCCGACCAACTGCTGGAAAAGATGGAGGCCTTTCTGGCCAACCGGGAGGAAAATAAGACGCTGGATACATCGTTGTATCTTACAGATCCGCCTAAGTAGTTATAGCTGAGTCCAAAAAATAATGCGTACCGTATCCCTCTTCCTCGCCACTTTTCTTTTAGTGTCCCTCTGCGGAGCTCAAACCCCCGCTCCCAGATTCGAGAATCTGGGGCAGGGGATTAATTCTGAGTTCAATGAGATTGGTCCGGTTATTTCGCCCGACGGAAAAACCCTGTACTACGCCCGCATCAGCCACCCGCAGAATACCTTCGGGGACAAAGGAAGTCAGGATATCTGGTACTCCGAAAACCAGAACGGACAGTGGTCACCGGCGCGGCGCCTGCCCGCGCCGCTCAATAAGGAAACATACAACAGCCTCTACAGCATTTCACCCGACGGCAATACCGCCCTGCTGAAAGGCGCCTACGTGGCTGGCCGCTACGAAACCCGGGGCTTCTCCATTAGTCAGCGTACGGCAAAAGGCTGGTCGGCTCCGCAAAAGCTGGACATACCCGGCTACGAAAAAATGAGCAAGGGGCAGTTTGACTGCGGGTACCTGTCAAACGACGGCAAAGTACTGGTGATGGCTTTCAGCGAGAAGAAAAACAGCAAGGATGACGATATTTACGTAAGCTTTAAGGAGAAAAGCGGTAAGTGGACCAAACCCCTCAATCTGGGGCCGGAGATCAATACGGATGACTTTACCGAAACTACCCCCTTTCTGGCTCCTGATGGCGTTACGCTGTACTTCTCGAGCAACCGCCCCGGCGGGCAGGGTAGCAACGACGTGTACTACACCAAGCGCATCGACCGAACCTGGAAGCGGTGGAGCAAGCCGGTAAACCTGGGGGCCGGTATCAATACCGACGGCTACGACGCCTACTACACGGTATCAGCGGCGGGCGACTACGCCTACATGACGTCCTTTAAAGAAACCCTCGGCAAAGGCGACGTAGTACGCATAGACCTGCGCCCCAAAGTACAGCCGGGCGAAACCCAACCCACCGAACCCGTGGCACCAGCCCCCGATCCGGTGGTACTGCTCAGCGGAAAGGTAATTGACTCAAAAACCGGCAAACCCGTAGAAGCCCAGATTATTTACGAAGACATGGCCACCGGCGAAGAGGCTGGTACCGCTACCACTAATCCGCTTACCGGCGAGTACAAACTGGTACTGCCCTACGGCAAGAAGTACAGCATGCGGGCGGTGGCACCCAACTTCATTGCCGAAGGGGAAAACGTAGACCTAACCGACTCTACCACGGCTCTGCAGGGCAAAGGCTACCGCGAGATCAACAACAAATCGCTGAAGCTGGTACCCATTGAGGAAGGACAAATAGTACGGTTGAACAATATTTCCTTTGAATTTGGAAAATCTACCCTGCGTACCGAATCGTTCTCGGAACTGGACCGCATTGCCCTGACCATGAATCAGAACAACAAACTGTTTATTGAGCTGGGCGGCCATACCGACAACGTAGGTAGTGACGCCGCTAACCTCAAGCTCTCGCAAGACCGCGCCGATGCCGTTCGGGAGTACCTGATCGGCAAGGGTATTGAGCCCGACCGGGTAGCCAGCAAAGGCTACGGCGAAAGCCGCCCCCTGGTCACCAACGAAACGCCCGAGGGGCAGGCTGCCAACCGCCGGGTGGAGTTCACTATCCTGAAAAAGTAATGAAGTACTTAAGTACTTAGTACATTGCTAAGTAGGGCGGAGCGTTGAGAAGGCTGGTTGATTCAATCCCGGCCCCGTTGGTTGCTGGTCTATACAATTCATCTTTGCTAAATGCGAGTTCAGCCTTTTTTTTGCCTGTTTTGTAAAGTATAGCATTGGTACCAATGGTGAAAGTAAATAGTTTTACATTCTACCACTAAGACTGTTTACCTATGAATGTTTTCATAATAGAAGACGAAGAATTAGCTGTACGCAAACTGACAAGATTATTGCAGGAAGTTGATCCTACGTTGAACGTAGTAGGAACGGCTCCGAGCGTACGGGCCTCGGTAAAATGGCTGGAAAGTAACATGTCTGATCAGGCCCTGGCTCCGGATCTTATTCTGATGGATATTGAACTGGCCGACGGGCAAAGCTTTGAGATCTTTGAGCAGACTACCGTTTCGGCCCCGGTAATCTTTACCACCTCTTATGATGAATACGCCCTTCGGGCCTTTAAGGTAAACAGTATCGACTACCTGCTGAAGCCCATCAAGCGGCACGAACTGGAAGCCAGCCTGGAAAAACACAAACGACTCACTTCCGGGACCGAAATCTCTTCCCGCGTGTCTATTGACGCTCTGGTGCAGCAACTCCGGCAGCAGGTAACTCCCGCCGACTACCGGCGTCGGTTCCTGGTGCGGCATTTGTCGCAGTGGGTACCCGTGGAAGTAAACGACATTGCCTTTTTTTATTCCGAAGCGGGAGTCAGTCTGTTCCGTACACGTACGAACCAGAAATTTTCCCTGGATTATGCGCTGGACGACCTGGAAGCCATGCTTGATCCCGAGCAGTTTTTTCGGGCTAACCGCCAGTACATTGTCAATATCAACTCGGTGCAGCAAATACACCCGTACTTCAACAACAAACTGAAACTGTCCCTGAAACCCGATACCGACGATGAGGTACTGGTGAGCCGTGAACGGGCCACGGACTTCAAAAAATGGATGGGAAAATAGTTAGCTTAGTTCGGCTATTCTTTCGGTGCTAACCAGCGGCATACTTACTACAAACCATTGGGGTTGTTCTTCAATGGTTAATTCTCCTTCATTCAACAATCCGTAGCGAACCGTCAGGTTAGTAAGCCCGGCTCCGGTGGTTTCCACGCGGAGTGGCTTTCGCTGGAGGGTATTGGCTACGTACAGGCGCCGGTCGGCGGTGGTATAAATACGGATATGCAGGGGCTGTTCGGGCAGAATGATGTTGTACCGCACGGCGTTTTCGACCAGCATTTGAAGCGTCAGCGGCGGGATGAGCAAAGACTCCTGCGCCGGGTCAATGGACAGGTCAAGAACGAGTCCGGCGGGGTATCGTACCTGCAGCAAGTGGCCAAACGAACGAATAAATTCCACCTCTTCGGCCAGTGGTACCAGGTGGCGCTCACTGGCCTGTAACAAGTACCTGAAAACCGACGTTAGTTCGTCCAGAAAAGCGTCGGCCCGGTTGGGACATTCACTGATAAGCGACGACAGCGAGTTGAGGCTGTTGAACAGAAAATGCGGATTGACCTGGTGCTGCAGTGACCTGAGCTGACTCTGCAGCGACACCTTTTCCAGGGTGTTGGTTTCTACCGTTTCGCGATGCCACTTCCGGAGTACATACCAGCCTTCGTAAATGATTAAATAAATAAAATTGTGAAAAAACTGAATACCAATGCTGCGGCTTATCTCGGCGGTATCGGTGAAATATAGAAACTGGCCTTCAATAAAATAACGGACTGAGTGGCGGACAAACCAGGAGACTGCCACCAGCAGGGGCATGAAAGTTAGCAGCCAAAGCAACCGCCGGCGCGTGTTGCTCAGGCCGGGACAATACCGCTGAATACGCAGAACGGCCCAGCGCGCTACCTGCCAGCTAAAGATACCGGCTGCCAGTTCTACGGAGTCGTTGAGCAGAATGGTGGTCCAGGGCCAGCTGAAGAAATACCGGTTGAGCCGAAAAAATATAGCTACAAACGCAAACAGGCACACCGGGCCCAGCAGTCGGAGTCGGGTATCGTTGAGTGGCTTCATGAGACTGACCTGGTTTGGGGCTTGTTACTCAGCAGCGGGAGGGTAACTGTAAAAAAACCGTCCTGTTCATGCATCGAGATGGAATGGCCGCTCAGCAACCGGTACTTGGCGGCAATATTGGCCAGCCCCACCTTATGGGAGTGGGCGGCCATGTTTTTCCGCTGCAGGTTGTTGCGCACCACCAGCGTTTGTCCCTGCGTCTCAATGCCGACTACCAGCGGCTGCTCAGGCAGAATGACATTGTGCTTCACCGCGTTTTCTACCAGTAGTTGCAGGGTCAGCGAGGGCATGCGGAGGTCCAGTTGCCAGTCTTCTACCGAAATACGCAGGTCAATACCCGCCCCGTAACGGGTTTTGAGCAGTTGGAAGTACGAATTGATAAACTGTAATTCGCGGCCCAGGGTGGTCAGCTCCTGGTCGTTGGATCGCAACAGGTAGCGGTATACGTTACTGATTTCGTCCACAAAGTCTTCGGCCTGCCGGGGATTTTCGTGAATCAGCATGGAAAGAGAATTAAGGCTATTAAACAGGAAGTGCGGGTTAATCTGGCTTTTCAGCGCGTCAAGCTGGCTCTGGAGCTTATTTTTTTTAAGTCGCTCATTCTGCTCATAGGCTTGCTGCCAGGCTTGCAAGCCATAACTACCCTCATAGATAGCATAGTAAATGCAATGATAAAAAATCTGGATCCCCAGTGAATAAGTATATTCAGGAAGTGTTTCATTAACAAAGGCAGCATTGTTAAAAGCAATATGGGCCATCTGCCGGATCAGCCAGGCGAAGTGAACCAGTACTGGCAAAAGCAGGGCCATCCAGACCAGACGCCGATAAAGGTTGTCTATGCCCGGATACTTTTTTTGCAGAAGTAGTACTATCCAACGCGTCAGGTTCCAGCATAAGTAGCCCGCACTCAGCGCAATCAGGTCCGTTCTAAGAAGTTTATCTGCAGAAAAATTAAAGTACCAGTTCAGCCGAAAGAACAGTGCACCTATCAGGAACAGGATAATCGGACCGATAAGTCGAAGTTTTCTGTCGTCGGCTGGTTTCATCCGTAGAACATGAGTTAGTATTAGTGGGTACTGATTTTTCCGTAAAATCTTATACGCTCGCTTCAATTAAAGGCAGCGTCACCACAAACTGTCCGTTGTCTTCCCGTATAGACGGACTTACCTGGTTCAACACCTTATATTTACTCAGAATATTGGTAAGGCCTACCCCGTTGGAAGCTACCCGAACCTTCTTACGCTGTACGTTATTCTGAACCATCAAGTGTCCTTCATTATCCGTTACGATATCAATGACCAGAGGCTGGTCGGGTAGTACTATGTTATGCTTGAAGGCGTTCTCCACCAGTAGCTGCAGCGTTAGGGGAGGGATCTTATACGTCTGGTACTGCTTGCTGATATTGATATTTAACTGTATTCCATTTCCGAGGCGGGTTTTTAATAAGTGGTAGTAGGAGTTTATAAAGTCCAGTTCGCTCTCCAGCTTGATCAGGTCTTGCTCGTTGGAGCGGAGCAGATAGCGGTATACCGTACTGAGTTCTTCCAGAAACACCCGGGCCTGCGGCGGATCATCCTCAATGAGTGAATCCAGTACATTCAGGCTATTGAACAGAAAATGCGGATTGACCTGCTGTTTCAGGGCATCGAGCTGGCTTTGTAGATTGGCTGCCCTCAGCATTTCCCGCTCCTGCTCGGCCTGCCGAAGTTGTTTTTCTTTGAGCGACGATTCCCGGATAAAAAACAGTATTTCGTAGATGGCCTGAAAAAAAAGGAAGTTCGTAAAAGCCATCACAAAGTCAAACCCGAACAAGCTCAGCGATATGGTCATCTTGTTGAGCGTAATTCTGGCCGTTTGATGGGAGGTCTCATAGCTGGTAAAATCTCCAAAAAGTATCCAGAAACGTATCGCCCCCATAAACCGGATAATGATGTTAGAAGCAATACTGCCGGTCAGGAATGTCAGGAACAGCCGTTTCGGGAGGAGTTGTTTTTGCGGATATCTGTTTCGGAAGTGGAGGATCAGAAACCGGTTAACATGCCATATTAAAACGATGGACAAAAAGGAGACTAAGAAGCTAGCCACTAGTTTCCCCGTCAGTGGTTGCTGGTTATAGTAGTTAGCGAAGTAGCCTATTACCGTCAGCAGGCTTATTCCTGTAATGCGTAACCACTTGTCGTCCAGTTTATTTAACGTATGAGGAGTCATTAAATCAATAAAGTATGGGAAATCTATATAAAGATTAACACAAATTTTCATTTTTTAACCCCTGCCCTGCTATGAAACGGAAAAAGCCGCTGATGAAGCGGCTTTTTCCTCCTATGATCCGTCATTTTTTAGTTACCTCCCGGTCTAATTGTAAGCCTCCCGGTCTAATTGTAAGCCTCCCGTGGTTTTGGTCCGGGCCAGAGCATTATTCTTATCCTGTAATTTATTTCAGCTCCTTCAACCACGTACTAGCCAGGTCACGGGCTGCCATTACGGGCTCGCGCCCAATGCGGTATAGCTGTTTCCATTCCCGGGGCTTAGCGCGGTAGTCGTCCCTGTCAAATTCAACCCGGTAGCCTTGTTTCTCAGTTTTAGCGTCAAAATCAACTGATTCGGCTAGTGCGATAAATTCGCGAAGCTTTTTACGAAGTACAGCATTCGGATTCTTCTCGGCCTGGTATTTGGCCTTATTAGCCCGCTGTTCCTCGGCTTGTGCTTTGGCCTTAGCTAGTCGTTCTTCCTCGTCTTCCATACCATGTGCCAACTGACGGGCCATTGACCCTTTCATGAAGGCCAGGTACCGGGTCTTAAACTCCTCAGGTTTTGTAGTCGCAAGTGGCTGTATCTGCCTCAGTTCCGTCATTTCACGATTCAGAGCGGCCTTACTGGCTGCATCGGCATGGCTTAGTTGCTCCTGGATCTGGGCTAGCTGATCAGGCAGCATGAGGGCAAGGAATTGGGGGGGCATTGTGTTAAATGCCTCCATGGTTTGGTTCAACTGCTCATCCATTACTGCTTTCAGGTCGGCGGAGGTCATATTTTCTGCTGGATTGGGCGAATCGATGATGTGATACTTGCCCCGCAGCCAGCTGTCGTGACGACTCTTGAAATCATCAGATTGTACATAGGCCCGTACTATCGGAAACAAGGCTCGTACGGCCGTTGCCCGCGCCTGGGCTGATAGTTGCCGGGCGGCCTGGCGACTTTCGTAAGACAGGTATAGAGACGGGTAGTCGTCGGTTAGGTGCTCAAATACCTGATTACTTACCTGCTCAGAGGAAAGTTTCAGATCCGTGAGTACATCAGCCGGACGGGTAGCTATTGCACTGGCAACAATGGCTATCAGAAGAATTTTTAAGGATGTTTTTTTCATGGCTTTTGTTAGTTGCTGTGTATTTACGAATTTCGGAGGCAAACTTGCGGAAAGTCGGAGGGGTATCCAACCTGAAAGCGTACGAAACGGTAAAAATGCGTAGTGAATCAGCCGGTTAGGTGGTTTAATGGAGAATAGGTAAGTACCTCCGCCAACGAGCCTTTTTTATTGCTGTCGGGGGAGGTACTTATCCATAAGTTAATTTCGGATTAAGCGATGAGGAGTTCTTCGTCTACCAGCGACTCGATGTAGTACATTGCCTGTTCATTGGCGTTGAGGGCCTCTAGCGACCGGCTCAACCTCCGCAGGTCTTGATGGTAGGAATCGAATACTATCCCGTATCGCCTGGCAAACTACTCTTCGATCAATACGTTGGTCTGGGCGTTGGCCTCAAAGGTATTGGCAGATGAAAGGTCAGTATTGGCGGAGGCACCTAAGCCCACAAACACACCGTAGCCACCGCTGCCGCTGATGAGGGTATTCTTGATGGTCATAGAGGTTCCGTCTCCATAGATAGCAATGTTGGATTTTTTGTCAGATACGAGTGTTTTGCTACCGGCATTTTTTACTTCTGCGTGTTGCAGGATATTCTTGTTTACCTGTGAGTAGCAGGCAATACCCCGCCAGTAGGCTGCCGTGCGATTGGCACTGGTAAATACTACCTTTTCTGTGGCCGTACCCTGGGCCGACATATAGCCGTCATTGCTTATCTCAATTAATGCATCACGGTTCATTTCCAGTGTTACACCAGGGTTTAGCTTCCAGCCCGAGTTGACTGTAAGTTCACCGTTGAGCCGGTAGGGAGTTTTATCGGCGAAGGCCTTCCACTCTATTTCCTTATTGCCTTCAAGGCTCGATTCCAGGATCTCCACCACATTGCGCCCGTTACCCCCGGTAAATTTGGAAGCAGCGTCAAGCCGGGAAACGTTCATGGCGTCCACCATGATACCTGCCTCGGTGTTATTAGTGAAAGAGTTTTGAGAGAATTCCAGAAGGATGGCTCCCTCATATACATACATTCCGTAGCCGTCGTTTTGAGAAAACTGGCTGTTTTTAATGGTAATCTGGGACTCACTACCCCCATATACGAGCAACGCCGCTTTGATATCACTGTGCACGGGGCGGCTGCCGGTGTGCATGATTTC
Organism: Telluribacter sp.; assembly: GCF_035998675.1. NCBI lineage: Bacteria > Pseudomonadati > Bacteroidota > Cytophagia > Cytophagales > Spirosomataceae > Telluribacter > Telluribacter sp. The sequence continues at coordinate 300,837 of NZ_DASYHI010000024.1, forward strand.
CACATGTTCCATTATATTGAGGTTGCTGCCCGAATAGAGGGCGATACCCGCCCAGTAGCCTTTGGTTTTCTGTACACCCACAAACTTTATCTTTTTGTCGGACTGCCCTTTGGCAATCAGGTACCCACTATCTTGTATATTCATATATACATCGCGCTCAAAGGCAATTACCACCCCCGGTTTGATAGTGAGTTCAGAGTTAACATCAATGGATTTTGTCACAATGTAGTCTGGCAGGTCAGGGTTAGCCAGGCGATCCACCAGGGTAGTTTTTTCAGTAATGTTTTCACTAATGACCAGTGGTTCTGACATAGAGGCCTTGATCAGAACCTTGTCAGTGGCTTTTCCATTGGAGCTGGTTACCGTCAGCTCCAGTTCGTACTCACCTGTTTCGTCGGGCTTAAAGGTTGGGTTAGCAGTTGATGCATCAGTGATTTTCGCTGCGCTGGTAGCTGGCTGGCGGACTAAGCTCCACCCGTAGGTTAGGGGTTTGCCCTGGCTGTCGGACGAGCCCGAGCCGTCGAGCGTGACTACCTGTCCGACCTGGACTGCCTGATCCGGACCGGCATTGGCGGTGATAGACTTATTGAGGTCTAGCTCGAGTTGCTTCTCACAGCTGGTCATTAAAAAAAGGCCGGCGAGCATAAGCATGATCCACCTTCCTGAAACGGCAGATACCAGTAGAGAAAAACGATACTTTCTGGAGGAAATAATTTTTTCAGTTTTCATAATTTTGGAAATAGTTTTCATGGTTTTAGAAATGATTTTTAAAGGTTTATTGACATTATGTATCTGTATGGCCGGTGGGGCAGCCAGAGCAGTCTGCTGTATGATCAGTGGAATGGTTGTGCCTGGAGATGTCGGTGGCCTTCAAAGACCATCGATATAGGTTTTGATTGCAGATTTGATTGACCTGCCGGGAACTTGTATCGTTTACAAAGAAAGATGTTATTGAACCTGACTGACCCGCTTCATACGGAACACCCCTTTTATGGATGCTGTACCCATTTTGGCCGGTGGGCTTGTGTTGATCCAGCCGGCAGGTTCTACGGTGAAGGTACCTACCGCCCAGGTTTCGTCCGAATTATCAACTTTTAGAAAGCCGCCACTTACCGAAGGTTCTGATCCATACAGATGCTGATATATTAGGGGGCCTTTTACGATATTGAAAGCTACGTCGGCACTTTTAGTCCAGCGGAAAGTACCGGTTGGGGTACCTTTCCAGCCTACGGAGGCGTATTCAGTCCCGTTTTGACCAAGAACCACATTATGGGTGGTGTTGATATTAGCACCTCCCGGATAGGTTTTCCACTCTCCACCGTTAATCTGGACTGAAATTCCCTCGGGGGCAACAAAGACATTGGTCACTAGCCGCAGGTCTTTATATACCTTTCCCTCAATGGTAGTAGATATATTCAGAAATACAGTAATAGCGGCGGGATTAAGGGCCGGAATGCGTGCAGGGGCATAGTAATCGCCTTGGTTATGCTGATGCGCGAGGGTACCTTCCCCGGCTAAGGACCATTTTTCAATGTACTTGGTAGAGACAAGTGTAGGGAGTGGTACAAACAAATCGTCATCTTCGGACTTCACAGTCTGGAACACTCTAAGGTGAAGGTTATCGCCGGGGTTGAGGAAGGAGTTAGCCGGATAGATGAACAATTTCTGAAACAAGCCCCAGTCACTGAAGTGTGAGGTTTGTACAGTTACGGTATGTGCGGTAGTATCTATACTTTTTACAGCTGGCATTTGCCAGGTACCTTTATCGTTCTGGTAGGCTACACGCAGCAATGCAGGGGATGAGCCATTGGCATCAGCTTCGCTGTACTGAAAGGTAATAAAGGCCGGCTTGGCAAAGGTAATTCCGTGGGGCTCCAGCCGGAAGGCCTGCCCCTTGCCACCGGGACAGTTGTTACCAATGGGCTGCACCGATATAGTCTGGTTAGTAGATAAGGCTCCGGCCGGAATGGCGATCTGAATCCGGTTGTCGGCCGATTTGATGGTACCACCGGCCGGACCGATTGTGGCGGTGAGGGCGTTTCCTTCGGGCTGTCCGATAGGCGTAACGGCACCGGTGGGGGGCTTGGGAGTAGGATCGACAGTTCCCGGATCGGTGTTGCAGGAGAAAAGCAATAGGCTGAGCATGATGCCCAGAAGCGGTGAGAACAAATTTTTCATGGCTAATTATGTATTTATTTTGACGAAACAAAATTCTAATTCTGTTACCGGTTAGCCAGCAGCAGATGCTTTGAACCAGCATATTTCATGTTTGAAATGCGCAAAAGAGAAGTTTGAGAGTGAAGTGACATGTACCAGGCCAACATTGCCAGGGGGTCTTAAACTAACCGTAAGGGCTATTGATGTCATAGTCCGTATAAGTGAACCGGTAGCTTTGAATGTGCTGATAAAGTGGGGTACCTATTGTTCAATAACTTTGGCTGTTCCTTTTTATTTAATAGTGAGCGTCTTGTCTTTACAATTGTGTATTTTTGATTCCCGGATTGAGAACGACGGTATCCATAGATGAAACTACCCGCTTTTTCCCGCTATGACTGGCTACTACAGCTTATTGTGCTGCCTATTTATATCATTATATATAACTGGCTGCTCATAGGAAATAATTACTGGCAAAGTTGGACAACATTTGGACTAGCGACGGGTATTACGTTGCTGATTTCGATCAGCAACTGGTATTGCAATAGCTTCATCAACATACAGATCCGGAATCGGTACATTAATCTTCAGCACTATACGAAGCGGGCTGTTCTGGGGTTTATTATTGCTTCGGTTAGTTCGTGCCTGCATTACAGCATACCGTTTCTGCTTTATCAGTGGAACAATTTGCCTGGCTTTGTACCTGATCCCTTCCGATTGGGGCTGGCATTGCTGTCCGCTATTATTGCCGTGGCCATTCTTACTGCTATATATGAAGGCATCCATAACTTTGAATATTGGCGACATTCGCGTCGGAAGGCTGATCAACTCAGCAAGGCCCAGTTACAGGTTCAGCTTGACTCGCTCCGCCAGCAGGTCAATCCTCATTTTTTGTTTAACAGCCTCAATTCACTCATATCTCTTATCGACGAAGATCCCCGTCAGGCCGGGGTATTTGCTGAAGAACTCAGTACCGTATATAGATATCTTTTACGGAGCAATGAAAATCCTTTGGTACCTTTAACCAACGAACTTGAATTCGTTCAGTCGTACTACAACCTACTGAAAACCCGCCACGGCGATTCTCTGACGCTGGTCACGCTCATACCGCCCAGTGCGGAAGCCCGCCAGATTCCTCCTCTGACGCTGCAGTTATTAATTGAAAATGCAGTAAAGCACAATATCATCCTGCCCGACCAGCCACTCACCATTGTACTGACAGCCAATGAGCAAAAACTGATGGTGAGTAATAATTTGCAGCGCAAGTCCGGTCAGGTTCTTTCTAACGGGGTAGGACTGAATAATATCCTGAGTAAGTACCAGATATTGGGACAGCCCGTTCCGACCTTTGAAGAAGATGGGCAGGAGTTCCGGGTGACCCTTCCTTTGGTCTGATATTTAGTCCGTTATCCTGCTGTCATTTTTCTGCCAATACTCTTTTTGCTCCTTCTTATTTTCATTGCTTCCCAGCAGTATCCGGTTAAAACCCGGCTTTCTTTTCAGGTAACCTCGAGTCCATTCAAGTACCCAAATCAACAGTTCACGAGCCCATTTTTCCAGTTGAGGCAGCGGTCTATTTCTGAATTTGGTTTCGGGCTGCACCTTTGCATCACCGGACGTCAAAACCACCGGGTATTCTGAAAAACTTTAAATCTATTAGCCATGAAAAACTTTAATTACTTCCGTTGCATCCCCGTGTTGATGCTCCTGCTGGTCGCCTCTCTTTCGGCCTGCGAAAAGAACAAAGAAATCGTTGCCCCTGACGCCGCTACTACCGTAGCCGGACAGTACACCTACTCGGAACTGAACCTCAATGGAAAGACACTGCCCGCCAGCCAGACCGACCTGAAAGGTACCGTAAGCCTGACCCGCGAAACAGCAACCAGTGTAACAATGGTACTTAACATCCGGATGAAGAGCGACAACAGCGAGTTCCTGGTTGATAATCTGGATGAAACCGAAGTAGTGGATCTGGGCAGCGGACTGTACAGCCTGCGATTGGAAGGGCAGGAGTTTGCGCAGATAAAGGATAAAAAGCTGACCATTAAAGGAGTGGATACTGGTGGAGTGTCCTTCTCAATCGCTGCTACAAAATAACCCATAGCTTTTACCTTTTATAGCCATGAAATCATTCAAAAAATTATTCCTGCCGGCAATGGTAGCGCTTATGCTGGCCGGGTCTATGACGAGCTGTGCCACCGTTTTTGGTGGAAAAGTTACCGAAAGTCAAAAACGCCGACCTGCCCCGGGAGAGCCACGCCGTGAGATGAGGATCGGGGCTCTGGTAGCTGATATCCTGTTGTTTCCGCTGATCAGTATCCCCGTGGATCTGGCTACGGGAGCTATGTACAAGCCCCGGACCGCCCCAACTACTGCCCAGCAGATAAAAACAGCGGAGACTGCCGCCAGCGAGGCAAGGAAAAATTAGCACGCATTAGTATAGGTTGATTGGTCAAAAAAATCCGGCATATTGTGCCGGATTTTTTTTATTGTAGGGGTATATGCTGGGGCCTGTATGACCGCCGTAGTTCACATTTATGGGAGAGGCTTGCAAATTTTACGGCTTCGCCTAACTTTGACCTCCGAAAGGCGTTATGTAAAGTACCATCATAATTGCAGTAAATTTCCACCAATGACAACCGAAGACACCGTAGATATACCTCAGCGGCCCGCACGGGCCTTTATTGGCGAGGAATTTGAGCTAAAAAGCTGGGAAGATCTCCGGCCTTTTTATGAGAATCTAAAAAACCGGAAGCTGAAAAGTACTGATGACCTGCGGCAGTGGTTCCGTGACCGCAGCGAGCTGGATTCGTACCTGTCCGAAAACTTTGCCTGGCGCTACATCCGCCAAACCTGCGATACCGCCAACAACGAGCTGGTACAGGCTCTGCAGTTCTTTATTACCGACATACAACCCCACCTGGCGGCTTACAGCAACGAGCTGGATAAAAAAGCGACCGAAAGCCCCTACCTGCCCGAGCTCCGGGACCAGGGCTTTGAGGTGGCCGTGCGGGGCATGAAAAAAGCCATTGAAATATTCCGGGAGGAGAACATCCCGCTGCAGACCCAGATGCAGACCGAGGAACGAAAATACGGCGCTATAGCCGGTGCTATGACCGTCACGCTGGATGAGGAGGAGATGACCCTGCAAAAAGCGGCCGATCGACTGCAGTCTACCGACCGGGCCGTGCGGGAAGAAGCCTGGCGGGCCATCAGCGAGCGCCGGTACGAGGCGCACGACGAGCTGGACGGGCTGCTGAATAAGCTGGTGGAGCTGCGCCATCAGGTAGCCCGCAACGCCGGTTTCGACAACTTCCGCGACTATATGTTTGCGGCCCTCGGGCGTTTTGATTACAGTCCGCAGGACTGCTTTGATTTTCATGAGGCCGTTACCGAAGCGGTAGTACCTTTACTGAACGACACGGCTCTTGAGCGTAAAGAAACCCTGCAGCTGGAGTCGCTCCGCCCGTGGGATACCAAAGTAGATATACAGGGCCGTCCGCCGCTGAAGCCCTTCCGGAGCGGACAGGAGTTGCTGGACAAAACCATCCGCTGTTTTCAGCGCCTGGACCCTTTCCTGGCCAATTGTCTGCGTATCATGAAAGCCATGGGGCATCTGGATCTGGAGTCAAGAAAGGGAAAGGCACCGGGCGGCTACAACTACCCGCTGGACGAGAGCGGCGTACCGTTCATATTTATGAATGCCACCTCCAACCTGCGCGACATGATTACGCTGCTGCACGAAGGTGGCCACGCGGTACACTCGCTGCTTACCCGCGACCTGACGATCAATGCGTTCAAGCATCCGCCTTCGGAGGTGGCTGAGCTGGCTTCCATGTCCATGGAGCTACTGACTATGGACTTTTGGGACGAGTTTTTTACCAACGAAGAGGATCTGCGCCGGGCCAAGATCCAGCACCTGGAGTCTATCATCGAGACCCTCCCCTGGGTAGCTACTGTTGATAAGTTTCAGCACTGGATGTACGAGCATCCGGAACACAGGCCGCAGCAGCGTACCGAAGCCTGGGTACAGATTTACCAGCAATTCAGCGATGATGTCACAGACTGGTCCGGGTTAGAACGGTTCCGGGAGTACCTGTGGCAGCGGCAGTTGCACATTTACGAGGTACCTTTCTACTACATCGAATACGGTATTGCACAGCTGGGAGCTATTGGTGTCTGGAAAAACTACCGCGAAGACCCCCAGGCCGGACTACAGGGCTACCTCGACGCCCTCAAGCTGGGCTATACCGCCCCGATTGGTGAAATATACGCGGCGGCCCGGGTACCCTTTGATTTCTCAAAAGAGCACATTACCGAGCTGATGGATTTTGTGAAGAAGGAATTGGAACAGTTAAAAATTTAATAAAAACGCGCCGGAGCCATTTGGTGGTTTTAGAAAAGGCCGTTACTTTTGCACAAAATCTATAGACAAGTACACAAATGAAACTCAGAAAGATAGCCGCCCTGGTGGCAGGTGTAGCTTTACTGTCATCCTGCGACTACCAAAAATATAATCGGATTGAGCAGGACGATGTACGTGAGGGAAGCAATCATATATACGGTGCTCACCCCGATTCGGCGGCCAGTCAGTTGACTAGCCGATACGAAGATAATCCGGATATGGACAAGCGTGCCACTGCTATCCGTGAAAAGCTGTTTGCAGAAACGCCCGGCGCAGCAAGTGCTACCACTTCCCGGCTGGATTCCGCCGCAGGACAACAGGCTAATCAGCAGGCACAGTAAGCAACAACTAGTGGATATAATAAGGCAGTGCTTCCTAAAAAGTACTGCCTTCTTCTTTTATTTGGGGTTGTGTTCAAAACAAAATCCGGAAATAATAGTTGAACGGGAGGGGTATACGAGTAATGCTCCTACATTTAAAAAATTTGCTTTATTTTACCCTCTACTTTCTGAAGAGGCGTCATTAGAACAAAACATATCCATCTAAACATAAAGTACTATTTACTATGAACGTAGCATTGGTTACCGGTTCAGCCGGCTTGATAGGAAGTGAATCGGTGGCTTTTCTGGCCGAAAAATTTGATGTGGTAGTAGGGGTTGACAACAACCTGCGGCAGTACTTCTTCGGCGCCGACGGCAATACCGAGTGGAACCGCAACCGCATCTCCGAAGCTTTTTCTAACTACAAGCACTATTCGGCCGACATCCGGGAGGTAAGCCAGCTGGAACCGATCTTCAAAGAATATGGAGCCGATATCAAACTCATTGTTCACACCGCCGCCCAGCCTAGTCATGACTGGGCCGCCCGCGAGCCCTTTACCGACTTTAGCGTGAATGCTACCGGTACACTGAACATGCTGGAGATGACCCGCCTGAACTGCCCCGATGCGGTCTTTATCTTTACCTCTACCAATAAAGTCTACGGCGATAACCCCAACTACCTGCCGCTGGTCGAGCTGGAAACCCGCTGGGAGATTGACGAAAGCCACCCCTACTACAAAAACGGCATTGACGAGCAGCACAGCATTGACCACACCAAGCACTCCATATTCGGCGCTTCCAAGGTAGCGGCTGATATTATGGTGCAGGAGTATGGTCGGTACTTCGGCATGAAGACGGGCGTCTTCCGGGGCGGCTGCCTGACGGGCCCCAACCACTCGGGCGCTCAGCTGCACGGCTTCCTGGCTTACCTGATGAAGTGCGCCATCACCGGCAATCACTACACCATTTTTGGCTATAAAGGCAAGCAGGTGCGCGACAACATTCACAGCCACGACCTGGTGAACATGTTCTGGCACTTCTACCAGGACCCCCGTCCGGGTGAGGTGTACAATGCCGGCGGCGGACGTTTTGCCAACTGCTCCATGCTAGAAGCCATTGCGCTTTGTGAGCAGATATCGGGCAAGAAGATAAGCTACTCCTACTCGGATACCAACCGCATCGGCGACCATATCTGGTACGTCAGTGACCTCTCCAAGTTCAAGTCGCACTACCCGGGCTGGAACTGGGAGTACGGCCTGGAAGAAACCCTTTCCCAGATCCACGACGGTATCGCCGCCCGACTGGCCGGACAGGTTGTTTAATTCATAAAGTAGCAAATGCCCGAAAAGTACGTTATTATCATTCCCCAGTTTAACGACTGGGAAGCCCTGAATTTACTGATTGAAAAGCTCAATGAAGACGTGGAGGCCACTACGTTGGCTAACACGTCTTTATTGGTGGTGGATGATTGCTCCTCCCGGGACCGGACGGAGCCCTTTGTGAAGTTTAACGGTACGGGTATTCAGGTACTGAGGCTCTTTAGAAACCTGGGCCATCAGCGGGCCATTGCCATCGGGTTATCCTACGTAGCCCGCGAAATGGACTGCGACAAGGTCATTGTAATGGACGCCGACGGAGAAGACGCCCCACGCGACATCAACCATCTGGTTCGGAAGTCCCTTGAGCAGCCGGGGAAAATCATCTTTGCCCGGCGTACCAAGAGACAGGAAAATACGCTGTTCCGCGTTTTCTATATTATCTATAAGTCTATCTTTAAATTGCTGACGGGTAAGGTTATTACCTTCGGTAATTTTAGCCTGGTACCCCGGCGGCGCCTGCAGAATCTGGTGCGGGTGTCGGAGATTTGGAACAACTACCCGGGGGGGGTAATCCGGTCGCGCATTCCATACGATGATGTACCCATTGAGCGGGCCAAAAGACTCGCCGGTGAGAGTAAAATGAATTTTGTGTCGCTGGTCCTGCACGGCCTGAGTGCTATCTCGGTACTTATAGATACTACGGCGGTCCGTATTCTGATATTCTCCCTCTGGATGTCGGGGCTGGTCATGGCTTTTATCTTTATCATTATTTTTCTTAAAGTTATTGGAAACGCTACGCCGGGCTGGGCCTCTACGCTGGGTACTACCCTCCTGATTGTCATGCTGCAGTCGTTTCTGATCTCATTGTTTCTGGTATTTATGGTACTGCAGTACCGTACCCAGCAGCACTTCATCCCTGCCATCCACTACCGTGACTTCATTGAAGGGGTCGAAACTGTAGCCTGATATAGATGCTTACCTTTGATTATTCTCCCGTTGTGTACTGGGCCGCAGGCTACGCACTAGCCGGAGCAGTAGTGTGGGCGGGGGTATTTCGTCGGTTTTCCAATCTGCTCTTTCTTTGCCTGAGCATGGTGTTGCTGGTTATGATGCGGCTCCCTGCCGTGGTCATGAACCGGGAACTGAATCCCGATGAAAGCCAGATGATCAGCCACGGCATTACCCTTTATTTCAGCCCGGTTTACTGGCAATCGGTGGATGGTACTACCATTGGGCCGCTGGATAATTACTGGCTGGTACTGCCGCGCCTGCTGGGTTTTCAGATTGACTATACATCGGCTCGTGTCATGGGGCTGCTCTGCGCGGTGGGGGCTTTGCTCTTCTTCTTTGGGGCTGTTCGCCGCTGGTTCGGGACCAGTACCGCGCGGCTGTCGTTCCTGTTTCCGCTGCTCTTTTTATCGTTTACCCAGGAGGCCGACTATATCCATTATTCCAGTGAGCAGCTACCGGTTTTGTTATTGGGTCTTTGCCTCTGGTTATTAGCCGGATTGTCAAGCGGCACGGTGCCGGCCGCCCGGCAGGCGTACCTGCTGGGGTTTGTAGCCGGCATGGTACCCTTTTCCAAGATTCAGGCCGTGCCTCAGGCGGTGGTGCTGGCCTTAGCGGGCATCTGGATCACGTACCGGTACTTCCGGTCGGCCGGACAGTTCAGGCCCCTGCTCGCTATTTTGTTGGGTGGTCTTTCTTTTCCGTTACTGACTACGGCCTGGGCCCTCTACCATGAGGTATTTGACGACATGATTGACTTTTATCTGCTGGGAAACGCTATTTACGCGGGCAATAGTAGCTTCACGGACATTCCGGCCTACCTGGCCAGGCTACTGACGCTCAGCCCCGACTTCCTGACGTACACCCTGGTACTTGTGGCCCCTATTGGTATGGGTATACTAACCTGGCTTCGCTCCGGAGCAGGGCCGGGCAAACCCCGGGAAGCTTTCCTGCCGGTACTTTTTATCGGATATCTGTTGGCAGCCTTTTATGCCGCTACCAAGTCAGGCAATCCTTTCGTACACTACCTGACCCTCTGTATTCAGCCGCTGGCCCTGGTGGCGGTGTGCGGGCTGCACTGGCTACGAAAGCAAAAAGCAGTAGGAGCTTTGGTACTGGCGGGACTGTGGATAGGGTGGTTTGCGGGGACCGATGCGCTGTCTTTTCTGCGGCACCGGCGTGTCAACGAGTACATGTCGGTGGGGGCTACTTCACTACCGGTGAGCGCGCTGGTGCAGGAGCTGAACAAGTACACACAGCCGGACGACTACATGGTGGTGTGGGGGTGGCAGAATAAGTACTATGTAGAAGCACAACTACCCCACGGGACGGCCGAAAACCACTCGGAGCGGAGTATCTATGCGCATCCTTTGCGTGAAACCTACCGTGCCCGCTACATCAGCGACATGAGAAGAAACCAGCCGGTGGTATTTGTAGATGCCGTGGATAACAGCCTCTGGCTGGGTGACCGGGCCACCGAAGGCTTCGAAAGTTTTCCGGAACTGGCCCGGTTAGTCAAACAAAACTACCACTTTGTAGGTACCTTTGAAAAGAATTTACTCTATATCCGTAAGGACAGGTACCCGGCCGGACGTTAATCCTGGGCATTTAGTAAGTCAGTAAGGGTGGTCTGATCCAGTACCGCCAGGTTGGCGTCGCGCCATTTCTCCATCACCAGCCGCAAGCTGCACGTTCCTTCGTCAACGCAGTCTTCGCACTTTCCATAAAAGTATAATGATACGCACAGGGTAGGGGCAATGGGACCGTCAATAATACGAAGTACCTTCGAGAACTTTACCTCTTCGGGAGGCATACGCAGCAGGTAACCGCCTCCTTTTCCTTTTTGACTTTGCAGGATACCGTTGTTGCGCAGGTCAAGCAGGATAGCTTCCAGAAACTTCTTGGGTATTTTTTCTTTTTCGGCAATATGGGATATCAGCACCGGGCCTTTTCCGTACTGCTGGGCCAGTACTTTTAAGGCTTTCAGGGCGTATTTGGCTTTCCTGGAGATCATGGAAGTGGAACTACTTATAAAATCTATATATCAAATATAGAAAAACTTTTCAAATGAGACGCACGACGGCTGCGGTACCCGGGTCATTACCAGCCACGAAAAGCAGAAGTGGACCAAACGGCTACTCTACACGACTGGACGAATCGGACGTTTCCCTGGAAAGGCGGGGGAGAATGGTATCGTAGAAGTCTTTGGGCAGGAAAGGCTTGGTGAGGTAGGCGGTAAATCCGCTGGCCATGGCGCGCTCCTTTTCGTTGGAAAACGCCGACGCGGTAAGGGCAATAACCGGAATGCTGCGATCCAGGGTACGGATAGTCCGGGTAGCGTCAAAACCATCCATTTCCGGCATCCGTAAATCCATCAAAATTAAGTCATAGGAGGTAGCCTTGAATTTTTCGATAGCGTCCAGACCGTTTACCGCCGTTTCAAACTGGATTCCCCGGCGCTTAAGGAAGTTCGTAGCAACCAGCAGGTTAATAGGGTTGTCATCCACGACCAGCACGCGGGCGTGCGAAAAGGTATCCGTAGCCTCTACCTGAGCGAGTGTTTCCTGAACGGGTTGCTCCTCGAGGTAAGGAAAATCAATGGAAAACGTAAAGCTGGAACCTCTTCCCACTTCGCTGAACAACTGTATTTCACTACCAAACAGTTGCAGTAATTCCTTGGAAATAGCCAGTCCCAGGCCCGTGCCCCCGTACTGCCGGTGCGTAGCTACGCTGGCCTGGGTAAAGCTCTCAAAAATAGCAGGTTGTTGCTCATACGGGATACCAATACCGGTATCAATGATCATAAAATGCAGCCGCACTTTACGTTCATCCTTGTTTATTACCTTTACTACCAGCTTCACCGACCCTTTTTCGGTAAACTTTATGGCGTTGTGAATCAGGTTGTTAAGAATCTGGTTGAGCCTTACCTTGTCACCCACAATCTGAGTCGGAATATCAGTATCTATTTTGAACAGCAAGTCGAGCTTTTTCTCGGCGGCTTTGGGAATAAAGGTTTTTTCCAGGTTTTTTAGCAAAGTCCTGACTTCAAAGGGAATTGGGTCAAGCTGTACGTGGTTGGAGTTAATTTTATTAAAGTCCAGGATATCATTTACAACGGCCATCAGGTGATCCGCTGAGAACTTAAGCGTTTGTACCAGGTCAGCCTGGAAATCATTTTTCTTACCATCCTGCAGCATCAGATGCACCACGCCTACTATGCCATTGAGCGGCGTACGGATTTCGTGGCTCATCATGGAAAGAAACTCCGACTTGGCCCGGGTAGCTTGTTCGGCAATGGTCTTCTGCTTTTCGAGGGCTTCGTTTTGCTTTTGAAGCGTGTGCCGGAGGTAAAACTCTTTCTTGTCTTTTTCAAAACGCATCCGGCTCAGGTAAGGATAGACCAGATAAGCCCCCAGCATAAAAAGGCCTCCTTCACCCAAAAACTTGGGGAAGGAGGCGGGGTTGTGTAGGTAGACTGCCGTTGGAAATAAAATAAGAGGTACTATGGCCGCTATCAGGGCATATCTGAAATTCCAGCGGACTATCAGTAGCGTGAACAGCAGAACCAGAATGATGTTAAATGTTTCGCGTTCGTAGGTTTTGTGGGGAATGGACCAGAGCAAATAAGCATGAAAAACAGAAGCGACCAGAATGCAGTACAACGCCAGATTGACATTGCTGATCTTGTTTTTGAAATTCAATAGCAGGAGCACCGTAAGGATAGCGCTGGTCAATAACTGGATGGTAAGTACCTCTGAAACGTAGGGGCTGTTACTAATCAGAAAAAGGAGACTTGTGATCGGGTAGCCAAGAATAAAAGATAGGGTAAGCATCCGGTGGCTCGAACGCGATCGAACTTCAAGCTCTCTCTTCCAGAGATTGTTATACTGATATGAATAGTCAGCTTTGTCCAAGTAAATAGTGGGATTTTGTAGCGGATGTACAAAAATACAGTTTTTCTAATAACAGAATAATAAGGAGCTTTACAAGCAAAAATCCCGCCAAAATAGATTTTCTGACGGAATTTTTGAAAATAAAACAGCTGAATAGTCTTAATTCCGAGATGGCTTGCCGCCAGTCAGTAATCCCTGCATGCGTTCCAGTGTCTTCTTTTCCCCGCAGAGCGACAGAAAGGCTTCCCGCTCCAGGTCAAGCAAATACTGTTCCGTTACGTTTTGTGGGTAACTAAGATCGCCCCCGCAAATCACATGGGCCAGCTTGTTGGCAATTTTGACGTCGTGGTCGCTGATGTAGTTAGCCATGCGCATCTGAGCAATACCCGCCTGAAACAACGCGATACCCGTTTTCCCCTGCACTTTAATGTCGGTACGCTGGGTAGGCTGGGTGTAGCCGTTGTCGGCCAGCTCCAGAGCCGCCTGTTTGGCTTCTGCGAGGAGGCGGCTGCGGTTCAGTACTATCTGGTCCTTATCCTGCAGGTAGTTCATTTCGTAGGCTTCCTGCGCCGAGGTAGATACCTTGGCCTGCGCAATATTCATGAAGGCATTCTGTAGTACGTTCAGTTCGGGGTCGCCTGTGCGATAGAGGTCAGAGCAGCGAACGGCCATTTCCTTGGTACCTCCTCCGGCGGGTATGAGCCCTACGCCCAACTCTACCAGCCCCATGTAGGTTTCGGCGTGGGCTACCACTTTATCGGCGTGCAGGTTAAGTTCGCAGCCGCCGCCCAGCGCCAGCGTGTGCGGCGCCGTCACGACCGGGATGGACGAGTAGCGGGCGCGCATGATGGTTTGCTGGAACTGCGCGATCATGAGGTTGATCTCATCAAAGTCCTGCTCAAGGGCAAACATGAACAGCATAGCCAGGTTGGCTCCCGCCGAAAACGCCTCGGTAGACTCATTCCCAATGACCAGCCCGCGGAAATCTTTTTCGGCCAGGCTGATACCCTTCTGTACACCTTCCACTACCTCAGCACCGAACGTGTTCATTTTGGAGTGGAATTCCAGGTTGACGATGCCGTCACCAATGTCGTAGAGGGTAGCGCCCGCGTTTTTCCAGACTATGTTGTCGGAGTAGTTGCTCAGGATGACAAAGCTCTCCTGCCCCGGTACCGGCTGATAGCTCTTCGTCGGAATATCATAGTACAGGCGTTTGCCTTTTTCTACTTTGTAGAACGACTCCTGACCGGCTTCAACCATTTCATACACCCAGTTGGCTGGTTTTTTGTCGAGTCCTTCCATGATACCCAGCATTTTCTTTAACCCAATGGCATCCCAGGTTTCGAAAAGGCCCATCTGCCAGCCAAAACCGGCTGTAATAGCCTGGTCAATGCGGTAGAGTTCGTCAGAGATTTCGGGTATGCGGTAGGTAGCATAGCGGAAGGCATCGGTGAAGGTGCGGCGGTAAAACTCCCCGGCTTTGTCCTTGCCATCCAGCAGTACCCCAAAACGCTTTGAAAGGTTATCGATGGCTTTGGTACCTTCCAGCGTAGCGAACTTCACTTTTTCGCTGGGGCGGTACTCCATGGTATCAAAGGCCAGCGCCATAATGACCGTCTTGCCTTTTTCATCTTTAGTCTTTTTATAAAAGCCCTGTCCCGATTTATCGCCCAGGCGTTTGGCTTCAAATAGTCGCTGCATAATGGGGGGCAGCATAAAAGCCTCCCGCGACTCGTCGGTACCTTCGCCCGACGTGTACAGGTTATTGGCAACGTGTACGGTAGTATCCAGCCCCACCAGGTCCGACAGGCGGAAGGTACCTGACTTGGGGCGGCCGACCACCGGTCCGGTGAGCTTGTCTACCTCCTCGACGGTTAGCCCCAGTTCTTCGGCGGTACGGATGGTCTGTACCATGGCAAAGATACCCAGCCGGTTGGCAATAAAGCCGGGAGTGTCTTTACCCAGTACCGTAGTCTTACCCAGGAAGAGGTCACCGTAGTGCATCAGGAAGTCAACGATGGCCGGGTCGGTCTGGGGGCCGGGGATAATCTCCAGCAGGCGCAGGTAGCGGGGCGGATTGAAGAAGTGTGTACCGCAAAAATGCTGCTGAAAGTCGTCACTACGGCCTTCCGACATGAGATGGATAGGAATACCCGAGGTGTTGGAGGTAATGAGCGTACCCGGCTTGCGTACTTGGTCTACTTTTTCAAAGAGACTTTTCTTAATGTCCAGGCGCTCTACTACTACCTCAATGATCCAGTCGTAGCCCTTTATATCTTTAAGATTATCGTCAAAATTGCCCAGCTTAATCCGGTCCGCAAACTTAGGGCTGTACAGAGCCGCCGGGGAGCCTTTGAGAGTACTTTGGAAGGATTCATTGACAATACGATTGCGTACGGCCGGGTGTTCCAGCGTGAGTCCTTTGGCGGTTTCGGCCTCGGTAAGCTCACGGGGTACTATGTCCAGCAGCAGTACCTGTACACCGATATTGGCAAAATGACACGCGATGCGCGAGCCCATGATTCCGGAACCCAGTACGGCTACTTTACGAATTGAACGATTCATACGTTGACTAATTATAGAGTGGTTTTAGTATTACAGGAGGCAGAACATGGGACTACAGATCTTCAGGCCCGTCTCCCGCTTTAAGTTTTTGATTTTCTTCTTCCACCATGTGGTTTATTTCTTTAATCACATCCAGAAACACGACAAGTTTTTCCAGCGGTATCTTTTCACGAATCATGTTGTTGAAGGTAAGTACCCCCTCCCGCGCCATCTCGCGCTTGCGGCGGCCTTCTTCGGTAAGCATGATATGGACAAAACGTTTGTCTGTTTCGTGTACTTCGCGCCGGATCAGGCCTCTTTCTTCGAGGTTCTTGAGCATCCTGACCAGACTTCGTGGTTCCATACCCAGCAACGGGGCTATTTTGGTGGCCGGAGTACCATTTTCGCTGTCAATATTCAGCAACACATAGCCGGTTGCCATGGTCATGTCGAAGCGGGCAGCGTAGGCGTTGTACATCCGGGATATCGAATGCCAGGCCCATTTTATATGAAAGTCCACTGTTTTTTCCTTGCGCATACCTGTCAGTTCTTATGTGGCGTCAGAATAGTCCTTCTACAAATGTACTAAAATAGGATGATATTATGCAAGCATACTATTTTTAGAAACCTGCTACTTTATCTCAATAAAGAGGTAGGTATAAGGCAGGGCGAAGCTACGGAGCGGTAGCTTCAAGGGGTTGGGGAGCCGCGTCGATGGGTTTTACCTGCCGGGCTATGAAGATACTGAGAAAGATGGCCGTTATGGCAAAGAAGCCCACCAGCCCGTAGTTGGTTACCTGTCCTTCGGGTGTTTTGCCCACAATAAGACCGGCACTGTAAGCGGCCAACGACTGGGCCAGCAGCTGAACGGAAGAATTGATCGCCATAAAACCGCCGCGCTGAACCGGACTGACCACGGAAGTAACCATGGCCTGCGTAGGTACCAGACGGCCGTTGGAGAAAATAAAGAACAAGCCCGATACGAACAGTACATACGCCAGTGGTGAAGGGGGCATGTGGGTAATGAGGTAAATCGGCAGCAGGGACAACAGCGCAAATACCACAAAGACGGGGTACTTGCCCTTCTGATCAGCAATTCTGCCTACCAGCGGCGCCGTGAATATAGTAAGCGCCCCGCCCACCAGGTAAATCAGGTACACATTGGATTCACTAAACCCGACATTAGAAACCAGGTAGGGGGTTATAAAAGGAATAATACTGAAATGCCCCAGCATAATAGTAGTAGTCAGAAACAGTGCGCGGAGCTGATTGGGGTTGCTGGCAATGTTGGTCAGGACCGCAAACGGGTTGGTGCGCTGCTGCCGGCTTTGAACGTGGGCGTTCATGATAGGAACAAAGCGCCAGATCAGGAAAAGTACCCCTATTCCCAGCACCCCCACAAACACAAACGGAGCGTGCCAGCTGAACCGCGTGGCAATGTACAACCCGAAAGGTACCCCCGCCACCGAGGCCGCCGAAAAGGCCGTCATGACAATGGACATGGCCTGGGCGCGGCGTTCGTAAGAAAACACGTCGCCCACAATGGAAAGTACCTGCGACCCCAGTACCCCGCCAAAGATACCCGCCAGGGCGCGGGCGGCAATGAGCAGCCAGTAGGTTGGCGCTATGGCACAGGCCAGCGTACCCACCACAAAACCACTGTAGGCCAGCATTACCACGTACTTACGGGGAAAGCGGTCAACAAAGAAAGCGGCCACAAAGCCGGAGATACCGGCACTGAGACTGTACGAAGACACAATCAGGGCGAACTCCTGCGGGCCAATGCCAAAGTACCGCATGAGCTGCGGACCCAACGGCATCATAATCATGAAATCAACGATATGGGTAAAGTTGATACAGGCCAGTACAAGCAGCAGCAGTCGTTCGCCTCGGGTCATTCGTTATTCAAGTTTGAAAGTCATAGGTCTTATTTTTCACTGACCAGCTTATCTACCAGCCGGTTGAAATCCTCCACAAATTCATCGTAGTAGTGGCCGGTGCCGGGTCCGGAAAAGCCGGTATGTATTTCCCGGACCTTTCCTTTTTTATCAATAAAAATCGTGGTCGGGAACGACATGATGTGGTTCAGCATGGGAAGCGCCAAAGCAGCCGAATCCTTTTCGCTCTGTCCGGCCAGCAGTACCGGGTACTCAATATCGTAGCGGTCTACCATGCGCCGGAGCTTGGGGGCGGAATCTTCCAGCCGGGTCGAACGCTCAAAAGAAAGACCTGCAATTTCGACGCCCCGGTCGCGGTTCTGCTTGTACCAGGGCGACAGAAAATTGGTTTCGTCCATGCAATTGGGACACCACGAGCCCATAATCTGCAGGATCACGACTTTGTTTTTAAAGCGGGCATCGCTGAGCGATACTTTTTCTCCTTCGGCGTTGGGGAAGCTGAAAGATATGGTTTCGTAGCCGGGCTTCAGGTACGTAAGTTTGGTAGCATCGGGTAGTTGGGCGTTTGCATCCCGACGGGCCGTCCAGCTTTCGTAGTCCGTCACGCCCGACCAGAAACCGCCTTTCAGCGAGCCGTCGGGCTGAAAAGCCGCTTTGAACAGAAAGGCATGGTTACCGTCAAAGCACGACAGGTACAGGCTGTCGCCCCTGACACTACCCGCCAGGTAGCGGTAGTCGCCGGTTGGGGTCAGGAAGGTACCTTGTACAGCCGGGCCTTTTTGTTCGAATACGCCTACGGCAACCGTAGAGTCCTGGGTTTCGGAACTGCGGAAAAGCGTAGCCCATTTTCCCCCGGCCGATTTATCAGATGTTTGGTTCTCCTCCTTAAAAAAGCGGTACGTGTCGCCGTGGGTGGCTGCAAACGGGAGGGTACCTACCACCTGGCCCAAGCGGCTGCGCTTCCACACGCCCGACAGGCGATCGCCTTCAACTTTGGCTACCAGGTCCGACTCAAAAAGCTGCATGGGAATATGTAACGAGTCATTTTCGACGTAGGCCGTATCCAGCCGGAGTCGCTCAGTACCGTTAATGGAGTAAACCGTGTAGGTTTTCTGGTCAGGATTGGCCTGAATGTCCAGCAGAAAAGGGAGTGTCTGTCCGTCGCGGGTGAGGGTAGCGCGCCAGGTGCCGTTTTTAACCGAAGGACCGGAAGCAGAAGTGCAGGCGGCTGAAATAAAGACTCCAAAGAGGGCAAACCAGAGCAGAATTCGTATCATAATCAGTTAATTGGCAATTCAGCGGGGATTTTTATGGAAAATTAAATCAGCAGCAAGCAGCCATGCGTACCATTGAAAATTGCTAAGTTTGTAACGGCCCCCCGGCAAGAATAAGTTCCTTACTACGTTGCTTTTTAAGAGAATGGAAACAGAGAATAGCTATCACGATCCGGTCATGCTTCAGGAATGCCTGAAGGGGCTGAATATTACCCCCGAAGGTACTTACATGGACGTGACGTTCGGGGGAGGAGGTCATTCAAAAGCCATTCTCGAACAACTAACCACGGGGCGCCTGCTGGCCTTCGACCAGGATGCCGATGCGGCGGCCAATGCGGCGGCTCTGCGCGAAAACCCCCGCTTTATGTTTATACCGGCCAACTTCCGGCACCTGCGTAGGTACCTGCGTTTGTACAAAGCGGAGCCCGTAGACGGTATCCTAGCCGACCTGGGGGTTTCGTCGCACCAGTTCGATACGCCGGAGCGGGGCTTTTCCACCCGCTTTGAGGCCGAACTGGATATGCGCATGAACCAGCAGGGCGACAAAACCGCCCGGCAAATCCTGAATGACTATACGGTGGCGGACCTGCAGCGGGTACTGGGGCGATACGGTGAAGTCCAGAATGCCCGCACGGCCGCGGAGGCTATTTTTGCCGCCCGCCACAACACCCCCATCGAAACGGTCAACGACCTGAAAGGTATATTACAACGCTACGCTCCGCGCCACCGCGAAAACAAGTACTTCGCGCAGGTGTTTCAGGCGCTGCGAATTGAGGTAAATGACGAAATGGCGGTATTGGAAGAGTTTCTTGAGCAGGTACCCGAGGTACTCAAGCCCGGCGGACGGCTGGTGGTGATGTCGTACCATTCGCTGGAAGACCGCCTGGTCAAGAACTTTATCAACAAAGGCAAGTTTGAAGGAGAGGTGGAGAAAGATTTTTTCGGTAATGAGATCAAGCCCCTGCACGGCGTTACCCGTAAACCCCTGGAGGCCACGGCCGAAGAAGTAGCCCGGAACCCGCGCGCCCGCAGCGCTAAGCTGCGTATTGCTGAAAAGATTGATAGTAAAGCCTGATAACCAGCTAAAAACGAAAATATTCGGATGACCATCAACAAGCATAAAGTACTTCCCAAACCGCCGCGCCCCCGGCGGCAGTACAAGCTATTCAACTGGCTGAACCGTTTCCTTCCGCTGGACCGGGTATTCGGAGAAAAAGAACCCGGTAAGGAAGAGCGCGTGCCGGTCAAGTACTTCTACTACCTGGCCTGGCTGGTACTGCTGCTGGTAATCTATGAGCGGATCGGGTACATGTCGGAGCAGTACGTGCGCACCAGCCTGAAGCTGAAAAGCGAGGTAGAAGACCTGCGGGCGGAGTATACTTCCATTAAGGCCGAGTACATGAAAAGCGGAAAGCAGTCCGAAATCATTGAGAAAATGAAAGCGTCGGGTCTGGAGGAAAACCTGATTCCCCCGCATAAAATAGTGGCCGGGCCACCAGCCCAAAAGAGATAACGCCCTGACTTATTTCCCCATTGAACATAAAGATAAAACAGCAGTAGAACCAGTACAGCATGAGAAGCAGTAGAGAGGGAGGCCAGAACAACAAGCAGGCGCTGATATACCGGGCACGCACAGTGTCAGGTTTCTTGCTGCTGCTGGCGGTTGTGGTGTTTGTCAAGCTTATCCGGGTGCAGTTTTACGAAACGTTCAAAGGCAAAAAATGGTCGGCCTACGCGGAGCAGAACGACCTCAAGCTGGATACCATTCCGGCCATGCGGGGCAATATCTACTCCAGCGACGGTAGCCTGCTGGCTACTTCTTTGCCCTACTACTACGTAGGTCTGGACGTAAAGGCTTCCTCGGAGGCTTATTTTGATAAAAACATTGATGCCCTGGTAAACAAGCTGGTGAGGCACTTCGGGGAGTACTCGGCGGAGCGGTATAAGCAGCGGATTGTAGCTATACGCCGGAGCAAGCGCTCCCGCTACCTGCGCCTGAAGAGCCGGGAAATTAGCTACCTGGAGCGGGAGAAAGTACTGGACTGGCCTTTCTTCAGGCGTGAAAAGGGAGGAGGGGGCGGTAAGTTCGAAACCGTGTACCGGCGGTATGAACCATTTATGCCCATGGCCGACCGTACCATCGGGGGGCTGAACCCGCGCACCGGTAAAGGATGGGTGGGTGTTGAAGCCAGTTTTGACAAAAAGCTGTCGGGCCGCAACGGCGTGGAACTGGTTGAGCGCGTGGAGGGAGGCGTGAGGATACCCGTGGGCGACGCGTTGAATATCCGGCCCGAGCCCGGCCTCGATGTATATACTACGCTGGACATGAACTTCCAGGATATGGCCGAGTCGGCCCTGCGGCGTACGCTGCGCCAGTACCAGGCCGACTACGGCTGTGTGGTGGTGATGGAAGTAGCTACGGGCGAAATACGGGCAATGGCCAACCTCACCCGGCGGGGCGACCAGGACTACCGCGAGGTATTTAACTACGCCCTGGCGGGCAGTACCGATCCGGGCTCTACCTTTAAGTTGCCTACCATGATGGCGATCCTGGAAGAAACCGGCTTAGACCCCAACCGCGAATGGGTCAACACGGGCGACGGCCTGGTTCACTACCGGTCCGTCAAGATTGAAGATACCAAGCGGGGCGGCCACGGCAACATTACCGCGCGGGAGGTTATGGAAAAATCGTCCAACGTGGGGGTACACCTCCTGATGGAGAAGTACTTCTATCACAAGCCCGACAAGTACCTTCAGTACCTGAAGCAATTTCACCTGACTACCCCTACGGGCATTCATATGAAGGGCGAAAAACCGCCCCTGATCCGCGACCGGACTTCAAAACAGTGGAGCCGTACCTCGCTCACTTTTATGTCGTACGGCTACGAGCTGCAGATGACCCCCCTGCAAACCCTTACCCTTTACAACGCCGTGGCCAACGGCGGCTACTGGGTACGTCCCATGATGGTGCGCCAGATCCGGAATGCCGAAGAAGTAGTAGACCAGCTGGAACCCTACGTGGAGGAAACCCCGCTTTGTTCACCCCAAACCATCCGGAAGGTACAGCAAATGCTCGAAGGCGTAGTAGAGCGGGGTACCGCCCGTAACATCAGCGCCAGTCACTACCGCATAGCCGGCAAAACAGGTACCGCCCAGAAACTGGTAAATGGTCGCTACATGGTCGGGAGGTACTCGACCTCCTTTGCCGGGTACTTCCCGGCCGACAAGCCCAAGTACAGTTGTATTGTGGTGATAGACAGTCCGCGCGGGTTCAGTAAAGAGCAGCTGTATGCGGGCAGCGTAGCCGCCCCGGTATTCAAGGAAGTAGCGGACCGGATTTACGCCTACGACATCAGCATGCATAAGCCTACCCGGGAAAAGCCCGCCGAAATAGCTAAAACCGTAAAATGGGTGGGGAAAAGCAATGAACTGTCGGCCATTAGTAAAGCGCTGAACCTAACGCCGCTTCCCGAAGGGGAGGAATGGGTACAGGGCGCAGTGGCTTCGGCCGGAAAAGTAACCTGGCAGGCCCGGCCGGTAGAGCGGCCCGATGTACCGGATTTGCGCGGTATGGCCCTGCGCGACGCTTTGTATATTCTGGAAAACAAAGGATTCAGGGTGTCCTTCAAAGGAGCCGGTAAAGTAGTGGAGCAGTCACTGCCGCCGGGCTCGAAGGTATCGGGGCAGAAAAGCATTTTATTGACTTTACAGTAAACACAAATGGACCATTCAAATAAAAAAATACTAAGTGAATTATTGCGGGAAGTACCTGATGCTACCATAGTAGGAAGCACCGACCAGACCGTTAACGATATTACCCTGGATTCACGCCGGGCCGGACCGGATAGTATGTTCGTGGCTGTGCGGGGCACCCAGGCGGACGGTCACCAGTACATAGCAAAGGCCATTGAGCAGGGTACACGGGTCATACTTTGCGAAGAGCTACCCGCCGATACCCGGGCGGAGGTTACCTACGTACAGGTTCTGGATTCGGCCCGGGCTATGGGGCTGATGGCCTCGGCGTTTTACGGCCACCCGTCCCGTAGTTTCAAACTGATAGGCGTAACCGGTACCAACGGCAAGACCTCCGTTGCTACTTTTCTATTTCAGTTGTTCAGGGGGTTGGGCTACCGCTGCGGGCTGATTTCGACGGTACAGAACCAGATCGAGGATGAGGTCATTCCATCCACCCACACGACCCCCGACTCACCAAATCTGAACCGCCTGCTGACAGAGATGCACCGAAAAGGCTGTAACTACGTGTTTATGGAGGTAAGTTCGCACTCGGTGGTACAGCAGCGCATTGCCGGGCTTACCTTTGCCGGAGGTATTTTTACCAATATCACCCACGACCACCTCGATTTCCATAAAACGTTTGACAACTACATTGCCGCCAAGAAAGGGTTCTTTGACCAGCTACCCGCCGATGCCTTTGCGCTGGTAAATATTGATGACCGCCGGGGCGCGGTTATGGTGCAGAATACCAGGGCCAGGGTAGAGACCTATTCCCTCCAGACCATGGCGACCTTCCGGGGCAAGATGCTGGCCGATACGCTGCTGGGGATGCACATGGAGATCAACTCCCGGGAAATCTGGTTCCAGATCATCGGACGCTTCAATGCTTACAACCTGCTGTCGGCCTACGGGGCGGCGGTGCTGCTGGGCGAAGCGCCCGAAGAGGTACTTACAGAGCTATCCGGCCTGAAAAGTCCGGCGGGGCGGTTTGAACAGATACATTCGTCGGCTGATATTGTGGGCATTGTAGACTATGCCCATACGCCGGATGCCCTCCAGAACGTGCTGGAGACTATTTCACAGCTACGGCAGGGGAATGAACAGGTGTACACCGTAGTTGGGTGTGGAGGCAACAGGGACGCTGAGAAAAGGCCCCACATGGCGGCCATTGCCTGTAAATTCAGCGACCGGGTTATTCTGACTTCGGACAATCCGCGCCACGAAGACCCCCAGGCTATCCTGGATCAAATGATGAAAGGGGTACCTCCGCTGGATTTTAAAAAGGTAATTATCATTCCTAACCGGCGCGAAGCTATCTTTAAGGCCTGCTCGGGGGCCAATCCGCACGATATTGTGCTGGTAGCCGGGAAAGGCCACGAAACGTATCAGGAAATAAAAGGTGTAAAGCATAACTTTGATGACCGGGAGGTACTGCGGGAGGCTTTCGCGAGCCTCCAGACCGAAAAGTAGAGCCGAAAAAGTTAAAAATTAACACCCTGATTTACTTTAAAAGAGTTAAATAGCAGCACCATATAGTAAGTACTTGTTATATATTTCCCATTCATGCTTTACTACCTGTTTGAATACCTCGACCGCCATTACAATTTTCCGGGCGCAGGCGTGTTTCAGTATATTTCTTTTCGTGCCCTGGGTACTACGGTGCTGTCCCTGCTGATTGCCGCCGTGTTCGGTCAGCGATTGATTAGCTACCTCCGCCGTCAGCAGGTAGGCGAAACCATCCGGGATTTGGGCCTGACCGGGCAGCTGGAAAAAACAGGTACCCCTACCATGGGCGGGCTTATTATCCTGGCTGCCTTGCTGGTACCGGTCCTGCTATTCGCCAAATTGTCCAATGTGTATATAGTACTACTGATAATTACGGCCATCTGGACGGGCTTTATCGGCTTCATTGACGACTACATCAAGAAGTTCAGGAATAATAAGGAAGGACTCCATGGACTATTCAAAGTAGTAGGCCAGGTGGGGCTGGGCCTGATTGTGGGCGTGACGCTGTCCTTTAATGATAACGTCAAGATCAGGGTGTACGACAAGCCGGTGGTCAGTTCTACCATCGGGGAGGTGCAGCGCTATCACGACATCATTAATCCTACCATTACCACGGTACCTTTTATCAAGAACAACGAGTTTGACTACAGCTCTCTGCTCTTTGGCCTGGTGCCCGACGAGTACACCTGGATTGTCTATACCATCCTCGCGATTTTTATCATTACCGCCGTGTCTAACGGGGCCAATATCACCGATGGCATTGACGGCCTGGCGGCGGGTATATCCATCATCATTGCCCTGACGCTGGGCGTGCTGGCTTATTTGTCGGGTAACGCCCGCTTTTCGCAGTACCTCAACATCATGTACATACCCAACTCCGGTGAGCTGGTAATATTTTGTGCGGCTTTTGTGGGGGCCTGCGTGGGTTTTCTGTGGTACAATGCCTACCCGGCGCAGGTATTTATGGGTGATACGGGTAGTCTGATGCTGGGGGGAGTGATAGCGGTACTGTCGCTGGCGGTGCGGAAGGAGCTGATGATTCCGCTGCTGTGCGGGGTTTTTCTGGCCGAAAACCTGTCGGTAATTATGCAGGTGAGCTATTTTAAGTACACCCGAAAGAAATACGGGGAGGGTAGGCGTATCTTCCTGATGTCGCCGCTCCACCACCATTTCCAGAAGAAAGGATACCACGAATCTAAAATTGTTACCCGCTTCTGGGTAGTAGGTATTATTCTGGCTATTATGACGCTGGCAACGCTTAAACTGCGCTAACGGGCTGAGCCGGAGCCGGATAAAACTAAGGAAACATCTGCTTTAATAATTGGGTTGTAGTAGGTAGAAGCTGTATGCGTTTGCATGGCTTCTACCTATTTTTTTGTCAATCCATTCCATGTATGAAAGCAGAAACAGCGATCCTCGATCCGCTCTCCGAGCCGTACCCCTCCCCTGATCTTACTTCGCCCGCTTCCCTTCTGGGGCAGTACCAGAGCGTCAGGGCCTACACCGAAGCCCTTTGTAAGCCGTTACAGGTCGAAGACTATATTCCCCAGCCCGTTGAATTTATCAGTCCGCCCAAGTGGCACCTGGCGCATACTACCTGGTTTTTTGAGGAGTTTGTCCTCTGTAAATACCAGCCTGGCTACCAGAAGTACCACGCCGATTTCAGCTACCTTTTTAACAGTTATTACAACCACGTAGGTACCCGGGTCCTGCGCACGGACCGGGGCAATATCACCCGGCCCGGGGTGGAGGAAATCTATGCCTACCGTCGCTACGTGGATGAGGCAGCGCACGCGCTGCTTAGCCGTGAGGTTTCGGCTGAGCTGGAAGAGGTAGTAGTACTGGGACTCAACCACGAGCAGCAGCACCAGGAGCTCCTGATTACCGACCTGAAATACATACTGGGGCACAATCCTGTATTTCCGGTGTACCGGGAGGGATTTTCTTTAACGGAAGTAGCTAACCAGGAATCAGGTTTTGTATCGGTAAAAGAAGGCTTGTACGATATTGGCTTTACCGGCGAAGGCTTCTGCTATGACAATGAACTGGGGAGGCACAAGGTATACCTGGAGGCCTTTGACATCAGCAAAGCGCTGGTCACCAACGGCGAGTACCTTGAGTTTATGAATGATGGCGGTTACGGGCGCTTTGAGCTGTGGCTGGAGGAAGGCTGGCAGTGGGTAAACGAAAGCCAGGCCAGGGCGCCTTTGTACTGGCACCACATAGAGGACGACTGGTACTGCTATACCTTGAGTGGCTTACAAAAAGTAGCGCCCGACAGTATTCTGTGCCATATTAACTTTTACGAAGCGTCGGCCTTTGCCGAATGGAAAAAGATGCGGTTGCCGACGGAGTTTGAGTGGGAGGTAGCGTCGTCCCGGTTGCGCTGGGGAGAGCGCTGGGAGTGGACCAACAGTGCTTACCTGCCCTACCCGCGATTTAGTAAAGCCCCCGGAGCCATCGGGGAGTACAACGGCAAGTTTATGTGTAATCAGATGGTACTGCGGGGGGCCTCCACGGCTACTTCGCCTAACCACAGCCGGGCTACCTACCGTAATTTCTTCCACCCGCCCCTGCAGTGGCAGTGTACCGGTATCCGGTTGGTCCAATAAAAGAATAGATCCACATACATCCTAAAAAATACCCATGCCAGCGCACCCGAACGTAACACTTCAACTTAGCCCCTTCGCCGAAGATGTACTCAAGGGCCTTTCGGCCCCGGAGAAATTTGTCCCTTCCAAGTACTTCTACGACGATGCCGGCAGTCGTCTGTTTCAGGACATCATGCAGATGCCGGAGTACTACCTGACCCGCTCGGAAATGGAAATTCTGTCGCGGCAACCCGGCGGTATTGTTAGTGCGTTGCAGTTTGAGGAGCCTTTTAATATTGTGGAGCTGGGAGCGGGCGATGCTCTCAAGACCCAGGAGTTGCTCAAGTACCTGCATGCCCAGCGAACCCATTTTACCTATATTCCCATTGATATTTCGGAGGAGGCCATGCAGCAACTGCAGAGCAAGCTGAGCAGCAGCCTCCCTGACCTGCGGGTAAAGCCCGAAGTAGGTGACTATTTCGACATCCTGAAACAGCTCAATTTTAGCGGACGCTCTAACCTGTTTTTGTTTTTGGGCAGCAACATTGGCAACTACGAACCCGACGACGCCAAGGTACTTCTGGGTATGTTGTATAGCTACATGCAGCCGGGCGACAAGCTCCTCATCGGGTTTGACCTGCAGAAGAATCCGGCCGTTATCAAGAGCGCCTACGATGATGCCTCCGGTATAACCCGCTCTTTTAATCTCAACCTGCTCAGCCGGATGAACCGCGAGCTGGACGCTGATTTTCGGGAGGACCAATTTGATTTTTATTCCTACTACAACCCCTACAACGGCGAAGTTCGGAGTATGCTGGTGAGCTTGACCGGGCAGGAGGTAACCATAGGCGCTTTACAGAAAACATTTCGCTTTCAGGCCAACGAGCTTATCCGGACGGAGCTGTCCAAGAAGTACACTCTTTCCGAGATAGAGAATCTGGCGCAGGTGTGCGGTTATAAAGTAGAGCAGCATTTCTTTGACGGAAAGCGCTACTTTACGGACAGCCTCTGGCGAAAAGAATAACTGGACCCCCTCATACAGTTTATTTGGCGTGAATTTTGAGCGGTAGCTATCAACCGGTACCATCAGCAGGCTGGCTTGCCCGGGCAGAGAAAAGTTATAAATTTGTTTATCCAAACCATTAACACCTCTTCTACCGTTCCACACTATGCACCGACTACTACTGCTTCTTCCGGCCTTGCTAGGTACCTTTGCTGTTTACGCTCAGTCGTCCCAAAGGCCCTACGAAGACGAGCGACGTCTGTACGTAGAGGTGGGGGTGGGAGCGGGACTTTCAAAAGCCAGCCGGGCTTATTCCATAAATCCCTTGTTCCTGCCCAAAACGCGACTGGGCTGGCAGGTGTACCTGGCACCCCAGTACCTGATAACCGACCGCATCAATCTGGGCCTGCGCCTGGGCGGCGTATTCAGGCCAAAGTTCGACGACCCTGAGTCCAATAGTGTACTGCAGGGTAAATTTACCCCTTACGGATTAGCTTTTGCAGATTACTACCTGGGTAGTTCAGGTAGCAAGTCAGCAAAGTTTTTTCTGGGAATGGGAGTAGGCGCCACCTATATTGGCGAACTGGAAGCGCGTCATAACCAGACCAACCAGGTGTACCTGCTGCGCCGCCAGGAACGGGACGTGTTCCTTACGCTGGTACCCCGGGCGGGCGTGGCTTTCCGGGATTTCAAAATTCAGGTCGAGCATCTGGTTACTACTCCTTTCAATCCTGATATAACTTCCATCACTATCAGCAGCATGATTCCGGTTGGCAGGCCCGCCTACTATTGAGGAGTTCCGGGAAGTACTTTACCTTTTTTCGTATCGGTTACGCTTTTTTTAGGTACCTATAAAAAAGCACGGACCTTTCAGTCCGTGCCATCAGTACCTATGAACCCATAGAATCGTCTACTCCTGAGCTCTCTGAAAAAACTACTTCTTCAACTCAGCGTAGTGCTTAAAAAACAGCGGGATGGTTTCGATGCCTTTGTAGTAGTTGAACAGGCCGTAGCTCTCGTTGGGTGAGTGCAGGGCGTCGATGTCCAGGCCAAAGCCCATCAGGATGCTCTTCACGCCCAGTTCCTGCTCAAACAGTGCCACTATAGGGATACTCCCGCCGCCACGCGTAGGAATAGGTTTCTTGCCAAACGACTCTTCCATAGCCATGGAAGCCGCTTCGTATTCGACCGAGTCGGTAGGGTTGACGTAGGGTAGTCCGCCGTGGTGGGGCTTTACTTTTACCTTTACCGAATCCGGCGCAATGGATTCAAAATGTTTTGTAAATAGTGCCTCTATCTCCTTGTCGGTTTGGTTGGGGACCAGGCGCATGGAGATTTTGGCGTGGGCTTTGGAAGGCAGTACCGTCTTGGCGCCTTCGCCCGTATAGCCGCCCCAGATGCCGTTGACATCCAGCGTAGGACGGATAGAAGTACGCTCAATGGTGGTATAGC
Organism: Telluribacter sp.; assembly: GCF_035998675.1. Taxonomy (NCBI): domain Bacteria; kingdom Pseudomonadati; phylum Bacteroidota; class Cytophagia; order Cytophagales; family Spirosomataceae; genus Telluribacter; species Telluribacter sp. The sequence goes on from NZ_DASYHI010000024.1 coordinate 329,939, forward strand.
CTGCTTCACCGGCCACGTCGTTAATATGTAAGTCTTTCTTGTACTCCTCCAGGCTGAACGGTGCTTCGTTCATTGACTTCCGCTCCTCTTCCGTCAGCTCTTCCACGTTGTCATAAAAGCCCGGAATGGTAATGTGGCCGTTTTCATCTTTAAGGGAGGCAATCATCTCACACAGTACATTGATAGGGTTAGCCACGGCACCACCGTATACCCCCGAGTGCAGGTCACGGTTAGCTCCGGTTACTTCTACTTCCAGGTAGGTGAGCCCACGCAGACCAACCTCGATAGAAGGTACGTCGTTAGCAATGATACTGGTATCAGAAATCAGAATAGTGTCACATTTGAGCATGTCGCGGTGCTCCTTCACGAACTGCCCCAGGTGGTCGGAGCCGACTTCCTCCTCTCCCTCAATCATGATCTTTACGTTGCAGGTCAGGGTACCGGTAGCGAGCATGGTTTCCAGCGCCTTTATGTGCATATAAAACTGCCCCTTGTCGTCGCAGGCGCCCCGGGCGTAGATACGGTCGTTTTTGATGACCGGCTCAAAAGGCGGCGAATCCCACAGCTCGTACGGATCGGCGGGCTGTACGTCGTAGTGGCCGTAAATAAGTACCGTCGGGGCGGAAGGATCTACCAGTTTTTCTCCGTATACGACCGGGTGGCCGGGCGTTTCGTAAATTTCAGCCCGGTCAGCACCGGCTTCCCGGATGCGGTCACGGACGTACTCCGCCGCCTTACGTACATCTTCTTTAAACTTGGAATCAGCGCTTACCGACGGGATGCGGAGCAGGTCAAGGAGCTCGTTGAGGAATTTATCGCGGTTTTGCTCTATGTAGTTTTGCATAGTTTTTAGTAGTGGTATGAAGTACTAATACCCCTTGGGGCGAGCCACGAAGGTAAAAAAAATACCCCTAAGACCATACGGTCTTAGGGGATCACAGATGATTTATGGTAAGGCTTACGAATTATTTTTCTGGCTTTTGAAAAGCTTTACGCGGCTTTCATTGCCATTTAAAAGACGTACGATATTTTTTTGATGTGTGGCTACTACTAATAGAAACATGGCAAATCCAAAAATAATCAGCAGGGTTTCGGCTTGCCCGAACACGCCCATCAGCGATAGTATCGGAAAGGCCAGTGTTGCCAGCATTGAGCTAAGCGAAATGTATTGGGAGGCAATGAGCGTCAGGATAAAGATGGTAATGCAAACCAGTGCCAGCTCGGGATGAATGGCAAGTACCATTCCTAACAACGTAGCCACTCCTTTTCCTCCTTTAAAACGAACAAAAACCGGGAAAATATGGCCTACAATGGCAATAATTCCAAAAAGGATTTTGTAACCCAGTATGTCTCCCTCACCTATAGTACCGAAGAAATACAGCAACGGAGCCAGTGAAGTGGCCGTCCAGCCTTTCAGTACATCAATGAGCATTACGACGGTACCCGCCCGTTTGCCAAGCGTACGAAAGGTGTTGGAAGCACCTGCGTTACCGCTGCCGTACTTTCTGACATCAATACCAAAGTACCCAATGCCGTACCATACCGACGTAGGAATAGAGCCCAACAAATAGGCACCCAAAATGGTCAATACTAGCAGGGAGATACTCATCAAATTGGATTATGTCAATAAAAATTGTACTTCTTTTTGCACTAAGTAAACAAAAATAACAGTAATTGTTACAGAATACAAGTACTCATGCTTAGTATTGCAAACATTATTTTTTTTCAAATAATTCCTTAAAGGCCCTAAGTGACTAACCATCAGAAGCCTTCGGCGGCTTCTTCTTTCTTTTTAACTTCTTTTTTCTTTACCTCCTTTTTCTCGGCGGCCTTGGCCATTTTGGCTTTTTTGAGGGCAGGCTGGTAAAAGTCGTAAAAGCGGTCGGTAAACATGACTTTGTCTTCAAATCCCAGCGGAATCAGCTGCATATCTTTAGTGCGGGAATTGCGTGACCTGGCCAGTACCTGGTCGTTAAACTCTATCTCCGACGACAGTACCCCCAGTTGCTGCTGTGCAAAGTCAAAGAAGTACCACACATCCGGGGAGGCTTCCAGGTACAGGCTGAATTCATCGCCCCGGTCGGTACGTCTTATTTCCAGCATGCCTTCCATCTGGGCGTTGACATCGTTACGGCCCAGATTCGACACCCCAATTTTCCCCAGCGAATAGTAGGCACCGTGTTTCTCCGACCACCGCAGGTTAACGTTGGACAGTACCAGCGGTATATCCAGGTCCGCCGAGGCTTCAAAAAGAGGCTTATACTCGGCGGCTGTTTTAGTAGCATAGGCATCGGCCGCTGGCTGCCCGATCAGGGCAGAAAGTTTGGTATTCAACCGGGTAGGGTCGTCTTCGGCCGGGTCGCTGTTTTGCTCGTCCAGGTTAGTCTGCACAATTTTGGTAGCCAGCGCAGGCAGCACGGGGCTAAGTACCGGCAAATTCAGCAGCAGCAAAGTATTGAACTGGAACCGGAGGCTGTCAACCTGGGCTTCGGCGGTGCCGGCGGCTTTTAGCCAGGGAGCATCCACCAGATTAAGCGGACCCGCAAAGTTAGCCAGTCCTTTCTGGTCATCGAACCGATAGGCAAAAGCTTCGTTGACCAGGTCATTGGCACCAGCCGGAGGCATAATCAGGAACGATTTGCTCTCGGGGTCATAGCTCATGGTACCGTTGGCCGTGAAAATATCCTGGTCGCGGCTGGATTCTTTAGTAGACAAGAACGTCATGTACATTCCTCCCCCGGTGCGGTAATGCAGTCCGGCAAACAGGGGTTGTTCTACTTCGTTTTTTAGGTCTTTATCTACCTTAATGGAAAGCGATTCACCCGGTGCTTCTTTGAGCGGAATCCAGGAACTGGCGAGTTCAGGTCGGGGCTTTATGAACGGACGAATGTAGCCATCGAGCTGCAGCGCAGATTCGTAGGCAATAAGCCGTACACCGCCCTTAAACTGTATCTTAGGGAACAGCATCAGGCGCTGATTTTCGGTTACTTCGGCCCGGGCGGTAGTGTAGTACAGCTTCTCCGATGTCTGGGCTTTGGCTTCCGGGCGACTTTTCCGGCTGGCCAGCTCCGGACTGTTGCTTACTTCCCGCAGCTCAAAGTTTTCCATTTTTATGGCGAAGGTGTCCTTCTGGGTCGTTACGTACTGGTAGGTAGCGGAGCCTTCAAAATGATTGCGCGAGGTAATACGTATATCGGCATCCTTCAGCCGGTGATTGGTATTGAGGGTGTCTATCTCAATGCGGGCTTTCTTGAAGGGAAGCATCTCGCCGTTCCGGCGAACGCCAACCAGGCCTTTATCCGGAATAATCTTGACGTCAGCCGTCTGGATATAAGGTACCCCGCTGATGTTAAGGGTCATTTTCTCTACCTCGTACAGGGCCGCCGACCCGTTAAACGACAAGCCTTCCTGCTCGGGTGCCATGGCCGTGAAGGTAGAGTTATCAACGTCGCCCTTCATGGCTACGGTTTTGTTGGTGATGTTCCAGCGGGCTTTGTTGATAGAGGTACGGTAGGCGGCGTAGGGAAATACCAGGCCGGACGAGTCCGCCTCGAAGCCATTGGCATTGGTAGTAAGTTCTACCTGTCCTTTGGCTACATTAAAATCAACATCCACATTCTTACCCACCAGAATGGGACGGAATGACTGCTGCTGGCCTTCTTTCAGAGTAAACTGCGCCTGATTGGCCAGAAAGCCTTCTTTATTAAACTTTATGTCATCAGAAGTCAGTTCAGCATCGGAGCGTTTGAGCTTGCCGTAGCCGTACAGGCCCGCCGTGCGTAGTAGCAAACCTCCTTCCAGCTGAGTACTTCCCTTATAGAAATTAAAGGAATTACCCTTGGTCACTATAAACATACTGTCGGTTTTGGGGAGCCAGCGCAGCGAGTAGTTTTTCAGGTCTACACTGGGGAAATAGGCTTTACCAATGGTAGCTTCCCTGATGCTGGCACTGGCACCGGAAGCCAGAAGCGAGTCGGTCGTAAAGAGGATTTCTTCGGTCGGGATAGTGGCCGACAGGTGCGTAAGTACCCCCGGCGCCCGCAGTCCTTTGCTATTCATCACCAGCTTATCGGTCAGCTTTACCGTCGACTTCCCTCCGTACAGCTTAAGGGGTTCGGCGGGAGGCCTGTATTCAAAGCCCATGGAGTTGTCGGGCATGGTCTTGAGAGTAGCCTTCAGGGGAGGGAGCATGCCGTCCGACTCAAAGGTACCCACAAAAGTAATGTCGCGCTTGTCGAGGCTGTCAATATCCAGTTTGGGTATTTTGAAGAATACCTCCCGCTGGTACGGAACAAGCCGGGTGGTCTGGTCAAAGTACACCGTAATACCTTCGGGTATCACCATACGCGGTGATTTGGCGTTTTTCTGCCGTCCTGATTTGTTCTTGGGGTCGTTCAGATAAAATGTACCGTCCTTATCGTACTTAATGTGTCCTCCCACCTCATTGGCCAGGCCTTTGGCGTACTGTTCCTGGGGGGTGTAGGTAATGGAGTCAACTTTATTGAGCGTAACAAAAAACTGGTCGTAGTTGAATTTAAGATTTTGACCGGCAAAGCGAAAATTCGAAGATTTTAGCTGCCCATTCACGGTAAAGTCCCGGTTGCGCCCAATAACTACTTGCTTGTCGGAGGGCGTGGCGACAATTTTGAGAGAATCACTCACCACAAACCGCTCCACTCCGCGTACGGTCAGCAGGGTATCGGTCAGGGAAATGGTAGCGTTGGCTACCTCGCTGTTGGCCTGAAACTGGGAGGAGATCAGAAAATTGTCGTAATCACTCTTGTCCATATTGGCCATAATATACATGATTCCCTTACGACTCAGGCTGTACTCTTCCGTAGCCCGGTTGCTTTGAAAGTAATCCTGTAAAGTCAGCCGTTCGAGGGCCTGCCGCACAATAGCCGGGTCCTTTTTGTACTGGTTGGCGAGGTCGTAGGCGGTAAAGGTTTGTCGCTTCTGCGTTTGCACGTAGTTAGCGGCCATAATCAGAGGCTGGAAGCCAAAATCGACAGCCATGGCCTGAAAGCGTTGCGGCCTGAAGTAGTCAAAAGATTCCAGCCGGACGGGTACCACCTTTTTGCCGGCTATCATATAAAACTCCGCCTTCTCGTTAGGTAGGTTCCAGCGCATGGCTTCGGCCCAGATATTCATTTTATGGTAGCTGTCCACATAGGGTACTCCCTCGTAAGGCGTACCGTCGGCCCGTTCGAGGCGAAGCAAACCCGCACCGTCGCTGTAATAAAAACGTACCCCGGCGTGGTAGAGCGAGTCTGCCCCCAGCGGCATGGAGAACTCCGCCAGTTGGGCCGTAACTACGGAATCATTCAGGGCGAAGCGCTGGCTACTGACCCGAAAAACCGGCTTGTCTTTGTAGGTTACCAAAATAGCTGAGGGCTCGTTGCTCAGCGAAGTACTGTATATGTTAGTACCGGCCAGTGAAAATCCACCTTTATAAAGAATACTTTTGCTGGTATTCTTTAGGACGGCGTCGTTGCGGTAAGACACAAAGCGGGGGTAGGTGGAAGGTTTGCCGGCCGGTCGGCGCACGCTCCTGAACTCAAATTTACCCTTAATGGGGCTGGTTAGTTTGTTGTCGTAATGAAGCGTGACGTTATCAATGGTAAGCGCGGGACTGGACGGCTGAAAAAAGTACTCATCAAAATCAACATAAATACCCTGGTCGCCTTCCCAGGTAAACTTGCCCCCCTTGCCCACAAAGGTACCCTCCTTTAAGGAGACACTGCCGGTACTGGGGCCAAAGCTAATAGAGTCGTGGGTGGTTACGACCGCAAATGTGGCGCCCTGCAGGTCCAGCAAAGCCCCCGAAAGTGTAGGTACGGGCCTGGCCTTGGAGTCAATAAGTACCGAGTCGGCGGGAAGGTCCCAGCCGTCATTGGCGGGGATAGTGGCTTTGGGGTCGGTGGTAGGTACCGTGTCATCAAACCGAAAGCGGTACTGGCCTTCGGTCAGGTAGAGCTTGCTGTAATTGGAGGAATAGAGTTGCTTTTTCTCAATAACCAGCTGAGCCGTTTCCAGTAGCTTCTGGAGAGATTTGGCGTCGTAGGTGTCGCTGGCTTTATCCACCATAATCATAAAGCCGTTGATGTCGCCCTGCTGCGTGGTGATGGTATGCAGGTTACGCATCAGGAGATAAAAAATGGGACCGGCCTTCTGTCCTTTGGCGGCCAGGCTGCGCATCAGGCCCACGAACTCCTTCTGCTGCGTCGTATTGAGCGAGCTCATCCAGATACTTTCCAGGTCCTGAGCGGCTTTGGCATAAGCCGGATTCCGGCTGCTTTCCATCAGCTTTTTGGCATCCACCATAAACTGTCCCGGCTCATCCGACAGGCGCACCCCCTGGGCCCACGCGGCTTCACCGGCCAGTACTACCAATCCCAGGAGACAAAGGCGAAATAACTTCATATAGCTTGTTACACAGTTTTTTCTTAACTCATTTTTCAAAAACTACCGTTGCCCACTCGTTACGGGTATCGGTACGTACTTTAGTCAGGCCGTTTTCCAGCGCGCATTGGGCTATATCCGGCTCGTCCATCTGGTAAAAACCACTTACCACCAGCCATCCCCCGGGCAACAGGTGTTGTACGTAACGCGGTATCTCAGCCAGCAGTATATTGCGGTTAATGTTGGCCAGTATACCACCAAACTGCCGCTCCGCCGGAACATCCGCAATGGTACCCTGAAACACCTCCGCGGCTTCGTCTAGCCCGTTCAGCGTAAAGTTCTCGCGCGTATTTTCAACCGCCCACTCATCAATATCAAACGCCACAATACCCCTGGCACCCAGCTTACGGCCCAGTATGGGCAGAATACCCGTACCGCAGCCTACATCCATGATGTCGATGCCCTGGTGGGGCAGGCTGAGCTGCTCATTCATGACCAGCCAGGTAGTAGCGTGGTGCCCCGTCCCGAACGACATTTTGGGGGTTATCAGCAAGTCGTACGTAAACCGCTCGTCCGGCTCGTGAAACTGCGCCCGTACCCGTACCGCCCGACCTACTTCAATGGGTTCATAGCTGCGTTCCCATTCTTCGTTCCAGTTCTTTTTCTCTAACGCTTTCCACGAATAGGCTATTGCGGTGAAGATCTGGTATTTGGCTATAATTTCCTGAAGAGCGGCTTCATTAAAAAGTGGTTCGGTAATATACGCATTCAGCCCCTCGTCGGTTTCTACAAAGGACTCAAAGCCAATTTCGGCCAGCTCGGCGGTTAGTATATCAGCATAATCTGGGGAAACGGTAAGGGTTAGTTCTATGTAATTCATAAAGAAGCAGGAAGCAAACGGTGGTAAAACAGTAAAACAGAGATTTTTTCCAAAGTTAACCAAATAAAAAACGGGAAGCTCACCACCGTGAACTCCCCGTCGGGGCTTAGCCTGGCTACTGGCTCTGGTTAAGTACTATCTTACATCTTCACGATTACAAACTCCACCCGCCGGTTTCGCTGGCGCTCCTGCTCGGAGGTACCCCTGGCCACCGGCCGGGTGGAGCCGTAGCCTTTGGCTTCAATCCGGTCGGCCGCAATACCCTTGCTGATGAGGTAGTCGCGCACGGCACTGGCCCGCTGGCGCGACAGTTCAAGGTTTTTGTCGAAGTCGCCCAGATTATCGGTATGCCCCTCCACCCGTACCTGCAGACTGGGGTTATCTTGAATCATAGTCACCAGCCGGTCCAGCTCTTCGTACGACTCCCGCAGCAGTTCAAACTTCGAGGTTTCAAAGTAAATATTCTCTAAGGTAAAGCTGGTACCGGCGGCCAGCGGAGTAAGATAGAAATCGCGGGTGAGGGCGGCCCGGCCCACCGAGTCGGCCGGACTCACCGCCGCGGAGGTACTTAGGTACCCTTTGGCCGCTACGCTGAGCGCGTAGCGCTGGCCGGGCAGCAGGCTGAGGCGGTAGTTACCCGACGAAGTACCCATCTGCAGGGTGTCGCTGCCGTCGGCGTAGGAAATCTGGGCGGGTATGGCGCGGCGGGTCTTGGCATCGTACACCGTCCCCCTCAAAGCCACCGGGGCGGTAGTGGCAGCCTGCGGGGCCGCATCCGGTACGGTTTCGCGGGGCTGCGGCGTGCTAGCCAGTGGTGGTTCTTCCCGAGGTACTTCGGTGGGGCGCTCTTTGGGGGCCGATGGGCGCCGCAGCGGGTTCTTAATATGTACCCCGTAGAAGTTCCAGTATTCAGTCTGGCCGGGATTGCGGCCTTCAAAGAAATCAAAGATTTCAATACCGGGGTCCAGTCGCTCGTAGTAAAGCCGGAAATTGACGACGTCGCCCGGGTATACGTTGAGGTGTTCAGGCTCAACCGGAATCCCTTCGGCCCGGATAAAGTTGTACTTTTTAGAAGTATTACCGGGTTTGTACAAACGGCTCTGCGGATCAATACTGATGTAATTGGTTATCAGCCGACGGTTGGGAAACAGCCGGTACAGCTCCTGGGGCATGGTGCTTTTGTACTCCATGTCAATGATCGTGTAGCGGCTGGTCAGCTCTACCCGTACTATGCGCACGTAGCGGGCAAACTGCTCTTCAACAACGGGGCGGTTGGTAATTTGTCCGGCGGCCGTTCCTAAACCCAGCCAGACCATACCAATCAGAACAGAAAGTACTTTTACATTCATGGCGATGGTGGATGCTATGTATACTTAAAACTAAAGAAGAAACATTGCAAGAACGCCAGTATAAGAGAGTTAGTGTGTTAAATTAGGCTAAAAGTTAGGGACGGGAGCTACTCCTCCACCGGAATAAACGGCTTCCAGAACTCCGGGTCGTAGCGTTCCCAGGCGTGACAGCCAAAGGGCAGCTGACGGTTGTTCAGCGCATAGCTGGCCGCCGGACTTTTCTCAAAAGAGAACGCCAGGGCTTCCTGCCAGGAGGGGAGCTTTATAAAAAACTTCATGGGGGCCAGGCGGCGGGCATCAAGCGAAAAAAGCTTGTCCTCGTTGCCCGGCCACCGCGTATAAAATGCGTTATAAATCCGGAGGTAACGGATTATAGCCGGGATGCGTCGTAACGACAAACCTCCGTTCAGGACAGGATGACTTTCGGTAAGTACTGTCGCATAGGTTTCCTGAGCTTCGGCGGGTAGCTGACTGAGCTCATCCGGTTCCAGCGAAGGGGCACCTATGTTGTCATATCCTTTGGCGCACCAATGCGGTAGCTCATCCCTGAATACGTAAGCGTCCAGCTGGTAGATAAGTATATACTCAAAATCAGTAAAGGCTTTGTAAAATGTCAGGGAAACCAGCAGTTCATTATAACCAACAATACTACTGAAAAACTGGTCCTCAAAAGACCGGAACTGCAGAGCAGGGTACTCCTGCTGTAAACTATCCAGAACCAGACCAGCTGGTTTAACCACAATAAGCGGATAAGCAGACAGCACCTGCAGGCACTGACGCAGGGAGGCCTTTTCGGCCGCGGATAGGTCTGATTTGTAAATGGGGATAACAACGGCAACCGGCCGGGTACTTGACGATTTCATTCGTAAAGGAGATGCGTACTTGGGAAAACTAACATAAACTTCCGGATTTATTCAAGCAAGTCGCCCAGCGCCGGCAGCCACCAGTCCTTACTGCTAAAACGGTAGTGACCTGAGGCCGCATCTCTCAATACCGGCCTTATCCGCCGTAAACGATTGGGGGGCAGGCTGGACCGTCGTTGAAAATGTTGCTGGCGGAGATAGAGCTTATTAAGTTTTTCGGCGGGTATATTGGGATAATTGTGCAGGTGCAGGTATATCATCTCCAGTTCCTGGGCTTTTTCCCGAAGGGGGGTCAGTTTTATCTCCCGGTCCCGGGTTAGCCGGTCGCGCAAACTCACCGGCTCCAGTTTTCCGCCCAGACCTACCTGCTGGCTTGAGTGCATCCGGTAGGAGATCAGGCACTCGTTAATGAAGCCTATCTTATCCTGCAGGCATAATACCAATGCGATCCAGCCATCGTGGATTAGCAAAGGAATGTGCGTGGGAAATGGAAGCAAATGCGGCAGGCAGGAGCGGCGGAGCGCTACGGTAGCACCGGTAACCACGTAGCCGTTGAACAGGATTTCATAGCCCAGGCCCTGCTGCCATCTCTGTTGTGGCTCTTCAAAAAATTCTATTTCCTTCCACAGCGTAGTCCCTATTGGCTGGGAGTTATCATCAATCATCAGTCCATCCGAAAATACCGCGTCCTTGTCAGGATGCTGCTGCAGGTACCCTACCTGTTTCTCAACCCGGTCTTTTCGCCAGATGTCATCCTGGTCACAAAGAACAAGAATATCACCCCGGCAGAGCAGCATACACTTTTCAAAGTTTTTGGTTGACCCCAGATTGGTCTCATTCCGGACCACCTGAACAGGGAATGAAACCTTTTGGGCAAAGGCCTGCAGGATAGCTAAGGTATCGTCGCTGGACCCGTCGTCACATACAACTAGTTCATCAACGGGCAAAGTCTGACTGGCAATACTTTCCAACTGTTCGGGCAAATACGTTGCCCCGTTGTAGGTACACATAGCCACTGAAATCATAAAAATTTACGCTAGGTTCGGTACATTAAGCTTCTAAACACAGACAATAACTAAGAAAACATGGTGTCTGTTTTAACAGAAGATAGCGTGGAGGGTTTTTAGTACGGAGCATCAAATATAGGAAAGTTCAGCTAATGCAGGTTGTATAGCCGGGGTATAATTTTACCTGCGTTCCGGATAGTTGGTAACTTTGCAAAAAAACAGCATAAACCATGGCCCTATCAGATTCCCTGAAAAAAGCTATTACCGGAATGCCCCCCAAAGAAAAAGACAAGCTGCTTCTGCGGCTTATTGGTAAAGATAAAGTCCTGGCGGACCGGTTGTACTTTGAGTTGATTGAAGACAGCAGTACGACCGAAGAAAGGCGGGAAACCATCAAGCATAAAATACAGAAGATGGCCCGGATGCAGGAGTACACCCCCGCCTGGATCTTAATGGACCTGCGTACGCTGAGTGGTGATATTGCCTATCATGTAAAGGTTACCAAAGATAAATACGGGGAAATTGACCTGAACCTGTACCTGCTGAACGCCTTTCTGGAGCAGCAGGCCGATGTGCTGCGTAACCATACCTCCCGTACCGACAAGTGCGCGCTGTACATGGCCAAGAAAGCCCAAACCCTGATGAACCGTCTTAACAAGCTAAACGACGACTACTACGGGGACTTTGAGCGGGAAGTAAACCAACTACTCCGGCGGCTGCACTCCCTCTGTACCCAAAGCTACGCCCGCCAAATGGGCCTGCCAAAAGAGTGGCCGTAGGGACCCGGCAAAAAACCTATATTTGTCACGATGAAAACAACCGCCTTACTCCTAATTGATGCCCAGTATGACTTCTGCCAGCCCCAGGGGGCGCTCTACGTGCCGGGAGCTGAGCAGGATGTAATACGTATTGCCGACCTGATCCGGCGACATACCGGGCAAATAGACCAGATAGTCGTAACCCTCGATACCCACCACGTGCTGAATATCGCGCATCCGGGCTTTTGGGAAGATCGGGAGGGGCATTCGCCCGATCCCTTTACCCTGATTACAGCGGCCGATGTAGACGCCGGCCGCTGGGTACCCCGCTACGAAGCTGACTATGCTAAAGAATATGTACGTACTCTGGAAGCGCAGGGCGAGTTCCAACATTTTATCTGGCCGGAGCACTGCCTGATCGGGACGCGGGGTGCGGCCCTCGACGACACCATAGTGGAGGCTGTAAGGGATTGGGTACACCAGACCGGACGCGACTATGAGGCGGTAATTAAAGGGGTGCATCCGTTTGCTGAGCATTTTGGCATATTCCGGGCGCAGGTACCCGTGCCAGGGGCTCCCAAAACCAAGCTGAATACCTCCCTGATTACCCTGCTGGAACGCTACGATCAGGTACTGGTGGCAGGGGAGGCACGCTCACACTGTGTGGCAACCAGTATGAAGCAAATCCTGCGCTACGCGCCCGCCCTGGTGCCTAAGGTCGTGGTGCTGACCGACTGCATGTCTGACGTGACCGGGCTGGGGCACCTGGCTGATCCTATTTACGCCGAAGCCCAGGAGAAAGGCGTTACCTTTACCACCTCCACCGCCCTTAATTTTTAGGAATGGTCCAGTCAGAACCAGGCATGAAGCAGTTTTTAATCCGGCAGGTACCTTTCCTGGGGCCTTACGTACTCCTTTGGCTGATCGTGGCCATTGTCCAGCTTTTTATTGGTCAAAGCGAGGTCATTCTCTTCATTAACGGTCGCTGGAACCCGTGGTCTGACGTGGCTTTCAGGTACGCTACCTTTGTGGGCGACAACCTGTTTGTAATAGTAGTTGCCTTGCTGTTGCTGCTGTACTCGTACCGGAAGGCGGCTTTGGTAGTGTTGAGCTACGCCATTTCCGGCATTATTGTACAGGTACTTAAGCGGTATGTATTTGTAGGTATTATGCGGCCCTGGTACGCGTTGTCGGACACCTACCCCCTTATGCATACCGTCGAAGGCGTACAGATATACCATAACAGCAGTTTTCCTTCCGGACACACTACCTCGGCTTTTGCGCTGTTTGCGATGCTGGCCTTTATTAGCCGTCCGGCCTGGGCCAAGGTACTCCTGCTGCTTCCGGCGGTGGTGGTAGCCTACTCCCGGATGTACCTGCTGCAGCATTTTCTGATTGATGTACACACGGGTTCCCTGCTGGGGGTAGGTACCAGTGTGCTGCTGTACTACTACCTGCAGAGCTACTGGGAGTCGCATCCCAGGGCCTGGCACCAGAAAGGGCTCATTTTCTGAGTACTTTTTTAGTGTAACGTTGAGTTGTCAGCAGGATTTTTATAAGTTTGCCAGCAGGCAGGCCTATCCTGCGTTTGCACGATTTATCCCACCAGCGCATGGCACGATTCCAGGATCAGGTAGTAATCATTACGGGCGCGGCCTCCGGAATCGGCCGGGCTACGGCCCTGGCTTTTGCCGCCGAAGGCGCCCGGGTAATAGTGGCTGATGTGGCCGCCGAAGGCGGTCAGGAAACGGTGGCCCTCATCCGGCAGGAAAACGGCGAAGCCATGTTCATAGCCTGCGACGTTGCCCAACCCGAACAGCTGGAACAGCTGGTAACCCAGACGGTACAGCTATACGGAAAACTGGATGTCGCCATTAATAATGCCGGCGTGGGTGGACTATTCGCCCGAACCGCCGATGTGACCGCCAAGGAGTACCACCGCGTGGTTTCTATCAATATGAGTGGGGTATTTTTTGGAATGCAGTACCAGATTCGTCAGATGCTTCGGCAGGGCGGGGGCCGCATTGTGAACGTTGCCTCACTGGCGGGGCTGCGCGGTCTGCCCAACAGCTCCGTGTATACAGCTACCAAGCACGCCGTGGTAGGCCTTACCAAAGCTTCCGCGGTCGAATACGCCCGTAAAAATATTCGGATCAATGCCGTTTGCCCGGTTTTTACCCGGTCTCCTCTTTTTGATCAGCTTTTTGAGCTGGACCCTTCCTACGAAGAAAGACTTAAGCGCAATATTCCCATGGGACGTTACGGACAGCCTGCCGATGTAGCGCAGGCCATTCTCTGGCTTTGTGATCCCCATAATACCTTTGTAACAGGAATGGCGCTTCCTATTGACGGTGGGATGATGGCGGTGTGAGGAATCAAAAGGAATGGAGAGCCCGTTTCTTTGTGCCGTAAACAGATACAATGGTTATGATTTTTTCCGGTCGGTACCGTTACTTTTTCCTTTTTCTGGTGGTAGCCTTTGGTTTTTTCTGGAACCTGGGCAATGCGCCTCTTTTTGATGAGGACGAAGGCTTTTTTGCCGAAGGAACGCGGGAAATGGCGCTGCGCGGTGATTTTATCTCTACCTATATAAACCAGGAGCCACGCTTCGACAAGCCCCCCCTCACCAACTGGCTGCAGTACGGGGCGGCGCAGGTACTGGGTTGGAACGAGTGGGCCATGCGGTTGCCCTCCGCCCTGGCGGCCCTGGCCTGGATGCTGGCCATTTTCTTGTTGGTACGCAAAAGGCTCAGCGAAAAGGAAGCCTTTTATGCCACCTTTATGGCTACCTGCTCCCTACAGATCACCATTATTGGTAAAGCGGCCCTGGCCGACGCCCTGCTCAACGCCTCTATGGCCGGCGCTATGTTTTGCCTGTACGAAGTACTACAGGGAAGCCACCGGAAGTACACCTTTCTTTTTTACGGCCTTTCGGCCCTGGGCTTTGTTTCCAAAGGGCCCATAGCGGTACTTATTCCCGCGGCCGTTACCATGCTGTACCTGCTGCGCTGGCGAAGCATCCGGCCGCTCTGGAAGGTATTGAGCGGGTCGGGTATTCTGCTGTTCCTGCTAATTTCGCTGCCGTGGTACCTGCTGCAGTACCAGCAAATGGGGCAGGCATTCATAGACGGCTTCTTTTTTAACCATAATGTCAACCGTTTCCGGACAGCCTTCGAAGGACACTACGGTAGTATACTGTACTTTGTCCCCATTTTGCTGCTGGGTATAGTACCCTATACGGCCGTAGTACTGTCGGCCTTCGGCCGGTTGAGGTACCTGTGGTACGACAAGTACTTTTCCTTTCACCTGCTGTGGTTTGCTTTTGTCTTTGTGTTCTTTTCGCTGTCGGGTACCAAGCTGCACCACTATATTATCTACGGCTACACACCGCTTTTTGTGCTGGGTGCCTGGTACATGGCCAATAACCACAGTGTCCCGCTCATCTGGCCGCTGCTGGTATTCCTGATTATCCTGCTGGTGGCGCCTTTTATGCTTCCGCAGTTTTTGCCGATGATCAACGACGCCTACGCCGTAGACGTCACTAACGGAGCGGCGGCTGAATTTGACCAGGAATATTACCTGAGTATGGGCGGGCTGTTGCTGGTACTGCTGGTCGTGGAAGTCAGGAAAGGGTGGGGGAAAGACCTGCAGCTGGTGGTAGTCGGACTGGTGCTTTTAATTACCATTAATGGCCTTTGGATGCCCCGGCTGGGTGCCCTGCTTCAGCAGCCCGTTAAGGAAGCGGCCCGGCTGGCCAGGGAGCGGAAGTACCAGCCGCTGGTAGTACTGGACCATTACTACCCCAGTTTTCATTTCTACTCGGGCCTCTTTGCCGAAGAACGTACACCCCGCTCCGGCGACGTAGTACTGGCCCGTAAGTACCGCCTCAATGGTATAGCCAATAAGGAAATTCTTTTTGAAAAACACGGACTCGTATTGGCCAGAATCACCGGACCCTAACGGGTGTAAGCAAAAATAAATTATCCATTTCCAACCAATAACAGCACAGTAAGGTCTTACCTGAAAAAATGTATTAATCTATGAGAAAACGGATACTTTTGGCAGCGTTCCTGCTTACGCTGATTTCGACGGCCCAGCAGTGTGGCATCGGTCCCGATCGCCTGCGTGACGGTTGCTTCGCCGGTTCTCCCCTGGAAACGATTCCCTGGGCTAAAGACCAGTTGGCTGGCTTCCAGCAACCCAAAAGCGGACCTTTGCGCGTAGTGGTTTACTCCTACCGCAATGAACAGTTTCTGGCGTTTGTGAACCCGATACTTTCTTCGCCTATGAGCTATATTTTTGACTGCTCAGGTACCTCCATCGCCCAGAGAAACATTAATTACAACAACTTCTATGATGAGGCTAAAAAGCTCAAGGTACTTCTTGAGGGTACTTACTGAGGCCTGGCTGATCAATGTACCTATGTGCTAATGGCCATGAGCGGAGCATTACTTTTATAACTACCTGTAATCCTTTACGCCAGCGGCCACTGCACATGCAGTGGCCGCTGGCGTATATAGGTCCTACCGAAGGTGTGGATGTTATCTGAATTATTGGTTGAGTGTCAGCTGCTCGTGGGTTTCCTCTACGTTGTGGCGGAGCATCAGGCCCGACGATACACTCGCCAGTACCAGTTTCAGTTCCGGGTGAATGTTCTCTTTCATCCATACTTTGCCATTATTTACCGTAGACACTGCCCCGATGGTTTTACCGTCCAGCCGGAACTCGTAGCCGTATACGTTCATAGCGGTCATCATGGGCGAGCCGCCTTCCAGTTCCCGGATACCCACAATATCTATTCGGGTACCGTCTGAGCTGCTGCGAACAAAGCCCATCGTGTTGTTTTTCAGCGTACGGCCCCCGTCTACGTTGTGTACAATAAACTCCCAGCCTTCTTTGGAGCCGCTGAGTTCAATACCCCCGGCGAAGTAATTTTTATAGTTGGTCGAAAGTGAAAAATACTCCCGGACGGGTGAAATATCAACGTCCCGGAAGCGACTGACGAAGGCTACTTCTGCCGAACGGCCACCGGGGCCAAACTGCTGGAAGCTCAGTTTTTCGCGGGCCCCGTTAAAACGGGCTACAAAAGGAATGGAATAGCTGAAGGTCCAGCCGCGCTTTACCTTGCTGGTCGTGTAGTCTCCAAATTGGAGTACCTGACCAATCTGGAAGCCCTGTCGCCCTTTGACGGGATATACAGCAGCACCTGACTTAAGATCATTGGTAACGGCTACTTCGGCGGTGCGGCAAGCGGTAAAAGCGGCGGCAAAAAATGCAAACAGGAGCGTGGCGCGGCCTGCGGAGTTAAGCAAAAAGGGTTGGTTTTTCATGGCTAAATAATCGTTAATTGGAAAGAAGATATTCAGAAGGAGCAAAAGGTTGGAACAAAGTCAGTTTTTAATTCCATTTTTTTAAAAGCTCCTCTATTTTTTATAAATATTGGAGAAAAACTGGGGCTGGAAGCTTATTTTAAGGATTCGCCTGGAATGTATTTGGCTATCCTAACCACAAAAATAATCAGCTGCGGGAGCAGGTCCCGCCCGGAATTGTATCAAAACCGCGTATATCCTGATTAATGGAAAGAATCGTATACAAATGGTAACTGGTCCCGTCGAGCCACGTCCCGCTCACCTCCTGCCGCTGCTGGTCATAGCCCAGTTTGCGGGTACCTCGCTCTGGTTTGCGACCAATGCCGTGTTGCCCAGTCTGCAGCTGTACCACCCGCAGGTTAGTACTTTTCTGTCTACCATGACCACCGCCGTGCAACTGGGATTTGTACTGGGTACCCTCTGCTATTCTTACTTTTCGGTGGCCGACCGGTTCTCGCCGGTGCGGGTATTTATGGGTTCGGCGCTGCTGGCGGCCTTGTGCAACGCGGGCGTACTGGGTACTTACCCGTGGCTGCCGGGCTTATTCATGACCCGAATGGCAGTTGGGTTTTTTCTGGCGGGGGTGTACCCCGTCGGTATGAAAATATGCAGCGACTGGTACGAAGCGGGCCTCGGCAAAGCCCTCGGTTATCTGGTAGGTTCCCTGGTACTGGGTACCGCGTTTCCGCACCTGATCCGGGCTATGTCCGTTGAGCTGGACTGGCGGTACGTGATCGGGGCTACCTCTGGACTGGCGGTGGCCGGAGGGCTGGTGGTGGGGCTGCTGGTACCCGACGGGCCCTTCCGGCGCAGGGCCGGGCGGCTCCATCCGGCTATGATCAGGGAGGTATTTAAAGTACCTGCTCTGCGGCGGTATGCTTTCGGGTACTTCGGGCACATGTTTGAGCTGTATACCTTCTGGGCTTTTGTTCCCCTGCTGCTGGCTTCCTATACCCAGCTCACCGGCCGGGCGCTGGATGTACCGCTGTGGTCATTTGGAGTAATAGCAGCCGGGTCACTGGGGTGTGTATTGACGGGCGAGCTGTCGGGGCGCTGGGGCAGCCACCGCACGGCCTGGGTGGCACTGGCGGTATCGGCGGGCTGTTGCGGGCTGGTACTCTGGCTTGACCTGCTGCCGCTGGTGGTACTGGGGGCCTACCTGCTGGTGTGGGGCATGTCCGCTACGGGTGATTCGCCCCAGTTTTCGACGCTGGTAGCGCAGCACGCTCCGGCCGAGTACCGCGCCACCGCCCTGACCATTGTTACATCCATTGGTTTTTTTATTACCATTCCCAGCCTGTACCTGGTCCAGTGGTTGTTTGGACTGGTGGGTTATCAGGCACTGGTAGTACTGGCGCTGGGAGGCGTGTTTGGCCTGCGGGCCATGCGGGAGCAAAGCCATATTTTCCCCTTTAACCTACTGAATAGCAGCAAACGGAGCTAAAACTAATCACTCATCACTTACCGCTTACCATGAAACCAGCCAGCTACTGGGTCGAGAAATACAACATGCAGGCCCACCCCGAAGGCGGGTACTTTGCCGAAACCTACCGCTCCGCCGAAACAATCCCGCACGCGGCCCTGCCCGGGCGCTTTGGTGGGGGCCGTTCTTTTAGTACGGGTATTTATTTCCTGCTCGAAAACCACCATTTTTCGGCCCTGCACCGCATCCAGTCCGACGAACTCTGGCACTTCTACACCGGTGATCCGCTGGAGGTATTCGTTATTTATCCGGAGGATGGCCGCCTGGAAACCATCCGGCTGGGGGCCGAGCCCGAGAGGGGCGAGGTGTTTCAGGCCATGGTACCGGCGGGTACCTGGTTTGGGTCAAGGCCGGGTAGCGGCAGTACCTACTCGCTGGTAGGCTGTACGGTAGCGCCGGGCTTTGACTTCGCCGATTTTGAGCTGGCTGAGCGCCGGCAACTGCTGGCCCGGTTTCCGCAGCATCGGGAACTGATTGAGGCGCTCACCCGCTGAGGAGATTTTCCGGGAGCCGGGCGGATATATAACAATCGCGGCGGTTGGGTTGTAGTATATAAAAATTCAAACGGTTAGAAGACACTGATACTCCTGATGCTGCCGGTCCGGGGCCAGCAGTACTAAACCACCTGGCGGATGCTGTGCAACAATAGAGTAAAGGCTGGTTACCGGATGTTTCGGATGAGCTTGCTGTGCCTGGCAGCGGTAGTAGCCTTGACCATAGCTCAGGCAGCGGCCCAGCCGGGTTCGGCCCAGCCAAGTGTGGCCCAACCAGGTGTGGCCCAGCCGGGTGCGGCCCAAACGTCGGTACCGTACATTCCTCCGGGCCTGTCGTTTGCGGGGGAAGCGGTTCCGCTCAACGACCCCCTCGTGTATGATCGGCTGGAGCGGGAGCTTATCAAAAACGTATATAAACATTCGTCTACGCTCACTATACTGAAGCGGGTGCAGCGCTACCGTGAGCCAATCATGAGTCTGCTTACCCGGAATAAGGTACCTGCCGACTTTTTTTACCTGGCCGCCATTGAAAGTGAACTCTCGCCCATTGCCGAGTCGGGTAAGGCGGTGGGCTTCTGGCAATTTATTGAAACAACGGCCAGGGAACAGGGGCTGGAAATGTCAAAGTATGTGGACGAACGCCGGCACCTGGAACGCTCCACCCGGGCCGCCAGCCAGCAATTGACCAGCCTGTACAACACCTTTAAGAACTGGACGCTCACGGCAGCGGCCTACAACGGCGGACGTACCATGGTACTTAATAACCTCAAAACGCAGAACGTACAGTCGTACTACGACCTGTACCTGACGCCCGAAACCTACGACTACGTGTTCCGGATTCTGGCCATAAAGCTGATCTGCGAAAATCCCGGACGCTACGGCTTCAGCCTGCCTGCGGCGGAGTATTCGGCACCTACGCAGGTAGTGGAAGTGCGTCAGGATATAAACCTGGTGGAGTTTGCCCGCCACTATAATATGAACTACAACCAGCTCAAGTACTTTAACCCCTGGCTCCTGTACCGGTCTTCGTGGAGCCCTACCGATAAGTACTACGAACAAAACAAAGTATTGAATGTAATGCTGGAAGTACCGCCGGGGAAAGCATATACCTTTGAAGTTTTTAAGTAGCCTGATTATTGAGTAGCATTATAACCGTGTAGTACAATACTAACCAGGTACCTGGGTTTGCGGTCTGACTGTTGCCGGATTCCAGCCGGAATAAACAGCATTTTTTTGATCTTTGTTGCCTGACTTAGCGTACATAAAAGTTCATACCAATACAATTCACACCAAATTCAGACTTAATTTTATTCCATGGCAAGAAGGATTCTACTGATTGACGACGATGAATTAACCTTAGCTATCTTACAATTTACGCTCCGCAAACTCAACTTTACGGGCAGTCTGGACACTGTTTCTACCGGGGAGCAGGCACTTGCCTACTTTGAAAATCTCCTCCGCCAAACCCCGGACGCCGCTCCGGATTTAATACTACTTGACCTGTTCATGCCCCGCATGAACGGCTGGGAGTTTCTGGACATCTATACCAGTCGGTTTGAGGCCCGGTACCCCGATACCCGAGTTTGTATCATTACCAGCTCGGTAGATCCGGCCGATGTGGACAAAGCCACCCGCTACCCCTGCGTCAGCTCATTTGTTGAAAAACCATTTGGTTTCCAAAGCGAAAGTTTTCTACGGAATATGGATCGCTTAGGGGCGGGCTCAACTACCATCAACCCATCTTCTGCCTCTGGTACCTAGGTACTTGGCTGCCAACCTGCACAAAAGGCGGGAAGATTTGTAATATTCTGGGAAGCTTTTCCTGCCGGTCCTGGAACAAAATCCTATCCAGGTAGTTCTTATACATAACAGCTGAATAGATAGCCGTCTTTCGCTGAGGTATATTGATTTAGTTAAAGCACAATTGAGGAAGCTTCTGGCTTCCTCAATTGCTTTTTTGGGGTACCTGACTAAGCTGAATATCCCGGATAGTAACCGCTGCACCCGGTTCAGAACTACAAAGGTTTGCTGGTGGGTAGTTTCTTTATAGCTGCCGCTATGACTTATCAATCGTAGTAAAAAACGTATTATCACCCCTGGAAAGCGTTTTTAGTACTTCCCGAAGTAGGCTTACCATGGCCGTAAAACTCAGGGGTTTTACCATATAACCCGCGGCGCCCAGCTGTTCACACTCCACAATGTCGCCGGGGTAGTTGGAGGTGGTGTAAATAACTACCGGCACGTCTTTGATCCGGTCAATCTTCTTCAGCTCAGGCAGTACCTTCTTGCCCTCCAGCCTGGGCAAATTCAGGTCTAAAAAGATATAGGACGGTTTCCAGCTTTCGTCAGTCCGCAGCTTCTGAATGGCGTTGGTACTACTTCTTTCAACCATGCAGTCAATATGGGGATTTATTGCATCGAGAGCAGACTTGAACAGATACAGATCGTCCAGATCATCGTCAATCAGGTAAATAGTGCTCAATGGTGTGTGATGTTGAAGTTTACAATCAAGACCAGCTGATGAGACCTATCCCTACTACAAGCAACAAGCTTTTAGAAGACCGGGTCACACCCGCCAAAGGTAATTACTTTTTGGTACTTACGGTACTTTATAAACGCCGCAGGTATTCCTTCCCAAACTCCGCTGCTGCCAAAATGTTTCTGCGGGAAGGTACTTCAACCCATTAAAATTTATTGAGCATGTAGGTAAACAGACCGGCCTGAGTACTGCGCTTCAACCTGAGCTAGTTGATCTGCAGCAGGTACCCCTGATCCAGGAGCTGTTCGAGAATTTCGGAGGGGTCGCGGCTGGTAATTATGATCCGATGGTAGCGCCGAAGGTGGTGAACAAAATCATCCACTGAGGTTTCCCGAACCTCCGAAAGCTCACAACTAAAGTCATTTTTGATTTTCATCAAAAGCTCAGTTGGGGTTTCTGCTTCACATATTTCACCTGTTAAACGGATAAATCGCATCATTACCTGTCCAAGTTGAAAAAAATCAAAACAACAACTTTGTTGAGAATATGCTCAACAATAGGCATTAAAAAAAAATTAGAAATTTTAAATTGCCTGACCACGCGTATCTGCCCCACAGTGCAGTAATACCGCTTTTAAGCCCACAATTTCTGATTAAGCTCTTATTTTGATCATCCGTCAGGCGCTCATTTTCAGCCGAATTGGGCAGAAGCTGTTGAATAGTTTCATAGAAAACAGGTACCTGCGAGCGGTAGCCAAATGAGCATACCTGTAATGCAGGTATAGATATTTCCTTTACCTGGTATTAGTTATGACTTTCTTTGAACTCAAAGGGTGGATGATCAACCGGTAATCAATAAACGGAATGTGGTATGAGTGTGGTGGAGAGATTGATCAGAGGCTATCAGAAGCAGTACCCAAAAACGAGGAGGTTCAAGTTTTTGCGGGACCATAAAAAGATTATTAGCCAGTGCCTTAGGGACAATGACTACGCGTGCCTGGCTCTTCTTTACGGGCTTCCCTTCGTGGAAAAGGTAAGGGAGTTTCTTCTGGAGAATCGCGACTATGCCCGTTGTGCGCTTTTGAAGAAGCAACTGGAAGAACTACACTGTAAAATTAAGCTCAGAGACGATTCTACAGCCTTAAAGCTCATGATCACAGAGGTATAAACTGCCCTGGGCCCTTCCTGAAAAACCAGGCTGCCTACAAGCCGTAAAAGAAGTAGTTGTTGCTGCGGGTGATATTATCCAGGGCACCGGTGAGTTTCTTTACCAGCTCTTCAAACCTGGATGGTTTGACAATATAGCCGGCAGAACCCAGCTGACGGGTTTCATCAACGTGAGCGGGATTGGAGGAAGTGGAGTAGATAACCACCGGTACTTCCTTCAAGCGGTCAATTTTCTTTAGCTCCGCCAGAACATATCTGCCGTCGGCTTCCGGCATATTCAGGTCCAGAAATATTACTTTAGGAATACAGCCTGCGTTGGTTCGAAGTTTTTCGATTGCCCTGCTCCCACTGGTTTCCATATAAAAGGCAATGGCTGGATTTACCTCTTTCAGAGCAGACTCAAAAAGTAAGTACTCGTCCCTATCGTCATCTATTAGTAAGCAGGTATTCGTCATGGCTATTGGTATAGATTTCCAAAGAGACTGGAAATAGGTGCAAACAAATATACAATATATATTTTCATTATTTAGCAGGACGTAGCCTAAGGGTACCTGCTGCCAAAGCTGCGCATAAAAATAACCTGAAAAAGCCGTAGCAAAAGTACGTGATAAGCTTGTGCATGGCCAGGTAAAATTATACCAATCAAAGAGCAGAAAATGCCCGTAAGTAAGCCTTCGGTAGAGGGGGAGCTTCGCTTTCCGGTTATTCAACCCGTATCAGAAATCCTACGTTTTCCAACTGATTCAGCAGATGGGTCATGCCCTGGATCGCCATTTTTTCTCCGTAATATACGTGTACCCGCAGGGTCAGTATTTCCAGAAAGCTCCACAGAGTTAGCTTTGCATCGTAGGGAGATGCATTTTTCAGATTTTCAAATACCTCCGCTGGAGTGTCGCCTTGGATAATTTTACCCGTAGCAGTTAGGTACTTCATCTTCGCGTTGCTTTCTCATAAGATTAAAACTACCACTTTACGGTTTATGTTCCGTTTCAGGTACCGGCGCCCCTATCTCTTTGGGTTGCAGCCTAAGGGAGGATAAATTAAAAGAATGTATCTGTTACTTGAAATAACTACCCAAGAAGTTTTCTTTCTTTCAGCCAGTCAAAAATAACCTGATCCACCGGAGAGACTTTGTCCCGGTCGTGGTAGCTAAGCCATACTACCTCCTCTATCTCATTGGCAGGCTTCAATATACCCCTAAAAGTGGCTTCGTAGCAGGTCATCTTTACCTGTACCCCTTCGGGGTGGTGATCGGCCTGCGCCTGAAAAACACCTACCAGTTTAAGGCTGTCTTCCCGGAGGTCTACACTAAGTTCTTCCCTGATTTCGCGGGAAAGGGCGTCCCAGTCGCTCTCCCCGGCCTCCCGCTTTCCACCAGGGAAGTAGTACTTGTGTCTGCCCCGGCTTCGGGTACTCAGTATCTTTCCGTTCCGGATTTCGAGCCAGGCTACTTTGTCAATAACCGTCATGGTTGAGCTGGTAAAGCCGCTAAATTAGTAATAAAGTAAAACCCGAACGCCGGGTTTTCGAGCAGATGCCCCTTTAAATAACTACTTCTGACTAAAATTTTCCGGCTTAGCTGGTAGTTTCAACGTTTTGGTGCTTTCCTAAGCGGGGACAGTACACTAACAGCCCCACTTCCGGCCCGTGAAAACAACTACCACCAAAGTACTTACGAAGAGCCGGGCGGCTAGCCTGGCCGTAGCGGCTCTTTTCCTGAGTCTGTCGGGAGTTAACGCCCAGCCTTCGGGTAAAAGTATTTCCCTCTTTGACGGCAAAACCCTGACCGGCTGGAAAACCGTAGATCCGGCGCACGAAAAGCTATGGTTTGTGGCTGACAGCGTCATCAGGAGTGGGGATGGCGTCAGCAAAATACCCGAAAACACCTACCTGTATACGACCAAAGAGTACGGCGACTTTGAGTTTCGCTGCCTGTTCCGGCTGTCCGGTGACCCAGCCACCGGCATGATCAACAGCGGTATCCAGTACCGTTCTCTGGTAAAAGAGGGTAAGATGATCGGGTACCAGGCCGACATCGGCAACGGGTACTGGGGCGATATCTACGACGAACACCGCCGGGGCAAACTCGTCGGCGGCGACCTGAGTACGCTCCGCCACCTGCTCCGGGAAGACGGCTGGAACAGCTACATCATCCGCTGCAAGGGTAATCGTCATGAGCTGTACATCAACGGCGTGAAAACCTGTGACTACATCGAGAAAGATCCTTCCATCCCAAAGAAAGGCATTATTGCCGTGCAGATCCACTCGGGTGGAGTAGCCCAGGTCGAGTTCCGGGACCTTACCCTGACCGAACTTTGATGTAGGTATTCCCTGAGCGACCGTATCTTTTTTACGAATGGTACCTGCTCCCCTATAGCTTGTTATTTATCATGCTGCTGTTCCTGAATACTATGAAGGCTATTCGTTTATTTCCTGTAATCTGGTTTGTCCTGGGCTGGTGCGTGGCTCCGGCTGTATTTGCCCAGCAGAATAAAACGCAGTCCGTGCGCACCAGGATCAATAGTCCGGAAGAGGAACTGGCGGGATTTAAGGTACCTGAGGGCTTTATTGTGGAGCTGGTCGCCAGCGAACGGGACAGTATTGTGAATCCGATCGACCTTACCTTCGACGACGCCGGTCGTCTCTGGACCCAAACCGCCCGCATGTACCCGCTGGACCCCGTTGCCGATATCAAGTGGAATGATTTGCTGCGGCTGATGGATGACCCGGAAGCCCAGAAAAACCACCCCGCCTTTAAACGTATCCTGGATCTGTACCAGGGCAAGACCAAGGGTACTGATAAGATACTGGTACTCTCGGACCTGTACGGCAGCGCACCCGTTAAAACGACTACCTGGGCGGAGGGCCTGACTATTCCCATGAGTATCCTTCCTTACCGGGATGGCGCGTACGTGGCGCAGGGGTCGGAGCTTTTTTTCTTATCTGATACCGACCAGGACGGAAAAGCCGACCGGCGCACGCCCCTGCTCACTGGCTTTGGCTTTACCGATACCCACACCATGGTACATACGCTGGTGCGGGGGCCCGGCCACTGGGTCCACTTCAGTCAGGGAGCATTGAATAAGGGAGAAGTGTCTTCCCTAATCAGCGGAGCCAGACTAAAATTAGACTACAGTAAAATTGCCCGCTTTTCGCTGGATGCGAAGAAGCTTGAGCTTGTCAGCGCCGGTCTTAACAATATCTGGGGGTTTCAACTCCGGGGTACCGGCCAGTGGTACGGTTCGGAGGCCAATGACCTGGGATACTCCGTGGTACCTCTCGAACCGGGTAGCGCTTTTCCGGGGATTGGCAACGAGCGTTTACGTAGCTACCAGCCGTGGGTACCTCAGCTACATACGTTTCGGGTAGGAGGAACGGGCATCTCCGGTACTGCCTTCGCCGACGATGCCGCGGGGTCTTTTCCGGATGAATACAAAAATGTAGCCTTTCTGGCCAATCCCATTACCAGTACCATCAATGCCGTTCACATTGTCCGTAACTCCGACGGCTCAGTTACGGCCCGGCACCTGCCCGATCTGCTTACGTCAGAAGATGACTGGTTTCGGCCTGTCAATATGGAGTTCGGGCCGGATGGCAGCCTGTACATTGCCGACTGGTACAACAAGATCGTTTCACACAATGAGCTTCCGACCACGCACCCGGACCGGGACAAAAGACACGGCCGCATCTGGCGGATCCGTCATAGCAGCCAAAAGCCCCGTACCGTTCCAAACCTCTACACCGTCCGCACAGAGGAGCTGGTAGAGCACCTGAAATCGCCTTCCCTATGGGAAAAACGCGCGGCATGGCACCAGATCACGGACCGCCCTGTATCCGAAACCCAAAAGTTGGGGGACCAGCTGGTCCTCCTGGCCTCCGATGATTCTCAGGATGAGATTACCCGCATCCATGCGCTCTGGTCGATGGAAGGTATCCGGCAGTACGACCCCCCATTTATGGCTTCGCTCTTAGAGTCTCCCCTACACGATCTGAGGCGGGAAGCCGTCCGCTCGCTCACCAGCTTTTCGCTAAGTCCGGCGGAACTGGCCGATAGGCTCAGAGAACTGATCGAAGACCCTGATCCCGCCGTTCGTGCGCAGGTACTTCGTACACTTACCGAAGCCGGAGGGGCCGATGGGGCTACCATTGATCTACTGGTGCGGGCTTCCAAACCCGAACTGCTAGGCCATGCCATGGGGGGTAGTTATGAAAGAAAGTTTGAGCGTTATCTGGCCCGTAAAGCCTTGGAACAGTACCCCGACCAGCTACAGAAGTACCTCGAAGCTCCACTAGCCGGGGACATTCCGGTAGTTAATATACTCTGGGCTATCCAGGCCCTGCCAGCCGAAGCCAAGGAAAAGGCCTTTCTCAAATTCTGGCCGCAGGCCCGGCTCAATAGCCTGGACGAACCTACTTTCGTGAGCGTAGCCGGAATGCTGGGTAATAAAGAAATTGTAAAGATGGTAAAGCCCCTTCTGGAGAATCCGGCCCGGGCGGTGGCCTATACTACCTTTGCCGTGCAGAACCAGTCCCAAGTACAGTCGGCCGAGCTGGCCGAACTACTGGAAGTACCCGTACGAACGTTGTTAAAGAGTACCGCCCCCTCCGAAGTAAAGTTGGCGCTGGATGCCGCCGGACGGTTCAGGATGGATAAAGTACGGGATGCCGTGGTACCTCTGGTACATGATCAAACCTCCGACCCTATCCTAAAGCTGGCGCTCAGAGCCCTGGAAAACAATCCTGATGCCAATCAGGGGGTTTTTGCCGGGGTTGTCCAAAACAAAAAAATCAGCTTTGACCTCCGGGCGGCGGCCCTGAACAGCCTGGCCAAAGCCGACCCGCTGGCCGGCCAGCGGGTCCTGCAGACCTGGATCGCTGACCTGACGGCTACGCAGAAAAACGAATTGGCTACCCTGCTGTCGGGTACCAGCCAGGGAGCGGGTTTGCTGATGACCCTGCACGAGAAAAAACAAATGGAACTATCGGCCTTTGATGTGGGCGCGGCGGAGCGCCTGGTTACCTCCAGTCGCAACGATCGCCGGGCTGAGGCCATTAGGGAGGCCGTTAAAAAGCGGGAGGAGGAAAAGAAAAAAGCCTTCCGGGGGCAACTCCGCCACTATAAGGCTATCGCGGAGAAAAATACCGGCAACGCCGGCAAAGGAAAGGTACTCTTTCAGACCTGCCTGATGTGCCACCAGGCCGGGAACCAGGGTCAGAGCATCGCGCCCGCACTGGATGGTTCCGCTTCGCGCGAAACCGAAGCGCTCCTGACGGCCATTCTTGATCCCGATGCCGCCGTAGAATCCGGCTACGCCGTGTACCGCATTACCAAAAAAGATGGAAGTACCGTAGAAGGGTACCTGGTCAGTAAAGACAGCCGCGGTACTACCCTGGCCTTTATAGGAGGTACCAAAGTATTTGTAGAAGCCGCGACCATCCGAAGTCAGGGTTTTCTGGCCGGGCGTTCATTCATGGTCAAAGGACTCCTGGATAACTACAACGACCAACAGGTAGCCGATTTGCTTTCTTACATACGTACCCTAAAATAATTACAGTTATGGTCCGACATTCGGTGGTCCGACATTCGGTGGTTCGAGAGTCAATCGTCAGACACTTCGGTGTGTTCAAGTTCAAAGAAGCCGTTACCGACAACGAAATAGAGGAGTGCTTTAGGACCATGATGGGGATGGTGGGTGCCATACCCGGACTGCTGACTATGGAATATGGTCCCTACGACGGAAACGAAGGCTTGAACGAAGACTTTACCCACGGCTTTGTCATGACATTCGACAGTCCGGAATCCCGCGACGCCTACCTGCCTCATCCACTCCACGAGCAGGTAAAAGAACTGGTCGTGCCCCGGCTGGAACGGGTTATCGTTTTTGATTTTATAGTTTAAATAAAGCCTTCCTTGATCAAACCGTACACTTCAACCCTGCTCCTGCCCCATGACTGCCTCTGATCAATCTATCATAGTACTGGGTTGCTTTGATACCAAAGGCGAGGTTTTTGCCTGGCTGCGCGAGTGCCTGCTGGCGCAGGGCGAGCGGGTCCTTACCATCAATACCGGCGTGCTGGGTACTACCGACCGGTTTCCGGTGGATATCGAAGCAGAAGCGGTGGCCGAAGCCGCGGGGGTGACCCTCACCGAGCTGCGCACCAGGCGGGACCGCGGACAAGCCGTGGACTGCATGGGCAGGGGAGCCGCCAGGGTACTATCCCGATTAGTGGAAGCAGGAAAAGTAAAAGCGGCCATCGGCATGGGCGGCGGCGGAGGTACTTACATCGCGCTGGCTGCCATGCAGGCCGTACCACTGGGCATTCCCAAGCTGTGTCTGAGTACAGTGGCCGCCAAGGATCTGTCCCGCCAGGTGGGCGATAAGGATATTACCCTGATGCCCTCTGTGGTAGACGTAGCCGGTCTCAACAGTATCATTGGTCCGCTGGTCCAGCAGGCTGCGGCGGCCATCGGTGCCATGGCTGGGGTAGCCCGAACCGCTACGACCGCTACGGCCGGTAGTATCGCCATCAGTATGTTTGGCAACACCACCGCCTGCGTCGATGCCTGCACCGAACTTCTGACCCGACAAGGCTACGAGGTCTTAGCTTTTCACGCCACGGGAGTAGGTGGCAAGACCATGGAAGCCCTGATCCGGGAAGGCTGCTTTGACGCGGTTCTGGACGTAACCACCACCGAACTGGCCGATGACCTGTGCGGGGGCATCTGCAGCGCCGGACCCGAACGACTGACCGCCGCAGCCCGGATGGAGATTCCGCAGGTGGTGGTTCCGGGTTGTCTGGATATGGTTAACTTTGCCCATCCCGATACGGTACCAGCGCCCTACCGGCACCGGGAACTGTACCGCTGGGCGCCGGACGTGACGCTGATGCGGACCAATGCGGAAGAGAACCGGCAACTGGGCGAGCAGCTGGCCCAAAAATTAAACCCATCCGTGGCTCCCGTGGCTGTGCTGTTGCCCCTGAAAGGAATATCACAGATCGATGCCGAAGGCGGTGTATTTTATCGCCCTGAAATAAATAGGGTTTTATTTGATACCATACAGACCCATGCCGCGGAGCATATAGGAGTAAGAGAGGTTGCCGCCCATATCAACGACCGGGCGTTTGCCGACGTACTGGTACAAACTCTGCTGGACCTGATTCAAAAGGACAAAATAACAAAAGCAGGTACTTAGGGTATCTTTATATCTATTTCAAACAATCAAGACAGACTACTATGCCAAATCCATGGACCGGTAAGGGGAATCCCTATACCCGACAGGAGGTCAGAGAGCGCCTGCGGGCTACGCTGGATCAGAAAAACGCCATTATCGCGGCCGGAGCGGGGACGGGAATCAGCGCCAAATTCATCGAAAAAGGCGGGGCCGATCTGATCATTATCTATAATTCAGGCCGCTTCCGGATGGCCGGACACGGCTCCACGGCCGGCCTGATGGCCTACGGCGATGCCAATGCCGTGGCCATGGAAATCGGGGAGTTTGAAGTACTGCCCGTGGTGGAGGAAATCCCCGTTATTTGTGGCGTACACGGTTCCGACCCCCGCCGCCGGATCTGGCACCATCTGCTGAAGGTAAAAGAAATGGGTTTTTCAGGCATCAATAATTTCCCGACCCACTCCATCGTAGACGGGCAGTTCCGGCAGGTACTGGAAGAAACCGGAATGGGCTTTGACAAAGAAGTGGAGATGGTCCGGATTGCCAGCAAGATGGAGCTTTTCTCCATCGTGTACGTAGCCAAACCGGAGGAAGCCCGGCAAATGGCCGAAGCCGGTGCCGACGCCATTATTGCCCACGTAGGTACTACGGTAGGTGGTTCTATTGGCGTGGTAGAGGCCTCCTGCACCATGGACGACGCCATTGAGCGTACCCAACAAATCATAGAAGCCGCCCGGGCCGTCAACCCCGACCTTTTTTTCCTGACCCACGGCGGACCGGTCAATACTCCAGAGGATGTACGACAAATCCTGGACGCCACCGATGCCCATGGTTTTGTCGGCGCTTCCTCGCTCGAGCGTATGGGCGTAGAGGCTTCCCTAACGGACCTGACCCGTCGCTTTAAAGCCCTCACGCTGCCGGACCGGCAGAAGTAGGGGTTGGGT
This sequence comes from Telluribacter sp., assembly GCF_035998675.1. Taxonomy (NCBI): domain Bacteria; kingdom Pseudomonadati; phylum Bacteroidota; class Cytophagia; order Cytophagales; family Spirosomataceae; genus Telluribacter; species Telluribacter sp. Next base: position 360,308 of record NZ_DASYHI010000024.1, read on the forward strand.
AGCCCGCACTGATGCTTTACGTTAATGAGAATTTCTTAATGAAGTGATAGGTACTTCTTTTGCAAAATCTGTTCATGCCTGACCACATTCTTGATTATTTCCAGTATACTTTCTCACACCTGAATACAGGTGGAGGCAGAACCAAAGAAATGGCTCCTCATAAGCCCATATTATTACTTTCTGTTATTCAGGCGTATGAAAATAAAATACTTACTTCCAACCAAATCCCTATTTCTCCAGAGCTAACCAATCTGTTCCGATCCAACTGGAATTTATTTGTCACAACCAATCATACGCCCGGTTTTGCACTACCCTTTTTCCACCTCAAAAACGAGAAAGGAAACTGGTGGGAACTTGTGGCTAATCCGGGCTGTGAAATGTGGGTACAGAACGGAAAGCTGAGTAGTTTCAGTAGTTTAAGTGCCGCGGTCGCTTACGCTCAAATCGATCCTAAGCTAGCTCACTTGCTCCAGAATGAAGTGACGCGTCAGGTACTTCGTCAGGTTTTGTTAAGTACTTATTTTCCGGGACGTGCCATGGAGACAGCCCGTGCGGATACGCATCTGGATGAATTGAAGCGTGAAATGCTGGAAGAGTCGCCTTCTGAATACCGGGCAAAGCTAAAAAGCCTGAAAACCCGGCTTGACCCCGAAACGTACCAGATTGAAATATATGCCCGCAATACGCTCTTTCGACGCGAAATCACCCGTATCTACGACGATACCTGTTGCATTACCGGTGTACGCGTAGCGGCTCATTATTCTTTTTCAATGGTAGATGCCTGCCATATAGTACCTTTCTATAAAACCTATAATAATCACCCTACCAACGGCATTGCGCTCTGCCCGAACCTGCACCGGGCCTTCGATAAAGGCGCTATCTCTATTGATACCAAGTACCGCGTAATGGTTTCGCCAACCTTCGTCGAAAATGAAAAAAGTACCTACAGCCTGAAATCAGTAGCCGGAAAACAAATAGAATTACCAAAAGAGGAGCGGTATCTGCCAGATCCGGAAGCGCTGGATTGGCACAGGAACAGTATATTTAAAGGTTGAAAGGGCGGAGGTACTTAATCCAACAAAAAAGCCCCGGATTTCTCTGAGGCTTTTTCTTCGTAGCGGGAGCTGGACCATTCAAAATTTGTATCTATCAGGTTGTGTGGTAGGCAGAGGTACTTATTCAGAACGGCGGTGGAGCTACCATTCCCTGATACAATTGGGAAACGGGAAAAATCAGGTCCCAGTCTTTCCCCCAGACAACATTGCCCCGCTCAATCCTGAATTGTTTAAAATTTGCCAGGCGGCGGTACTTATCATGCTGGGGATGAGAATGGTTTTTCAAAAACGGTCCAAAGTCAATAATTTGAGAGGTACCATCGGAAAACGATATCTTCAGACGGTACTCTTCAACATAGTCTGCCATAGTTACTGCCAATGTTCTCATAGTCTTTTTGTGATTTTACGAATCTTCGGTTTCTTCTTCAGAACAAAAAATTCAAACCATTTCTGAGCAATTTCATCAGAATAAGCCTCTACTACTTTTGTAGCTTCTTTAAGATCTTTAACAGGTAACATTTCTATACCATCGGCTTTCCGTAGCTGAATATCTGATAGCTTTCCATCCTCAAAAAATAGCTCGAATATGGTTTCGTATTCAGCATGGCTCACATGTACATGAACTGGCAGGTGCTCATTGCTGTAGAAATAAAATATAAGTCCAAAATATTCAATGAGCTTGGGCATAGCAGCGCTAAATTAACCAGTGTAAAGAGATTAAGAAATAGATTATTACTTAATACGTATAAATTCAATCGAATTAGCCAGCTTTTTGATTTACACAAATAAAACAAAAAAGCCTCAGATTTCTCTGAGGCTTTTCTTCGTAGCGGGAGCTGGACAGGAAGGCCTGCCCCGTCGAACCAGCGATCTTTGGACAGTACGCCGCGCGGGTATGACCGGGGTGGCGTACCACCAACTTCTCCATCCCAGCGCAACAAAAAAGCCCCAGATTTCTCTGAGGCTTTCATTCTAGTAGCGGGAGCTGGACTCGAACCAGCGACCTTTGGGTTATGAGCCCAACGAGCTACCAACTGCTCCATCCCGCGGTGTCGTTGAATTGGAGTGCAAACATACGAGAGGATTTTCAAAAAATCAACTACCTTTGTAAAAATATTTTTAGTAGCGTACTCTGTACTGTTTCTCTCCTTGTTCCCCAACAACCGGGCGGGTTGTTGAGTTCGACTGCTATACGCTTTTTTTTATCTTCGAAGGAAAAAATCATTTTGGTTATGGAAAATAATTCAGCCCCGGAGCAACCCGTCAACTTCCGGGCCGGGTTTGTGAGTATCATCGGAAAGCCCAACGTGGGGAAGTCCACGCTGATGAACGTACTGGTGGGAGAGCGGCTCTCAATCATTACCTCCAAAGCCCAGACCACCCGCCACCGTATTATGGGTATCCTGAACGGAGAGCACGAGGGAACGCCATTTCAGCTGATTTATTCGGATACGCCCGGGGTAGTGAAGCCCGCCTACAAGCTGCACGACTCCATGATGACCTTTGTGAAAGGCTCGCTGGAAGACGCCGACGTGGTGCTGTTTGTGACGGAGGTGGGCGAGAAAGCCGCCGACCACGAGGTACTTCCCCTACTGAAACGTACCGACGCGCCCGTGCTGCTGGTGCTGAACAAAATAGACCTCTCCAACGAGCAGGAACTGAAGCTGAAAATGGAGGAGTGGCAGCAGGTAGCCAATCCGGCGCAGATTATCCCGATCTCGGCCTTGCACAATGCCAATATTCAGACGCTTTTTCAGGCAATAGTAACACGGCTGCCGGTACACCCGCCCTACTTTGATACCGACGAACTGACCGACAAGCCGGAGCGTTTTTTTGCTTCGGAAATAATCCGGGAGAAGATATTCCTGAACTATCGCCAGGAGATTCCGTACAGCAGCGAGGTAGTGATCGCCGAGTTCAAAGAGCGCGATGATATAATCGTAATCCGGGCGGAAATCATGGTGGAGCGCAAAAGCCAGAAGGGCATCCTGATCGGTGATAAAGGCTCGATGCTGAAAAAAGTAGGTACCCAGGCCCGCGAAGATCTGGAAGCATTTTTTGGCAAGAAGGTATTCCTGGAACAGTACGTACGGGTAGAACCCGACTGGCGCAGCAAGGAAAACAAGCTGCGGCAGTTTGGATATAACGAATAATCTAATTTTGAATGAGTGATTGATAGAGGGGGCCGCCCCCGCGGTGATAGAATGGACATAGTTCCTCCATTTATTCACTTACTCAATCACTCATTCACTCAATCACTCACCGCGGGGGCGGACCCCTCACTCATTAAATAATGGCAAACATAATTTGTATAGTCGGACGCCCGAACGTGGGCAAGTCGACCCTTTTTAATCGCCTCATCGAAGAGCGCAAGGCGATCATGGATAATCAGAGCGGCGTAACCCGCGACCGCCACTACGGCTACGGCGAGTGGACTGGCAAGTACTTTACGGTCATTGATACGGGAGGCTACGTGGTAGGCTCGGAGGATATATTTGAAGGCGCTATCCGCGAACAGGTAGAGCTGGCGATTGAAGAGTCAACGGTGGTGCTGTTTATGGTAGATACCATGACGGGACTGACCGAACTGGACAAAGAATTCGCCAATGTACTGCGGCGCTACAAGAAGCCGGTGTTTCTGGTAGCCAACAAAGTAGAAACCGTGGAGCGTCACCAGTCAGCCGCGGAGTTTTATGAGCTGGGGCTGGGCGAGGGAATCTACCCCATTTCGTCACAAAACGGCCACGGTACAGGCGAACTGCTGGACGAGGTAGTAAAATACTTTGATCTACCGGGCGAGGAAGATCCGGAAGCCGGTATACCGAGGATCGCCATTATGGGTCGCCCTAACGTAGGTAAATCGTCCTTCCTGAATGTACTGACCGGCACTGACCGCAGCATCGTGACCGACATAGCCGGTACCACCCGCGACGCCATCCATACCCACTACAAAGCCTTCGGCAAAGAGTTTATCCTGACCGATACAGCAGGTATCCGCCGGAAATCGAGAGTAAAGGAAGATATCGAGTTCTACTCGACGCTACGCTCGGTCAAGGCCATGGAAGAGTCGGATATATGTATCGTACTGATCGATGCAACACTGGGGCTGGAAGGCCAGGATATTACCATTATCGCGCAAGCGATCAAAGCCAAAAAAGGCGTGGTCATCATGGTCAATAAGTGGGATTTGGTAGAAAAAGACTCCAAAACCGCCGATATCTTCAAGAAGGAGATCCACGAGCGGCTGGCTACCATGAGTTATATTCCCGTGATTTTTACGTCTGTTGTGGAAAAGCAGCGGATTTTTCAGGTCATGGAAAAAGCCATGGAGGTGTACGAAAACAAGACCAAGAAAATCACGACTTCCAAACTCAACGAGGTAATGCAGGCGGAGATTACCAAGTACCCGCCACCGGCCTTCCGGGGTAAGTACATCAACATCAAGTACATGATCCAGCTGCCGACGCCATCGCCCACTTTTGTGTTCTTCAGTAGTAATCCCAAGCACGTAAAGGAGCCCTACATGCGGTACCTCGAAAACCGGATGCGGGAGCATTTTGACTTTACGGGAGTGCCTATTACCATGTTCTTCCGGGAAAAGTAGCAGCGTTGGTGAGTGAGCGGTGATTCTGAACATAGTACCGGGGCCGTCCCCCGCGCTTACTACCTCCTGGGGGCGGTACTGGTGCTGGTGGCGGCTTTCTGTTTTGCCTGCAAGGGTATTCTGATCAAGCTGGCGTATCAGTACCAGATCGGGGCTATCTCGCTGGTGGCGCTCAGGATGCTGTTTTCGCTGCCGTTCTACGTGTTTGCGGCCTGGCGGCTGTCGCGGCAACCTGCCAACGTCCGGCTTACGCTGCCCCAGTGGGGGTACCTGAGCGCGATGGGAATAGTGGGCTACTACTTCGCGAGCTACTTCAACTTTCTGGGGCTGGTGTACATTACAGCCAGCCTGGAGCGGGTGCTGCTGTTTATCTACCCTACCTTTGTGCTGCTGATGGGGGCGTTCTTCTTCCGCCGTCGCATTACGGCCTTGCAATACGGTGCCCTGGGCCTGACCTACCTGGGTATTGTGCTGGCTTTTGTCCCGAATGTAGAGGCAGGCGAGCAGAAAGACCTCTTCTGGGGCGCGTTCTGGGTGATTGTCAGTGGCCTGGTGTACGCGGTGTACCTGGTGGGCAGCGACCGCATTATTCCGGTAGTAGGTTCGCAGAAGTTTACCAGCTACGCCATGATCGCTGCCACGGTACCTACCTTGGCTCATGAAGTTCTGCAGAACGGATTTACGCTGTTCAGCTTTCCGGCACCGGTGTACACTATTAGTCTGGGAATGGCGCTCTTTGTAACGGTACTGCCTACCTTTATGCTGGCCGAAGGCATCAAACGCGTAGGTTCGGGTAATACGTCCATTATTGCCAGTATCGGCCCTATTTTTACCATTGTACTGGCTACGGTGGTGCTGGACGAACAGATTGGCCTCCTGCAGTTAGCAGGTACCTTGCTGGTACTGGCCGGGGTGGTGCTGGTGGGGTGGAAGGGAAAGAAATAAATAAGTCGGAAGTAGGCTGTTATGCCTTTTGCTGGTTTTCCAGATACTCCAGGTAGCTGCTGATAACCACGTAGTCGGCTTCGGCCCAGTCGAGGTTGGATAGTTCGTCGGGAGCAAGCCAGCGGATTTCTTCGTGGTCAATGAGTTTTATATCAAAGGTGAGCAGCTGGCAGACAAAAGGTACCAGCTGAATTTCGCGCCAGCCATCGTCCCGGATGCTGAGGGGCAGGCGGTCACCGATCAGGATTTCCACATCCAGCTCTTCCCGGATTTCACGAATGAGACATTCTTCCTCGGTTTCGTTCTCTTCCAGCTTTCCCCCGGGGAACTCCCATTTTAGCGGCAGTGACAGATCAGCGCCTCGCTGAGCTGCCAGTACTTTCCCTTCGTGCTCAATGACGGCACAGGGCACTTTTACAATTAACCTCACCGGCGTTTCTGAACCTACCATTCCCTTTCCTTTTTTCAAGCCGCAAAAGTACAATTTATATACAATTAACGTGCATTATCTTTTTGTAACATCTGAATAGCGGGGTGCTACCAGATGCTACAATAGAACAAAGAATTGTATTTTTTATTGTGCAATGGGTTGATTAACAGGCTTAGAATAGTTCGCCGGTCCGGTACTTGGGAAGGATACCCAGGTGCCGGTAGGCCATTTCAGTGGCTTCCCGTCCGCGGGCAGTCCGCTTGAGGTACCCCTCCTGAATCAGAAACGGCTCGTACACCTCCTCAATGGTCTCCGCTTCTTCGCCGCAGGCGGTAGCAATGGTAGAAAGCCCTACGGGGCCACCCTTGAATTTTTCAATTATGGTGAGCAGAATACGGTTGTCCATTTCGTCCAGGCCGTTCTGGTCCACGTCCAGGGCCGTAAGGGCCATTTCGGCAATAGCTACCGTTATATGGCCCCGGCCTTTCACCTGGGCAAAGTCGCGGGTGCGGCGCAGCAGGTTGTTGGCAATCCGGGGGGTACCGCGGCTGCGGCGGGCAATTTCATAGGCAGCATCCTCGTCAATGGGGGTACCCAATATCGAAGCCGAGCGCCGCACAATGGAAGACAGTAGCTGCGCGTCGTAGTACTCCAGGCGGGCATTGATACCAAAGCGGGCGCGCAGGGGTGACGTAAGCAGCCCCGCGCGGGTAGTAGCCCCCACCAGGGTAAAAGGGTTCAGGCCAATCTGTACGCTACGGGCGTTGGGGCCGCTGTCCAGCATAATGTCGATCTTGTAGTCCTCCATGGCCGAGTAGAGGTACTCTTCCACCACGGGGTTGAGCCGGTGGATTTCATCAATAAACAAAACGTCGTATGACTGCAGACTGGTGAGCAGCCCGGCCAGGTCGCTGGGCTTGTCCAGCACGGGTCCGGAGGTAATCTTAAGATTAGCACCCAGTTCGTTGGCGACAATGTGCGACAGGGTGGTTTTGCCTAGGCCCGGAGGGCCGTGCAGCAGCACGTGGTCCAGCGCTTCACCCCGCTGACGGGCCGCCTGAACGAATATTTTCAGATTGGCCAGTATTTTATCCTGCCCCGTAAAGTCCTCAAACGAAAGCGGGCGCAAGGCCCGTTCGATTTCCTTTTCGGTGTTGGAAAGCGGTTCTTTATCTCCGGTCAAATAGTCTTTGCGCATGGGGTGTACCTAAGTAGGTACCCTGTCGGGCCAGGGCCGGACAGGGTACGGATGTTTTGGTCAAAAATACGGATTTTTCAGCTCGGAAAACAGCAGGATTAACGTATCACCATCACCGACCCCCGCACAACCTCAGGACTGCGCTCAGGATAGTACTCGCTGCCAAAGCTCACTACGTAGGCGTAGCTGCCCGGCTGTACCCTGGTACCGCGGTAGGTACCGTCCCACTTCTGCTCTATGCTGCTGGCGGCAAAGATAACCTCCCCCCAGCGGTTGTATATTTTTATGTTAAAGTTTCTGAAATAAAGGCCAAATACATCCAGGAAGTCATTCTGTCCGTCGCCGTTGGGCGTAAACGCATCGGGAATGTACACGCGCGGCTCGCAACGGTCCACTACCTCCGTAATTTTTTCAATGGAGCAGCCCTCGGGGCTGGTAGCTACCACCACATACTGGCCGGTACGGCTGACGGTAACGCGGGGGGTGGTTTCGGACGAATGCCGCCAGAGGTACGTAATGTTGCTGCGGCCCTGGGCCAGCAGGGTAGCCAGGCCCGACTCCGCCACGCAAAGCGGGTACTCAGGAGCCAGTTCTACGGTGGGTGGCGGGGTCGACCGGACCACCACCTGGTCGCTGGCTTCGCAGCCATTCGCCGGGTTCCGGACGGTGAGGGTATAGGTACCATCCTGCAGTACTGTGATACTACGGGTGGTGGCTCCGGTACTCCACTGGTACTGGTTGCCGGGGAAGTTCACCGTCAGCGGAACCAGCTCAACGGGTTCGTCGGTACATTTACCCGAAACGGGAGCCAGACGGGCCAGGTTGTCCCGGTCCAGCCCTACCACAATACCCGACAGCGTAAAGGTACAGCCGCCCGCGTCGGAGGTTTCGAGGCTGTAGGCCCCCGGTACCAGGTTGCTGGCCGTAGCGCTGTTGCTGACTACCTGCCCGGTACTGTTGAGCCAGCGGTAGGTAGTAGGCTGCCCCCCGGTCACATTCAGGCCAATAGACCCCGAGTCCGGTTGAGTACAGGCGGCATTATCCACCACAGGCGTCATGCGCAACGGATTGGCCGCTGAGCGCAGGGCAAAGCTGGTGTCGGTAGTACAGGACTGCAGGCTACCGCTTACGCGCAGCTGGTAAGAGCCTTCGCGCAGGCCGGTCAGCAGGGCATTGGCCCCCAGCGGAGTATTATCCGGTCGGGTCCAGGTATAGTTGTAGGTACCCTGCGGACTCACGGATCTGACTTCAATGGCTCCGTCGGCGGTAGTACAGCCGGTGGGGGGAAGCAGGTCAGCGGCAATGCGGGCCCGGGGGCGCACTACTACTTCCAGCGTATCTTCGTTGTAGCAGTCGTTGGCATTTTTTACTTCTACAAAATATACACCCGGCTGGCGGACGGTGATCTCCCGGGTAGTTTCGCCGGTGTTCCACTTAAATTCGCGCCAGGTCTGGCCGGGAGCAGTAATCACAATGGAGCTATCGCGGCACAGGGTAGTATCGGGGCCCAGCGAGAAATTGGGCGGCCGCCGGATGGTAAGCTCCACGGTGTCGGCCTGGAAACAGGCGCCCTGCGGGCCGTTGGCCGCAATGGCTACGTACTGACCGGTAGCGGTGGCCTGTAGTATTTTCTCCCGGCTGATGGGCCGTCCGTTATATAACCACACAAACAGCTCCGCCTCTACGTTGGCGTTCAGCTCAATGCTCTTGCGGCACTGGTCCTGGTCGGGGCCCAGGTCTATGGGCTCCGGCGTAGCAAATATCTCTACCTGCTGCGTAAAGGTTGTGTCCTTACAACGATTGACCGCCCGTAACGTAACGGTGTAGATACCCGGATTCTGGTAGGTATGCTGTACCTGGGTTTCCTTACCTGACTTAGGTGCGCTGCCATCGCCGAAGGTCCAGGTATACATATCTTCAATGGGCTGACAAAGCGGGCTTGCCTGAAACATCGTGGGGGCACCCGTACAAAAGCCGTCGGCCTGGAAGCCGGGACCATCCTGCTGTTCGGTGAAGTTCTGCACTAAACTCGGGAGTCCCAACTGGCTTTTCTTGCCCCCCAGATTTATTCCCTCAAGCTCAAAATCAACCCCGGTGATTGAATTACCGTCGGGTGCATTGATAACCCCCAGGTAGTCACTTCCCTCTACGGCCAGGTATATGCGTCCGTCCGGGCCAATTTGTAAGGCCCCAAACACTTCCGTCTTAGTACTGTCTATGACTATGCGGGATTCGGAAATCAGGGCGGAGTCCCCGAGACTAATGTCATACTGTACCAGCAGCGAGGCCGTATCTTTGCCGTTTCCGCTGTAAGAAACATACAGTTTTTCTCCATCGGGCGAAAACTCCACCCCGTAGGCTTTGGGCGGGGCCGGTCCCAGGTTAATAGTCCGTTCGTATTCGAGCTTACCCGTAGAGTCGGAGAAGGTAAACAGCTCGACGTAATTCTGGGGTGGACCGGGTACTACAACCGCCAGCCTCCGCTGCCCGGTAGTACTGTCCGGCGATGAAAATTTCATGTAACCCTCTCCCTTTTCCGGTGTGTCATGGGCCAAACCCAGGTCGTAGGTACCGCTTTCGGTAAGGCCACCCGTAGTAGCATGAAACACCCGGAACCGGTTGGTACCGTAGTCGTGGGTAATAACCCAGTAGGTACTGTCGGCGTCGTTCCGGACCGAGGCCAGGCGCTCGGTGGTATTCTGCTGCTGCACGGTGTTTTGTTCAACCACGGCCCCTTTACCCCCTTCACGGCGCATATCCACTACGCTGGTGGTTAGCAGTTGGGTAGAGTCATTGATGTCGGTGGTGGTAAATACGGTGTAAAGGTAGTCACAGCCCCGGCAGGTGGGCTGCGGTACAATCAGGGCCGACTGGGTAGACTTTTTGCTTCCTTTCAAGGTCTGACAACTATCCGCCAGACACGGCATTTCATTCCCTTCCTTGTCAAAGATGACTAACCCGTCGGTATAAAAGAGGAGCTGCCCCTTGGAATTGGCAATGGACGAGGTACCTTCCGGGGTATTAAGCTTTCCGTCGGTAATAGCGGTAGGGGCACCGTTGGCAAAATCAAGGCCCGCATTGGAACCGAAAAACCACTTGGCTCCCTCCTGTCCCGCCTGTTCGAGACAAATTTTGACGTTTACCCGGTCCTGAATCCGACAGCCGTTGGGCAGTATCACCTCTACCGAGTAGCAACCCGAACTGTCTACTTCCAGGGTTTGGGTGGTGTCACCCTTGGGATACCAGATAAATTTCGCTCCGGCGGGCGCACCACCCATTGGGTAGGGGTCCAGGGTAATGGTCTGGTCGGGACAGATGGTCGTATCCGGCTTCCAGTTCTGAAAAGAGGGAGGTAATTCACCAATTTGAATAGGTACACTGAGGCTATCCTTGCTGCCGTTTTGCCGCGTTCGTACCAACGTAACCTGATAGGTACCTGGTGTCGAGTAGGAGTGCTGGGGGTTCCGGCGGGTGGAGGTATTGTTGTCGGGGTTATTGGCATCGCCAAAGTTCCACTGCCACGCTACCGCGGTTTTCAGCGTATCACTGAACGAGGTAGAGTCGTCCACACAGTTAGGATTGGCCATGCATTGTCCTTTTACCACAAAAGGTGCGGATGAAGGGGTTTGGGCTTTTGCGAAGTTACCCCACAAGAGCAGCCCAAAGCATACTATCCAAAAAATTTTGCTGTAAATATTATAAATCCACTTCATGTTTCGTTACATACTCAAAACCACGTATCTATGTTCTGCTCTTTTCAATCTCTGTAAGGTTTAACGAAAATAAATTTCTAAAATTTTGTCAGGCTTTCGTACCATTTGCACCCCCTCTGAATCTTTAATACGTAAAGTCATCATAATTTGTGAATAATTTTTTAAATTTTGTCCTTAATATGATTGCGGCAGGCTATTTGTGGTATTTATTGAATTGAGAGCTTCCTATGATAAAGAGATTACTACTACTCACAACATTGACCCTATGCGTGCTGGAAGGTTGGAGCCAAGATCCGCAATTTTCACAGTTTTACGCTAATCCGCTCTATCTCAACCCCGCTATGGCTGGCAGTGCGCTGGCACCGCGGGCTACTGTAAACTACCGTAATCAATGGCCGGCCCTGTCGGCAAACTTTGTCACAAGCTCATTCGGCGCCGATTTGCACTTAGCAAGTATTAACAGTGGGGTAGGCTTGCTGGTAACTTCCGATAGCCAGGGAATGGGTAACCTGAAGTCTATGGAGGTAGGGCTGCAATATTCTTACCAGGTTCAACTCAACGAAGAAACCTTCGTTCGAATGGGTTTACAGGGGTCCTACGCCACCCGTACCCTCGACTACTTTGGACTTACCTTTGGCGACCAGTACTCCAACCAGGGGTATATGGGTAATCCAACGCTGGAGCCGCTGGTACAGAACGGACTTCCGCAGGTATCCTACGCCGATTTTTCGTCGGGGGCACTTATGTTTTCAGATTGGTACTGGGCGGGCGTAGCGGTACACCACATGAACCGCCCCAACCAGGCTTTTTCTAGTATGGAAATAGCGCGGCTGCCGATGAAAACCAGCTTTCACGCGGGGCTTCGTATTCCTTTTGCCGGCTATACCTACCTGGGTAACGAGATAGACCGCGAAAAAACCATTTCACCGGCTGTTATGTACAAGTCCCAGGGCAAGTTTGACCAGTTCGACGCCGGCCTCTACGTGACCTATGCGCCCATGGTATTCGGGGCCTGGTACCGGGGTATTCCGGTTAAGAAGTATGCTGAAAATATCAACAACCACGAGTCTTTCATTGTTTTGGCGGGATTCAGGCAGGATAAGTTTTCGGTAGGGTATAGCTACGACGCCACCATTTCTACGCTGGGCTTTGGCAGCGGGGGAGCGCACGAAATATCGCTGTCGTATCTGTTTGAAAATCTTTCTCCCAGAGCCAAGCGCTTCCGGCGTAAGGACAAGCAGCTTTCCTGTCCCAAGTTCTGACGGAAGGTACTTCTCCGGGGAATGGAAGGAAGTTTAGCCGAAAGAAACCAGATTTTGTATGAGTAAATAGAGGTACGGATGTGACTTCTATTTTACTCATTTTTATTTATCACTTATCTAATCATTATGTGGAATTACCTTAGCTTGTTTGTTGTTTCTTTTGCATTTTTCCAATTCAGCGCATACGCTGGTCCCCAGGCACCCAAACGTGAGTTTTTTGAAATCAGGATTTATCACCTATCGGGTAAAGCGCAGGAAGAGCGCATGGAAAATTACCTTAAAAACGCCTATCTGCCGGCACTGCGTCGGGCGGGTATCAAAAACATAGGCGTATTCAAACCCGTGGAGTCCGATACGGCTTTTGGTAAACGCATCTATGTCTTTACCCCTATGAGCTCACTGGACCAGCTGGCAAAGCTTCCGCAGGCACTGGATAAAGACAAGCAATACCAGACAGCCGGAAAAGACTACCTTGAGTCGGAGTTTAAAGACCCGACCTACGTGCGCTACGAAACTATTCTTCTGCAGGCTTTTTCGGGTATGCCCCAGCACCAGAAGCCCGCCCTGGACGCACCGCGGAGCGAGCGCGTATACGAACTGCGAAGCTACGAGAGCCCTTCGGAGAAGCGGTACCTTAATAAAGTCAAGATGTTTAATACGGGCGGTGAGATAGGTATTTTCAATAAGCTGGGCTTTAACGCGGTATTTTACGGAGAGGTACTTGCGGGCCGCCGGATGCCCAACCTCATGTACATGACCGCTTTTGCCAACAAGGCTTCCCGCGATGAACACTGGAAGGCTTTCAGCAACGACCCGGATTGGGGCAAGCTGAAAGATGTGCCGGAGTACAAAGACAATATGAACAAGCTGGAGATGTTCCACCTTCGCCCAACGGAGTACTCGGATATCTAGTACCTGTCTACCTGTTTAGTTGAAAGGGAGCACGCTAGTATGTACCGGCGTGCTCCCTTTCAGCTTTAATGTACCAAGAGCTGGTTCAAAGCTCCTTTATTTTGATATTACGAAAGGAAATGCCTTTGGACCAATCCTGCAGCGCCAAATGCCCTTTAGTGTGTTTTCCAAACTCCGGGAAAGTCTTGAAGTGGCTATCAGCTACCACCTGTTTCCAGCCTGCGGATGTCAGGTCTTCTTCTGCGGTAAGTACCCCGTTCAGATAAAATTGGATGTTTCCATCTTTCTGAGTAATACGTGACTGGTTCCATTGCCCGGCTGGTTTGTCCGGCGCCGGATTTTTCTGTGGGTAAAACCCGTACAGGCAGCCAGCCTGTTTGTTATCACTTGCCCCTTTGTCGTAGTGCGATTTTTCAAGTAACTGGTACTCCAGGCCGGAAGCCCAGGCTGTGGGAAGATCTTCTCTTTCTAAAACATTGATAAAGACACCGCTATTGCCAGCTTCGGAAATCTTCCATTCAAATTGAAGGTCATAGTCTTCATATTGCTGATCCGAAACCAAATCCCCATGTTCAACCTTATAATTATCTGGCATGCAGTAGAGCTCCCCATTCCGGACGGTCCAGGCCGACGTGACCTTGCCTTTATTATACAGGTGCCAGCCTTTAGTAGTCTTTCCGTCAAACAGGAGTTTCCATCCATCTTTCTTTTCCTGGGCTGTCAACTCATTGGGGTTAACGTCCGCGAATGAATAAAGTAAAAGACTACTACTTACCAGGGGCAGCAGGTACCAATACCGTTGGAATCTCATATTTGTTAATTTAAAAGTTATAGAATTGATATATTACAAATCTATATAATAATGTATACGATGGCAAAGGAGCTTTTTCTTCCGGCTAATGTGGCTTCGAAGGTAACTGAAAGAATAGATACTGTTTTCTCAGCTGGTAAATCCATTGTTTCTATTCCCAATTGTCCTAATTTAAAGTCATGCAGACAAAAATCTTTTTAACGGTAATTACATTTTGCTTCTTTGGAGCAGCACTGGCCCAGAACTTTGATAAACCTACCGTTAAGTCAAAGAACCAAACCTATAACGTAAAAAAAATGGAAAATACAGTTTTTCTTAATAATGAGAAAAAGGAGTTTACCGGCAAAAAGCCAAATTACAGATTGGACACTTTGAAATTGTCGGGATTGTCGTGGAAAGAAGCACAAATAGAAGTTACAAAAAAGGTAAAAGACTACTTGGTGAATCAACGAAACATTTCGCTTGAAACGCTGCCTAATGTTTTTACCCAATGGTATATCCTCAAAAATGGACAAATTAAAGAAGTGACGTTTATGTTTCCTCGGGACACTCCTTTAACGGCTCAGGATTTTGAGGAGATGGAAAAAATCATTACGCAAACCAAAATAGAGGTAACCCAGCCTCAGTTTTACCAGTCGGTCAACTTCATCCCCATTCATATTCCGTTTATCTGGAAACAGACGGTGCGGTGAGGTGGCTTGTTTTTGGCTGACTACCCAGCACGATAATCCACAATGGGATTGGCATACTTGAACTTAAAAAAACAAAAACGGCTCGTACTTTTCAGGTACGAGCCGTTTTTGCAATAGTAAGTACCAGCCTTTACACAGTTTCAGGTAGTACAAACGGCGCGCGGTACTTGCGGGTAAGCATGGCGTCGGCTTCCTTATCACCCACAAATTTCTCGGTTTTGGGGTCGAAGGTAAGGGCGCGGCCGGTGCGGTAGGCGATGTTGCCCAGGTGCGCCAGCCCCGACGACAGGTGAGCGGTCTCGACGGGTCCGTTCTGGATGGATGTGTCGCGGGCTACCACGGCGTCAATAAAGTTTTTGAAGTGGTCGCCACCGGCCTTGCGGGTAGGGCCCGGCTTGCGGTCACGGCCCAGGAAGGTTTCATAGAAGTCATAGCCTTTTACGACCATGTACCCTTCACTGCCGTAGAATATGTTTCCGATGTCTACGCCGTCTTCCTTGTTGGTCATCCAGGGGCGTACCTCAAACTCAATGATTTTTTTCTCTTTCGGGTAAATATAGGTAGATGAAAGTACCTCCGGAGTTTCCTGGCAGTCGTTCCACAGGAATTTACCACCGGCCGAAGTAATTTTCTCGGGGAAGCTATCTACACCCAGTCCCCACATGCACATATCCGTTTCGTGAATACCCTGGTTGCCAATGTCGCCGTTGCCGTAGTTCCAGTTCCAGTGCCAGTTGTAGTGTACATAGTTACGGGAGAAGGGCTTCATTTCGGCCGGACCGGTCCAGAGGTCATAGTTCAGGCCCGCTGGTACTGCCTCGGTACCTTTGTCGCCAATATCCGGACGCCACTTATACACCAGGCCCCGAGCCATGTACACATTCCCGATCAGGCCGTCGCGCAGGTGCTTTACAGCCTCTTTCATAGCCTCTGAGCTACGAAGCTGTACGCCGTGCTGTACAATGCGCTTGTACTTTTTGGCGGCGTCAATCATTTTGCGGCCTTCGGCAAAGTTATGCGAGCCGGGTTTCTCCACGTACACATCCTTGCCGGCCTGGCAGGCCCAGATGGTAGCCAGCGCGTGCCAATGGTTAGGCGTAGCAATACTCACTACGTCAATGGATTTATCTTCCAGTACCCGACGCAGGTCCTGTTCGGTCTTTACTTTTTTGCCTGCCTTGGCTTCAAATTCCTTCGCGCGGGTTTGAAGTACGGTGTTGTCCGGGTCGCAGAAAGTAGCCAGTTCAACATTACTTAGCTTTGAATAACCACTTACATGGTTCTGCCCGCGTCCGTTGAGGCCCAGTACCGCTACCCTGACTTTGTCATTGGCGCCAAACGCACTGGCCGGAATAATGGTAGGGATGGTGAGCACCGCAGCGGCACCCGCGGAGTTTTTGATAAATTCCCTGCGGGATAGGTGGTCCTGGTTCTTCATAAGGCAAGGTGATTAGGATAAAGCGTTGAAATCATTATACTTTATTCTATAAGACGACTAAGGAGCTATAACTACCTTAGGCAGAAGGAAAAAAAGTAATGGAAGTTTGGGCTTTATTCTAAAAAGAGGGGTCTGCACGCGTGCAAACCCCTCTTTTAGTGAGCTATTATTTTGTATGCTATAAAACCTTTATGCCCTGCTCCACCATGGCCCGTACGGCTTTGGCAATACCTTCGGGGTCAAAGCCACACTCGTGGTGCAGTTCTATTTGCTCGCCGTGCTCTACGATACGGTCGGGGATACCCAGCCGTTGCAGGCGGGAGGTATAGCCGTGGTCGGCCATAAATTCCAGCACGGCACTACCGAAGCCGCCGGGCAGGCAGCCATCTTCTACCGTAATAACCCGGTCAAACTTGCTGAAAACTTCGTGTAATAAAGCTTCGTCCAGAGGCTTTACAAACCGCATGTCGTAATGTGCCACGCTAATGCCTTCTTTGGCGAGCGTATCGCTAACTTCCACGGCGTAGTTTCCAACGTGACCAATACTCAGAATGGCGATGTCTTCCCCGTCACGTACCTTGCGGCCTTTACCCACCTGAATTTCTTCCAGAGGAGTGCGCCACTGCGGCATCACACCCTGACCTCTCGGGTACCGGATTGTAAAGGCCTGCTTACCTTTCTGGACCTTATCCAGCTGGGCGGTGTATAGCAGGTTACGGAGCTCCTGCTCATTCATGGGCGCCGATACGATCATATTCGGCAGGCAGCGCATGTAGGCAATGTCGTAGGCTCCGTGGTGCGTAGGGCCGTCGGCTCCCGCAAAGCCAGCGCGGTCGAGGCAGAAAATAACAGGCAGCTCCTGGATACACACATCGTGTACGACCTGGTCGTAGGCGCGCTGCATAAAGGTAGAGTAAATGTTGCAATACACTACCTCGCCGCGGGTAGCCATACCCGCCGAAAAAGTCACCGCGTGCTGCTCGGCAATACCTACGTCAAAGGCGCGGTCCGGCATGGCCTTCATCATGATATTCAGGGAAGAGCCTGACGGCATGGCTGGCGTAACACCCACTATGCGGGGGTTTTGTTCGGCCAGCTCTACCAGCGTATGACCAAAGACATCCTGGTACTTAGGTGCCTGGGGTGTATCGTATATTTTTTTCTGAATTTCTCCGGTTACCTTATCAAATAGCCCCGGTGCGTGCCACTTGGTCTGGTCTTTTTCGGCCGGGCCGTAGCCTTTGCCCTTGACGGTAATGCAGTGCAGGATTTTGGGACCGGGTATATCTTTCAGGTCGTTGAGTACAGCCGTGAGGTGGTCTATGTCGTGGCCGTCAATGGGGCCGAAGTACCGTAGGCCCAGCGACTCAAACAGGTTGCTCTGTCGCAGCAGGGCGCCCTTCATGGCGGTTTCAACCTTGGAGACAATTTCCTGTGCGCTTTTGCCGAAGGTGCTCATTTTACCCAGCAGGTTCCACACCTCATCCCGTACCTTGTTGTAGGTATGGGAGGTGGTAATGTCGGTCAGGTACTCTTTCAGAGCGCCCACGTTGGGGTCAATGGCCATGCAGTTATCATTCAGGATAATCAGCAGGTTTGAATCCGTAGAACCGGCGTGGTTCATCCCCTCAAAGGCCAGACCGGCGGTCATGGCTCCGTCGCCGATAATGGCGATGTGCTGGCGCTGGTAGTTTTCTTCCAGAGCTGAGGCCACGGCCATACCCAGCGCCGCCGAAATAGAGGTAGAAGAATGCCCTACCCCAAAGGTATCGTAAGGATTTTCTTTGCGTTTGGGAAAGCCCGACAGTCCGCCGTACATGCGGTTAGTCTTGAAGTTGTCGCGCCGGCCGGTCAGGATCTTGTGGCCATAAGCCTGGTGTCCTACGTCCCAAACCAGCTGGTCGTCGGGGGTATTGAACACATAATGGAGGGCCACCGTGAGTTCTACTACTCCCAGACTGGCACCAAAATGCCCACCATAGACCGATACATTATCTATTATGTATTGTCGAAGTTCATTACACACCTGGGGTAGTTGCGTACGGTCCAGCTTACGTAAATCTTCGGGTGAATCAATACTTGCCAGCAGCTTTCCGGGCGTAATGAGCATACCTCTTAGAGATTGGTTGTCAAATGTGTTGATGTAACTATCACTAGTTAAAAAGTGTTCAAAGTTAAGAAAAAGCAGGGGCATAGCAGCCTCCCTTTACTTTTGTTGACTGGCCCTGAACAATTTTTGTTTTTCCTCCTTGGTCAGGCTTTCGTAGCCCGACTTTGAAATCTTGTCCAGAATGGCGTCAATTTCGTCCTGATCGGGCATGGCTACGACTGAAGAAGACGGAGCGGAGGAGTAGAGGGTGGTACTGCGGTAAACCTGCTTCTCGCGGTACGTTACCCGCATGGGAGCACGCCGCCGGAACAACTTTTGCCAGGCCCCCATAACCGTATAAACGG
The DNA here is from genome assembly GCF_035998675.1 of Telluribacter sp. Classification (NCBI taxonomy): domain Bacteria; kingdom Pseudomonadati; phylum Bacteroidota; class Cytophagia; order Cytophagales; family Spirosomataceae; genus Telluribacter; species Telluribacter sp. Next base: position 378,822 of record NZ_DASYHI010000024.1, read on the forward strand.
GCTTGCCCAGGTCAGTACCTGTCTGTAACAGTTTTATAAAGGCGTATCCCAGCAGTGCGCCCCCCAGGTGCGCCAGGTTACCACCGGCATTGGGCCCGATGGATTGCGCCACCGAGAGTATGATATAGAAAAAAGCAATGTACTTGATCCGGATTGGGCCGATAAAGAGCAGGTTGAAGGTGTAGTTGGGCAGCAGGGTAGAAGCCGCTACCGCTACCGAGAAGGCCGCCGCCGAAGCCCCCAGCATGCGGGAGCCTACTACCTGAGCCTGAAAGTAAGGCAGCAGGTTGTAAATAGCCATGTAAATCAGTCCTCCCGTAATTCCTCCCAGAATATACAAAGCCACCAGCCGCCGGGCACCCAGGTACTCGTCAACCAGCCTGCCAAACCAGTAGAGGAAGAGCATGTTGAAGAGGATATGGAAGAAATCTTCGTGGGTGAAGAAATACGTAATAATAGTCCAGGGCTTGTAAATAAACGCTACGGGAGAAGCGGGAAGCCGGAGCATGTCAATCAACCACTGATATACATTGGATGACTGCCCCAGCGTAAAGATTACCTTAATCAGCAGCAACGACAGAAAGACTATCCCATTGATAAGGATAATCTTAATCAGGACATTGTCTGATTTAGAAAACTCTCTTCGGAAATCATCAAAAACTCCACTCATTGCTCAATAGAAATTTTTACTTCGGGTATTCCAGTACCTCAAAAGAATAAAGGCAAACACCATACCCCCGATGTGCGCAAAGTGGGCCACGTTGTCTGACTGAACATTCTGTATACCTGAATATAACTCATAAAGTCCATAAAAAGCTACAAAATATTTCGCTTTGACTGGAAACGGGAAAAACAAGAGGAAAATTTCGGTATTGGGGAATAATAATCCAAATGCCATCAAGATTCCGAATATAGCGCCCGAAGCGCCTACCATGGGGATATTCACCTGGTGCTGATAAAGACTCTGGGCAAAACTGACGCTAGTCTGAATAATACTACTATTGGTAGGGTTCTCCTCAAACTGGTTCAACAGGTCGAGGTTGCTCTGGTAGTAGTCTTTAGCATGCTTGCTCATAAAGTCCACCAGCCCTTCGGGCGTCGGATACTGAACATACGTCTGTACCGCCTCCCTCAGTTGCGTCATCTCAAAATATCCTATGACCGAAAACAGCAGTCCCGCGCCGATTCCGGTAAAAAAATAAAAGAATACAAACCGCTTGGGCCCCCACATCCGCTCCAGCATTGGTCCGAACATGAACAAACCAAACATATTCCCGAACAGGTGCCCAAAGCCGCCGTGCAGGAACATGTACGACACAAACTGGTAGGGCAGGAACGATGGCGACAGAAACGAGTAGAGGGCAAAACCCGGCGTCAGGTTGATAATATAAGCATCTAATATAAAAAATACAATATTCAGTATCAGTAAATTACGAACAACCGGTGTAAGCGTTAGCATGAATCTCCAGGACTATATATAAGTACTTAAGTAGTAACTGTTTCTATGTTGATTTCGTTTCGGCTACCCCTTAAACAAGCCGTTGAGCTTGTCCATGGTAAGCATAACGATAATCGGCTCACCGCCGGGGGTCCGGTTAGGGTCGGAGGAAGCAAAAAGCTGATCGATGAGGGTATTGATCTCGAGCAGGGACAGCCTGACGGCATAGCGCGCCGAAAAACGGCGGGCCAGCGAGCGCGACAGGCTATCGGGTTTGTTGAGTTTCAGGTCCGAGTAGCTTTGCTTAAGCTGCTCGATCAGCTCTTCAAACAGGTCCTGCTCACTTTCGTCGGGCAGGTCGGCCGGAATACCCCGTACGATCAGTTCATTGGGGCCAATTTCATCAAACTCAAAACCCAGGCTCCTGATTTCGTTCCGGGTTTCGCCTACCAGCTGCATATCAGCGGGCGACAACCGTACCGACTTCGGGAACAGCAGTTGCTGGCAGGCGCCGTTGCGCTTGGTGAGCATCTGGCGGTACCGTTCATACAAGATACGTTCGTAAGCGGCTTTCTGGTCAATAAGCATAACCCCTTCCTTTACCTGCGAAAGGATATACCGGTTGTGCAGCTGGAACAGAACGGCGTCTCCGTCGGGCGCCGTGATAGTCTCGGAGGCCAGCCGGTTCACCTTACTGGCTACGGTCATGGCCTGCTGCTTGTAGGAAGGCCGGGTAGCAACCGACGGGTCCAGTTCAATGGCTGCCTGCTGCACTTCCTCTTCCTCGGTCGACTTAAGCCCTTCAAATAGCTTGTTCCAGTTGGTGAGGTTACCACGCTGGCGCTGCGTATCGTTGTCTTTGGGCTGTGCCGCCCAGTCGGGCTGTACCGGACGGGGCGCCGGAGAAGGAGAGGTTTTGGGGCTGATACGCGGGACGAGAAAATTAACGTTATCCTCGAAGTCGATCGGGGGCGTCATATTATAAACCCCTACGGCCTTCTTGACCGCCGCCATAATTATAGCGTATACCGAGCGCTCATCATCAAATTTGATCTCGGTTTTGGTGGGGTGAATGTTGATATCAACGTGGGAGGGGTCAATTTCTATGAAGAGTACATAGAAAGGATGGCTCCCTTCCGGAATAGTACCGTCGTAGGCACTGATGATGGCATGGTGCAGGTAACTATGCTTGATATAACGCTCATTAACGAAGAAAAACTGCTCGCCGCGCGTCTTGCGGGCAAACTCGGGCTTGCCGATGTAGCCCCGCACGCTGATGTAGGAAGTATCTTCCTGGCAGAAGGCGAGCTGCTCCCGGTAATTCTTGCCGAACATATCCACGATACGCCGTACGAGCTTGCCCGGGTACAGGTTAAAAATTTCGACGTCATTATGGTAAAGCGAAAATCCTACTTCCGGATGCGCCAGCGCCACCCGTTGAAATTCATCCAGAATATGCCGCATCTCTACCGAATTGGACTTAAGAAAATTGCGGCGGGCGGGTACGTTGAAAAAAAGATTTTTTACCAGCAGATTGGTACCGGGCAGGGTAGCGACCGACTCCTGTAGCTTTACGTCCGAGCCTTCAATCCGGATCAGAGTACCCAGCTCGTCATCGGCCCGGCGGGTGCGCAGCTCTACCTGAGCCACCGCCGCAATGGACGCCAGGGCTTCGCCCCTAAACCCCATAGTCCGGATACGAAACAAGTCGTCGGAGTTCCTGATTTTGGACGTAGCGTGGCGCTCAAAACACATGCGGGCGTCGGTTTCGGACATGCCGTCGCCGTCGTCAATAATCTGAATAAGTACTTTGCCCGCGTCACGAATAATAACCTGAATGTTGTGGGCGTGGGCATCCACCGAGTTCTCAAGGAGCTCTTTGACAACAGAAGCCGGCCGCTGCACTACCTCTCCCGCCGCGATCTGATTAGCAATCGAATCCGGTAGTAAATGTATGATATCAGAGGTAGTCATTCCGCAAAGTTGGTTGAGCTTGGTTACGTTAACAAATTAACAACATTATTTTGTAAGGTGATAGTATCTTTTTTACAGCTGGTAGCAACATCTGCAATAAAGATTTGGTATATAAAAAAATGAGCATTATTTTTGATTTATTGAAGAACGTTGTCGTCTTCTGGTATAGCATTGTGAGAGTGAAATTGCGTTTATGAAAAGAATGTTACTACTAAAATCCCTTCTGTGATGAAGATACCCGGTTCAAAAAAGTTTAACCACTCCCGAGCCCTGCAGTGGTTAATTTTCCTGCCCATTATTTTGCCGCTGTGTATTGTTTTTGGTGCCGTTCAGGGCATCATGATGACGGTAGAAAAAATGGTCCACCGCATGTGGCTGGACCTGGATTTATAGCGTCTGCCGCTGCCTCACACGGGCCGGTGAAGGTTGAACAGGTGACTGACGGGAAAGCCCTGCTATCCTGAGACAGCTCCTGAGAAAGGATTTAACACTATAAATTTACCGCCTGAATAGCCCGCCCATGCGGGCTATCATTCTTTTCTCGAACTGCCAGAAAAATTCAAATTTGCCGAAGAGCCACCCCCAGGCTAGCAGCACGACCTGGTACAGGGGTAGGATAACAAAGATATTGGCGGTCCAGCGGAGCCAGGTAGCGGCTTCGGTGAGTCCAACCCAATCAAAAAGCGCCCGCTTGATGTACATAATCGAAAAGCCGGTGCAGGCAAACACTAGCAGGATAACGGCTACATCCCAGCCGCTCTGAACGTTCCAGCGAAGCTTAAGTTTCTCCCACATACTTTTATTCGTAGAGAAAGCCCAGGTTCTCGTCTTTGATTACTTCGTCATCGAGGGACAGAAACTCCTCCCAGAACGGATTAGCCGGCACCCCCGCCCGGCAGATAAGCGGCTCTTTTTTGACCGGATGCACAAAGTAAAGGCGGCGCGCGTGCAGGTTGATACTACCGTCCGGATTCCCCCTCGGGTAGCCGTACTTGACATCGCCCCGGATGGGGCAGTTCATGCTGGCCAGCTGTACCCTGATCTGGTGCGGACGACCCGTAACAGGCGTCACTTCCAGCAGATGATGCTTGTTAACTTCACCCAGTACCCGGTACGACAGCTCAGCGCGTTGGGTACCGGGGGCTTCGTAGTCAAAAGCAGTCGTTACATTGCGGGACTCGTCTTTGGATAGCCAGTGTACCAGCTTCCCTTTGGGCTCGGGAGGGCGGTTACGTACTATGGCCCAGTAAATTTTCTGGACGTCACGCTTCCTGAACAGCTCGTTCATGCGTTCCAGCGCCTTGGAAGTACGGGCAAATACCACCAGCCCGCTTACCGGGCGGTCCAGGCGGTGTACAGTACCCAGAAACACCGCGCCGGGCTTCTGGTACTTGTCGGCAATATAGTCTTTGACCAGGTCCAGCAGGCAGGCATCGCCGGTGGCGTCGCCCTGTACGAGTATACCCGGTTCTTTGTTGACCACTATCAGGTGGTTGTCTTCGTATATTACCTGAAAAGGATATTTTGCCATATCAGTACGATTCTTTTTCGTTGGGGAAAGACCGGCCTTTCACATCGCCCACGTAGTTGGAAATAGCCTCGTGTACAATGCCGTTCAGGTCTGCGTAGCGTCGCAGGAAGCGCGGTTTAAACTCTTTGGTAAGGCCCAGCAGGTCGTGTAGTACCAGAATCTGCCCGTCGGCATGCGGGCCAGCCCCAATGCCAATGGTAGGTATGGTAATACTTTCCGACACCTGTTTGGTAAGCGCCGAAGGAATTTTTTCCAGTACTACCGCAAAGCAACCGGTTTCGTCGAGCATTTGGGCGTCTTCCAGCAGTTTCTGTGCTTCGGCTTCGCCCTTGGCCCGTACGGTATAGGTGCCAAATTTATAAATAGACTGCGGGGTAAGCCCCAGGTGCCCCATAACGGGTACGCCGGCGCTGAGAATACGGATAATCGACTCCCTTACTTCCAGGCCTCCTTCCAGCTTCACCGCGTGAGCCCCCGACTCTTTCATGATGCGGATGGCCGAGCGAAGCGCCTCTTCGGAATTGCCCTGGTAAGAACCAAAAGGTAAGTCTACCACCACCAGCGCCCGCTTTACGGCCCGCACCACCGAGGCCGCGTGGTAAATCATCTGGTCCAGCGTAATGGGAAGGGTAGTTTCGTGACCGGCCATGACGTTGGAAGCTGAGTCCCCCACCAGTATCAGCTCAATACCGGCGGCGTCGACAATACCAGCCAGGGAGTAATCGTAGGCGGTCAGACAGGAAATCTTTTCGCCCCGGTGTTTCATCTCCTGGATGATATGGGTCGTGACCCGTTTTATATCGTTTTTATGTACGGACATAAGGCTTTAGTTAACGTTCAGACGGGCGGGGCCGTCTGCCATTGGTTTAGTAAGCTCTGGTCCCTCACAACAAGGTACCACCTGATACCAAAGGGTGTATGATAGCTGATTACCGCCGCAGGAGCCACTGCTCCGGATTGAGTCGGGTTGTATTTTTCCAGATCTGGAACTGCAGTTCAGAGGTACCATCGCTGTCGGTAGCTACGGTGCCTATGGGCTCGCGGGCTTTCACTTTCTGCCCCGTGCGGACCGACACGTTCTGCATTTTAGCGTATACGGTCATGTAGTCGCCGTGCTGAATAGCTACTACATTGCCCATACCGGGCATATCGGTCACGTCCAGTACCACCCCGTCGTACACGGCCCGTACAGATTCGCCGTTGCTGGTCTGGATGTCCACCCCCAGATTATCGACCACTACTCCCTTCAGAACCGGGTGGGCCTTACGACCGAAGTGGTCCGACACGAAACCTTTTACGGGCCAGGGCAGGCGCGCCTGCGAGGCGGTAAAAGAAGACGCCAGGGCCACCTCTTCGTTGGTCATCCCTCCCGTATTGGCGGGCTCCGCCTTTTCGGCGGCAGGGGCTTCGGCTACTACCGCCGGCGTTTCACCGTTTCTGGCGGCTCTTTCCCGCTCCGCCTTTTCCCGGGCCAGCCGCTCCCGCTCGGCTCTTTCTCTAGCTGCCCGCTCCCGGCGCTCCCGTTCGGCGCGCTCGCGCATCTCGCGCTCTACCAGTCGGCGGAGCGTAGATTCTAGCTGATTGGCCGCGCGGCGGCTGGCGGCCAGCTCAGCCCGGAGCTGGGTTTCCCGCTGGGATAGTTCCTTTACCACCTCGTCCTGCGTTGCCTTGAGGGTTTCCAGCTTTTGGGCTTCCCCCACGCGGGTCGTAAGTACCTTTTGCTGTTGCTGCTTTTTGGAAGTAATGCGTTCGCGCTTTTGGGCCAGTTGCTGCTGTACCTCTTCCATCTGCTTCACCTGCCCCTGCCGGGCTTCGGTGTATTGCTTCAGGTACTTGTAGCGAAGTACAAACTGATTGAACGTAGAAGCCGAGAAAAGAAAAACCAGCTGGTTGAGATAGGCGTTGCGCTTGGAAGCTTCGTAGATCATCTGGCCGTACTCTTTTTTAAGCTTTACCAGATCATTATCCAGTTCGCGGCGGGCTTCTTCCAGGTTACGCAGTTCGGTATCCAGCAGCTGCAGGTCATCCGAAAGCAGATCTATCTGTTTTTTTTGGGTCGTAATCTGCTGGTTTAACGCTCGCAGTTGGCCTACGCTTACCTTTTTTTCGGAAGAGGTTTTCTGCAGGATTCCCTGTATCTCTTTCATCTTATCCTGGTTCTCCCGCTTTTCCCGTTCGAGCTGCTGACGGCTTTTCTGGGCAAAGGCTCCGATGCTGCTGATGGCCGTCAGGAGCAGGATAAAAAGAAAACCACGATGTAGGGTACTATGAAAACGCATGATACTAGTTCTTAGGAGTGCTTAACCCCTTCTTATCGGCAAAGGTAAGCAGAGTTGGGAGTTTAGCCCTAACCTATCCTTTTTAATCCCCTATTTACTACTTTCTTTTATAACTGGCGGGTATTGTAAACGGAAATCCGGGCGGGGTGTCCGTTAGTTCTACCTTGCTGTGTTTGATACGAATGACCGTCTGGTAATATTGCTGATCCTGGGGCGACTGCACATCCAGAGTAATCAGGCTGGTGTACGGAAATAAGTAGTTACTCAGCTCTTTAAAGTCTTCGTAGTCCAGGGTCAGGGAGTTGCGGGAAGGCTGTTCAACGGCCTGGAGGCGCCGGAGTTTTCGGTTTTTTTCGCCAATGTAGTTATCAATCATAATGCGGCCTTCCTTCTGGCGAAGTAACAGGTAGTCTTTTTCGCGGCGGATTTTCTGATCGGGCTCGCGGGGAAGCGGCAGGTTGCCCAGGATCAGGGACTGTAACAGCGGAAAGCTCAGCTCGAAGTTGAACTGGCGGCTGAGCTGCTGGTAATCATAAACAAAGTACTCTTTGTGAAATTTATCCTGAAAAATAATAGAATCGGGGGTAATGATACCGCGTGCTACCTCAAAGCCAGCCCCGGTAACCGATAGCCAGATGATGCTATCTTTCTTCATCCGAAGATTTACGTTGGCGTTGTCTATATTCTGCGTGCGGCTCTTAAAAGAAAACTTGGAGCGGGCCAGCAGGTAGTTGTAGTTGATTTCTTCTACCTGAATATTGATTTTATTTCCTTCCTCGGCGGCCCGGTTAGCCAGGGAATCCACCCGAACGGAATCGGCCGTGGTTACCTTTACTGAATCTGTTTTAACAAGTACTTCACTTTGGGTAGACCGGGTGCGGGGCTTATGGCAAGCGGTAAGCCACAAGCAGCCGAGCGCCCCCAGCCACCAGCTAATCTTACTGTTCATGCAGGGTTCCCGTTGTGATTTTTTTATCGATCTGATCACTTGCCTCGCCCATGGATTTGGCTTTTTTCCACTGCTCTACGGCCTTCTCCCGCTCTCCCAACTGGAACAGCACGTCGCCGTAATGCTCAATGATGGTACCACTCACACTTTCTTTTAGTTGAATGGCTTTTTCCAAATGTTGTTTAGCTTTTTTGTATTCTTTACGCGTGTACAGTACCCAGGCGTAGGTATCCAGGAAAGTAGGGTTGTTTTGATTGCGCTGCACCAGCCTTTCAGACATCTGCAGGGCCAGGTCGAGTTTTTCTTTTCGGAGGGAAAGGAAATAACTGTAATTATTCAGGACATGGTCATTATTGGGGTCTTCCTTAAGGGCCAGATCATAGGAAGAGTCGGACTTGGAGTGATCGCCCAGGCCGTTGTAGGCGTCGCCCAACTGCGCATTGATAACCGGGATCAGCTGCGGGTTGTTGTTGATAAGCTTCCGGCTTTCTTCCAGGGCGGCTACCGCTTTCTTATAGTTGCGCTTAACCAGGTGAGCCGAGCCGTTGGAGTACCAGAACATACCCTGATTGGGGAACATTTCCAGGGCCTGCTCCGAGTGGACCAGCAGACTGTCTACATGATTGAGTTCGCCATCAAGCTGTAGTACTGCTCCCCATACTTCAAACACGGAGCCGTCGACCCGGGCCGCTTTGCTGTACATATCACGCGCTTCGGCCTTGCGGTTGTGCTGCACGAGAAGGTCCGCGTACAGGACAAGGGCACGGGCTTCGTTGGGGTGTGTATCTACGAGCTGTTTGGATAGTTGTAACGCTTCGTTCCGGTCTTTGTCGGTCTTCAGCATAGACAGGTAGCCCGACAGTACCCTTACTTTAGGCTCGGCGTCAAGGTTGGGGTTGGAAAATACTATCCGCAGCTCCCTGTTACATTTCTCAACGTCCCCTTTACGGCGGTAAATATCCGCCAGCAGTACGTGGGCCTGCGCTTCGTCGGGATTGAGCCGGAGCGCCTCCTCGAGCGGCGCAATAGCGTCATTAACTAATTCGTTGGCAATGAGCAGCTCCGCTAACTCTATTCGGTACGAAACCTCGTTGGACTCGGCAGTAATCAGCTTTCGGGCCTCGTCAATAGCCTTGTTGAGCTTGTTCTGCCGAAGGTACAGCTGCTGTTTCTGGTGAATGACTTCTTCGGTTACCCCAATGGATTTCTCCATCTGGTCGTAGGTAGCAATTGCCTTATCAAACTGGTCATTAAATACATACACGGCCGCCAGTTCAATTCCGTACTGTATGTTGGCGGGGTCCTGTTTGAGCAGCGCTTCGTAGATAAGAGCCGCCTCGCTGTATTTGCGCCGTTTGCTGTATATTTCAGCCAGTTGCTGAGCGTAAAAGCGGTTTGACGGGTCCAGTTCGTACGCCTTCATGGCACTTTGGCTGGCGTCATCCAGCCGCTCGAGCTTCATGAGAGCAGTAGCCATAAGGTAATGACCGGCAGGATCAGCGGGACTTTGCTTCACCAGTTTTTCAAAGATCGGAAGCGCCCGAACCGGCTCGTCCATCATCATGTACTTCATGCCATCGGCCGTCAGGCTCTCTTCTTCCAGCCGAAAGCCGGAGGAGGCAGAGGTACTTACTTTTTCCTTATCGCGTGCTGCTTTGGACCGGCGTTGGGCATTGGTTTCCTCCGCGCCGGAAAAGATCAGCAGGCCCACCAGTACGGCTATTTTCAAATATTCTGTCCTCATATCTACTAATTATCATACCCAGCTTCCTGTGGATTAGCTTTCAGTACCAAACAAATATATAGTATTTAGGTGGGTTACGCAGAAGAACTACTCATGGCATTGACTGATTTAACTGAAAAAGTACCGGATTATTGTTTCGAAGCGACCCATAAACAGCACCGGAGAGTACCTTTTACTTTATTATTATATTAATAAGTCAACGTAGCGGCTGAGGTTGTAGTGTACCGGCCAGGTCTCCTAAGTACTTGCTTCAGAGCATGGCCATGGTAAAGTGATCAACCATCTCATCAGGATGCACCTCCAGTACATTGGCCAGCACGAGCAGTACCAGTGTACGGGAAGCCATGTTTCGGGGAATGCCCGCCGTAGAAGCAAATGAGTCTACCGTTACGCTTTTCTGTTTATCGAGTAGCTGCATGAGCGTACGTTCTTTTTCTCCGTACTGGAAGCGTACATCGCGTTCCTGGCGGGCCCGCCGCATAATTTCGCGCATTTCCCAACTTGCCTGTACCGAGCGGTCGGCTACGCGCACGTAGGCCCGCCGCTTGCCCTGCTCGTCCAGTACATAGTGGGGTTTGTCGGGGCTGTGAGGGATATGAAACACCAGCACATCCCGCTCGTCGGTCAGGGGTACTCTTTCTATGCGGTACCTGATCTGGGGGGTACAATATTTTTCAATGGCGCGCACCAGAATATACTCATCTTCGTCGGCGTACTTAAGACCTTTGACCGTTTTGTCATCCCCAACCCCAATCAGCAGCTTACCGCCTCCGGAGTTGGCAAAGGCTACGATTTCTCGGACAATTCGTTCGGGATGGTTGGACTTCAATTTGAATTCCAGATGGTCCCCCTCTCCTTGCCTTACTAACTCTTTAAGCGATCGAACATCCATTACCTGGTCGGAATTGAGGCCTGTGCTATTTAAAGGTAAGGATTTCCTTACTTTTCAAAAAGCGATAAAAGAAATATATTTTATTAACAATCTTTGCCTACAAATCGTTTTTTGAAGGTGAGCCGGATGGACCGAAACAGGAATATTTTTTGGAATTAGCTCACGAATCTAACCCTCGGAAATACGGATAATGGAGCAACTTACAAATGTACTATTGATGCTGGGGACTTTCCTGCTGATGGAAGGCTTCGCCTGGTTTACCCACAAGTATATCATGCACGGGCCCATGTGGAGCTGGCATGAGTCACACCATGCTCCCCACAAAAGCTGGTGGGAAAAGAATGATCTGTTCAGTGTGATTTTTGGAGTAGTAGCTACGGCTACCATTATAATAGGGTCGGAGGTACCTTCCCTGCGGCCACTTATGTGGATAGGCTTTGGCGTGACACTCTACGGCCTGTCGTACTTTATATTTCACGATATACTGGTACACCGCCGGATCAGGCTCAGTTTTAAACCCCGGAGCCGCTACATGAAGCGCATTATGAAGGCGCACTACGTTCACCACAAGGTACACGTTCGGGAAGGGGCAGAAGCTTTCGGGTTTTTGTATGCTCCTAAAAAGTACGAACGCGCCAGCCTTAGAAAGGCTGACGGTTCAGCGGCTGACGGCTCAGCGGCTGACGTTTCAGCGGCTGACGTCTTAGTGGATACCCCCAAAGAATAGATCAACCAATATATTGAAACACAAGCGGCGCCATAAAGGGCGCCGCTTGTGTTTCAATATTCGTCTTCGTTGAAGAAGAAATCTTCCTTGGTGGGATAATCCGGCCAGATTTCCTCGATGCTTTCATAGGGCTGCCCGTCGTCTTCCAGTTCCTGTAGGTTTTCTACTACCTCTAATGGTGCTCCGGTACGAATGGCGAAGTCAATTAGCTCATCTTTGGTAGCTGGCCATGGCGCATCTTCAAGGTACGATGCTAGTTCAAGTGTCCAGTACATAGTAAAGTCTTTTCGATTAAATGATACGAAAAATTTTTGGAGTGCAAAAGTATGAAAATTTGCTTCTCTCGGTAATCTTTAACAAGATTTTATAGAAAAAATTTTTGATTGTAAAAAATATTTTTCTATGTCCGATTAATCGTCTGATTTAAAGGTATCTAACTATTTAATAAAAAAACAAAATCCTGGCAATTTTCTTTTATCGCCCTCCCTGGTGTACCAGGTCGGCACCGTTTCAGGGTTTGTTTTTTTGCTTATTACCTACTAAAAGAATTTCCTATCCGAAATGTTTACTATTTTTCAGATTTTAAACCCCAATTCCTGATTAGCAGCCAATGATCATTGAAGTATGCGCCTATTCGCTGGAATCGTGCCTTAATGCTCAACTGGCGGGAGCCGGACGGATAGAACTTTGCGGAGGACTGGGAGAAGGAGGTACTACTCCCAGCGCCGGCCTGATTGCGCTGGTGCGGGAGCAGCTGCGGCTGCCCCTGTACGTTATGATTCGCCCGCGCGGAGGAGATTTTGTCTACGATAAACACGAGCTGGAGGTTATGCGGCGCGACATAGATACAGCCCGCCGGCTGGGTGCCGACGGACTGGTACTGGGTGTACTGAAGCCCGACGGCCGCGTGGATGTACCAGGTACCCGCGAGCTGATAAAGCGGGCGGCTCCTCTGGGCGTCACCTTTCACCGGGCTTTTGACCTGACCCCCGATCCTCTGGAAGCCCTCGAAATGGCACTTGATAGCGGGGCCGAGCGCATCCTGACCTCCGGCCAGAAACCCACGGCCCCGCAGGGGCGGAAAGTACTGGCTCAACTCGTGGAGCAGGCCGACGGCCGGATAGAAATCATGGCCGGAGGGGGGGTACATGCTGAAAATGCTCCGTTACTTCTGTCCGCCGGGGTACATGCCCTGCACCTTACCGGAAAAGCCTTCCGTCCGGGCCGACAGACCTACTTTCCGGCCGATATATCCATGGCGGGCGAAGTACCCGACGAACGAAGTATACTGTACACGGACCCTTTGCGGATTAAATCGCTGGTCGAGGCCGTTAAACGGATAGAATCGGAGCGGTAAGCTCTTTTGTTTCTTTTATCATATAACCCTCTTATGAAAATTGTAAAAGCATTCTTAAGTGTAATTATTACAATAGGTTTGGTTTACGCGCTTAGTCGCTCCTGGGGGCCGGTACCCGCTCTGGGTCCTTTTGTAAGCCCCTTTACCGGCTTTTGGCAAAATGGAGAAACCCTACGCTCCGATGACTCCACGGTAGTAGAGCTAAAGCTGGACAGCCTGCGCGAGGAGGTTGCTATCCGCTTCGACGACATAGGAGTGCCGCATATCTTTGCAAAAAACAATTACGATCTTTACTACGCCCAGGGGTACATAACGGCCAAGGACCGCCTCTGGCAGATGGACCTGCAGACCCGCGCCGCCGCCGGGCGGCTGTCGGAAGTACTGGGACCGGCAACGCTGGAGATGGACCGGCAGAACCGGCGCCTGGGACTGGGCTACGGAGCCGAGGCCAATCTGAAGCTGGCGCTGAGTAACCCTGACTCCCGGGAAGCCATGCTGGCCTATACGGCGGGTGTTAACGAGTACATCCGGCAACTGGCACCGAAGGATTACCCCGTGGAGTTTAAACTACTGGGTTACGCACCGGAGCCCTGGGAGCCGGTCAAATGTATGCTGATGCTAGAGCAGATGACCCTGACGCTGGCCGGTCGGGCGGATGACCTCAGGATGTCCAATATTCTGAAAACCTACGGAAAGCAGGTAGTAGACGACCTTTTTCCGAACTATCCGGTTTTTCAGGAAAGCCCCATTATACCCGAAGGTACTCCGCTGGATTTTACACCCCTGCCGCTTCCGGCCCCGCCCCGGGATGTACTACCGGCTGATTCAACGATCATTGTAGACCGCTCCGCTCTATCTGAGCGGCCCGTGGAAGGGCTGGGCAGTAACAACTGGGCTATCGCGGCCGAGAAATCCCTCACCGGATACCCCATTCTGGCCAATGACCCGCACCTGGAGCTCACCCTGCCTTCCATCTGGTACCAGGTACAGCTATCAGGCCCGGATGTTAATGTGTACGGAGTGTCGCTGCCGGGCATACCCAGCGTTATTATTGGGTTTAATAAAAATGTAGCCTGGGGCGTAACCAACGTAGACGCCGACGTGATGGACCTGTACGAGGTCCGCTTTGGCGATGAGGCCCGTACCAGTTACTGGCACGACAACCAGTGGAAGCCAACCAGCAAGCGGGAGGAACTCATACGGGTAAAAGGGCAGGAACCCGTGCGGGAAGAAGTGGTTTATACCCACCACGGCCCCGTAGCCTATTACCAGGGCGAAAAGCACCACGGACCCACCATGGCCGTAAAGTGGATCGGGCACGAGCCTGGTAACAACTTCCTGACGTTTCACGCGCTCAATCGTGCTACTAACTACGATGATTACCGCCAGGCGCTCACGCATTACGTGGGCCCGGCCCAGAATTTCGTATTCGCAGATAATAGTAAAAACATCGGGATTACCGTCAATGGTAAGTTTCCGTTGAAATGGAAGCAGCAGGGCAAGTTTCTGCTCGACGGTGGCAATCCGGCCCACGACTGGCAGGGCTGGATACCCATGGAACAGAATCCGCACGTGCGTAACCCGGCCCGCGGCTTTGTCAGCTCGGCCAATCAGTCGTCGGTGGACCCTTCGTATCCTTACTACATTAACTGGCGGCAGGCTCCGTCGGAGCGGGGCGTCCGGATCAATGAGCGGCTACAGGCCATGAACGGGGCTACTGCCGACAGCCTGCGAATGCTGCAGAATGATAACTTCAATGTACTGGCCCGGAACGTACTGCCTACTTTACTCAGGTACGTGAAAGCAGTACCTCTGACTGCTACCCAAAAAGCAACGGTACACACACTGGAACAGTGGGACTACCAGAACCAGCCTACCTCGGTGGCGGCCTCTATTTTTGAAGAGTGGTACCCAACCCTGGCGGACGCTATCTGGAAAGATGAATTCTCGTCGGACTCGCTTGGTATGCGCTACCCGACGCGCGACCGCACCTTATACATGTTAATTAACCAGCCCGATGCCCGCTGGTTCGATAACGTCCGGACCCCCGCCCGCGAAACCATTCAGGATGTAGTAGCGGGTAGTTTCAAGGCGGCTTTGGATACCCTAGGCATACACCACGGCCCCATGGGCCCAAAGTGGCAGTGGGCGCTGGTAAAAGATACCGAGATACGACACCTGACCCGGATGCTGAAACCCTTCAACGCACTGCCCGTCCGGAATGGCGGCGGTGGAAGTATCGTCAATGCCACCAGCAAGCACCACGGTCCCTCGTGGCGGATGGTGGTGGAGCTGGGGCCGGAGCCGAAAGCCTACGGTATTTATCCGGGTGGGCAGTCGGGCAATCCGGGCAGCCCCTACTACCTCAACCTGCTCGAAAAGTGGGAAAAAGGGGAGTTGAATGAATTGTTGTACCTGCAGTCGCCGGACCAGAACCACCCCCGGCTTACTTCCAGGGTAGTAATGAAGAAAAATTAAACGATAGCAATTATGGAATTTATAGTAATACTCGTTCTGGCGGCCCTCCTCCAATTTTTTTTGCCCTGGTGGGTCATAGCGCTGGTGCCGTTTCTGGTTTGTATGTGGCTGTCCAAAAACGGGTGGCGGGCCTTCTTCTTCAGCCTGGTAGCGGTAGGGGTACTGTGGCTGGGGTACGCCTGGTACCTGCACAACCAGACCGCCGGTGTCATGTCTGACCGCATCTCCCGGATCTTCTTCCTGCCCAATGGCCTGGCTATGGCTGGTGTGGCGGCTTTGATAGGCGGCCTGGTGGCAGGATTTGCCGGTCTGGCGGGCTTCCAGCTTAAAAATATGTTTAGGAAGAAAGACCAGTTGGTGTACCGCCGGTAGCTTTCGAAAAAGTTGTAAGTAGCACAAAACCAAATTAATGCCGCATGTATAAACCATGCTATACAAATTAGTATATTTGCGGCTCTTTTAAAAAACCATTTACCCCAAAACAATTAAAGTATCGTGAACAATAACACTTCTCTTATCTGGAACATTGTGCTGACTGTGGCGTTGGCGGTATTGTACTTTTTGCATTTTTCCGGAGGTAGATCGGGTTCGGCCGGTGCTACCGACTCATCAGGCATCGGTGGACGGCGCATTGTGTACGTACAGGTAGATTCACTTTTGAGTAATTACGAGTTTTTTAAGGATACCAAGAAAGAACTGGAAAGTAAGCGTTTCCAGCTGGAAAATGATTTGACAACCCGGGGCCGCTCCCTGGAAAACGAGATTGCTTTCTTTCAGCAGCGCGCGCAAACCATGACGCTGGATCAGGCCCGCTCGACCGAAGCGCAGCTTATGAAAAAGCAGCAGGACCTTGTACAGTACCGCGACCGTTCGGCGCAGCAGCTGGCTCAGGAAGAAGCTAACAAAAACGAAATGCTGTATAACCAGATTCAGCAGTACATAAAGCAGTACAACGAAGACAACCAGTATGAGTACGTACTGGGCTATACGCAGGGTGGGGGTATTCTTTACGCTGATAGTACCCTGAATGTTACTCAGAAAATGCTTCAAGGTCTAAATAAGGCCTATACGGCCAAAAATGGTGGTGCTGCCGCCAAGAAAGACTCCACTGCCAAGAAATAATCTTTAAAGCTGGAGAGAAGTACGAAGTACAGAATTCAACAGAAAGGGCGGCTGAACATGTTCAGCCGCCCTTTCTGTTTTACAAGGTACCTGACGGGGAACCTTGTATATTAATTTTTATACTACGCTCGAAGTCATTTTGGCTCCCAGGTACTCGCGGTTGGTGCGGGCTATGGTATCCAGTGAAATTTCTTTTGGGCACTCAGCCGAGCAGGCACCCATATTGGTACAGGCACCAAAACCTTCCGCATCCATCTGGGCAATCATTTTTTCGGCCCGTATCTTGCGTTCGGCCTGACCCTGTGGCAACAAAGCCAGCTGCGAAATTTTGGCCGAAACAAAGAGCATGGCCGAGGCATTTTTACAGGCGGCTATGCAGGCACCACAGCCAATGCAGGAGGCGGCCATAAAAGCATCGTCGGCATTTTCTTTGGGTACCGGTATACTGTTAGCATCCTGCGCATTACCGGTATTGACCGACACAAAGCCACCCGAGGCTATGATACGGTCCAAAGCGGCACGATCCGTTACCAAATCTTTTATAACCGGAAATGCAACCGCCCGCCAGGGTTCAATGACAATAGTATCTCCACTTTTAAACGAGCGCATGTGCAGCTGGCAGGTAGCTACTCCTTTTAACGGACCGTGGGGACGGCCGTTGATGTACATGGAGCAACTTCCACAAATACCTTCGCGACAATCATGATCAAAGGCTACGGGTTCTTTGCCTTCGTGGACGAGCCGCTCGTTGAGCACGTCCAGCATTTCTAAAAACGACATATCCGGCGAGATGTCACTTACTTCGTAGGTTACAAAATCACCCTCTGTACTTTTATTTTTCTGTCTCCAAACATTTAGAGTGAGGTGCATATTAGCGTCCATAAGCTATTTTTTTACTATCGGTTTGTTTTTTTTTATATATCATGTATTGACTATCATACCTAAGGAAACCTCTTCCATAAATAGATAAACTTTCAATAGTGGGTTTACGGTCAAAGCTCCTGGCCAGGGTATAATTAGATTCAAAAGACTGCGTTTGCTCGGGTTTGGTAGTTTTGAGCTCACCGGGCCTGACCACCACCCAGTCGGGCTGGATGTAGTTGACCAGTTCAATGTAAGATTCAGAACCGAGCTTTTTACGCGCATTGATCATGGTTTTATTCCCCAGTCCGGGGTAATCGTACATGGTAAGTCCGGAGTAGTACCCTATGTACCCCAGCGGCTCCAGAAATACGGTTTCTTTGTTACTCTGGGCTTCGCTTTTCAGCCAGAGACCTATTTCTTTTCTTAAACCATATTCAATAAGCTCCTGCTGCTGCTTCATCTGAATCAGACCGCCGGTGTACACCCACACCTGCACGGCCATTACCACCGCTACAATACCGGCCGGTACCCATGGGCGGCTCTTGCTGGCTACCCCCCTAGTAGTCGTAGCGAGTTGAGTCAGAACGCAGCCAAGCGCTATCACACTTATGATTGTGACCGCCGGTATGTACCAGGGGTATATAAAAGGTGAAAATATAATCAGGTAGGAGGCAATGCAAAACGCGGCAAATGACAGGAAACGCGCATTGGCACTGACCCGGGGAATCGCCCACAGAAACACGACCAGATAGGACAGCCATTTCAACGCGAACATCAGCAGCTGGGGCCAGCCACCGGTCTGAAAATAGGCAGGTGCAAAAATCCAGATAAAAGGACCGTCGCCGTCAATAAGGCTCGTAAAAATAGCCTGACCGTACTGGAGGGCCCGGTCTATAATAGTACTAAACGTCAGAGAACCTTTGGCCAGTACTGTATTGGGAATGGGGTTTCCGTAGTAAGCCCAGGCAAATATAAGCCAGGGCAGGTAGCAGATAACTCCTATAACGGCCGCTCTGAAAAAAGCCCGGATGTAAGGCAGTGACCGGTTTTTGAACAAAAGGTACCCAACCAGAATGGAACCAATGTGAATAAATGCATCCGGACGGCTCCACATCAGGAATGCCCAGATAAGTCCGATCCGCAGGGGGTTGGGCATAGAGTCACGAAACAACTCCCGAATGAAGAGCACAATACCCAGCAGCATAAAAGCGGTTTCCATGCCATTGATGCTGAAGTCCATGCTTTTGCCATCAAACACCAGCAGCAACGTTATTAAAAATGCTAACCAAAGGGGGGCTTTCAACTTGTCAAAGAACATGCTGAATACCAGTTTGGCGGCTGTTCCGAGCAAAAGGATATTGACGACCCTGAAAAGCCAGATGACGGCTTCATCGTTCCAGGTAATGTAGTACAACAAAGCGGGGATTAAAGTCCCCAATGGTGAGGTAAAGGAATGGATTCGTTCGCCTAAATTATACGTAAAGCCTACTCCCTCCGCCAGGTTTTTGGATGCCCGAAAAGTAATGTACCAATCTTCCCAACGGTGGTCGGTATAGATGGCAAAAAGCAACGCAGAGGCCATAGCAAGGCCAGCTGCTATCCAGGGAATAGTTTTGTTAATGGACGGCGACATACTTATAAAATTAAAGTTTTGAGATGGACTTTACATATAAATACGGGAGCAGGCCTACTTGTAGCTAGTAGGCCTACTCCCATGGTTACCGCTGACTTGAAAAAAGCATGCCAATATGAGAGCTACTTGTAACTGCGCTGGGCAATCTTTATGTTTTCGTATTCCAGATCTTCCTTATGGAGTTCCCACTGGCTTTCGCTCTGGTACTGCCAGGCCGACACGTACATAAAATTTTCATCGTCGCGCAGGGCTTCGCCATCTTCGGTCTGGTACTCTTCCCGGAAATGGCCCCCGCAGGATTCATTACGGGTAAGCGCATCCAGGCACATCAGTTCGCCCAATTCCATAAAATCGGCCACGCGTCCGGCTTTGTCCAGTTCCGGATTCAACTCATCGGCAGTACCCGTTACTCTTACATCACTCCAGAACTCCTTACGAAGCGCCCTGATTTCCTGAATCGCCTCCTGCAACCCCTGGGCATTGCGGGCCATGCCGCACTTGTCCCACATGATTTTGCCCAGGCGGCGATGGAAGTGCTCAGGTGAGGTCTTGCCCTGGATGGAAAGAAGCTTCTCAATGCGCTCTATTACCTCCCGTTCGGTTTTATCGAATGCTTCGTGATTGACCGAAATATCACCCGACCGGATTTCATTGGCCAGGTAAGCCCCGATGGTATACGGGATAACGAAGTACCCGTCGGCCAGTCCCTGCATAAGCGCCGAAGCACCCAGGCGGTTGGCGCCATGATCAGAAAAATTAGCCTCGCCCAACGCGTACAAACCAGGTACGGTGGTCATGAGGTTATAGTCAACCCAGATACCCCCCATGGTATAGTGTACCGCCGGATAAATACGCATAGGTACTTCGTAGGGGTCTTCGCCGGTAATCTGCTTGTACATATCAAACAGGTTTCCGTACTTTTCCTTCACCACCGCTTTACCCATGTCGCGAATCTGCCCGGCGCTGGCGTTATCCATGTTGTTTTTGTTGGCTTCGCCTTTTCCGTACCGGTCAATGGCTGAGGTATAATCGAGGTACACGGCCATTCTCGACGGCCCTACGCCGTACCCGGCGTCGCAGCGCTCTTTGGCGGCGCGGGAAGCGATGTCGCGTGGTACCAGGTTACCAAAGGCCGGATAACGGCGCTCCAGATAGTAGTCACGCTCGGCTTCGGGAATATCGTTAGGGTTTCGGTTATCATTCTGCTTCAAAGGTACCCATATCCGTCCGTCGTTACGCAGCGACTCCGACATCAGCGTCAGCTTGGACTGGTGCTCACCCGATACCGGGATACAGGTAGGGTGAATCTGAGTGAAGCAGGGGTTACCAAAAGCCGCTCCCCGTTTGTGGGCTTTCCAGGCGGCAGTTACGTTACTACCCATGGCATTAGTCGACAGGTAGAATACGTTGCCGTAGCCCCCGGAGCAAAGCAGCACTGCGTGCCCAGCGTGCCGTTCAATTTCACCGGTAACCAGGTTACGGGCTATAATACCCCGGCATTTGCCATCAATGACTACCACATCAAGCATTTCGTGGCGGGTGTACATTTTTACCGCCCCTATTCCCACCTGGCGCTCCAGCGCTGAGTAAGCTCCGAGCAGTAGTTGCTGGCCGGTTTGGCCGGCGGCGTAGAAGGTACGCTGTACCTGTACCCCTCCAAACGAGCGATTGGACAGCAGCCCGCCGTACTCCCGGGCAAAGGGTACCCCCTGCGCTACGCACTGGTCAATAATACTACCCGAAACCTGGGACAGGCGGTACACATTGGCCTCACGCGAGCGGTAATCACCTCCCTTTACTGTATCATAAAACAGACGGTAGATTGAGTCGCCGTCGTTCTGGTAGTTTTTGGCGGCGTTGATACCTCCCTGAGCCGCAATTGAGTGAGCCCGGCGCGGAGAATCCTGGAAGCAGAAAGCTTTAACTTTATAACCCAGCTCAGCCAGCGTGGCCGCGGCGGAGGCACCGGCCAGACCAGTACCTATCACAATTACTTCAAGCCGACGCTTGTTGGCAGGGTTTACCAGCGGAACCGAAGAACGATATCGGGTCCATTTTTCTTCCAGTGGTCCAGCGGGGATTTTGGCATCCAAAAGAGATGAAGTTGCCATATTGAGTTCAGTTTAAATAATCTTTAATGAATGGAAGCATTACATCATTTGCCTGAAAAAAATGTACAAAGGCATAACTGCAAAGGCTGCCGGAATAATAATCCCAAAGATCCAGAAGCCAATCCCCTGAATCAATGGAGTGTATTTCGGGTGATTTAAACCTACGGTCTGGAAGGCGCTCCAGAAGCCGTGTGCCAGGTGGTACGCCAGCGCTGCTACCCCTAAAACATAAAACAGCACCACCAAAGGATTCGTGAAAGTAGCCTCCACCCGCGCGTACAGATCTTTTACAATCACGGTCTTGGAAGTACCATCGTCGCTCAGGCGCTCTTCAAGCTTGGTACTGAGGCGGTAGTCCTGGGGCATAATTTCGGTTTCAAGGAGGCGTCCTTCGGTCAGGTCCACGGTGTACTTCTTGAAGGGTACCTCACCAAAGTTGTAGGTGTACCAGAAGTTAGCCATGTGTACCACAATAAACAGAAAAACGACAATACCCAGAATGGCCATATTACGGCTGGCCCAGCTACTCTGGTTATCAGACCGCTTGTAACCAACCCGGCCGCGGGCCTGTCGGTTTATGTAAGCCAGATGAATACCACCAATAGCGTGCAGCAAAATCATAGTATACAGCCCCCAGGAAATAGTTTTGATAAAGGGGTTTGTAGTCATGAATACGGTATAGCTGTTAAAAGCCAGGCCATCATCCGGCCGGAATACCTGCAGGTTCCCGACCAGGTGAACGATCAGGAAGGTACATAGAAAGAGGCCTGTAAGGGCCATAACGAGTTTTTTTCCAATAGAACTCGACAACGTTTGTGTTAGCCACGACATAGCAAACAACCAGGGTTATTTAGTGCGAAAAATGGTACAATTATAACCTTTCAAAGGTACGGGACAAACGAATCCGATACAATAAATACCGTTCAAATTTGCTCAAATACTATTTATTTATAATAGTTTTAAGTTCTTGCCGGTCTAACAGTTTGTGCAAAATGAATGTTTGGTTTGTACGGAATCAAGATTGGCAGAAAACGACAAAGTACCTTACTATACCTCATTACTACTTTTACTGCTTGAAAACACATATATTTTCGTGTATTTTTCGTTCAAGAATTATCGCAAAAACCTAACTAAGCATCAATTGTCCTTATATGCGCCCATCACTACAGTGTATATTCTTTTTACTTTTTTTTGCTGTACTTGCCCATAACGCCTCGGCTACTCACGTGCGGGCGGGGGAAATTACGGCCCGACGGATCTCAACCACCTCTCTCACCTACGAAATTACCCTGACGGCCTATTTTGATATGCAGAACGGTCGGCCGGCAGCTGACGCGCAGGTTGATGTGAATTTTTATGTGGGTGACGTGGGACCTATCAATGTACTGCGGAAGCTTCCTATTGTTGATATTGGCAACAATACCACCCGCAACGAGTACACCTTTATCTATACCTTCCCGGCTCCGGGCCGATTTGTCATTTCTACCGCGCTACAGAACCGGAATAACAACGTACTGAACATTTCGCCCCCGCCTACCCAGGAGATTGACTTCTTTATCCGCTCTACTTTAGTTATCAACGCGGGTCTGGGCCTCAACCGCACCCCCGTGCTGCTGAATCCCCCCATTGACCTGGCGGCCGTAGGGCAGCGTTACATCCACAACCCGGGCGCTTTCGACGCCGATGGCGACAGCCTGGCCTACCGCATGGTCACGCCCCAGCGCAGCTCTACGGCCGGCCGCGGCCGCGACGTACAGTACGTGGACCCCAACAAGGTACAGCCCGAGGGACCTACCGAAAACGGAGTATTTCCCTCCACCTTCAGCATCAATGCCATTACGGGAGACCTGATCTGGGACGCTCCCTCCATACCGGGCTACTACAACGTAGCCTTTATTGTAGAGGAATGGCGCAACGGCGTCAAGATTGGGGAGATTGTCCGGGAAATGCAGATCATCGTAGTGGAGGCACGCAACGACCGACCCCGGCTGGACTCGCTGCCCGACCTGTGCGTGGAGGCCGGAACGCTCATTCGACAAAATATTGTAGCTACTGACAAAAACGGTGACCGCCTGGTGCTGACCACCAACGGCGGGGTCTACCGCAGCGACCTGGTTCCGTTGCAGAATGCCACCTTTACAGTAGCCCAGCAGAATGCCCAGGGACGGGTAACGGGGGCGTTCAACTGGCAGACCGGCTGCGAACATATCCGGCTGGAACCCTACGACGTGCTCTTTAAGGTGGAGGACAACGCCGGCCCCAACGTCCCCAACCCGTCGCTGTTCCGCAAGCTCGTCGACATCAAGACCCTGAAAATACGGGTGTACGGCCCCCGGCCGGTGAACCTGCGGGTCGAACCCGCCGTGGACGCCTCGGGCCGCGCCTTCCGCGTGAGCTGGAGCGCCTACCAGTGCCAGGTACCGGGTGCTCAGATCGTGGTCTACCGTCGGGAGGGCTGCTCCAACTACGAGGCCGGTACCTGTCAGCCGGGCCTGCCCGTGGGGCTGGGCTACCAGGAAGTGGCCCGCGTGGGCGTGGGAGAAACCTTTTACGTGGATAACAACCAGGGGCAGGGACTACGGCGGGGGATTAACTACAGCTACCGCCTGGTGGTGGAGTTTCCGCGTCCGGGCGCCAGCCCCACCGAGCCCAACCGCCTCAACGGCGGCGGTACCAGCCTGCCCTCGGCCGAGTTCTGTCTGGACCTGCCCCAGCTGATGCCTGTGCTGACCAACGTCACCGTCGACTCCACCAGCCAGACCCGCGGCCAGATTACCGTTCGCTGGACCCGCCCCATCGGGCTGGCTCCCGGTACCGGCGATGGTCCTTCGCAGTACCGGCTGTTCCGGGCTACGGGTCTGAACGGAACCGATTTTGTGCCGGTTACTACCATTACGACCAATCTGCAGCCCGGCGTAGCCGACACGGTCTTTGTGGACCGCGGCCTGAACACCGAAGCCAATGCCTACCGCTACCGGCTCGACTACTACTTTACCAGCAACGGCAGTCTGGTGAAGCTGGATGAAACCGAGCCCGCCAGTAGTGTGCGCCTGCGGCAGGAAGCAGCCGCTTCGCGTCAGGTGCGCCTAAGCTGGACGGCCAATGTACCCTGGGACAACACGGGGCAGCGCCACCGGATTTACCGCGAAGTACGCGGCCGTTCGGGGGTATTTAACCAGATCGCCGACGTGGCCGTGCAGGGGCCGGAAACCTTTACCTTTACCGACGACGGCACCGACCGCATCAGCGCCGATGGAACGCAGAGCGTTACCTTATCGGCCGACTCAACCTACTGCTACCGGGTAGAAACCGTGGGCTCTTACAACAGCGCGCGCATCCGGCCAAACCTGTTGTTTAACTTCTCCCAGATTATCTGCGTGAGCCCCATAGACACCATCCGGCCCTGTCCGCCGGTGCTGACGCTCGATACACTGGATTGTGCTTCGCTGGCTCCGGATGCTTTCTGCAACCAGACCACCTTTACCAACAACCTGTCGTGGACCTATCCGGCGCAGAACGCCCAAGGAGGCAACTGTGACCCTAACATTGTTGAGTACAAGATTTACTACGCCCGCTATCAGGACGATGAGCTTACCTACCTGACCTCAGTACTGCCGCCGCCTACACCACCGGCCACCAGCTACGCCCATACTAACCTAAGCTCTTTTGCGGGTTGCTACTACGTGACGGCCGTGAACCGCTTTGGCAACGAGAGCGCGCCCAGCAACATTGTCTGCAAGGACAACTGTCCGCAGTTTTCCCTGCCGAACGTATTCACGCCCAACAACGACGGCAAGAACGATGTCTTCAGGCCGCTGAACTGTCCGGGCTTTGTGGAGACGGTAGAGTTCCGGGTGTTTAACCGCTGGGGCACGAAGGTGTTTGAGACCACGGACGTGGGCATCAACTGGAACGGCAAGAACAGCGCCGGTCAGGACCTGCCCTCGGGCCAGTACTACTACGAGGTGGTGGTGCGCTTTGAGTCGGTGCAGCGCAGCAGCGAACCGCTGGTGCTGAAAGGATGGGTGCAACTGCTGCGCTGATGAACATCGTATTCTTTGACGGGGTATGCAACCTGTGCAACGGCGCGGTCAATTTCCTGATTGGCCAGGATAAACAGCAGAAGCTTAAGTTTGCCTCCTTACAGTCCAAAGCGGGAGAGGCGGTACTTCGTAGGTACAACCTGCCGGACACCGACTACGAAAGTTTTATCCTGCTGAAAGGCGATAAGCTCTATCAGAAGTCCGACGCTGCCCTGGAAGTAGCGAGGCTGCTGGGAGGCGTGTGGTGGGGCCTGTATG
Source organism: Telluribacter sp. (assembly GCF_035998675.1). Taxonomy (NCBI): domain Bacteria; kingdom Pseudomonadati; phylum Bacteroidota; class Cytophagia; order Cytophagales; family Spirosomataceae; genus Telluribacter; species Telluribacter sp. The sequence goes on from NZ_DASYHI010000024.1 coordinate 404,222, forward strand.
TATTTAAACTGATACCCCGCTTTCTGCGGGACGCGGTTTATAGCTGGATAGCCCGGCACCGCTACCAGTGGTTTGGCCGGAAAGAGACGTGCCGGTTGCCTACGCCGGAGCTGCAGGGCAGGTTCCTGTAACCCTATTTCCTACTTTGAAGAGTAATCCTTTATTTTGTAGCCCGGCTCGCAGCAGACCGGGCTATTTTTATTAATGAAAATAATCCGTTTATATCTTGACAGTAACCTATGAAAAAGGCATACGTATTTCCGGGGCAGGGCTCGCAGTTTAAAGGCATGGGCGCTGACCTGTACCAGTCTTCCGGGCAGGCGAAGGCTTTGTTTGACCAGGCCAACCATATACTTGGTTTTGACATTACCCAAACCATGTTTGAAGGTACCGACGAGGAACTCAAGCAGACCAACGTTACCCAACCCGCTATATTTCTGCATTCGGTGGCTTTGGCCCGGGTCTCCTCCGACTTTGCTCCCGACATGGTAGCTGGGCACTCATTGGGTGAGTTTTCGGCGCTGGTGGCGGCGGGTGGTCTTTCCTTCGAAGATGGCCTGCGGCTGGTAGCCCAGCGGGCTGATGCCATGCAGAAAGCCTGCGAGGCGCGTCCTTCTACGATGGCGGCTATTCTGGGGCTGGACGACCAAACCATTGAAGAAGTGTGTGCTTCTATTGAAGGTGAGGTAGTAGTACCGGCCAACTACAACTGTCCCGGGCAGGTCGTGATATCGGGTTCGGTGGAAGGTGTAACCCTGGCCTGCGAAAAACTCAAAGCGGCCGGTGCCAAGCGGGCATTGGTACTACAGGTAGGAGGCGCTTTTCATTCCCCGCTCATGCAGCCTGCCCGCGAGGAGCTGGCGCAGGCGATTGAAAGTACCTCTTTCAACGCACCCCGCTGCCCCATTTATCAAAATGTAAACGCTATGCCTTCCACCGACGTAGATATTATCAAAGCCAATCTGATCGCCCAGCTGACGGCTCCGGTACGCTGGACCCAGTCGGTTGAGCAGATGGTAGCCGACGGAGCTACTCATTTTGTGGAGTGTGGCCCCGGCAAGGTACTGCAGGGGCTGGTGAAAAAGATAGCCGGCAGCGTAGAGGTAGCCAGTATTTGATATTTTTTTGAGATAGTACTTGACAGCTATCTTCTATCGCTGTACTTTTGCATCACAATTACGGTTCTGGCCGATGGTGTAATGGTAACACAGGACATTTTGGTTGTCTTATTCAGGGTTCGAGTCCTTGTCGGCCAACAGAACAACAAGAAAACCCCGCTTGCAGCAATGTGAGCGGGGTTTTTTACTTTAAAATCACTTTAAAATCCCCGGAACCGGCCGCTTCCTTTAAAATCTCAATAAAATTTTCAATGGTATGAAAACCTTCGTAGGACTACGATTAATTAAGTAAAAGCAGTGCGAAAAGAAAGATAGAATGTTGCAGTTGATCCTTTTAGTAAGGATCGATGCCGAAATGCGAACAAATCTGACTCTCATTTCCTTACGCTTCTTTTGCCTCCATTCCTTATAGTCTTACAAAGTATTTCGACTTTCGTTAGAGAAAAAAGGCAAGAAATAGGACGTCCCACAAAAAAAGCCGCAGAAGCGGCCATTACGTTGTACTATTCTTTGTAAGGGTGTCACGGGCGTAACAATAGGTTATTTCTTTGTTTTATGCTCCGCATTCTTCCTGCCGGGTCAGGAAGAAAAGACATCTTTCTCCAGTGTTTCATAGGAAGTGACCTTGGAATAAAGTAATCGTAGCTCATCTGGTGAAGCTACACTGCCATATACTAATTCAATCTCTCTCTGAATAGCTGGGATTTCCTCATTTTTACCAACAATGATATGGGTGATATCCTGATGACTAAACGTAAGGTTGTCATATTTGTCACTTACTTCTTTCAGCGCTCGGTCTCTATTAGTATTAAAAGATTCATAGAAGATGGCGTGGTTTGAACTAAAGAGCCTTTGCTTGTCATAAATTATACAGGCATCATCAGGAATATAACGCCACTCTTTCTCATCCTGATACCGAACCGGATACTCTTTCCCTATATGATAATTGATTTTTGAAACTGGTTTAACATAGAGGTAAGATGTGGGGAATTGATTGCCGTACTGGTCTTGAATTATTCCTTTATCTAAGTCAATCGGAACTGGTGGATAATACACGACAGGCGGATCTATATTTATATTCGGGGGCCAGGATTCGATTTTTTTTAATTGGTCTAACTTGTGTTGGTATACTAAACTTTGGGCTAGGTGACTGTTATGAGCTATGTAGATAAGAGGATTCATCCGCTTAGTAACAGCCCATTCTTTGCTTAATCCAATAGCATAGCCTAAATACTTAATCTCTTTCTTACCTACTTTTTCTACCTGATGCTCCGAGCCATAAAATCTGAGATGCTCCCGTGTGTTTGAAAGAGGAATATCACAAAAAGATACCATGGGTATATAAAGGTATTGCTTAAACATTACCCCCTCATTAATCGAAGCATCCCGTTCAGTTATACTTTCCGATGTGTTAGAAGAATAAATACCTTTCAACATATTCTGGGGCATATCTTCACATCTATATTTAATCCAAAAGCCATCTTTGAGTATGCTCTGAATGGCCTCATATCCACCGCGGGTAAAATGAAATAATGAATTGGAACTTAGTGCCATGGCCAGGTTTCTGTTTTAGATATATCGTTCAATATCGAATTTATTTCGGTCTCAAGCTACAAAAAAGCCCCGCGGCCTGGCGGGGCTTTGCTTTAAGGCATTTGGTTGCTTCACATGCACGTGCTTCATCACTCTTAGCACCTTGGTAAGGATAGTCTCTACAATGCAGCTGCTCTGCCGTAAGTCTGAATAATACCGTTTAATAACATTCCTACATAGAAGTTGCAAAGGTGCTGCAATTATAGTTGCTTACAGGCAAATTCCTTACTCATCCTCTATCTATGAAGCAGCATTACTTCCTTATTTCTCTGTCCATTTTATTTCTCTCTTTTGCTACCATAGCCCAAGCCCAGATAAAAATTGGGGATGGCTCGGGTGTACCCAACCCTTCAGCCGTACTGGAACTGGAAAGTACCAACAAAGCTTTTCTACCCCCGCGCATGAGCTCGGAGCAGCGCGATGCCATCGCCTCACCCGCCAGCGGCATGGTCATCTTCAACACCAGCCTGAACTGTTTGCAGCTATTCAGTGCCAGCGGCTGGATCTGCTTAGGCGCTGCTACGCCTCGTCTGCCTTATAATGAGATAGTAGCATTACCTTCTCCGCAACCTGGTGACCAGGCCTATGATTTAACTTTTCTATGCATGCGATACTACAATGGCAGCAAATGGGTGCGCAGCAGTAAACCCGCAGGAGATACCTCACCCGATGCGATAGCATGGAGGGCCGGAGGGACAAGTAGTGAAGAAGGCCGAGGCATAGCTGTTGACGGCAGTGGTAATGTATATGTGACCGGCTACTTTTATGGCAGTGCTACCTTTGGCTCCACAACCCTAACTTCCAGTGGTATCAATGATGTCTTTGTAATCAAGTACAACAGCAGCGGAGCGGTGCAATGGGCGCAGAAAGCAGGGGGAACAAATTATGATATGGCACTAGCCATCGCAGTAGATGGCGGGGACAATGTATATATAACCGGGTACTTTTATGGCAGCTCTACCTTTGGCTCCACAACCCTTACTTCCAGTGGAGGCGCTGATGTATTTGTAGTCAAGTACAATAGCAGCGGGGCGGTGCAATGGGCGCAGAAAGCCGGAGGGACTGATTATGATGAAGGACAAGGCATAGCTGTTGACGGCAGTGGTAATGTGTATGTGACCGGGTACTTTTATGGTAGTGCTACCTTTGGCTCCACAACCCTTACTTCCAGTGGTATTTATGATGTATTTGTAATCAAGTATAACAGCAGCGGAGCGGTGCTTTGGGGGCAGCAAGCAGGGGGGGGTAATAGTGATGTAGGATACGGTATAGCCGTAGATGGCAATGGCAATGTCTATGTGACCGGGTACTTCCAGGGCAGCGCTACTTTTGGCTCCACAACACTTAATGCCTATGGTGGTAATGATGTATTTGTAGCCAAGTACAACAGCAGTGGAGCAGTACAGTGGGTGCAGCCAGCAGGAGGGGTAAGTACGGAACAAGGACGAAGCATAGCCGTAGATGGCAATGGAAACGTATATGTGACTGGGAGCTTCCAGGGCGGCGCTACCTTTGGCTTCACAACACTTAATCCCAGGGGGAGTAATGATGTATTTGTAGCAAAGTACAACAGCAGTGGCGAAGTACAGTGGGCACATCAAGCAGGGGGGACTGATTATGATGAAGTACAAGGTATAGCCGTAGACGGCAGCGGCAACGTGTATGTAAGTGGAACCTTTTATGGCAGCGCTACTTTTGGCAATTCTACCCTTACTTCCATTGGCGGTGCTGATGTATTTGTAGCCCGGTACAACAGCAGCGGAGTGGTACAGTGGGCGCAGCAAGCTGGGGGCGCAGATGGTGATGTAGGACGAGGCATAGCTGTAGACGGCAATGGCAATGTGTATGTGACTGGGAACTTTTGGAACACCGCTGCCTTTGGCTCCACTACCCTTACTTCCAGTGGTAGTAATGATGTCTTTGTAGCCCGGTATACCAACTGAGCAAGTGGGAATTACAGGTATTATCAAACAAAGCACTATTAATGAGGAGCTTTCTCACTTTTAACAACTCATGCCAGCATGAGTATAGCAGCAGGACGCAGAGAATTCATTATTTGCCTGGATGAAAAATGTAATCTTTAATTTACTCATCAAGCTCCACCTCTTTTCCTGCTGTCAGTAGCCAAAATAATCAGGTATGAAAGGGTATAAGGTTCAGGAGGCTCTGATCCAGCACTGAACAGCCAGAAAGGCCTGGTCAACCGCTACATGACCAACAGAACATCAAAAAACCCCGCTCATGTAACAATTTGCGGGGTTTTTTGCTTTAAAATCACTACACAAGTTCCCAGACCTTACCGAACACAACAATCCTGCTCTGACTGAAACGTCTACCTTTTAGTAGACATTTGTAAAAAGGTTGGTTTGCTGCCGTTTATTGTCTACTATTACAAAGGAAATTTATCTGCTGCTGTTAATTGGTAGAGCAGAAAAGTACCTACCCCCAAACCTACGCTGTGATTTTGTTCGAAAAAATCTTTTATGGCCACTAGTCAGGGACATATTTATTTCCCCATTAACTTTCAACAGGCCAGGCTTTTGTTGATAGCCGATGTCACTACTGACCCGATAGAAATCAAGGCGGCTGGCCGGCAGTGTTTGCCGGAAGTAGAACTGGTTATTACAGCAGACCTGCAGCAGGCCGATACCTACCTGAAGGAGTGGCTGGATACCAGCCGAACCCTTCCTAAACTCATACTGCTGGAACTAACCGAGGATCGTAAGCAATGGCTGGAAGAGTTGAAAAGTAGTACTTCCCCCTATCACAACCTCCCCCTGATTGTACTAGGTGGCTCTACTGACAAGGCTGAGATCCGGGAGGCCTACGAGCTGGGTTGCTCGGCCTACCTGGTTAAGTCCGCCGAAGGCTCACACTGGTTCCAGACTTTTGGCTCCCTACGGCGCTACTGGTGGGAAACAGTGCTGTTGCCTGGATAGAACTCTGCTTTCTTCGGGCTCCTGGCTTATTTCTGAATTGTTTATAGTTGCGCTCAAAAAGACTCTAAGGCCAGCCAAGTGTAGTCGGTTTATACTGAGTAAGATACAACCGCAGGGGGTGCTTTGAGAATACAGAGCCAACCCCCGGATTTATATTTTTACTTGGAATAATGTGGATTAATAAATAATTATTTATTAACTTGCCTTCAAATAGTGCTATGTACTTAAATAGTAATCAGGTTCTTTTAGAAGTGAAAAAGATTAGTGGGAAAAAGAAATAGTGAGTACTTAAAGTAGTAGACCAATGTATCTAATCTGAAATTGAAAAGCAATACTACGCGTATTGCATCTTTAAGCTTACCAATCCAAGCAGCGCCACTGGTTCAACAACTGGCAGGGACATAGTGAAAACAATCTGAAGACAGTAACGGTACGCTGTAAAAGAATGTCCAGGATGACCTTGCAGGTAAGGAAAGTTGAAACAATCCGCCCGTACAACATCCGACAGAGCTTTGGTGAGGAACTAAGTCTATAACTCCCCAAAGAAACAAGCAAGCAATTTATTGTTCATCAACCTAACTAATTGAACTTATGAGTTCATAATTAATCGTATTAATGTCAAATAAGTATAGGTTTGAAGCCGCTTCGGATAACGAGGCGGCTTTTATTATTAGTGAGTATAACCCACGGATGACAGCTACTATTAAGGAGTTTCGTACGCACGCTGAAATGGACGCGTACACGTCGGCACAATTGACCGTACAGGTCCGCAGGCAGCTCCCTATACTGCTGGAGTTAGTGAATTCTGAAAGTAATGATCAGGAGCTTAACAGAAAGACTTTGGTTCGGATGGCCGAATGGTACTATTATACCCATCTTACCAAACAACGGTAGGGAAAACATAACGGCCTTTTGGACAAGTACTACGCTGACGAGCCCCGACAATAAGGAGTAGGAGTTTATACTCACAGGACGCCGCTAACGAGTTTTTTAAACTTACAGGAGGTGAATAGGTAAGGAGAAATAGGAAGAATAGAATAAACAAATCAGCTACTATGAGTTATAGCAATACAACATCCGTCCGTTGGCAGATTACCTCCTGTACCTGCTAACGGACGGATTTAAAAACAACCAGATAAATTCTTTTCAGGTTTAGATAGACTACCCAGACCAGTACCTAATTGCTTTACAAGCGCTTAATCTCACATTACATGCATACAATCGGCCCCTTGGAGCAGACAGAATTTGAAGAATTGCTCAAGGCTTCTCTTTCCGTTTATAAATGTACGTTCCACATAGAAATTGATAGTACCCGTCACTGGCTGGATTGTACCATTCAGAATGAGTTCGGTACCGCGACCAACATGCATCTGACCATACCGGCCCTCCAGGAAATCCTGACTACTTACGAGGGAAAGCGCGATTTTGAAAAAGCGCTCCAGGAGCGGTTCGGGCCGGAATGTTAGCAAACCTCCGGTAAGCATACCAGCCGTATGGTACTCCGGCCCAGGTAGGAGCTTGATTTTTTTTGCGGGCACAATACCAGTTTTCGTATCCTTACTCTTTTTATTATTGCCATATTATTCTCATCTTGTGTCGTGAATTGTAGACCCTACCATGAGAATACCCCGTTTCCTGATTACCCAGAATCGATCGGCCCGGAATACCGTACCCTACGTAATTCATGCCCGTAATCCGGCCTGTACTGCCCGCGTTGTACTAGTGAATGAAGCATCGGCTACCCGGCCGTCCAAGCTTCGTATCCAGATAGGTGAGCTACCTGCCTTTGTGGAGTTGGTGGAGGTGTACCAGGATGCCCCCCAGGAAGAAATCCGGGAAATATTAAAGCAAATGGCCAAGTGGCTTTATCATCCCTACCTTAAGTTCAAGAAGTAAGTCAAGGTAACTGCCAGCGATGGAGTGTATCCCGGCAGATACCGCAGAAAAGCTAGATATTTTCAGAGTAATAAAGCACAAAGGGAAAAAGTGGTGCTTATCTGCTGTTTAAAGTAGCAGATAAGTGACATTTTGTATCTTATTGAATAAAAGTATTGACTTACTTATATTTAGGCTTAAACTTGTGTAAATTATTTCTCACCCGAGAGGATAACCCTGGTAGCCGTTTGCTAAACCTGCACTGACCCGCTTGTAACTTAATATACCTGATTTTCTTACATCATTTACCTCAGCTATCATATGACAAACTCTTCTATCTTTAACCATGCACGCTTAACTACCCACTAAAATGGCTACACAACTCAAAGTAAAAAAACGCGATCGAGAACGTACAAAAGGAAAAATTCTAAAAGCAGTCGGAGAAGTAATAGAGCAGTATGGTACTGACAAAGTAGGCGTCAATCTGATTGCCCGTACGGCCGGCGTCAACAAGGTGCTTATATACCGGTACTTCGGCGGCGTAGACGGGCTGATGGAACAGTACGTTAAAACCGGGCAGTACGTCTCCACGAGCAGTATTGATTACATCGACAGTGTGCCTACGCCTGCTCCCGAAGATCGTGGCAAGGTCTGGGCTACAACATTTACTACTATGATGCGTGACCTGCGTGCGCGCAAAGCTACCCGCGATTTGCTCAGATGGGAAATAGGTGCAGGGAAGTCGGCCCTGACCGAAGCCCGTGACGAAATTTCGGCGCGCTGGATGGCCAAAATAGGAGCCATACCAGGTGCTCAGGATACGAATGCGCTCATAGCCATTGTGCTGGGAGCAGTGTACTACACCGTACTGGCCGCCGATTACCGGGGCAAGTTAATGGATATAGATTTACAGTCAGAGGAAGGATGGGAGCGTATTGAGAAAGCACTGGAAGCTATACTAACCGGAAGCCATAAATAATCTGTTACAAGGTTATTGCCATCAATAGCTCCTCCCCCAATTACCTGGGGGAGGATTTTTTTTGAACAGCAGGAGATAGGGGATTTCGGGCCGGGGCCGTGTATATTTGCAACCTTTTAGAGAGAGGTATTTAAGAAAGATGAGTGTTCTGAAAAAATTGGCGGGCGAAACAGCCACCTACGGGGTTAGTACCATGCTGGGCAGGCTGCTCAACTACCTGCTCGTGTTTCTTTATACGCAGTTTGACCCCGCCCTGCTGGCCATTCAGGCACAGCTCTATGCCTACGCTGGTTTCTTCTTTATTGTATATACTTTCGGGATGGAAACAGCCTTTTTTCGCTTCGCAAAGAAAGAAACTGATCGGCAGGCCTACTACAATCTCATTCTGAGTGCTGTCATTGTGGTGAGCATCACCATCTCGACCCTGATTGTTATTTTTGCTGAACCCGTAGCCCGGCTTATCGAGTACCCCGAAGAGGCCACACTCGTGCAGTTGATGGCCCTGATCATGGCTACTGACGGCATTATGGCAATTCCCTTTGCCCGGCTTCGGATGGAGGGCAAAGCCAAAAAATTTGTTAAGGTGCGCATCATCAATATCCTGCTAAATATCGGTCTGAATGTCTTCTTTCTGGTTTTTTGCCGCGATATTTATGAGGGAGAGTACTTACCCGCTCTGCAACCGATCGTGTCCCTGATTTATGTGCCCAACATACCGGCGGCCTATATTGTCATTGCCAACCTGATTGCCAACCTCACCTTTTTCTGGTTTCTGCGGCAGGAACTGGCTGCCTTCCAATTTGTCTGGAATCGTCAGGTTTTTCAACCGGTGTGGGTGTATGCATTGCCCATCATGATCATGAACCTGGCGGGGACAACCAATTTGCTTTTTGACCGGATGTCCCTGCAATACCTGCTACCGGAGGGCTTTTATCCCGGCCGCAGTACCCGGGACGCCATCGGTATTTACAGTCAGACACTGAAACTATCGATTTTCATGAATCTGGCCATTCAGGCGTTCAAGTACGCGGCTGAGCCGTTTTTCTTTTCCAAATCCGAAGACAAAAACGCTCCCGAAGTGTTTGCCGATGTCATGAAGTGGTTCGTAATCGTGTGTGTGCTGATGGGGGTAGGTATTTGTCTGAACCTGCCCGTGCTGGCGGATATTTTCCTGAAGCGAAAAATCTACCACGAGGGCCTACCGGTAGTTCCCTGGATGCTGCTGGGTTTTCTGTTTTTGGGAATTTACTACAATCTGGCCACCTGGTTCAAGCTGACCGACAAGACGCAGTACGGTACCTATCTCACCATAGCCGGTGCCTCCACTACGGCTTTGCTCAACATTCTGCTGGTGCCTATTATGGGGTACCTGGGGTGCGCGCTGGCCTTTGCTACCTCTTCTGTCATTATGGCGGCGCTATGCTACCTGTTTGGTCAGAAGTACTATCCTGTTCCCTATCGGGTAGGATCGGCGCTGGGGTATGTACTTTTCGGTGCCGCAACGGTAGTGCTGGCTTCACAGGTTCCAAGGGTGGACTTTTGGCCGCAGCTGGGAATGGGCCTGCTGGGAACGTTGGTTTTTTCCACCATCGTATTAGTACTCGAGCGAAACGCGCTTCCGCTGCGCTTCCGCCGTATGCTGGGTATCAGGGCCGACTAAGTAAGTTACCGTGCCGTTGAATTGGGCTTGGGAGCCTGGTCGCGGAGAAGCTTATTGGCAAAGACAAATTCATTCAACTCGGGTACGCTGGAGTGAATCAGGGAGACATTATCACCTTCCCACAGCTTCAGGCCCTTGTACAGGAACATAACGTTCTGGCCAATCTCCATCACCGAATTCATATCGTGCGTAATCACGATGGTCGTGATCTGGTACTCCTCCGTAATCTCTTTAATCAGTTCATCAATCTTTACGGCGGTCAGGGGGTCAAGTCCGGAGTTAGGTTCGTCACAAAACAGGTACTTGGGGTTCATAACTATGGCCCGGGCTATACCTACCCGTTTTTTCATACCCCCGCTTATTTCGGAGGGCATCCGTTTGCCGGTACCTTCCAGCCCCACCCGCTGCAGACAAAACTCTACCCGCTCGCGTTTTTCGGCTTCGCTCTGGCTGGTAAGCATATCCAGCGGAAAGCGTACGTTCTGCTCTACCGTCTTGGAATCAAACAAGGCACCTCCCTGAAACAAGACCCCCATTTCCCGACGGATGGCCTGTTTGTCTTCGTCGTCGCCCCGGTAAAAGTCACGCCCGTCGTACAGGATTTGTCCCCGATCGGGCTTAATCAGTCCAATGACGCACTTCAGCAGCACGCTTTTTCCGGTACCACTCCCCCCGATAATCAGGTTAGTTTCTCCTTTCCGGAGGGTACCACTGATACCCTTCAGTACCTCGTTGCCATTAAATGCTTTAGCTATATCTTTTAATTCGATCATATACTTAATACCTCTAAAAAACCGCTCTTGTGGTTTAACTCCCTTTCTTTTACAGGAAAAGCTGGGCCAGCAGGTAGTCGGCTACCAGTATGGCAATACAGCTGTTGGTAACCGCCTGCGTACTGGATTGCCCTACTTCCAGGGCTCCTCCTTTGGTAAAGTACCCCTGGTAGGAAGAAATGGTTGAAATAAGGAATCCAAACACAAAAGGCTTCACACACATGAAGAAAATATTATACGGGACAAAGGAATCACGGATTCCTTCCACGTAGTCTTTGGGGGTAAGTACCCCCGTAAGCGTACCCGCCAGATACCCACCCAAAATACCCAGAAAAGCCGAAAGAATGACCAGCATCGGGAAGGTAACCATAGCCGCGATTACCTTGGGCAGTACCAGGTAAGAAGCCGAGTTAATGCCCATTACTTCCAGGGCGTCGACCTGCTCAGTGATACGCATGGTACCCAGCTCACCGGCAATATTGGAACCTACCTTACCGGCCAGTACCACGCAGGTAATAGTAGGAGCCAGCTCCAGAATTTCCATGTCCCGCACAATGAGCGCTACGGTTGACACCGGAATAAACGGGCTTACCAGGTTGTAGGCCGTTTGAATACAGGAAACCGCCCCGATAAACGTAGAAACAATGGCTACAATAAAAACAGAGTTGACCCCGATATTAACGGCTTCTTCCAGGAAGCGAGTCCAGTAAATAGACAGCTTTTCACGACGGGTAAACAGATAGCCCAGAAAAACAAAGTATTTGCCAATGGTTACCATGAGGGTACCGGATAAATCAGTTAGTTAAGTAGGTAATGAAATAAAAAAAGTGAAGGTTCCCGGATATTATAGACTGATAACCATACTACTTCAAACTATATCCCATATTTTCGGGAAAATTAGTAAATAAATAGCCCAAACAGAAAAATGAAACCATTAGCAGTAGTAACGGGCGGGACAAAAGGCATCGGCCGGGCATTGGTGGAGCGTTTTGCCGGGGGAGGTTTTGATGTCGTTACCTGTGCCAGACACGAGCCCGACCTGCGGGCTTTACAGCAGGAGCTTTCCGCCGCTACCGGCAGCCATATCCTGGGCCAAAAAGCCGATCTGTCGGTCCGGACGGACCTGGATAGTTTTATAGGCTTTATGAACGCGCTGGAGCGGCCGGTGGATGTACTTATTAACAACACCGGAGTATTTATACCGGGACAAATCCATAACGAAGCCGAAGGGGTACTGGAAAAAAGCATTGAAACAAACCTGTACAGTGCCTACTACCTTACCCGGGGCCTGCTTGGGCCCATGATGGAGCGGCGGCAGGGGCATATATTCATGATGTGCTCTACGGCCAGTGTAACGGCTTACCCCAACGGCGGCTCTTACTGCATCTCCAAGTTTGCGCTGTACGGCCTGACAAAAGTCCTGCGGGAGGAAATGAAGCCCCACGGGGTGAAAGTGACGGCCCTGCTACCCGGCGCTACCCTCACCAGCAGCTGGGAAGGTACCGACCTGCCCGAAGAGCGTTTTATGAAGGCAGAAGATGTGGCCGAAACTATCTGGAGCGCGTATCATCTGTCGCCGGGGGCGGTGGTGGAGGAGATTCTGATGCGCCCCCAACTGGGTGACATTGGCTGAGATAGTGGTGAATGTAGTAGAATTAATTAACTTTCGGCTCGAATCAAAAACTCGTATCATACTCTTTTTCTAAATGGATCAATACCTCGGCATAGACGTAGGCGGGACCAACGTAAAAATGGGAATCGTGGACGCCACTGATGGACGTATTTCAAACTTTTACAGCCACGACACCGCCAGCTGGCGTAAATCAGGTCATTTTATTGAGCGCCTCGGCGATGCTATCTCGCTTCAGCTTATTGAGTACCCCCAGGTAAAGCGGGTAGGTATTGGCGTTCCGGGCCTCATTACCCGCGATCGTACTACCCTGCTGGAAATTACGGCTATTCCCGAAATTGACGGTATTACGGTAGTACCTGACCTGAAGAAACGGTTTCCTCAGCACGAGTTTTTCCTTGAAAACGACGCCAACGCCGCCGCCCTGGGCGAATACTACTTCGGCGAAGACAAGCTACCCGAAGACTACATATTCGTTACCTTAGGTACGGGTATTGGCGGAGCGGCCATTATTGATAAAAGAGTATTCAAAGGAGGAGGTGGTAACGCCATGGAGCCGGGGCACATTCCTTCCAAGCACGGGCGGGTACTGGAGCGCAATATCGGCAAGAAAGAGCTGCTGGACATGGCGAACGAAATGCGCAGTACCTACCAGGGCAAAACCCAGCTACCCAACGATGGTACTATCTCTACGACGGGACTGGTGGCCGCGGCCGGTGAAGGCGATGAACTGGCCAGGCAGATTTTTGACGAAATGGGCTACATGCTGGGCGAAGGCCTCGTAGCCATGATCCGCATTCTGGATATTACCACCATCCTGATCGGGGGCGGCCTTTCGGCTTCTTTTGATTATATAATGCCTTCGGTCAATGAGCGGCTGCGGTACTGGCTGACTCCCTACTACGAAAAAACCCTGGTGGTAAAGAAAGCCACGCTGGCCAACGATGCCGGTCTGCTGGGGGCTGCTTCTTTGTGTTTTGAATAAAGGAAAACGGCTTTACTTACCAGTAGTCATATAATAAAGCGGCGCAAGGTACCTGGTACCCTGCGCCGCTTTTGTATTTGTAAATCCTGTATCAAATAAAGACCCGTACTTATCTGTATGGGCCAGAAAGTCAAAGAAGGCTAACACCTGCTACCTCACCTCTCTTCAAATAAAGTTGACTTCGGGCGTAAGCCGAATCCCGAATTTTTCTTCGACCGAATCCTGCACCCGTCCAGCCAGTTCTTTAATTTGTTCGCCGGTACCACCGCCGTAGTTCACCAGTACCAGTGCCTGGCGGGCGTGTACCCCCACCTGACCTTCCCGGAAGCCCTTCCAGCCCGCTTGTTCAATGAGCCAGCCTGCGGGTACCTTTACCCTGTCGGGGGCGGTGTCGTAACCGGGGACGGCGGGGTACTGCTCCCTGAGCTGGTTGAACTGCGCCTTAGGTATTTCCGGATTTTTAAAGAAGCTACCCGCGTTACCAATCTGAGCGGGGTCGGGTAGCTTGCTCTGGCGTATCCGGATTACGGCCTCGCTGATAGCCCGGGTACTTAGTTCCTCCACGTTCATATCGGCCAGCGTTTTTTGAATATCGCCGTAGGAGGTCCGAAAGGAAGGTACCTTGCTGAGCCGGAAAGTAACGGAAGTAATAATGTACTGTCCGCGGAGGTCACGCTTGAATACACTCTCGCGGTAACCAAACCGGCACTCTTCGGCCCCAAACTGTCTCAGGTCGGCCGTTTGGATATGGATGGCTTCCAGCTCTTCAAATACCTCTCTGATCTCTACCCCGTAGGCACCAATATTCTGCATGGGTGCCGCGCCTACCGTACCCGGAATAAGCGATAAGTTTTCAAGGCCAGAGTAGCCTTTCCCGACGCTATACATAACCAGGTCGTGCCACCATTCTCCCGCGCCTACGCGCAGCCATACGTGCTCCTGGTCTTCTTTGATTTTCTCAATACCCTTTATGGCTATCCTGATTACCAGTGCGTTTATATCCTGCGTTAGTAGTACATTACTACCTCCGCCCAGTACCAGTTTAGGTTCATTTTGCCAGCGGGGAGCCAGCAGGAGTTGGCGCAGCTCGTCCGGGGAGGTTACTTCAGCGAAGTACCGGGCTTTAGCCTCCAGGCCGAATGTATTATAAGGAAGGAGAGAAACGTTTTCTAGTAACTGCATACACTATGAACACTTAATACTGCAAAGGTAGAGAATAGGAGCACAACAATAGGGCGGGCGGGAATGTTAATCCATTTATGGTTATGTTTGTATACGAATTTTATAGTCCGCGATAATAGTATGATACGTGCAAGAGTAATAACCCTGCTTATTTTGGGAGTTGGAGTAGCAGGAATGTCGGCCTGCAGCAGGAAGGGAGCGGCCGCAGGTTCAGGTACTGAGTACCGGGAAGATCTCTCAAGGGTACGGCCCAGGTACTCCTATGTAGAGCCAACCCTCCAGAAAAGCAAGGCTCCGGAGCGTAAAGAGCAGCCGGTACGGCGGCCTTCGGCCAAAGACGACACCCCGCTGTACATCAACAAGCGGCTGGAAGCCGCCCTGGATACCATGTATAATCAGAATAAAGCCATCCGGTATATCAATGGGTATAGAATACAGATGTATGTGGGGAACGTTCGGGGCGAAGCAGATGCCGCCAAAGCGTACATATACCAGATGTTCCCGGATCTTAATCCCTACGTATCTTACTCACAACCCACTTACCGGGTAAAAGTTGGTGATTTTATGTACCGGTCCGACGCCGAACAGTACCTGGAGCAGATACGCCAAAAGTACCCTTCCTCCATTATTCTGTCCGACCGTGTTGAAATAAAGCGGGGGCTGCAGATTGGTGCTTCTGCGGAAGCCACCAAAGAGTAAAGAGAAAGTGCCGCTTGCTAAATAAAGTAGTTGAATTACAGGTTCAATACTTATTTTTGTGGCGCTATTATTATCACCCACCTATTTTAATAAAATGAAGAAAGCGCTTATTACCGGTATTACCGGGCAGGATGGAGCTTACCTGGCGGAGTTGCTGCTGGAAAAAGGATACGAGGTACACGGCATCAAACGCCGTACATCCTTATTCAATACCCAGCGGATTGACCATATGTACGAAGATCCGCACGAGAAAGACGTTCGTTTTCACCTGCACTACGGGGACCTGAGCGACTCTACCAATATCATCCGGATTATTCAGGAAGTACAGCCCGACGAAATTTATAACCTGGGAGCCATGTCACATGTTCAGGTAAGCTTCCAGGAGCCCGAGTATACGGCCAACGTGGACGGTATAGGTACCTTGCGGATACTTGAAGCCGTACGACTGCTGGGCCTGACCAAAAAGACCCGCATTTACCAGGCTTCTACCTCCGAGCTGTACGGACTGGTACAGGAAGTACCTCAGTCGGAGCGAACACCCTTTTATCCCCGCTCTCCCTACGCCGTGGCCAAGCTTTACGGCTACTGGATTACCGTCAACTACCGCGAGGCCTACAATATGTTTGCGGTAAATGGTATCCTGTTCAACCACGAGTCACCCCTGCGTGGTGAAACCTTTGTTACCCGCAAAATAACCCGCGCCGTGGCTCGCATAGCCCTGGGCCTGCAGGATAAAACCTACCTGGGTAACCTGGACGCCCGCCGCGACTGGGGCCACGCCAAAGACTTTGTAGAAGCCATGTGGCTGATCTTACAGCAGGACCAGGCCGAAGACTACGTGATTGCCACCGGACATACTACCTCTATCCGTGATTTTGTACGGATGGCCTTTGCCGAAGTAGGCATGGAAGTAGAGTTTCAGGGCGAAGGCGTGGCGGAAAGAGCAGTAGTAACCAAGTGCAACAATCCCTTGTACCAGATTCCGGTGGGTAAAGAAGTGGTGTGCATTGACGAGCGGTACTTCCGGCCTACGGAGGTAGAGCTGCTCATTGGAGATCCTACCAAAGCCATGACCAAGCTGGGCTGGAAGCCCAAGTACGACTTGCCCGCGCTGGTGAAAGACATGGTTAGTGCGGACCTGGAACTGTTCAAGAAAGACCAACTGCTGGAAAGCAGCGGACACCGCGTTATGAACTATTACGAATAGTAGTTCTTCCAGGTACAAGCTAACAACAGCTTTATAAACAAGAATAGCCCGGACCATCAGGCCCGGGCTATTCTTGTTTTGGTTTATGGTTAATGCTTAGAGTCGAAACCCGAAAGTAAATACATCACGGGGTGCATCCATATAGAAACCTTCAAACTGCACCATCGTATCGGCTTTACCAGAGAGAGATTGTTCCATCTCCTGGACAGAACGTACGGCCTTACCGTTGACCTTCGTAATGATAAAGCCTTTTTCTACACCTCGACGGGCTAATTTTCCATCTTCAACAGCAATCACTTTAATACCACCGGGTATATTAAATCGGGCTAAACGCTGCACTTCCTGGTCGTTCAGGTTGCCAAAGCGAGCGCCCAGGCTACCCAGTGCACTGGTAGTCGCTTCACGACGCACTACTTCTGAACCACCGGTCCGGTTTCTCAGGGTAATGTTCAGGTCTCTTTCCTGTCCGTTACGGTTCACCGTTACGGATACCTTGTCGCCAGGGCGGTGCAAACCAATGGCCTGCTGTAGTTGCGGAATAGTCGTAACCGGAATGTTGTCTATCCGTACAATCACGTCTCCTTTAACTACACCTGCTGCTTTGGCGGCGCTGTTGTCAGTAAAGTCGCGTACATATACACCGTCACTTATTTTTACACCGTACTCTTCGGCCTTACGGCTATCCAGGTCATCCAGGGCTATACCCAGGTACCCGCGCTGTACGGCACCAAACTTAATAATATCGCTGGATACTTTTTTCACGATGCTGGCAGGTACTGCAAATGCATAACCGGCAAAGCTACCCGTTGGGCTGGCGATGGCGGTATTAATACCAATCAGTTCACCTTTAAGGTTTACCAGGGCTCCACCACTATTACCGGGGTTTACCACGGCGTCAGTCTGGATAAAAGACTCCAGGGGAGAATCACCTTCAAAATCACCGCTGTTGCCGTACTTACGGGCGTACTCCTGGCTTATAATTCCCAGGCCCCGTCCTTTGGCACTGATAATACCTGCTGTTACAGTAGACTCAAGGTTAAACGGATTACCTACCGCTACGACCCATTCGCCCACTTTTACGGCGTCCGAGTTTCCAAATACAACCGCCGGAAGGTCCTTACGGTCAACTTTAATAACGGCAATATCGGTTGAAGGGTCAGTACCTACTACTCTTGCCGGTATCTTACTCTTATTGTAAAGCGTTACTTCCAGTTCGGTTGCTCCTTCAACTACGTGGTTGTTGGTAGCAATATAGCCGTCGGAGCTGATAATAACCCCGGAACCCGAAGCTTCGGCCCGCTGGGGGCTACGCTGCGAGCCTCGTAGTTCATCACCAAAAAACTCACGCATAATATCGGGGATTTGCTGGCCACCACCACCACGGGCCGCCTGGCGCATCATGCTGGACTTAATATGCACAACTGTGGGTGTAGTCACTTCGGCGGCATAGATAAAGTCGCCCGGAGCGCCTGCTGGAAGTCCGGTAGTGGTAAAGCGTGATAGAGATGCGGATGGAGCTTCTTTAAAAATCACATCACGCTCACCATCAGAATCTAGTAGTTTGAAGCCGGCTATAGTTGTAGCACTTGACAGTAGCCCAACCAGCACTATTGCTTTCCAATTTGTTTTCATAGCCATTATATAGGGGTTAATAAATCTATAAACGAAACGCACGTAGGGTAGTAATCCATTCCCGGGTACGGGGTATTTAACAATTTTTAACAAAGATAATTAACTCAAAAAAGAATCATACCAAATGATGATGAGGTATAGATCCATTTAACAAACAGAAGCGGTATCTGTTCGAAAAGATACCGCTCCTTTGTCATATCCGGTTCCGCAGAAGTACTTGTTACTTTATTTCAATTTGCCGGGCGGGCTTCACTTTAGCCTCTTCCCGCTTAGGGAGCTCAATGCTCAGGACACCGTCGGTGTAGGAGGCCTCAATCCGCTCACTGTCAATGGTAGCGGGAAGCGTAAAAGTACGCTGGAAAGAAGCATACTTAAACTCCCGGCGGGTGTACTTCTCCCTGGTTTGCTCTTCGTTCTGCTCTTTTTGAGCCGAAATAGTCAGCCGGTTGTGATTCAGGTTCAGTTTGAAATCTGTTTTCTGCATACCAGGAGCGGCCAGTTCTATCCGGTATCCTTCGGTATGTTCAACCACATTGGCCGCCGGAACACTGCCATGTACCGCCGGAGCAAATACTTCATTCAAGGCATCTTTCCCAAAAAAACTATCCAGCAAAGCCGGATAAGCATATCCATTTTTCAATACCGCATTCATAGCTGACAAGTGTTTTTAGTTTTAGCTGATAAAATTTATTTTCTGATAAGCTTATAGCCCTTAAAATACAATAGATATACCACCGCGTATTTTTAGCCAAAAAGCGACAAAATGGCGTATTTAGGAATGAAAATCTGACGGAACAAGACAAATTGTCCTGGTAAATGGCGACATTGAAAGAATCCTGACCCAAAAGAGAGGTAGCAAGTACTTGAAAAGTAAAAAAGTAAAGAAGTTAGGTTGAACCGGGAGAAGCTTTTCCGGGGAAAAAGTAATGGGGAATATTATCTCATGTAAAGCAGCTGAGTAGTAGAGTATCAGCTACATCTGGTTGGCAGAACCCAAAAGAAGAAAGTACCTGCCGAAAAATTATTTCAGTTCTAACTGCTCACAGGCTTTTTCGGCCGCCGATTGTTCCGCTTTTTTCTTGGTATACCCGTTCCCGACGGCAAAGGGTTCATCATCCACCAGTAGTCGCGAGATAAATTCGCGGTGGTGGCGATTGCCCCGCTCTTCCACTATTTCAAAGCGTACATCTTTGCCTTCGCGCTGGGCCCACTCAATCACCAGACTCTTGAAATTGACATTGTTCTGGATGATGTTGTCGAGGTCGTAATGAGCAAGTAGTTTTTTAATAATAAACTTGCGGGTAAAGGTAAAGCCTTTGTCCAGGTAGATAGCCCCTACGAAAGCTTCGAGGGCGTCGCCGTACATAGAGGAGCGGGGCGACATGCCGCGGCGGTTGCCATCGTACTCAATGAGGCGGTCGAGGCCCAGTTTGCGGGAAATCTGGTTGAGGGTTTCACGGTTAACAATCCGGGAGCGGATTTCGGTCAGGAAGCCTTCGTCTTTGTAGGGGTACTTCGTAAACAGAAATTCTGCAACGACCATACCCAGTACGGAGTCGCCCAGGTACTCCAGGCGTTCGTTTGATTCCCGAAAGCCCTGAATAGCGGTTTCTTTCGAGGCCGAAGTATGGCGAAAAGCCAGCTGGTACACGCGCAGATTGGAGGGGCGCTCTCCCAGAATATGGGCTATAGCCTGCTTGAATTTTTTCTCTTCAATCTCGTTTTCAGTTGATTTGAAGAGGGAAATAATCGGTTGCAGGACTCGCTTCGCCAAAGGAGACAACTAGGTTAGGCGTCCAGCTTTTTGAAAATGACGGAAGCATTGTGCCCGCCAAAACCAAAGGTATTACTGAGCGCGATGTTAACGGTACGTTGCTGAGCCTTGTCAAAAGTAAGGTTCAAACGGGGATTGATCTCAGGATCATCCGTAAAGTGGTTGATGGTAGGCGGTATCACCTGGTCCTGAATAGCCAGGATACAGGCGGCAGCCTCAATAGCCCCGGCACCACCCAGCAGGTGGCCCGTCATAGACTTGGTTGAGCTTATGTTGAGGTCGTAGGCCGCGTCGCCAAATAGACGCTCAATAGCCTTTATCTCCTGGGGATCTCCGATGGGAGTAGAAGTACCGTGCGTATTAATATAATCTACGTCTTCGGGTTGGATACCAGCATCGGCAAGTGCATTCTTCATGACCATGTAAGCACCGTGCCCCTCGGGATGGGGCGCTGTAATATGGTAGGCGTCGGAGGTCATACCGGCACCAATCATTTCCGCGTAGATCTTGGCGCCACGGGCTTTAGCGTGCTCGTACTCTTCCAGAATGAGTGCCGCGCCGCCTTCTCCCAGTACAAAGCCATCCCGATCCTTGTCATAGGGGCGAGAAGCGGTTTCGGGAGAATCGTTACGTTCAGAAAGAGCTTTCAGGGCGTTAAAGCCTCCTACACCGGCACTCGTAATAGCCGCTTCGGACCCGCCGCTGATACAGACGTCCATCATACCCAGCCGGATATAGTTGTAGGCATCAATGAGGGCATTGGTAGAGGAAGCACAGGCCGAAACCGTAATAAAAGTAGGTCCCCGAAAGCCGTAGCGGATAGAAATAACGCCGCAGGCGCTGTCCGCTATCATCTTGGGAATAAAAAATGGATTGAAGCGTGGATTCCTGCCCCCTTCGCTGAAGTTGATTACTTCGTCCTCAAAGGTTTTCAGTCCGCCAATCCCCGATCCCCAGATCACACCCGCTTTGTCCAGATCAAGCTGTTCCAGATTAAAGCCGGCATCCTTCATGGCCTCATCGGCGGCAATGAAGGCATATTGGGTAAAGGGGTCCATTTTACGAGCTTCCTGCCGGGGAATGTAATTATTCAGATCCAGACCTTTTACCTCACAGGCAAAACGGGTACGAAACCTTTCAGCGTCGAATCGGGTAATGGGCGCGGCACCACTGACGCCGGCTACCAGATTCTTCCAAAAAGTCGGGACATCATTTCCTACTGGCGTAAGTGCGCCTAATCCGGTAACTACAACTCGCTTGAAACTCATAAAATGGACTAAAAGGGAAGATGATACTGGGGGTAAACGTCAGGGTTACTTCACGTTTTCTTCCAGATAGGCAACAGCCTGACCTACCGTACCGATATTCTCAGCCTGGTCGTCAGGAATAGAGATGTTAAATTCTTTCTCAAATTCCATGATCAACTCAACGGTATCAAGAGAGTCGGCTCCCAAGTCGTTTGTGAAGCTAGCCTCGGGCGTTACCTCCGACTCTTCTACGCCGAGTTTCTCGACGATAATTTGCTTAACTCTTTCTGCGATTTCTGACATTTTGTAAGCGCTTTTTGGTTAAAAACGCCACAAAGAAAGAGATTTCAAATCACTTTGTCAAACAATTTTTAATGCACTGTGGTAGGTAATGAAATTGGTAACAAAAAAAAATTATCAGAATATCAATGATTTACAGAATTTTGATTGGCTCTGAAAGTGGATATACCCCAGAACAACCCAGAGAACCGTACCTTTGAAAAATTTTCATCCAAAACCGACCTTCTGAGCTTATGCTGCGTATTTCAGACCTTCGTTATACCGATTCTCCCCATTTTTTCCTGATGGCTGGTCCGTGCGCCGTTGAAGGGCGGGACATGGCACTGCGCATTGCCGAACAAATTGTCACCATAACCGACCGCCTGAAGATCCCCTATATATTTAAAGGTTCCTACCGCAAGGCCAATCGCACCAAACTGGATTCTTTTACGGGAATAGGCGACGAGAAGGCGCTGAAAATCTTAAAAGAAGTACAT
Organism: Telluribacter sp.; assembly: GCF_035998675.1. Classification (NCBI taxonomy): domain Bacteria; kingdom Pseudomonadati; phylum Bacteroidota; class Cytophagia; order Cytophagales; family Spirosomataceae; genus Telluribacter; species Telluribacter sp. The sequence goes on from NZ_DASYHI010000024.1 coordinate 426,291, forward strand.
GATACCTTTGGGGTACCTACTGTCACCGACATCCATGAAGCGCCGGAGGCAGCTATGGCTGCCGAATACGTGGATGTACTACAAATTCCGGCTTTCCTGTGCCGTCAGACCGACCTGCTGGTAGCTGCCGCCCAGACTGGCAAGGTGGTTAACGTAAAAAAAGGACAGTTTTTGTCGGGTGCTTCGATGGGCTTCGCGGTAGAGAAAATAGGCGCTACTAACCCGCAGGCGCAGGTCATCCTGACCGACCGGGGCAATACCTTCGGCTACGGCGACCTGGTTGTAGACTACCGCAACCTGCCCGAGATGCAGGCTTTTGGAGTACCCGTGGTAATGGACTGTACACACTCGCTGCAGCAGCCCAACCAAACCAGTGGCGTAACGGGCGGTAAACCCCGACTCATCGAAACCATTGCCAAAGCCGCCATTGCGGTCGGGGCGGACGGGCTGTTTATGGAAACCCACTACAATCCTGCCGAGGCCCGGTCCGACGCCGCCAATATGCTTCCGCTGGACCAGCTGGAGGGCTTGTTACAGCGGTTATTGCGCGTCAGGGAGGCGGTAGTGGCCTAAGTACTTCAAGTACCTGATCCTTCTGGCTGAGCACCACGCCATTTTTATCCACCGTTTTTATCATTTCCGTCCCCAATGAAATTATTCCTGAGGTTTTTTTTCTTACTCCTGCTTTTCCTGCACGGGGCTTTTGGATTGAGGGCCCAGTACGCTACCGATACCGCCGGCCTTGCTTTTAAGACCAAAATGATTGTAGTCCCGGTGTCCCTGATGGCGTCGGGTCTTATTGTTCAGGGAAGCATCAGCCGTCAGCTCCAGAACCGGATTATATTTCGGTACCCGGGCTTTCAGAACAGCGCCGACGATTACCTCGACTTTCTGCCGGGTGCCGTTAGCCTGGGTTTGGGAGCGGCCGGAGTCAAGGGTAAGCACCAGTTTGGTGAACAGGTGATCCTGACGGTGCTGTCGGCAATAGCGGCTCAGGGAGTTACCCAAAGTTTTAAAATGCTGGCTAAGTACCCCCGGCCAGACAATATCGGGTACGATGCCTTTCCGTCCGGCCATACTACCATGGCCTTTACCAGTGCCACGCTGCTGCACCAGGAGTACGGGCACCGGAGCGTTTGGTACAGTGTAGGAGGTTATGGTACGGCCGTGTCGGTGGGGACATTGCGAATGCTGAACAACCGGCACTGGCTGTCGGACGTACTGTTTGGAGCAGGAGTGGGGATAGGGGCCACCAAAGCTGTATACTATATGTACCCGCGTATCAAAAGAAAAATAACCAAGCGGCGGCAAAGGTAGTGGCCCGGCTTCGGGTACTTTATTATATTTATTCAACCTCAACTACCTGTTCAATGAAACCTTCCGGAATAAGAACCGTTATTTATGCCGCGCCCGATCTGGCCAAAGCCCGCGACTGGTATACCCAGGCATTTGAGCAAGCGCCTTACTTTGATGAACCTTTTTACGTTGGGTTCGACATCAACCACTATGAGCTGGGGCTGGACCCAAACATGCCGCTGCAGGAGGGAAGTACCGTAGCCTACTGGGAGGTAAAGGATATCAAGACCGATTTTGACCGCCTGCTGGCGTTGGGAGCTGCCGCCTACGATGCTCCCAACGACGTGGGTGGTGGCATTATAGTCGGGACAGTACAGGACCCCTTCGGAAATAAGATTGGCCTGATTCAAATGCCCGGATCTAACCAATGAGCTACTGCGACTACATTAACCTGAGCCCTACGCCCACCAGCGACTACCTCCTGCACAGGTACTATCATGACAATCAGTACGGCTTTCCCCTGGAAGACGATAATGAGCTGTTCGGAAGGTTGCTGCTGGAAATTAATCAGGCGGGACTGAGCTGGACGCTGATGCTACGGAAGCAGGAAGGGTTTCGTAGCGCCTACAGTAATTTTAGTATTAGCCAGGTAGCGGCCTATGCCGAAGAGGACGTGGCGCGCCTGCTCATGAACCCGGGTATTATCCGTAACCGGCTGAAGGTACAGGCGGCTATCCACAATGCCCGCGTGATTCTGGACCTGCAACAGCAGCATGGCTCCTTCAAAGCCTGGCTGGACCTGCACCATCCCGCTACCAAAGCCGACTGGCTCCGGATCTTTAAAAAAAGATTTCGTTTTGTGGGGGGAGAAATTGTAAATGAATTCCTGATGAGTACCGGCTACCTGCCCGGCGCCCACAGCCCGGGCTGCCCGGTGTACGCCAGCGTACTAGCCCAAAAACCCCGCTGGCTGGAAGTGCAGGCCGAAGGATTATAAAAGCCTGCATTATTTACTCTGTTTTCCTAGTCCAGCTTCTTGACATCTATCTTCCGGATCACGTCCTTTTTGTTGAACAGAATCCGCCACACCGCAAAAGGTACTTCCTGCTGGGTATAGCAGGTTTTGCTGATAACATTATCCGCCGGAACGGGGGCATTGTACACAAACAGCGTGTCGTTTAGGCGTTGGATGTTGTCGGACTGGGGGAGGCCCTTCTCGGCATTGTAAAGGTAAGCATCCAGTAGCTCCCGCTCTTTGGCCGTAAAGGCCGGATTCTGAATATTTGAGGGCCCCAGCAGCTCCACCTGTACGCCGTATTCTTTTTTCAACGCATCCAGTACCGGAAGCTGCTGCATATTGCCGCAAAGGGCGGTGGCTTTTTCGGGGTTTTTGGTAAGTGCTTCTGTCAGGGTCTTTTGCGAAATAGACACAATTCGTTTCCCCCAGGTATCCATCGTAGAAATCAGCTGCACGTCCGTAATCCGTTTTATTTTGGAATTCTTGATTTCTGCACTCAGCTCTTTGGTGTTTCCTACCCGTTCGTCCAGGTTGCAGCTTTGGGTCAGGAGCAGCAGCAAAAAGAGGTATGTATATCGAAGCATAGCAGTAGCGTAAAAAGTAAACCGGGTACAAATCTCGTAAACGAAACGATATATATCCTAATGGAGTTTCATAGAGAATGACATACACGGGCTACACAGGTACTTGACCGTAAAATCCGTATCTTTGCGGATTAGTAGCCCGATTGAGATATAACAACTATGCAAGACAAATTAGAAGCAATAAAAGAGCGGTTCGAAGAAGTAGCGCAGCAAATCATACAGCCCGAGGTGGTATCTGACGCCAAGCGATATTCCAAGCTTAGCAAGGAATATAAAGATCTGGAACGCATAGTAGTACAGTACCTAGCCTACCAGAAGCTCCTGAAAGACATAGCCGGAGCCAAAGAGCTTATTGCCACCGAAAAAGACGAAGACCTGCGCGAGATGGCGAAGGAGGAGCTGAACGAGCTGTTTCCCCGGAAGGAAGAAATGGAGACGGCGCTCAAAGAGCTGCTGATTCCGAAGGACCCCAACGACAGCCGCAATATTATTCTGGAAATAAGAGGAGGAACCGGCGGCGACGAAGCGGCTATCTTTGCCGGGGACCTGTTCCGGATGTACCAGCGCTTCTGCGAGCGGATGGGCTGGCGCATGACTTTAATGGACTATACCGAAGGTACCAACGGGGGCTACAAGGAGATTGTGACGAAGGTAGAGGGAGAAGACGTGTACGGCAAGCTCAAGTTTGAGTCGGGCGTACACCGTGTGCAGCGGGTACCGGCCACCGAGTCGCAGGGGCGTATCCATACGTCGGCGGCCACGGTAGCGGTACTACCCGAAGCCGAAGAGGTAGACGTAGAGATTAACATGAACGATGTGCGCGTGGATACCTTCAACTCGTCCGGAGCTGGTGGACAGTCCGTAAACACGACTTACTCGGCCGTACGCCTGACCCACATTCCGTCGGGACTGGTGGTAAGTTGCCAGGACGAACGCTCGCAGCTCAAGAACAAAGACAAAGCGCTGGGGGTACTTCGCTCGCGCTTGTACGAAATAGAACTCCGCAAGCAGAATGACGCTATCAGTTCACAGCGCAAGTCAATGGTGGGCAGCGGCGACCGCTCCGACAAGATACGTACCTACAACTACCCCCAAAGCCGCGTTACCGACCACCGCATCGGGTACACCGTGCACAACCTGCCCGCCGTCATGGAAGGCGAGGTGGGTGATTTTATTGAACAGCTGCGCATGGCCGAAAACGCCGAGCGTATGCAGGAGGGAGAAACGGTATAACGATTTTTTATAGCTTGAATATAGAAGAGGCCCGGCCGCGTTTGCGGCCGGGCCTCTTCTATATAGGGAAGTTTATTTGCTATACAACTTTGGGTAAGTCTCTGACTTATATTTCTCGAAGGGTACTTTCTGGTAATGATTATCCCCGAAAAACGTAATAACCTTGTGAAATTCCTTTGCTTTCAGATAACCGGGCAACGGCTGAATTAGCTGCATTTTTTCGTCCAGGAATACCGTAGTAGGGTAGCTGGGCTGGTTGTTGGTGAGGCCCAGGGCCAGCTGGTGAACGCCGCTTTTACCCTGCGCGATAAACTCAAACTTTTGCTGTCCCAGCGTGACCGGCGCACGCTGCTCGGCGTTGAACTTAACGGGATAGTAGTTCTTGTTGATGTACTCAATAACCCTGGCGTTGGTATAGGTTTCGCGGTCCATGACCTTGCACCAGCTGCACCAGTCGGTGTATATATCAACGAGGATTTTGCGGGGCTCCTGCTGAGTACGGGCGTAGGCCTGCTCCATGGTCAGCCACTGTATTTTATCGGCTTTGGGTAAGGCAGGCGTGTGGGGGCGAAGGGCCAGCAGGGAAGTAAGTACTATACTGGCCAGTACCAGCGCGACAGATTGAAGTTTCATAACGGATAGAGGAAAAGCTTTATGGATAATTTATAAACTAGATTTGCGCAAGAAACGTGCCCGAACCCACCTTAGCCGGTGGCGAGGTTTTTGAGTTTTTTGTTGATGGAAAAATAAAAGGTAGTCCCGTAGGGACCTGACTCCAGCCATATGTGCCCCTGGTGCCGCTCCACAATCCGTTTGCAGATAGCCAGCCCAATACCAGTACCGGAGTACTCGTCTTTCTTGTGCAGGCGCTGAAAAATAACAAATATTTTTTCGAAGTACTCTTCCTCTATCCCAATGCCGTTGTCTTTGACGTAAAATACCCATTTGCCGCCTTCTTCGGAACTACCCACCTCCACCACCGGGCGTTGGCTGGTATTGTACTTAAGGCCGTTGCCGATCAGGTTCTGAAACAGTACGTAGATCATGGCGTCTTCGCCCTTAATGTTGGGGAGGTCATGTACTATGACTTCAGCGCTTTTTTCAATAATACTTTTCTGAAAGGCTTCCACTACGCTTTGGACCAGTACCTTACTGTTAATAGGCCGTACTTCGGTATTCATGTTGCCGATGCGGGCGTACTGCAGCAGGTCCTGGATGAGGTTTTTCATGCGCTCGGCGGCGCGTTTTACCGTTAATATATAGCGGCGGCCGTTATCGTCGAGGCGGTCGCTGTACTTCTTTTCCAGTAGTTCCAGAAACATATTCACCGTTCGCAGAGGCTCCTGCAGGTCGTGCGAGGCTACGTAAGCGAAGCGTTCCAGCTCGGCATTGGATACGGCCAGGGCTTCGGCGCGCTTAGCCAGTTTCTCGTTGGCTTCCTGCAGGAGCTGCTCGGTCTGTTTCAGGCCGGTAATATCCCTGCCTTCGGGAATAAGCAGGATTACCTTCCCCTTATCATCCCAGACCGGCTTGAGAGAGAAATCAATAAAAAGCCTCTGCTCGTCCTTGCCGACTATCTGAATTTCCCGGCGGATGAATTCTCCCTGCGCGGCCTTACGAACGTCTGCCTCTATTTCTTTTTGCAGGTCATCGGAGTAGCTGAACCACGGACCTTCCCAAAGAGGTTTTCCAATGACGTCGCCTGCCCCTACACCCGCAAAAACCAGGGCCGTTTCGTTGGCTTCAATAATGGTTCCATTGGGCTCAAGAAGTCCAATGAACTGGTACATCGAATTAAAAATAGCGATAAACCGCTGTGATATCTTTGTCTCGGCTTTCTCAATCCGCTTGCGCTCCGATATATCGGTCGTGGTACCAATCATCCGCAGGGCTTGCCCCTGCGCGTCGCGCTCGACAACGCTGCCCCGGTTGAGGACCCACCGGTAGGTACCGTTTTTTTGCCGGATGCGGTGTTCGGTGCGGTAGTAGTTGTCATCGCCGGTCAGGTGCTTTTCCAGGGTACTTACTACGAGCTGTACGTCATCAGGATGAATAAGCCGGGTCCATTCGTTCATATCCAGGGTGGTATGGTTACCCGGCAGCCCTAGCAGTTGCAGGTGCTGGGGCGACATGTATATTTCCTGCGTTTGGGGTTTCCAGTCCCATACGCCTATACCGCTTCCTTCCAGCGCCAGGTGCCAGCGTTGTTCGGTTTCTTTAATGGCCTGCTCCGCTTTAATCAAACCGGTAATATCACTAAACGACACAACTACGGCGGTAGGGGTATTGGCTCCTGGTTCAAAAACAGGTTCGGAATTAATGCTGATCCAGGTGAGGCTACCGTCTATCTGGTACACGCCCATGATCACGCCCCGCAGGGCTTGGCCCGTTTGAAGAGTAATAACCGAGGGGTGCGTCTCAAAGGGAAAAGGAGAGCCGTCTTCGTGAATACAGTGCCAGCGTGGGTCAATGGGTTCGCGTCCCAGAAGCTGCTCAGACGAAAGACCGATGATGCGCTCCACCGCCGGATTGCACAGGACCAGGTCCGTATGGGTATGGACGATCATGCCTTCGGCCAGCGTACTCAGAAAGGTATTGTATTGCTCCTGCTGGTGCAGGAGTGAGTTGGCAATAACCTCCGGGTCAGAAACAACCCCAAACTGAAAGTTGTATCCCTGTACTTCTTCGTCTTTGGACCTGAGTGCGTAAAAGTTACCCGAAAGCAACACGATGCCGCCGTCGGGCAGGTGATAACTTATGCGGCCTGTCCAGCGTCCGCTTTGCCGGAGCAGGTAAAAAATTTCCTGAAAGCTGTACTCAATGGTATGAAATATAACCGACTGTTGAATATCCTTGCCAATAACTTCCTGTTCACTACCGACTTGCAGGATCCTGATAGCCGCCGGGTTGAGGCTGCTAATGGAGAAGTCTGCGTCCGTTGAGATAATTCCTTCCGAGGCGTTAAGATAGAAACACTCGTAAACGTCGTTCATGCGAAACGAGAATAATGGTACAGTGTAGGAGATACAACGAAAATAGCTGATACATAGTTTGGTCGGCACATAAGACCTGCCGCCCGTTCTCTCCCCCGTTCCGACAAAAGACTAGAGTACTTCAGGAACCTGGAGGTACCTCCTCCACCACCGACTCGCCCGCTGAGCCGTCGCCGCTGGTCCAGCGCCAGGTTTCGTGCAGGCGCAGGCGGCCGTCCGGCAGTAGCTCGGGCACAGAGCGGCATACGCCCGTCATCAACTCCCCGTTGCTATTGAAGTGTTGGTAACGCATGTCCAGTACGCCCCGCTCGTCGGCGGTGGCCAGGAGCGACCCTTTTACTATGGCGCCTCCTTCGTACTCGGCCCATACCAGGTTGCCCTGCTGGTGGTAATGAAAGACCGTCCGGGCATCCACGTCGCCGTTGTCGGTAGTGGCGCTGGACCGGAATGTTTTTTGATTGTAGTGAATCATGGGTACTATCCTGAATTTTATTTAGGTAAATTAAGGTGAAAAATACCGAACCCTCTGCTCTCATGAAAGCTAAACTGGTTATTCCCCTGATGCGTATTTTCGACGAAGCCAAAGCCCGCGCGTTTTACGTGGACTGGCTGGGATTTTCGGTAGACTGGGAGCATCGCTTCGAAGAAAACGCTCCTCTGTATATGCAGGTTTCCCATCCGGCCGGTATCACCCTGCACCTGTCTGAGCACCACGGCGACTGCACGCCCGGCAACAAGGTATTCGTAGAATTTGAAGGATTGACGGAGTATCACCAGCAGCTGATGGCTAAAAACTACCGCTACAACCGCCCCGGACTGCAGCAGGCTTTCTGGGATGCGCTCACCATGGAAGTAATCGATCCCTTTGGCAACAAAATCCTATTCAGCGAGGCTGGTGGGTGATTTAATATTAAAAAACAGATAGAATATTGGTCGTAAAACTGCTGCCATTCCGAAAAGGTGCTCTTACATTTACCATGAAAAACGAAAATCATTCTTTTGATTTTTATGGAAGTTCCACGCAGAGGTGAATCATTTTCAGCACTGGAAAAGCAGGTCAGGACAATATCCTAGATTGGATATAAAGGTACTTAGTGGTTTAGAGAAGTAAGGTTGAGCGCAAGTACTTTAGTATCTCACTTTAGAATATTCCGGATTCCGCCCGATGGATTAGAGCAGTCGCCCGTATAGCGCGGGATAAGGTGCATGGTAGCGTGGTTGATTTTTTGTCCGGTCATGTTCCCAGATCCCTCCTGTACCAAACGATAATTTATAAAAGTCCAGGGGGTGCCTGTTGTGTATCAACAAAGCTCATCCTTGCAAATCAAACGTTTTGTGTTATAATTGCAAGGATGATAGATCGAAAAGTACATGAGGAAATCGCCCGCTTGCTGGCGGAGTTCCCGGCGGTAGGCGTATTGGGACCTCGTCAGGTAGGTAAGACTACCCTGGCTCAGGAAATCGCGGCTTCCCTGAATCCGGAACCCATTTACCTGGATCTGGAAAGTCCCGCTGATTTAGCCAAATTGAAAGAGCCGGAGGCTTATTTTGAATTACATCAAGGCAAACTCATTATCCTGGATGAGATACAACGGGTACCCGAACTTTTTTCGGTTCTGCGGGGAGTCATTGACCGAAACCGTCGGCAAGGACATAAAACCGGACAGTTTTTAATTCTTGGGTCGGCTTCCCTTGATCTGATTAGGCAGTCGTCTGAATCGCTGGCCGGACGCATTGCTTATAAGGAACTGACGGGCATTACCGTTTTGGAAAGTTCCCCGAGCTATGAGCGGGACACCCTATGGCTTAGAGGCGGATTTCCGGATAGCTTGCTGGCTACCAGTGATGCCGCTAGTCTGCGCTGGCGGACAAATTTTATAAGTACTTATCTGGAACGGGACATTCCGCAACTGGGGCCACGTATACCCGCCATGACCTTGCGCCGCCTGTGGACCATGCTCGCGCATCAGCAGGGAGGGCTACTCAATATCGCTCAACTCGGAGCCAGTCTGGGAGTAGCACCCCCCACCACCCGGAGGTATATCGACTTGCTGGAAGACCTGCTGTTGATTCGTACGCTTCTTCCATGGTCAGGTAACGTAGGGAAGCGACTGGTCAAAAGCCCTAAGGTGTATATTCGTGATAGCGGACTTACCCATGCCCTGCTCAACCTCACAAGCTTGGACGATCTGTTGGGGCATCCGGTAGTAGGAGCAAGTTGGGAAGGTTTTGTGCTGGAAAATCTATTATCCTGCTTGCCCGATGGCTTCACTCCCTGGTTTTACCGCACATCGGCGGGGGCTGAGATAGACCTGGTGATTGAACAGAGCAGCCGGCACCTGTACGCTATCGAAATCAAACGCTCCCTGGCTCCGACCTTATCAAAGGGGTATCACCTGGGCTGCGAGGACACGGGTGCCACGCATCGTTATGTCGTTTATCCGGGCGAGGAGTCGTATTCGCTTTCAAAGGAGGTCAGGACAATATCTTTGTTGGATATGATGAAGGTACTTAGTGGTTTGAAGAAGTAAGGTTGAGCGCAAGTACTTGTGTATCTCACCTCAGAATATTCCGTATTCCGCCCGATGGATTAGAGCAGTCGCCCGTATAGCGCGGGATGAGGTGCAACGTAGCGTGGTTGATTTTTTGTCCGGCACTCTTACCGATATTCATTCCTACTGTAAAACCATCGGGATTATATCTTTTTTTAAGGTGTTGCTGTACAAAATTGGAAAGATGGACCATATCCTTTTGTTCTTCAAAACTTAAATCAAAATAGCCGGTTGCATGGTGCTTGGGAATAACCATCGCGTGACCTTTGGCTACGGGATACCCATCCAGTACGGCATAGCTCATCGGTGTTTCGGCCAGTAGTTCCAGTCCGGGAGTTGGTTTACAAAACGGACATTTTAATTCACTTTCTACAATCTGGTTAAAATGCCGGTACTCATAAAATTCGGTATTTTCGTTCAGGAAAATAGATTTATAAGGTAGTCTGACAAAACACTGGTAAGTAGGTTTTCCGTGTAACTGATGCGTTCGGTAACCGTCTCTTTGGATATCACGACGTACTGCAAAGAAGGCCCGGCCTGATGGTTTTAACAGGTTGGAAATCTGCATTAAAACCATGTTTTGTTCTTCCGGGAATAGTACGTTCAATACATAAAAGCAAAGGATAGTATCAAACTTTTCGGTAGGATAATCCGGAAAATAATGCGGATCATAGCCCTTCACATTAAACCCTTTATTATTCAGGAAATCTACATCTTTCCCAAAACCACAACCAAAATCCAGCACTTTACCTTCAATAAGTTTTCTTTCGAAGAGCATACGTACGGGTAGCGAAGGTATAGTACGCTCTTTTGCGGTGAGGTGGCTGTATGGATTAGATAAGTCAGCCACGGGAATCATAAATGAAAGGATACGCAAATCCCATGTTTTGGGCAATCTGGAAGTGTGGGAAAAGTTGCGTGTATAACTTTTTACTAAACATTTCTTCTGACAAACTTCTCAGATCTGTTTTGAACAAATAACTGTAATCTTCCAAAAGTTTCTCATTTTGCTTATCAAGATAAAACCTGACGGCCTTATACTGCATAGCTGAAAAGCTTTTAAAGTACCGTTCAAGAGAGGGAATAGAGTTACTCTTGGATGAATTTACAGAGATGGTGGTAGGTGTAATATTCCAGAGATGGTCGTGGGCTACATAGGACCAGGGTAGGAAATGATCCAGGCTCAGATTCTGATTAGTAATAAGCTGTCCGGAATAAATACAGCGTAAGTCTGAATGTTCATTCAGATAGTATTTCCAGAATCGATTTGCCAGTTTCAAATCACGCATTACGGGTTTTTCCAGCTTTTCCGTGAGGCCAATCACGTTTGGATTGTTTTTCTGCACAAACTTAACCAGATGCCAATGGACAAATCCGCGCAGGATAGACTGGTGTTTCTGAAAATAAGTTACCCAGGCTGGGTTTAATTCAATCGCATCCCCTACGAATCGGTACAAAACGCGCTGCGGATGGCTCTTAAACATCTCATAGCATAGTCTGGAAATAGTCGCATTGACCTGGTGGTCAGGTATCCCTTTGGTTTCGCTATTAAAGAATGGTCTGATGAATCTGTAAGGTACCCACCGATATAGTTTTTTTGCTTCCTGAGCTAGTTCAGACAAATCTTTACTGGAAAGTGAATGGTTGATCTGATTTAAAAGGCTTGGTGAATTAGGACGATTATCAATTTGTACTTTATTGGAAATATACCCGGCAATCTTCCTGAACCCATCCTGTGGTCCAAATGATAACTTATAAAAGTCTAATGGGTACCATACATTCGCCAGCATGCGTAAAGCCAGCTCTTGTTGGGTAATGACGCTTTCTCCGTTTTCTTTCAAACCATCCAGAATGGCGAGAATCCAGTAAAATTTGTACGAATTAGTCGTGTCTTTGAATACTCCTGATAAAGCTGAAATATCAAGCTCTTCGCTTTCCGGTAATTGCATAAGAAGTAATAGTTCAGGAATAGTACTAAATCTTAATGGAAGGTACCCTCAATGAATTACAAGATATAAATAAATACTACTTCCGCAAAGATACCATGACTCCGCCGCTGATGATGAGTACCATACCGATGAGGGTGGATAAGCCGGGGAAAGGGTCGCCCAGCCACAGGCCTAGGACCGATGAAAACACGATGTTGGAGTACCCGACGGCGGCTATGCGCCCGGCTTTGTCGTAGGTGAACGCTTCGGTGAGAAAGATTTGCCCACCAATGGCGATTAGCCCGAGGGCCAGTAAGCCCGCCCAATGAGCTGCTGTGGTGGGCCAGTGGAAGGTACCCAGCAGAAAATCAAGGCCGGTATGGGGGTACCAGCTACCGGCCACCATGGACATAAAGGGCATGACGATACCGGAAAGCATAAAAGAAAGTACTATAGCACGGGTGTCGTAGTAGTGGCTGAGCTGCCGGATCGACAGGTACGCGACCGCCGTCAGGAAAGCATTGCTGAGCCCGATGGCGTGGTTGCGCAGGGGCATGGTCAGGTCGGGACGAAAGATGAAAAGTACCCCGCCCAACCCCACGGCAATGGCCGTCCACTCACGGGCGGAAAGGGTTTCGCCCACGACCAGCCACGAAAGCAGCGCCAGAAATATGGGGTAGGTATACTGGTAAGTAGTAGCTGCACCGAGGCCGAGGGTCTGGACGGCGTAAAAGAACAGGTACAGGGACAGGGTACCTATTACACCCCGGAAAACAAGCAGCCCGAGCCGTCCGCCCTGCTGTTGCAGCGGCCGGTTCCATACGCTGGCGCCGACAAATACCACCCCTACCACATTCCGGAAGAAAACGATTTGCACCGTGTCAAAGTCGCGGCTGAGCCACTTGGCCAGCGCGCCCACTATCCCAAAACACACCACGGCTCCCAGCATGTACAGGATACCCTTGCGGGAGACATCGGCAGGTAAGGAATCGGAACGTATAGCGGACAATGGAAACCAGGTTTTTTGCAAAGGTAAGGGATTTTGGCCGGATCAGGATTTGGTACTTCCGGGGGCACTATGTACCTTTGAGGCAGCTTTAGGTGCCTGATGCCTCTTCGGAGGGGCTTTCAAGGCATAATAGGGAATCCCGTTCAAAACGGGAGCTGTCCCCGCAACTGTAAGTCTCATAGTAAAAAAAGCTGATTCTATTACTCTCATAGCCACTGTTACCCCTCAAAAGGAACGGGAAGGCACAGAGCCAGCGAGACAAGCCAGGAGACCTGCCCAAAGCGATCCGCAGTCACGGTTTTCGGAGGAAAAACCACGATGGCGTACCGAATGCTAATCCTTTTTATAGACCACCGTCGGGTAGCCCGTTGCTGCCGCGGAGTAGACTTGTTTAGCGTGTTCAAAGTACGACTGGTCCGGGTAAGTACATTGCTATTGGTAGCCTTACCGCTACTGACGGCCCTACCCGGCTATGCCCAACGTAGCGACGCCCAACCTGGAAAGGCCCTTACAGATTCCATAGCGTTAGAGGCCGTAACGGTACGGGGTTTTGTGCCCGAGCGTTTTATGGCGGGGCTTAAGGTACAACGTATAGATTCGGCGGTTTTACAACTGTTCCGGTTTCAGTCACTGACCGAACTGCTGGCTTTCCACACGCCCCTGGCTTTTAAGAGTTACGGGCCGGGCCAGCTCACCTCGGTTTCCTTCCGGGGTACTTCTCCCAACCATACCGCCGTACTCTGGAACGGGGTGAACATCAACCAGCCTAATCTGGGCCAAACCGACTTCTCTACCATTCCCGTAGCGGGCTTTGACCAGCTCTCGGTTCAGTACGGGGCAGCGGCCAGCGTGGTAGGTACCGACGCCGTGGGCGGGAGTATCCTGCTGGGAAGTACTCCTCAGCCGGAGCCGGGGCTTTCTCTATTGGTGGGTCGGGAGCAGGCGAGCTTCGGCAACCAGCAGACCCAACTGGGGGCCCGCTACGGTACCCGGCTAAACTCCGCCTGGGTACTTTCGGGTAAAACGCTGCTTTACGACGGCCAGATGAACAATGACTACCGGGTTAAAGAGCGCCGCGGCTCTGCCCTGGAGCCTTCCACTACCGCGCAACGGGGGCTGGTGCAGGATTTATTCTTTCAAAATACAAAAGGACAACGGCTGTCGGCTCAACTGTGGCTAACGGATAATCAGTTTACCCTTACGCCCCAAAATCTAACCTCCCGCGAGCTGACCCGCACCCAGGCGTACCGCACCCTTTTACAGTACGAAACCGGCCCCTGGACCCTGCGCACAGCCTGGATACGCGATATCATTGACTTCGGGCGGGGCGACTTTATGGAGCTGGACCACACCGAAACCGACCGCTACCTGTACCGCCTGGAGCGGGAGTTTCGGTGGAAGCTGAGGCCTCCGCAGGCATCGCTGACCCTGCGGGTAGGGGGGGAGTGGTCGCACTACCGCAGCCGGGTAGAAGGCTATGTGCTGCCGTTGCTTACCGAAAACCGGGGCGACGCTTTTGCCCTGCTGCGCTGGCAGGCTTCGCGCCGCTGGTTGGTGTCGGCCAATGTACGGCAGGCTTTCGTTACGCGCTTTGACCCGCCTCTTACACCTTCGGTGGGGGCCGAGTACCTGGTGGTGGCAGAAGAAGGACATTCGCTCAGGCTTAAGGGCTCGGTTGGTCGTAGTTACCGCGTACCTACCCTGAACGAGCGCTACTGGCGGCAACTGGGTAATCCGGACATTCGTCCCGAAAGTGGACTAAATAAGGAAATCGGGCTGGAAGAGAAGTACTCCCTGAACAGGAACCACCATATTACCGCTTCCCTGACCGCCTACCACAACCGCGTCGACGACTGGACCTACTGGAATCCGGACCGGAACTACCGCGTCGAAAATCTGCAGCTGGTGGTGGCCCGGGGCCTGGAGGCGCAAACCCGCTGGCAGGGACAATGGGGGCATTGGCTGGCCGGAAGTAACCTGCTCTACGCCTTCACCCGCACCTCGCAGGAGCGGATATACGATGCCTACGCCGTTGATGTAATCGGAAAGCAACTGGTGTATGTACCGGTACACAGTGGTACTTTTAGCAGCTACCTGCAGCGGGGTCGAAGCCGGCTAACGGGCCAGCTACAGGCAGGCAGTGAACGCTACTATACTTTCGACAATTCCAAGTCGCTGCCGGGTTATGTACTGGCCAACGTGCTGGCCGAAACTACCCTGCTGAAAGGGCCGTGGCAGGGCCGCCTGCAGGGACAGGTCCATAATGTGCTGAATACTTTTTATCTCAATGTCAAGCGCAACGCCATGCCGGGGCGCTATTATTCAATCAATTTTCTTTTAACGTATACCAATGCCAAGTAACATGAAAAACCACGTAGTAAAGAGTATAGGAGTGGCACTATTGTCGGTAGTAGTCTGGTCGTGTCAGGAAAGGGAGCCGGAACCCCAGGCGTATGACAATGGTGTGCTGGTGATGAACGCAGGTAATTTTTTTGATAATAACGGTAGTATCTCCTTCTTCCGGCGCGAGCAGTCTACCGCCGAAGGGGATGTATTTATGAAAGAAAACGGGGCTCCTCTTACCGGCGGTGTACAAGGCTACGCCGAGGCGGGCGACTACGGAATTATTCTGGTTGACAACAGTACCGCCGGACAGGACAAGGTAGAAATAATAAACCGGGGTACCTTTAAAAGAGAAGGAACCCTGGCGGCCCCCGACATCGAAAATCCACGCTCGGTGGTTATAGCAGGTACTACCAAAGCCTACGTGTCGTGCTGGGATGCTACGGGTGATTTTTCCAACTTTCTGAAGAACCCCGGCTACGTGGCCGTTATTGATTTGTCTACGCAACGGATTGTTAAAAAGATAGCCGCCCCCAAAGGCGCCGACCGCATGGTGCGGGTAGGAAACGAAGTGTACCTGGGTACCGCCGGCGAAGCCACCAGTCTGACGGTTATTGACGTAGCTACTGATGAGGTTAAAAAGAGCGTAGCCGTGGGTACTATGCCCAACCCCATTGCAGTAGATGCCAACGGTAAACTTTGGGTAGAGTCAGGAAGTAATGTGGTACGGCTTAATCCACAAACAGGTACCATCGAAGCGACAATGAAAGTAGGTAACCACCCGGTCAAGACCGCCAGCCACTTCGCCATCAGCCCCGATCTCCGTAGCTTCTACTTTGTTTACTCCTTCTATGACTCAGCCGATGGTTTTAAGCAGAAAGGAGAGGTATATCGTTTTAGTATCAACGATACCAGCATACCGGCTACTCAACCATTTGTGAGGCGCGTATTTAGCGGTCTTGCGGTTGATCCTATGCAGGGACTTGTTTACGCGGGAGTTACTCCTTCCTTTAAGCAATCCGGCTATGTACTAAGGTACCGTCCCGACGGCTCGGTAGTAGATTCGCTACGGGTAGAGATAGCGCCCTCGGGTTTTTATTTTAAATAAATAAGAGAAGCAATGAAGTAGCTGTTAGCAAGTTAGCTTATAGCTATTAGTATTTTTATAAGTACTTAATAGTACTTTTTACGCAAGTACTTACCAAAGAATGGCTATCAGTTGAGAGGCCGAAGGTACTTAATGAAGGTACTTAATAGGGTACCTGAGGCGGACAACTGGTAGCCCTTTTATTTGAAAAAGCCCTGTGGGTCGGGAAGCTTGGCGCGGAGTAATTCTAAAAACTCGAAGTTAAAAAGAGAAAAGTTGAGCTTACGCCCGTTGTGCAGGTACTCCCACGACTGCGCATAGTTGCCCCGGTAGTACTCGACAAGCGACAGGTTGTAGTGGGTCTGCGCGTAGGTGGAGTCCAGCGTTACGGCATGCTGCAGTACCCGGTCGGCTTCCTGGAGGTCTTCCGCCTCACTAACCAGCGCGTAGTGCTTCAGCTCCACGGTAGAAAGGTCAACGAGCAGCGCCACGTTATCGGGCGCGAGGTCCACTCCTTTGCGTAGCATGCGCTCCGCATCGGGGAGTTTTTCTTTCTGGTAACAAATAACCCCCAGTCCCCAGTAGGCTTCAATATTCTTGTCGTTCAGCAGGTAGGACAAATTAAACCGGTAGATTGCCGTATCGAGCTGGCCTTCCTGAAGGTACTCCCAACCCCGGGTCGCAAAAAACTGGCTGGCTTCGTCACGGCTGCCGAACGTTTTATCGACGTCGCTCAGGAAGCGGATTTCTTCTTCGATTTGAGCCGATGTTTTGCTTACTTCACCAAACAGGGGCAGCACGTGGCGCTCAGCCAGCGTCAGAGAGCGGGTACTGGATACGTTGGTATCCGGGGAGTGTCCGTTGCGGGCCAGTTGAACACTCTGAGCCAGCACCCCGAAGGGCAACAAGTAAGCCAGCAAAATACCTAAGTGAAGCTTCATTGTAAGTTGTAAAACAGAACAGACTGTTCGTTCGACTAAAAACGCTGCCCTGTTGGCTAATATTGTGTATAGTGCGTAAGGGTAAGGCCAGCCAGATTCCGGGTAAGGATAGCCTGGCTGCCGCCTAACAAAAATACGTAATTAGCGGATATTCAATAGCATTCAGCCAGATATTATCGCCGCGATCCTTTTTTGGAGCCGCCCCTTGGCCCGTTCTTTTTCCTGTTTCCGCTTTTGGATGCGCCTGTTTTACCGGCGTTGGAAAAAAAGCGCTTCTTTTTCTCGTGAAAGGCTCCCTGGAAAGTAGGGTCTTCACGCCGTTTCTGGTTATCAATCTCACGCAGCATAGCCTGCTTTTCTTCCGCGGGCGTAGAAGCTATTTCTACCGCTTCGGGGAAGGGCGCGCGGGGTATCTCCATCCTGATCATGTTTTCTATTTTCCCGATGTGGTACTCGTCGGCCATGGTCATAAACGTAATGGCTTCGCCCGCGTGGTTGGCCCGGCCCGTTCGCCCGATCCGGTGTACGTAGTCTTCGTAAATGAGGGGTACGTCAAAGTTGATAACGTGGCTTACCTCCGTGACGTCAATACCCCGCGAGGCTACGTCGGTAGCTACCAGTACCCGCACGTTTCCTTCCTTAAAGGCTTCCATAGCATTGATACGGGTATTCTGTCCTTTGTTGGCATGGATAACTCTTATAGCTCCTTCGGCCACTACCTTCCGTTCCAGAAATTTAAATACGTTATCGGCTATCTCTTTGCTGCGGGTAAAGATCAGTACCCTGCTAAATCGCTCCTCGTCCTGCAGCAGGTAGGTCAGCAGGTTAATCTTGGTGCGGTTGTTAGGTACTTCGTACAGGCGCTGCGTCACCATTTCGGCCGTGGTAGCGGAGGGCGTTACCTCCACCCGCATCGGAAATTCCAGAAATTCGTAGGAAAGGCGCTCGACCCTTTCCGAAAAGGTAGCCGAAAAAAGCAGGTTTTGCCGCTTGCGCGGGATGACTTCCAGGATACTCCGGATTTGTGGCATAAAGCCCATATCCATCATCTTATCGGCTTCGTCGAGTACCATGGTATTGATATGCTTTAGAACGATCTCGCCTTTGAGGTAAATGTCCAGAAACCGGCGCGGGGTACTGACCAGAATATCTACGCCCTGCTGTACTCCCTCAATCTGTGACTTAGGCCCCAAACCTCCGTAGAGCGACACGGTGCGTATGTCGGTATAGCGACTTAGTTGCCCGATGGCCTCGGCTATCTGCATTACCAGTTCACGGGTAGGAGCGAGTATAAGTGCCCGCGGGTGCTGTCCCTGGGCGAATTTGATCTTCATGAGCAGCGGCAGTACAAAGGCTGCTGTCTTGCCGGTACCCGTTTGAGCAATGCCTAGTACATCATGTCCAGCCAGGGCCAGTGGCAGCGCCTGCTCCTGAATAGGGGTAGGCTGGGTATAACCGGCTTCTTCAATGGCATTGAGCAGCTGGCGGTTGAGTTTGAACTGCTCAAAAGGGTTGGTTGGTGTTTCTTCCATTTCACAAAGGTACGAAAATGGTCCGACGTCCAAGATTTCCGCGCGGCTAGGGTAGAAGT
This sequence comes from Telluribacter sp., assembly GCF_035998675.1. Taxonomy (NCBI): domain Bacteria; kingdom Pseudomonadati; phylum Bacteroidota; class Cytophagia; order Cytophagales; family Spirosomataceae; genus Telluribacter; species Telluribacter sp. The sequence continues at coordinate 444,866 of NZ_DASYHI010000024.1, forward strand.
ACTACTGCTGAGTCAGGAGGTGGTACCTACCCGGTCTGGCGAGACCCGGTCTGGCAGGACTTTATCGGGTACGTATTCCAGTACATCGCCCGGCTGGCAGTCCAAGGCCGCGCAAATGGCCTCCAGCGTTGAAAAGCGAATGGCTTTGGCTTTGCCGGTTTTCAGAATGGATAGATTGGCCATGGTAATATCTACTTTTTCGGCCAGCTCGGTCAGGGACATTTTGCGCCGGGCCATCATCACATCTACATTGACTACTATGGCCATCCTTATATAGTTAAGTCGTTTTCCTGCTGCAGCTCTACCCCCCGCCTGAATACCTGCGCAATGATGTATACAATGCCAGCCGCTAGCAGGTAAGCACCGTTGATGTTGAAGGCTATGAGGTCTTTCCCGATTTCCCCCATGGCGTTCACCACTTCGGGCATGCGCTTGTTGAGGTAGTGATTAAAGTTCATATTAATAAAACTAATGAACCATATAGAGAGCATGACGTAGCTGATGGCCAAAAGCTTATTGGCCACGGTAATTGTGAATGGGCTGCTCAGATTTATCTCTGATAGCAGGTCCTTTATTTTTAGCCATAGCTGAGCATAAAGAACATGGACTGTCAATGTTGAGCTGGCAAGTAATAGAAGTACTCCTACGTGGGGGGCAGGTAGGTCAGGCAAGCTCTCGCTGAGAGAAAAAGCTATAATCATTACGGCCGCTACAGTAGCCTGGCCAATAGCTCCGATAAATACTATCCATGCTACTACCCGTAAAATGTTAAGTATTTGTTCAGTTCTCATTTTATATTGTTTTAAATGGATAAGCAAATGTAATATTTTTTATCGCTTACCAATAAAAAATATATGATTAACGGATAATAATTATTCATAAGCGATAGGTTTAGTATCTGAAAGGCCGAGTGCCTAATAGGAAGGGGATACTTCAAACCATAAATCAGAGGAGAAATTTTGTACGTAAATGAGCAGAGAAGAGAATAAGTATTAGAAGCGATCAAGTACCTTTTCCACGGCGCTGAGGTAACTCTTGCCGAACAGATTGACGTGTACCAGCAGGGGGTACAGGTTATAAATAGAGATGCGCTCCTCAAAGCCTTTCTCCATCGGAAATACTTCGTAGTAAGCTTCATAAAAAGCCGGTTCAAAACCGCCAAAGAGGAAAGTAAAGGCAATTTCGGCTTCACGCAGACCATAATGCGTAGCAGGATCTACAAGGGCTACGTACCCATGATGGTCCACGATGACATTGCCCGACCAGAGGTCGCCATGTACCAGGGCCGGACGCTCGCGTGGCAGCAGGTCGGGCAGGGCTTTGTACAAGGTTTGAAACTTGTCGTGGAGTTTGTGCGAAATCAGGTTGTTATAGAGGGCCAATCCGGCCTGAGGTTTGAGCCGGTGCTCTATGAAGAACTCAATGCCATCATTACTAAGACTGTTGCCTTGAGGAAGGGAACCTATGTAGTTGTCGAAGGATAAGCCGAAGCTTTTTTGCGTGTGAGAGTGAAGAATAGCCAAAGACTCTCCGAAACCTTCCCAATAGTTGTGCTGGCGGTAAGCCGCCTGAATAAATTCAAGTATCAGGTAAGACTTGTTACTCCGGCTACCGTACCCGATTACCTCCGGTACTGTCAGGACTTCCGCATCGCGCAGTACTTTCAGGCTCATAGATTCCGCCCTGAACATATCTTCTTTATCGGCAGTATTCCACTTCACGAAGTATGAGCCTTCCGACGTAGTAAGCTGCACCGACATATTAATGCTTCCTCCCGATACCAGCCGCACATCGAGCAGTTTAGGGGCGCTACCGAAGGTTTCGTAAAGTACCCCTTCCAGAAATTGTACTTCTTCGTCGCCGGTATGCATGGACATTTAATGAAGGTTGATTGAATTCTAAACAGCCTACATCTTCAAATTCCTGGGAATCTAAATAGTCTTTTATTCTCTCAGTATTCTGCTCAAAGAAGCGAATGAATTCCTGCCGGGTCATGTTGCCAAACCGCAGCCATATTATTTTGGGTGGAAAGCCTCTGATTACTTGTAACTCATAGAAATCTGCATCAAAGGTAATAATAGTGTAGTTATTGCGCTTTGCAAATCCCCAAATTTCATATGTCTTCTGCATCCTGTAGGCCAACAAACTGTATATGAGTCAGTTCAGGTAAGATATCCTGTAAGTTGCGTACTAGCCGGTAGGAAATGTTCTGGTCTTACAGCAATTTCATAAGAGTTTCAACTAAGCGACCCGTAGATTATGCTCCCGCTCGGCAGCATAGGCCAGGCAGGCGTTGATATCCTCTTCAGTCAACTCAGGGAAATCCTCTATAATATCGGCTTTGGTCATCCCTTTGGATAACCAGGCTAGTACATCATATACACTTATTCGAGTATCCCGAACACAAGGGCGACCAAACCTCTTTTCTGGATTTATCCTTATTAATTCTTTATAATTCACCATATATGTACTCTTTGATTGACTAAATATACTCAAATGATTGAATTGTTGTTTATCATCAAAGGTTTTGGAGCAACACGCAAAAAAGCCGGATAAGCTATAGTCGGGACTAAAAATGCAGTGCAGAGAGTCCATATTTAGCAGCAGAATCCATACAGCAAAGCTTGGATCTTAATTTAACCAAAGATTAAAAGGGAGTGTATATTTTACTCTAACTGGTTTGCCATTAGAATAGCCGGGTGTCCAATCAAGTAAACTTTCGAAAACCCTTTTGGTCTCCGCTGCTATATCCTCCTTTGCTTTTATTTTTAACGTCTCGTCAGCTCTCTTTCTATAAAATTTCATTCTTTCAAAGTCAAGAGAATCAACGGAAAGCTTTCCATCCCACTCAATTATAAACTTTACTTTAACAGTACCTTGATATTGCGTTTTGAGTGCTGAATCAGGATACTTAAAGTTTTCACTAATGTACTTAAAGAGCGCTTTATAACCGCCAGGATATTCCGGCTGTACTTCATGTACGGTAAGGGCAGAATCTACTTTTGTAACCTGGGCCATAGTAGAAGTACCTAATATGCTAAAAAGGGAACTAATAAGGAGTAGTAGCTTATTCATATAGGAGAAGAGGGCTTATAATTTTGAAAAAATACTAAAAAAGCGCTGATAACACCAACGGGGCTACCAACGCTTTTTTAATTATATCAGATTATCACCTACCCCAACCGCACCAGCGCTTCCCTGATGGTCGCGATCTTGGCTTCGGCCTGCGCTCGGGTACCTAATCGATGGTCGGCCACTAGAAAACCGTCATTTAGCGACTGCGTCAGTAGTTTCCATTAGGGGTATTTATTACTCCGCGGATAAAATTGATAAAAATGGTTCTATGAAGTCTATTTCTCATAACTATCTTTGTAAAGCAGAGTTATATCAGTAGCTTACCTTTTGACCAATGCAAAAGCGGACCCCAATATGCGACACCTATACCACACCTATATCCGGACACTGTACTTAGCTGGTATCTTCAGTTTAGCCCTGACGGCGGTTTCTGCCCAGACTACTTATTTCGAGCAGAACTTTTTTGGTGCCGGGCCTTTTACCTCCCGAACGCCCAACTTTGCTCAGTTTGATACTATATACGTTCAGAACGGGGCCACGCTCAGATTACCCCCTAATCAGGGATACGTAGAGTTTGAACGTACAAGTACCTCTGGTTCGGGTAGTGGCCGTATTGTTCGCTCCACGGACTTTACCCCTGCCCCTACTACCATGTACTATCAGGTTAGGGTTAATGTTCCGCGCGCCAGTTCTCTTACGAGTAGTGTAGCTACCTTTAATGTAGGTCACAACTTAAGCCCTTCCGACAATTCGGTACCGAATGACAACAATATTTTCGCAAAGTTTTCAATTAACTTTTTAGGGGATAATAACTATCTATTTAGAAGAACCGGGACCAACGCGGTAAACAGCGGTACCTATAGCGGCTCAGTACTTATTACCTGGGTTTTGAATAACCTTAATACACCGCTTCTCTATTTGACTCCTACGGGTGTACAGGATATTTTAAATCCAAAATCGTTTGATCTCTGGATAAATGGTACCCGCTTTTTACGGAATTCACCCCGTGTTTCAGGCAGTGAAGTACCCCTGACGGATATTTCATTCCGTTTTCAGGCCGGAGATGGTATTATACAACTCACCGACTTCCTGATTCGTGATGTGGACGGGATTTTGCCGGTTGACCTGGTCTCTTTCCGGGCTCAGCCCACCGGCGGTAAGGTAGAACTGGCCTGGGAAACCGCCTGGGAGCGCAACAGCAAAGAGTTTATCGTACAGCGTAGCTCCGATTTGAAAGAGTTTAACGACATTGGCCGGATCAACGCCGCCGGTGATGCCCAAAGCCGCAATCAGTATTCTTTTGTGGACGAGAGCCCCCTGACCGGCGTAAACTACTACCGCCTGCGACAGGTTGATAACGACGGTACGTTTGAGTACTCAAAAGTAGTCGATGCCCTGGTACGTCCTGATACCCCCATGGTACTGGTAAGTCCCAATCCGGCTTCCTCGCAGCTGATCCGGCTGCGTGCCTATAGTACGGATATTTCCTCGCTGCGACTGACTAATCTGCTGGGCCAGGAAATCTCTTTCCGCGCCCACAGTCAGGGCGGCGATGTGGTGGAACTTCTGCCCAATCACCCACTTCCAAGCGGCCTGTACCTGCTATCACTCGATCAGGATGGGTACAGGCAACATACTAAAGTACTCGTACGTTAGGAGTTGTGTAACTGTACGAATACATTTGTGACTATTCCTTATTGGACCAATAGCCGCGTGATGAAGCAAATGCGATGGGTAGTTTGGGTTGCCCTGGCTATACTTTTCTTTTCCTGCGAACAGAAAGGCCAGCAAAAAAAAGTAAATAAAAAGAGTAAGTCTCTTACCGAATGCCTGGGTAGTCCGCTTACGGCGGAGCAGGATGCGGCCATACGGCGGCAGATCAATGCGGAAGCCAAGGTTGCCCAAATTCAAGAAATATTCCGAAAAAAACGCCTGGCAGGTTTTAACGGAAATGTCCTGGTGGCTCAGAAAGGGGTAATCCTGTACCAGAAATCGTTTGGCTACGCCCACCTGCGCGACAGGGACTCACTGAACAACCAGCATTCTTTTCAGCTGGCTTCCCTCTCCAAGCCTTTTACGGCAGTAGCCATACTGAAGCTACAGGAGGCCGGTAAACTTAGCCTGGAAGACACCATTCAACGCTTTTTTCCGGATTTTCCCTACAAAGGTATTCGACTCAGCTCGCTGCTGAGCCACCGCAGCGGCCTGCCCAACTACGCCTATTCGTTTATGGACAGCGTACGGCACGGGCGCAAGTACCCTTCCAACTTTGAGGTGATGCGGTGGTTTGCGACGGTAAAACCTACTCCCCAGCGCTACAATATACCGGACCGTTCTTTTAGTTACAGCAACACCAACTTTCTGGTGCTGGCGGCTATTGTGGAGAAAGTATCCGGCATGGCTTTTGGCGACTACCTGCAGAAACATATCTTCGAACCGCTGAGAATGCGGCATACCTTTTTGATTACCAAATCGGCGGATTCGACCCAGCGAAGGACGGTAGGGCACCAGTTTGGACGTGTTATTCCCAAAGACTACTACGACAATATAGTTGGTGATAAGGGTATATATTCAACTACCGAAGACCTTTACCACTTTTATAAGGGCCTTCATGGGGGCTGCCTGATCAGCAAACGCACGCTCAGAGAAGCTTTTATCCCGCGTAGCTTCGAGAAAAAAGGGATGAAGAACTACGGCTATGGATTTCGGCTGCACCTCGACGAGCAGGAGGAGACGCGCTATATTTACCACACTGGCTGGTGGAAAGGCTACAATACCATGATGTGGATGAGCCCGGAAGATGACTTTGTTATTATTATGCTAAGCAACTCCTACAACCGGACGGTGTACGAAGTAAAAAGCCTGCTGGATGTTCTGCACGGTGAGGCCCAGTCCGACGATGTTGAGAAAGACATCTGAGTAGGTTTGAAATAGGCGCCGAATTAAGGATATTTGCCGAGCCAACTGCGAACCTGTTTCATGCCTACCTCCTATACATTAAGTACCCTGCTGCTTCTGGGACTACCCTTGCTGACCTTTATCGGGTTATGGGCCGGGGGGCGCCGTGTCAACGATTGGGCTGGGGTAGTGGCTACTGCTGCAACTGCGGCCGGACTGGTAGTAAGTATCCTGTACGCCGACCCCACTGGTATACATACCCTTAGTTTCAACTGGATACGGCTGGGCACCTTTACCCTGAACCTACCCGTACGGTTTGATGCGCTGACCTGGTTGATGTTGTTGCTGGTTCACTTTGTGGCTCTGCTTGTCCAGGTCTACTCCACCGCTTACCTCAGCCACGAGCGCAGCCTGTATCGTTACTTTGCCTTCCTGCAGCTGTTCCTCTTTTCCATGATAGGGATTATCCTGTCGGGTGGTTTGCTGGCCATGTATATATTCTGGGAATTGGTGGGCCTTTCGTCTTACCTGCTCATCGGGTTTTGGTACCAGCGGCCCCGGGCTGTCTGGGCCGCGAAAAAAGCCTTTGTCCTCAACCGTATCGGTGACGCTGCCTTTCTGGTTGGTATACTATTACTCATTTACCATGCCGGTACTACCGACTTCGACTCTCTGCCTCAGCTGGTAGCCAGCCTTCCCCTTAGCCTGCAGACAACCATCGGCCTTTGTCTCTTCGGCGGTTGCGTTGGAAAGTCGGCCCAGTTTCCGCTATCGGCCTGGCTACCGGATGCCATGGAAGGCCCTACGCCGGTTTCGGCCCTTATTCACGCCGCTACTATGGTGGCCGCCGGAATATTTCTATTGGCCCGGATTGCTTTTCTGCTTACTCCCACCGCTCAGCTTGTTATTATAGCGGTAGGTACCATTACCATGCTGCACGGGGCCGTGAGGGCTACGCAGGCCTGGGATATTAAAAGGGTTCTGGCCTATTCTACTATTTCACAGCTGGGGCTGATGGTACTGGCCGTGGGGCTGGGAAGCTGGCAAATAGCCTTATTTCACCTGACTACTCATGCCTTTTTTAAGGCGGGGCTGTTCCTGTCGGCGGGTTCGGTGATTCATGCGATAACGCCGACTGATGCAACTACCCCTGACTTTGACCCGCAGCACATGCGAAACATGGGGGGGCTTCAGAAGGTACTTCCCATTACCTTCGTTTGCTTTGTAGTTTGTGCGGCGGCTCTGGCGGGTTTGCCTTTCTTTTCGGGATTTTTATCCAAAGACGCCATCTTTCTGCGGGCTTTTGCCTGGGCCAGCCGGCAAGGTACCGTGGCTTATCTTATTCCGGTACTGGCCGTGGTGGCTGCCGGATTTACCGCTTACTACATGACACGTCAGGTATGGCTGGTGTTTATGGGTAAGCCGCGCTATTCAGAGAACTCCGCTGTCTACCCGCACGAGTCACCGGCTACCATGTGGGTACCTATGGCGTTACTGGCGGCGCTTTCTCTCTTTATATGGTTTTCGTTGAATCCTTTTGATGCCGACGCGGGCTGGTTTATTTCCCGTTTTAGTTCGTATACCGAAAACCACTCCTTAGGTATCCCTTTGCTTTCCATTGCGGTTACTACCGTTGGTTTCTTTACGGCCTACCGGCAGGCTACTTCCAAAGCCGGGTTTTCGTACGGAACTACCTACATCTGGAAAGAGCGATGGACCAGCTTTACCAGAAACCTGCGGCTGAAGCCCAGGCTGCTGGCCGGGTACAACGACGAAAAAGCCCAATACGAGTTTTTTCTGGTACCGCTGCTGGGGATAGGCCGCTTTTTGTACAAAATAGAAATGCGGCTGGTGGATGCCCTGGTGGATACCCTGGGGCAGACCACGGTGGTAGTAGCCCATATGGTAGCCTGGTTTGACAGGAACATTACCGACGGTGGCGTGCATTTGACTGTCCTGACTACCCGTTCGGCGGGGCAGGTGGTGCGCCTGTTTCAGAACGGAAAAATACAATCTTACTTTGTCGTAACTATGGTGGGGGTGTTCCTGCTGTTACTGTGGATATGGGTAGTTTGAAATAACAGATTCGGTAAAAGCTACTTAAACCTATTTGATTAAGTTTACTATGAGTGAATATTTACTCACCTTATTGATAGCTGTTCCGCTGGTGGGAGCGGTGCTGGCCGTACTTTGGCCTTCTCATCGCGCTCACGATTTACGTACCCTTACGGTTGGCACGCTGGTTGTGGAGCTGCTGCTGGGGGGGCTGGTGTATAGTACTTTTGTTCCCGCCGATTCGGGCTATCAGCTCGCTGAGGCCGTGGACTGGATTACGCTTCCGCTGGGGTCATTAGGTACTGTTTCTATTGATTACGCCCTGGGCGTGGATGGCATCAGTATGCCCCTGGTGCTACTGGCGGTGCTGGTACTGCTGGTAGGGGCGGTAAGTTCGTGGGAAATGGATAAAAACCCCCGGGCGTACTTCCCGCTGTACCTGTTGCTGAGTGGGAGTGTAATTGGCTGTTTTCTGGCGAAGGACCTCTTCCTGTTTTACCTCTTCTTCGAGTTCATGCTGCTGCCCATGTACTTCCTGATTGGCTTGTGGGGCGGCCCCCGGCGCGAATACGCCGCTATTAAGTTTTTCGTCTATACATTTCTGGGTTCGCTGCTGATCCTGCTCGTCATGATTGGCTTGTACCTGTCGGTAATAGACCCCATCGAAACGGTGGTGGCCGCCGGGCTGGCTTCGGACGTAGGCTCGGTCACCTCCGACCACCTCTTTCAGCTCCGGGAGCTGTTGGCTACGGGCCGGATCGCTTCCGTTAGTCTGGTGCATACGTTCCGGTTTGAGTACCTGGCCGATGCGGCCAACTACCTCCCACAGGCGCTTTTGAGCCCTGACTCCAGCTTTTCTCTCTTCGGGCTGCCCATTCGCCTCCTGGCTTTCTGGCTGCTCTTTGCCGGCTTTGCCGTTAAACTCCCCGTAGTACCCGTGCATACCTGGCTACCCGACGCCCACGTCGAGGCACCTACTCCCGTGTCGGTAGTACTGGCGGGTATCCTGCTCAAAATTGGCGGCTATGGCTTTATCCGGATTGTGGATGGTTTCTTTCCCGCCGAAGCCCTGCACAGTGCCGTACCGCTGGCCGTTTTGGGAATGATATCCATTGTGTACGGTGGCTTCAACGCGCTGGCTCAGTACGACCTCAAAAAGATGATAGCCTACTCGTCGGTGTCGCACATGGGCTTTGTACTGTTGGGAATAGCCTCCCTGACTCCCGAGGGGATCAACGGCGCTATTTACCAGATGGTAAGCCACGGGATACTTTCGGCCATGCTGTTCCTGCTGGCGGGGGTTATTTATGACCGCACCCACGACCGCCGCATTGATCACTACCGCGGGCTTATCGGGCCCATGCCCCGCTATACAGTACTTACGGGCGTTGCTTTTTTTGCCTCCCTGGGGCTTCCGGGCTTTTCGGGTTTTATTGGGGAGCTGTTTACGCTTATGGGCGCCTTCCGCGCCGGTACGCTGCCGGTCTGGATTCCGGCCCTGTCGACCCTGGGTATAGTACTGGCCGCCGCTTACTTTCTCTGGACGCTGCAGCGTATGTACTTTGGCCCGTTGTGGTACCGGCATGATCAGCAGCTTTCCCTGCTTTCAGATTTAACCAAAAGAGAAATAGGCTTACTGCTACCACTCGCGCTGCTGGCGTTCCTGCTGGGTATTCTGCCGGGGCTGCTTTTTGATATTTCCGGACCTACCGTAGAAGCCTGGCTGGAAAATCTTTTGTAGAAAAGTACCATTTCTATTCTCTTTTAGAACACTGCTCTGCTTCCTGTTCCTGAACAAACCGGGCCAAAAGTCCGGTTTGTTCCGTATATTCACCGACTTAGTTAACCCTTCTAAACTCTTATCTGATATGTTTTTAATAGTAGTTGGTATCATTCTGGTCATTGCGGGTTTTGCGATAGACACTCCGGCGCTGACCTTGTCGCGGTACGCCCGGCCCATAAAAATAACCGGTATTATAGTGGCACTGGCCGGGGCGCTGACGGCCAGCATCCGGCAGATTGATGCCGGTACTATCGGCGTGCAGTCTTTATTCGGAAAAGTGAATAAAAACATTTTACCCAATGGCCTGAACGTCGTGAACCCACTGGTAGAAGTAATGGTGTTTGATACCAAAACCCAGAATTACACCATGTCAGCCGCCAATTCGGAAGGGGAGATTTCGGGTGATGATGCCATACGGGTGCTTTCGTCGGATGGTCTCGAGGTGGTTATTGATTTAACGGTACTTTACCGGATAGTACCCACCGAAGCTCCCAATATCTACCAGCAGATTGGAAGCGACTACAAAGACAAGATTGTGCGGCCCGTTACCCGAACCCGCATTCGCGATAACGCGGTTTACTATGATGCCGTGTCGTTGTACTCCCGCAAGCGCGACGAGTTTCAGGACCGGATTTATAAAGCCATTGACAAGGACTTCAAAGACCGCGGGCTGGCCCTGGAGCAGCTCCTGATTCGTAATATTAATTTGCCCGAATCCGTTAAGAAAACAATTGAGTCAAAAATCAACGCGGAACAGGACGCCCAGAAAATGGAATTTGTTTTGCAGAAAGAGCGTCAGGAAGCCGAACGCAAGCGCGTAGAAGCCAAAGGTATCTCCGACTACCAGCAGATTATTGCGAGCAGCCTGACGGACCGGCAGCTTCAGTACGAGATGATCAACGCGCAGAAGGCCCTGGCCGAATCGTCCAATGCCAAAATTGTAATCCTGGGCGGAGGAAACAAAGGAGGAGTACCTTTTATCCTGAATGATAAATAAAAAACGGAGCAGGACATACCTGTTTATACCGTAAAAAACGCGCTTTGGAACCGGCTAAGTACCTTTGATTTAACGAAGCTGATACCTGACTGCCCACTACCTAATACCTATTTGAATGTCTATTCTGGTTTCTAAACTTACCAAGCAGTACGGAGCGCAGCGGGCCGTTGACGGAATAAGCTTTGAGCTTCGTCCCGGTGAAATAGTTGGGTTTCTGGGTCCCAACGGGGCTGGCAAATCCACTACCATGAAAATTCTGACGGGCTACCTGACCCCCACCGAAGGCGAGGCCCAGGTGGCAGGTCACGATGTAGTGGGTAACCCTATGCCCGCCCGGCGCACCATCGGGTACCTGCCGGAGCATAATCCGTTGTACTTGGATATGTACGTGCGCGAGTTCCTGCTCTTTGTGGGGGAGTTGTACGGTATGAAAAAAGCTACTCTTTCGGCCCGTGTAGATGAGGTTATTCAACTATGCGGTCTGGATTTGGAAAAACACAAGAAAATCGGGCAGCTTTCCAAGGGGTACCGCCAGCGCGTAGGACTGGCGCAGGCCCTGCTGCACGACCCCGCCGTGCTGATTCTGGATGAACCTACTACGGGTCTGGACCCCAACCAGATTCTGGAAATACGGAACCTGATCCGGACGGCGGGCCGGGACAAAACCGTGCTGTTTTCGACCCATATCATGCAGGAAGTGGAAGCTCTCTGCGACCGGGTTATCATTATTAACCACGGTCGCATTGTAGCGGATAGTCCACTGAGTACCCTGCGGCAACGGGGCGAGTCGCTGGAAGAAATATTCCGGGTCCTGACCTCTGCTCCCTGAGCACAAAAAAGCCCGCTGAAAAACCAGCGGGCTTTTTTATGCCTTAGTAAATATTTTATCTTCCAATATCTTCAGCGTACCTGCGGGGGTCATAGCCTTTGGCAAACAAAGGGTACTGGTCAAATATCCGGCGGACTACACTGCGGTAGTAGTTGTTAGGATTGGTCTCTCCTCCTTTCAGGATTCCGGAAGCATAACCCCTCCATACTACCTGATCACTTTCCGCATCAATCAGGGATACAATTAAAGTACCCTTGTCCAGCGCATATTTGATTGGCTCATACCGGAAGCCGTCATTTTCGGTATCTACCCAGTTTTTAATAACCGGCTGCATATAGCCCTGGTAGCGCAGGTTGTCGTAAAAGATACCGTAGTTTACCAACAGCGTTGGCTTGTCGGCGGTTAGTTTGTACCCACGCGCCTGCATCTGGCGCCGGATGGCCTCGTATATTTCAGTACATAGATTGTTCGTATCACGCTCACACTCTAAAAAAGTATAAGTGGAGTAATCCTTGAAATTTGTTTCGTAGCTGTAGTCATGTTCCACAAAAACTTTACGATTTAACGAACAACCCGCTATGACCAGAGCAAACAAAGCAACAGTAAGCAGTGCAACATATTTTATCATACTATCAATTAAGTTTAGGAATGGAACATAAAAAAGGAAATATAGAATATTAAAAGTTAAGAATCAATAGCTTATACCGCCTATTGCGTTGCTGACTACCCGGCATAGTACTCAAGGGCACGGCGCATATCGGCGGAACTCACAGGGACATCAAACGCGCAGCTTCCAATCCCGTCTAATAAAGAAAATCTGATTTCTCTTCCCCGGTTTTTTTTGTCTTGCCGGGTCAACTCAATGATAGTACCTATATCATCTGATTGTATTAAAACCTTGCCAAATATTGAAAAGATAAACTCCTCGATCTGTTCAAGTGTTTGACGATCAATCATCTTTTTTCGGTGAGCCAGGTACCCTTCGGTGATCATGCCGACGGCGATGGCCTCTCCGTGCAGCAGTCGCTGGCCTTTGGGCTTACCCAGAAAGTGCGTTTCAACGGCATGGCCCAGGGTATGGCCGAAGTTCAGGATCTTGCGCAGTCCTTTTTCGGTGGGGTCCTGCTCTACTACATTCTTTTTTACTTCGACCGAATGCGCAATCAGATCGGGCCAGTTTTGCTCGTCAAGTTCCTTGTGTCGTATTTCTTCCCACTTGGCCGCATCGGCAATAAGACAGTGTTTTATTATTTCGGCAAAGCCGGAGCGAATTTCGCGGGGGGGGAGGGTTTGTAGAAAAATAGGGTCAATAAGGACAATACGAGGCAGATTGAACACACCTAAGTGATTTTTAAATCCCTGAAAGTCAATGCCAAGCTTTCCGCCAACGCTGGCGTCGACCTGCGACAGCAGCGTAGTGGGAATTTGTACGAAATCAATTCCCCGCTTGTATACCGCCGCACAGAAGCCTCCCATATCACCAATTACCCCGCCGCCTACGTTCAGCACCAGCGCGTACCGGTCCAGTTCGGCTTTGGTCATGGTATCCCAGATCTGCTCGCAGGTAGCCAGATTCTTATGGGCTTCTCCGTTAGGTACCGTCACCAGCGTATGCGCAGGCAGCAGTGGCTTCACCAGGGGGTAGCAATGACGCCGGGTTTGGATATCGGCTATAACAACTATCTTTGAGTAATCGGTCTTTTTAAAAAAATCGGGTAAACTTTCCGTAACAGGAGCTATTTGAACTTGGTTATTCATAGTTGTAGACAAAACCGTGAAACAAAAGGAGAATCAAATATACGATGTCGGGTAAGAAATAGGTTACTGGTGCTGGCCGTACGTATGGTTTTTCTGTATTTTCCCGTTCACAACCAGATACAACTTCCCGGAAGTGTGGCAGTTATTTTATTCTTAACCTATCTATTGACCCAAATACCCTTCTATGCGAATAAGCGTAATTATTCCTACCTACAACGAGGAGGAGAATATCAGCCGCCTGGTGGCTGACCTCTCGCGTTATGGAGGTGAAAGTATAGCAGAGATTATTGTAGCCGATGCGCCTAGTACCGATCGTACGCGGGAGCTGGCGCAGCAGGCCGGGGCGCAGGTGGTGGTCTCGCCCCGGCCCGGGCGGGCCGCTCAGATGAACGCGGGTGTCCGGCTGGCCACTGGCGATACCCTGTACTTTGTCCACGCCGACGTGCGGGTTCATCCGGACTATGTCCAGGACATCAGACAGGCCCTGGAAGAAGGCTACCAGCTGGGGTGCTACCGCTACCAGTTTGATGCGGATAAACCCGCTATTCTTAAATTCAACGCCTACTGTACCCGTTTTGACCGGATCTGGTGCCGGGGAGGCGACCAGACGCTGTTTATTCCTAAAGCCCTGTTTGAACAACTGGACGGGTACCGCGAAGACCACTGCGTCATGGAAGACTACGAGTTTATCCGGCGGGCCCGGCGGCAGTACCGCTTCAAGATTATACCCAAAAATGTTATCGTTTCGGCCCGGAAGTACGACCACAACAGCTACCTGCGCGTAAATGTGGCTAATACTGTTGTTTTTATTGGGTACTTTTCGGGCGTCCGGCCGGAAAAATTAGTCCGTCTTTATAAATCAATCATCCAAACCGAAAAATACGGCGTACAATAGAAGTAGGGAAGCCGTACATTTGACCTACCCACCTATAATCATCAATCTATTTCTATTGACGCTCCTATGACTGCTCCTTATATAACCGGTATACAACAAGTAGGTCTTGGTGTTACCGATGTGGCCCAGGCCTGGCAGTGGTACCGACGGGTGCTTGGCTTTGACGTACCAGTTTTTGACGACTACTCCGAAGCCCGGCTGATGACACAGTACACAGGTGAGCAGGTACACAGCCGCCGTGCCCTCATGGCTCTGAACATGGCCGGCGGCGGCGGCCTGGAAATATGGCAGTTTACCAGCCGTGCTCCTCAGTCCTGTACCTTCCAGCCCCAACCCGGCGATCTGGGTATCTATGCCATCCGGTTTAAAGCCCCTGATGCCAAAAGCGCCCATGAATGGGTCCGGCAGCAGCCCCAGGCGCAGGTATCGGCCTTTGGTAGTTTGCCCGAAGGAGAAGGTTTCTGGGGGAAAGATCCTTTTGGAAATATATTTCAGGTGGCCGAAGACTCGTCCTGGTTTCATAAGAACGGTCAGCCTACCGGTGGGGTAGCGGGGGTGGTTATCGGGGTTTCGGATATAGAACCGTCGGTTCAGTTTTACAAAGCCCTGCTGGAACCCTGCGAGCTGGTGTATGACCAAACCGGTACCTTCGACGACATGCCCGCTTCGGTAGCAGATCAGCGCTTTCGGCGGGTACTGCTTCGCAAGGGCGTGAGTAAGCAGGGAGCCTTCAGTCAGTTGTTGGGTAATGTGCAGGTGGAACTGATACAAGCCCTGGACCGGCAGCCCCAGCGCCTCTTTACCAACCGCTACTGGGGCGACTGCGGTTATATTCACGTATGTTTTGACACGCTGAATATGGATAGCCTGAAAAAAATGCTCACCGGCAAGGGGTATCCGTTTACCGTAGACAGCGAAAATTCTTTCGGGATGGAAACCGCCGCCGGCCGGTTTGCCTACGTCGAAGACCCGGATGGTACCCTTATTGAGCTGGTAGAAACGCATAAGTTACCTATCCTGAAAAAAGTAGGCTGGTACCTGGACCTCCAGAAAAGAAAACACCAGAAACCCCTGCCCAACTGGATGCTTCGTATGATGAGCCTGAGCCGCGTCCGCGACTAGGTGTCCCCGACTAGGCGTCCCCGACTAGGCGTCCCCGACAAGACTCAGCGATATTGATTTCCCGCCCAGGCCAGGAGCGGAAGCCCCGTTAGTACCACAAGGCCCCATTGAACACCAGCCCCAAAGCTGACCAACAGGGAAAGGAGCAGGACCAGTACCGGATAAAGGTACAACAGCAAACCAAAGAGTACGGAGTCGTAAAATACGGTACCCCTGGTGCGCGCGGCTACTCGCCCGGACAGGTACCTGTATAGCGGGCGGTGAATGGCCCGGCCTACACTACCCAAAAACCGGGTGAAAGGAGAAGCGGCGGGCACGGGGCAGTCGGTCAGATAGGTACTTAGGGCCTGAGCCTGTTCGTGGGCAGGTAGTCCGGGGGGTACTTCCAGCATTGTCTGCCTGATTCGGTCGGCCAGCAGGTCGTTAAATTCCCGCAGCCATTTCTCATAATCGGCCGGATCGGTGGTTAGTTGGGTAGCGTGCATAGGTTCACCAAACTGGACCTTTACCCGCTTTCCCGCGCCCTGATAATGCTCGTAGGTAAGCCCAACGGGTACCACCGCCAGCCGGGGTAAATTTTCCGGTCCGTACCAGGCCTGGTAGGCCAGGCGGGCGGTACCTTTTCCCAGGGGGCGCAGCCGCCATTCATTAACACACAGCCCTTCGGCAAAGATCAGCACGGCCTCGTCCGACTGCATCACCCGCAGACTTTCCTGAAAGGTATCCGTATTATTTTTTACGTATTGTCGGCCTTCCGACCCCCGGAAAACCGGAATAAGGTAGATCTGCCGCAGCCAGTAAGCGATTTTGGGTTTACGAAAAACATCGCCCCGGGTCAGGGTATGAATGGGCTGCGGCAACACGGCCCCAATGACGACGGCGTCAAAGAAAGAGTCGGGGTGGTTAGACGCCAGCAGCACCGGCCCGCGCGCAGGTACGGCTGGTTTGTTGATCAGGCACAGCCGCCGGAAAAAGAGCGGTAAAGCCAGCCTGACGAGGAAACGGGTAAAATGATAGAACAAGTGGAGGAGAATTAACTTTAACTACAAATGATCAAACTAAATGAATTTAACGTATGTTTAGAAGCTACTGGCCCGTACTGTTAACCTATTGAAAATAAAACATTAACCATTCAAACCCCACTTTATGAAGCCCTATTACAATGCCGAAGACCTCAAAAAGTTTGGTAACATTAGTGAATTTCAGGAAAACCTCGCTAAAAAATTCTTTGACTACTACGGCAATGTATTTGCCGAAGGCGCTCTGACCGCCCGCGAAAAATCCCTGATTGCCCTGGCGGTGTCGCATACGGTACAGTGCCCGTATTGTATTGATGCCTATACCGTAGATACCATGGAAAAAGGTTGCTCAGAGCAGGAAATGATGGAGGCCGTACACGTAGCGGCGGCCATTCGGGGGGGCGCTACCCTGGTACACGGTGTACAAATGATGAACAAAGCGAAGGAGTTATCCATGTGACTTTGAAGTAATTCGCAGTACAGTCACCCAATATCTCCTCCTAAACTAAGTATATGAAAAGTTTACACGCCTTAAAACACGATTTAGCCAGTACTTCCAATCAGCTTGACTTGCTCGAAGAGGGCGTTCGCGATCGGCTTGGCCTTCCCATGTTTCAGCAGAAAATGGAGCAGGCCGACCTCTTCCCGCTGCTTGCTACTGGCGTTGAAATATTACAAATCAACGTTGGCAAAATGTGCAACCAGGTCTGTAAGCACTGCCACGTGGATGCCGGTCCCGACCGCAAGGAAATTATGACCCGCGAAACCATGGAGCAGTGCCTGGCGGCGCTGGCCAATTCGGATATTCCTACGGTTGACCTCACGGGCGGCGCTCCCGAAATGAACCCCCACTTCCGGTGGTTTGTGGAAGAATGCCACAAGCTGGGCAAGCACGTGATTGTTCGCTGCAACCTGACTATTATCGTAGCCAACCCCAAGTACCACGACCTGCCCGTATTCTACCGCGATCACGGCGTGGAAGTAGTGAGTTCACTGCCTTTTTATAATGCCGATAAAACCGACCGCCAGCGCGGTACCGGAGTTTTTAAAGACTCAATAAAAGCGCTGAAAATGCTTAATGAGGTTGGTTACGGGAAAGAAGGTACCGGTCTTACTCTGAATCTGGTGTATAATCCGGCGGGGGCTTTTTTGCCTGGCTCGCAGGAAGGGTTGAAGCGCCAGTTTAAGCGGGTACTTAAGGATGAATTTGACATTGAGTTCAATGACCTCTTTGCCATTACCAACATACCCGTAAGCCGTTACCTCGACTACCTGTTTTCGTCGGGCAATTTTGACGCGTACATGGAAAAACTCGTGAACGCTTTTAATCCGGTTGCTGCCCGCGGGGTAATGTGCCGCAATACGATTTCGGTCAGTTGGGACGGGTACCTGTTCGACTGCGACTTTAATCAGATGCTGGAACTTCCCCTGGAAGAACGGATGCCGCAGCACATTAGCCTTTTCAACGCCGAAGCGCTTAACAACCGCAATATTGTCCTCCACCAGCACTGCTACGGTTGTACCGCCGGAGCGGGTTCCAGCTGTGGTGGTACTACCGCCTGAGGGGAGCCACTGCGGCTGTACGCGCTTCGCCTTATTACCTTTTACTAAGACGCTCCACTCCGGGCGTCTTTTTTATATTCTTCAATGATACTTTTGAACTATATTACTTAAATTGCTAAGCGTAGAAGGTATTTCTATTCTTTCAAATCTTTAAAACTTACTCCGCAATGGTTTGCTGGTACAGGGTACTTGTGGCGCTTGGTATAGGTAGCTGTCTTTTGTCCTCCTGCGGGGATGAGGTAGAGCTGCCTCAGGACGTAGCGCAGGCCATGGGGCAGGTACCCGACCAGGTCGACTACACCTACCACGTCAAGCCCATCCTCTCCGACCGCTGCTTTGCCTGCCACGGCCCCGACCAAAGCAAGCAGAAAGCGGGCCTGCGGCTGGATATAGCCGAAGCCGCTCTGGACAAGGTGGGTGAAAGCGGACGTAGGGTGATCGCCCCCCGCCGCCCCGGCAGCAGCGAACTGGTGCACCGCATTCTGTCGCAGGACCCCGAGCTGGTCATGCCTTCACCGGACTCGCACCTTAGCCTTACGGCCAAAGAAAAAGCCACGCTCATCCGCTGGATCCAACAGGGGGCTGAGTTTAAGCCGCACTGGGCCTTTACCAAAATAGAAAAACCAGAGCTGCCCAAGGTAAAGAATGAGGAGTGGGTCAAAAATGGGATTGACAATTTTATCCTGCACCAGCTCGAAGAGCAGAAACTTTTCCCCGCACCCGAAGCCGACAAGACTACGCTGCTGCGGCGGGTGCACATGGATCTGACGGGCCTGCCGCCTACGCCCCAACAGGTGGATGAATTCCTGAAAGACACTTCGCCTACTGCCTACGAGAAGGTAGTGGACCGGCTGCTGGCTTCACCCCACTACGGGGAGCACATGGCCGCTCCCTGGCTGGATGCCGCCCGCTACGCCGACACCCACGGCTACCAGCTGGATGTCATGCGTACGGCCTGGCCCTGGCGCGACTGGGTCATCCGGGCTTACAACCAGAACCTGCCCTACGACCAGTTTGTGACGTGGCAGCTGGCGGGGGACCTGCTCCCCCGGCCCACGCAGCAGCAATTGGTCGCCACGGCTTTTAACCGGCTGCATCCGCAGAATCAGGAAGGCGGCATTGTGGAGGAGGAGTACCGGACGGAGTACGTGGCCGACCGGGTAGGTACCTTCGGGAAAGTTTTCCTGGGCATGACGGTAGAGTGTGCCCGCTGCCACGACCACAAGTACGACCCCATCAGCCAGAAAGACTACTACTCACTCTTTGCGTTTTTTAATAATATCAACGAAGCCGGACAGGTACCTTACCACGGCGAATCCAGCCCGACGGTGATTTTGACCAATCTCGAAACGGAAAAGAAACTGGCGGAGCTGAGAAAACAGATCAACTCGCTGGAGCAGGAAATAGCCCCTACCCATCCGGCCGTGCAACAACGCTTTAAGAAATGGGTAGAGCAGGTACAGGCTAATCCGGCCCAGGTACCCAAACCCGTTGGCCTGATTGGTAGCTATTCATTTGACGAAGACAGCCTCACGACCTTCCCGAATAAGGCAAACGCCAAACTGCCGGCCACCGTAACGGGCGACCGGGAAAAGCTGCCGCGCATAGTACCAGGCAAATTTGGCAAAGGGCGCGCGGTGAACGGAGAAGGAAACATTGACCTGGGGAAAGACCTCGCCTACTTCGATACCCATGATCCTTTTTCGGTGAGTCTGTGGATCAATCTGCGTAAGGCGGGAATCCGCGGGCCAATCTTCGCCCGCTCCAACGGACTCGACAACGGCGACCGGGGCTACGAATGCCTGATGAATCCGGACGGTACCCTCAGCCTGCACCTGACCCACAACTACCCCGACAACGCCATTGACCTGCAAACCATCCAGAAAATCCCGCTCAACCAGTGGGTACACCTCAGCGTTACCTACGACGGCTCCGGCTCCGCCCAACGTACCCATATCTACCTCAATGGCAAGCCCGCCGCCGTGCGGGTACGGGCCGATGGTCTGAAAAAAAGCATGATCTACGGGCCCGGCAGGACCAACGGCTTCGGGATTACCCTGCCTTTCATGATCGGGGCTAAGTTCCGGGATTCGATGGCGGATTTCTGGGTGGATGAGCTTCAGCTATACAACCGCTCCCTGACGGCGCTCGAAGTAAAAAGCCTGACTACCCGGCAACCCATTTTGAAGAAAAAGCCAAACGGCCCGGCTCAACCGGGGCTGGTGGAGTACTTTCTGGCCACGGCCGACCCGGTGGCGGCGCGGGTACGTGAGCAGGTACATACGCTCCGGACGCAGGAAACGGCCCTCTACGACGCCTGTGAGGAAGTGATGATCATGAAAGAAATGCCTGCGCCCAAGCCGGCCTTTATCCTTAACCGCGGTGCCTACGACGCGCCCGGCGCAAAAGTACAGCGTGACACGCCGGACCAGTTTTTCAAGATACCGAAGGAGTACCCGCGCAACCGGCTGGGGCTGGCCCGGTGGCTCCTGCACGAAGAACACCCGCTCTTCGCCCGCGTCACCGTCAACCGCTTCTGGCAGCAGTACTTTGGGCAGGGGCTGGTGGCCTCCACCGACGACTTCGGCAACCAGGGCGATTTGCCCACCCACCCGCAGCTACTGGACTGGCTCGCGGTCAGCTTCCGGGAGATGAAGTGGGACATGAAAGCCTTTCAGAAGATGATCGTACTATCAAGTACCTACCGGCAGTCCTCGCGCACCGACCAGCAGCTGCGCGAGCTGGACCCCGATAACCGCCTCTACGCCCGTGGCCCCAACTACCGCCTGAGCGCCGAGCAGATCCGCGACAATGCCTTAGCGGCCAGCGGGCTACTGGTACCTACGCTGGGCGGACAAAGCGTACACCCTTACCAACCCAAAGGTGTATGGGAAGCCCTGGCGGCTTCGGTTTCGTCACCTCCCTACCCGCAGGACAGCGGCAGTAAGCTGTACCGGCGCAGCCTGTATACCATCTGGAAGCGTACTGCGCCGCACCCGTCCATGATTATTTTTGACGTACCCGAGCGGCACGCCTGTATTGTGAAGCGGCAGAAGACAAGTACCCCCCTACAGGCGCTGGTCACGCTCAATGATCCGCAGTACGTGGAGGCCGCTCGGGTACTGGCGCAAAGGCTGTTAGGTACTTCCGGCGATATTTCTGCTCAGATCACCCTGGCCTGCAAAGCCGTTCTGAGCCGTCCGCCCCGCCCTAATGAACTAACTTTGCTAAAAAATCTTTATGAGGAAGAATATAAGGAATTTTTGAAGGCCCCGGCGCGAGCCGCTGCCCTGATAAAAACCGGAGAATATACGCCTTCCCGTACCAGCAGCCCTTCTCAACTGGCGGCGCTGTCGGTGGTGTGCAGTACCATTATGAATCTGGATGAAGCCGTGACGAAGCGATAACCGCGTAGAGATTTTCTTTTCAGTCTTTTTTGGTTAAATTACTGTGTTTTGCTCCTTTTAAATATCTGATTTAGTAAAAATAAAATGCCTGTGATGAGCCGCCCCTGGGTAAAAATTATTACTGTTTTGAGCCTGAGTAGCTGGCTGCTGGCCTCCTGCGGGGAAAAGGTAGAGCTGCCCGAGGAAGTAGCGCAGGCCATGGGGCAGGTACCCGATCAGGTCGATTACACCTACCACGTCAAGCCCATCCTCTCCGACCGCTGCTTTGCCTGCCACGGCCCCGACCAAAGCAAGCAGAAGGCGGGCCTCCGACTGGATGTAGCCGAAGCCGCTCTGGATAAAAAAGGCGAGAGCGGGCGCGTTGCTATTTCTCCGGGCCATCCCGGCGGTAGCGAACTGGTGCACCGCATCCTGAGTACCGATCCCGAGCTGATCATGCCTTCACCGGACTCGCACCTTAGCCTTACGGCCAAAGAAAAGGCGACGCTCATCCGCTGGATCGAGCAGGGCGCTGAGTACAAGCCACACTGGGCCTTTACCAAAATAGAAAAACCGCAGCTACCCAAAGTAAAGCAGGAAAAGTGGGTCAGGAATGGGATTGACTACTTTATTCTGAATAAACTGGAAGAGCAGCAGCTGGCTCCCGCACCCGAGGCCGACAAGACGACCCTGCTCAGAAGGGTACACATGGACCTGACGGGCCTGCCGCCCAGCCCTAAGCAGGTGGATGAATTTATAAAAGATACCTCACCCAATGCCTACGAAAAGGTAGTAGACCGGCTGCTGGCTTCGCCGCACTACGGGGAGCACATGGCGGCGCCCTGGCTGGATGCCGCCCGCTACGCCGACACCCACGGCTACCAGGACGACGGCATGCGTACTTCTTGGCCCTACCGCGACTGGGTGATCAACGCCTACAACCAGAACCTGCCCTACGACCAGTTCGTGACCTGGCAGCTGGCCGGGGATATGTTACCCAAACCCAGCCGGGAACAGCTCCTGGCGACCGCCTTTAACCGGATGCACCAGCAGAGCCAGGAGGGAGGTATAGTACCCGAAGAGTACCGGACGGAGTACGTAGCCGACCGGGTGGGTACCTTTGGGAAAGTGTTTTTGGGGATGACGGTGGAGTGCGCCCGCTGCCACGACCACAAGTACGACCCCATCAGCCAGAAAGACTTCTTCTCACTCTACGCTTTCTTTAATAATAACAACGAAAACGGACAGATCCCTTACAACGGGGAAGCTAGTCCGAGCATGACGATACCTACCCCCGAAGCCGAGGCCAAACTGAAATTTATACGTACTTCACTTTCTACCGAAAAAGAGCAACTCTATAACAGTGCCCCCGCCTACCGGCAACGCTTCCAGCAGTGGCTGCGCCAGGCCGAAGCCCAACCCGACTCGGCAGTGGTACCGGCCACGCAGGACCTGATCGGCCACTTTACCTTTGACGAGCCTGCGGGTACCAAATTTCAGAATCAGGTTAATCCGGAACATACCGCCCGGGCCGAGGGCGATTCGGCCATTTCGGCCACGGCTTCCCGTCCGGGCCGCTTCGGGAAAGCCCGGTTTATGTCCGGCCCCAACTCCGTCAATTTCGGGAAAGATTTTGCTTTTTTTGAGCGGCACCAGCCGTTCAGCGTCAGTATCTGGCTAAATCTGCGCGATGCTTCCATCAATGGTTCTCTTTTTCATAAGTCCAATGGGGTGTTCAATGGCTACCGGGGCTGGAATATGTTCCGGCTGCCGGACGGCCGCCTGCGCCTGTTTATTAGCCATATCTGGCCCGAAGATGCCATTGAGCTGCAGACGGTGGACAAATTCCCCCTTAATAAATGGACGCAGCTGGCCTTTACCTACGACGGGCTCAGCAAAGCCAGCGGGGTACGTATCTACGTAGATGGCAAACCGGTGCGGGTGGTGGTACATAATGACAACCTGACCCAGAGCCTGCTCTACGGCAAAAACAAGTCGAACTGGTACGTGGATAACCTCATGATCGGGCGGCTTTCGGACCAATTTACCAAAGACTTTGAGGTAGACGAGATGAAAATATACGCCCGCTCCCTAACGGATCTGGAAATGCGGGGCCTCTACACGCAGCGTAACGAAGTTTTAGCCACACTGAAGGTACCTTCCGCCAAACGAAATAAGTACCAGACCGCCCTGCTGCTAAAGTACTATTTGACGCATTTTGACAAGTCCTACCAGGAAAAGCTGGCGGCGAGCCGACAACTAATCTGTGAAGAAACCGAGCTGTTGAATTCGCAGATTGATGTGATGGTGATGAAGGAGCGCAAGTTTCCCCGCAAGACTTTTATCCTGAAACGCGGTGCCTACGACGCCCCGGATAAAGAAGTAACGGCCGATACGCCGGACCAGTTTTTCAAGATACCGAAGGAGTACCCGCGCAACCGGCTGGGGCTGGCGCGCTGGCTCCTGCACGAAGACCACCCGCTCTTCGCCCGCGTCACCGTCAACCGTTTCTGGCAGCAGTACTTCGGGCAAGGATTAGTAACTTCTACTGATGACTTCGGCAACCAGGGCGATTTGCCTACGCACCCCCAACTGCTGGACTGGCTTGCGGCCAGCTTCCGGGAAATGAAGTGGGACCAGAAAGCCTTTCAGAAGATGATCGTTATGTCAAGTACCTACCGGCAGTCCTCGCGCACCGACCAGCAGCTGCGCGAGCTGGACCCCGACAACCGCCTCTACGCCCGTGGCCCCAGCTACCGTATGAGCGCCGAGCAGATCCGGGATAATGCCTTAGCAGCCAGCGGGCTACTGGTACCTACGCTGGGCGGACAAAGCATGCGCCCCTACCAACCCGAAGGGTTATGGGAGGCCCTGGCTACCCGAAATCTGGTACAGTACAACCAGCACCACGGCGACAGCCTGTACCGTCGCAGCCTGTATACCATCATGAAGCGCAGTTCCCCCCCGCCCATGATGCTGAACTTTGATGCCTCGGAGCGGCACTTTTGTATCGTGAAGCGGCAAAAGACAAGTACCCCGCTGCAGGCGCTGGTGACCATGAACGACCCGCAGTTTGTAGAGGCTTCGCGCGTACTGGCCGAGCAGATGGTACGACACGGTAAAACACCCGACGAACGCATCATCTACGCCTATAAAGCCCTGACCAGCCGATTACCGCGCCCCAGTGAGCTGGCCCTGCTCAAGCAGCTTTACGCCGAAGAGTACCAGGACTTCCAGAAAAACAAAGGACGGGCGCAGCAGCTGTTGCGTGTAGGTGAATACAGCCGGGATAAAAGCTTGGACCCGGTGGAGCTGGCTACCAGTACCATCGTTGCCAGTACCTTAATGAACTTTGACGAATTCGTGATAAAGAGATAAGTACCTTTGATTGTCGATTGTCGAACGCGGATTGTCGAGTTAGAATTTATTTAAACGCGGAGGTAAGGAGAGTTTTGCGCGGAGTTGCGCTAAGCCCCAAATCTATTTTTAAGATCTCTTTCAGTAAAAACCAAAAGCCCTGGAAGGGCGACACTTTAGTAGTAACACAAGGCAGAATAAAAGCATGGCTAGCCCCAGCGGGGCGACATTTTAACATTAATTAAAAGAAGCTAACGCCTAACTAGCTAACCTCTAACAGCTACTCCTTATGAGCTTTTATAAAGAACTTGAAAATCACGTCCACGAGCAGCAGAGCCGCCGTAATTTTCTGTCCCGGACCAGTCTGGGACTGGGAGCCGCGGCCATGTCGTCCCTCCTGAATGCCGACCGTTCCTTTGCCAAGAAAGGCAGCCCGCTGGCCGATGACAGTTCCCCGCTCGGGCAGCCGCACTTTGCGCCCAAAGCCAAGCGGGTCATTTACCTGTTTCAGAGCGGGGCACCTTCGCAGCTCGAGCTGTTTGACTACAAGCCCAAACTGGAACAGATGTGGGGCCAGGATCTGCCCGAATCCATCCGGCAGGGACAGCGCCTGACGGGCATGACCGCCGGACAAAGCTCCTTCCCGCTGGCGGCTTCTGCCTACAAGTTTGCGCAGTACGGCCAGAGCCAGATGTGGATCAGCGAGCTGCTGCCGCATATTTCGACCATCGCCGACGAAGCCACCTTTGTACGCTCACTACATACCGAAGCCATCAACCACGACCCCGCCGTAACCTTCTTCCAGACCGGTAGCCAGCAGGGCGGCCGCCCCTCCTGGGGCTCCTGGATCAGCTACGGGCTGGGTTCCGACAACCATAATATGCCCTCCTTTGTGGTACTGCTGTCCAAAGGGCGCGGCGGTGACCAGCCGCTCTACGCCAAGCTGTGGAGTAATGGTTTTCTGCCTTCGGTACACCAGGGCGTAGTATTCCGGTCGGGACCGGACCCGGTATTTTATCTCAGCAATCCGGATGGTATCGATAAAACCAGCCGCCGCCGTATGCTTGACTACCTGGCCAAGCTGCACCAGGACCAGTACGAGCACATCCTGGACCCGGAGATCAATTCCCGCGTAGCGCAGTACGAGATGGCCTACCGCATGCAAACTGCCGTGCCCGAAACCATGGATATTTCGCAGGAGCCTCAGTACATCTTTGATATGTACGGCGAAGAGTCGCGGCAGCCGGGTACTTTTGCCGCTAATTGCCTGCTGGCGCGTAAGCTGATTGAAAAAGACGTAAAATTTGTGCAGCTTTACCATCAGGGCTGGGACCAGCACGGTAGCCTGCCCCGGGACATCAAGACCATGGCCAAGAGTGTGGATCAGGCTTCGGCCGCTTTAATCATGGATTTGAAACAACGGGGCCTGTTGGACGAAACCCTCGTAATCTGGGGCGGTGAGTTTGGCCGGGGTTCCTACTCGCAGGGCAAGCTGACCAAAGACAACTACGGTCGCGACCACCACCCGCGCAGTTTTACCATCTGGATGGCCGGGGCGGGCGTCAAAAAGGGTTTTGTGTACGGAGAAACGGATGAGTTTGGGTATAATGTAATCAAAGACCCGGTTCATGTACATGACTTTCAGGCTACGGTCATGCACCTGCTGGGGGTTGATCACGAACGGCTCGTGTTCAAGCACCAGGGCCGCCGGTACCGGCTTACCGACGTACACGGTAAAGTGGTGAAGCCGTTGATTGCCTAACACCCATTGTTCTATACCAGGGTATTTTATTTTTCTATATTAAAACTGAATGAGCGATATATCCGGCAAGCAGGTAGAAGCCTATTCCTCGACCAGCGAATACAATATTCGTAATTTATTCATGCAGGCCCCCGCGCTGGTGGCTATTCTGGAGGGAAGAGAAGGAGTGTGTACCCTGCTAAATCCACTTTTTTCGGCGCTCATGGGCGGCCGGGACATTGTCGGTAAGCCCATGCGGGAAGCCTGGCCGGAGCTGGAAGGCCAGCCGTACTTCGAAATAGTGGAAGGCGTATACGATACGGGTGAAGCTTTTCACGGAAAAGAATATCCGGCCACGGCCGACTGGAACAACGACGGCAACCCCACGCAGAGGTTTTTTAATTTTGTATACGCTCCCTATATAAATAATGGCAAAACCAGCGGGACCATGGTTTTCGGTTTCGATGTGACCGAGCAGGTACTGGCCCGGGAAAAAGCCGAAGAAAACCAGATTATCTTAGAAACAATCGCTAAGGTATCGCCTGTTACTCTCTGGATGACAGACGAGCAGGGTCAAAATACGTTTGTTAACCAAAGCTGGATCGACTGGACTGGGGTACCCCTGGAGAAGCAACTGGGTGAGGGCTGGGTAAGCTGCATTATAGAAGAAGACCGGCAACGGGCTTATTCAAAGTACCTGAGCGACGTAGCGGCCCAATCGCTGTTTGAGGTTGAATTCCGAATAATTAATACCGAAGGCAAGGTAGTGTGGTGCTATGCATCGGGCTGCCCCTGGTACCGGCCCGATGGCAGCTTTGGGGGCTACGCCGGCTCCTGTATTGATATTTCGGAACGAAAGCAGGCCGAGGAACAAATCAGGTACCGGCATGCCCTGCTCGAAGCCCGTAGCGAAGCCTCTCCGGTTGCGATGGTAGTGGTAGGTGCCGAGGGTAAAATAATATCCTTCAATAGCCGGTTCGTGTCCATGTGGGGATTTCCGGCTGACATCATTGAAAGTAAAGACGATGAGGCAGCCCTGCAATACGCTCTTACCCAACTGAAAGAGCCGCAGGAGTTTATTGACCGGGTCAAGTACCTGTATACTCATTCTGAGAAAGTTGAGAATGAAGTAATAATCGACGAAATCGAATTCAAGGATGGGCGTGTATACGAGCGGTACGCCCGGATCGTGAGAGGCGAAGACGGTACCTACTACGGCTGGGCCTGGTTTTTTCTGGATATAACCGAACGAAAGCAGGAAGAAGGACGCATGCGGATGGTGCTGGAAGCCTTACCCCAAATGGCCTGGACCACTGATGCGCACGGACTAACTACCTACTTCAACAAAGGCTGGTATGCCTACACTGGCCAAAGTCCTGAAGAGCCTCTTGGCACGGGTTATCTGTATGTATTCCGGGAACAAGACAAGGCGGAAATTTTCAGGATGTGGACAGAGGCGGTAGAGAAAGGTGAATCTTTCGAAATGGAACAGTACTACCGCCGCTACGATGGCGAGTACCGCTGGCACCTGACCCGGGCCGTACCCATTAAAAATACCAAAGGCGAAGTACTGCTGTGGGTAGGTACCTGTACGGATATCCACGAACAGAAGCTACAGACTGAGTCGCTGGAACGGAAGGTAGAAGAGCGCACCCTCGAACTGACCAAAGCCAATATTGACCTGAGGCGGTCCAACGACGAGCTGGAGCAGTTTGCTTATATAGCCAGCCACGACCTGAAGGAGCCCATCCGTAAGATTCAGTTTTTCAGTGATCTGCTGCAGAGCCCTTCTACCAAAAATCCGGAAATATATATCCGGAAAATCCAGGAGTCGACGGGTCGGATGCGAACGCTCATTGATGATTTGCTCGATTACTCCCGAATACGGAAAGTAGATAACGCTTTTAGAAAAGTAGATTTGAATAAAGTACTGGATATGGTCAGGGAAGACCTGGAGCTTGTAATTAACGAAAAGCAGGCTACCATTACGTCCGAAGTACTTCCTACTATCAAGTCTATCCCGCTTCAGATGCAGCAGTTATTCTTTAATCTGCTCAATAATGCCTTAAAGTACTCCAAAGACGGCATACCTCCCCGCATTACCATCACGGTTAGCAGTACCAGTAGCACCAGCGTGGGTGAATATCCTTACCTGGATTCCAAACGCAGCTACTACACCATCAGTATCGAAGACAACGGCATCGGGTTTGATCCGAAGTATACCGAGAAAGTCTTCACCATTTTCCAGCGTTTACATTCGCGCGAAACCTACTCGGGTACCGGTATCGGGCTGGCCCTTTGCAAAAAAGTAGTACATAACCACGGCGGCGAAATCTACGTCAGTTCCATTCCCGGATTGGGTTCCACCTTTTACGTCATACTACCCGCGAGTTGACAAACCAAAACCAATCCGGTGGCTAGGGGGCATATTTAGTACCTGGTTCAAAACAACGCCGGGTAGTCCGGGTTTGTAAAAATATAGATTGCAGAAAAGAATGTTAGGTACCGGGCCGGTTGGTCGGTCGCCGCTCTTTCAAAACAGCCGGTACTTCTCTTAAAACAAAACAGCATGCTTGCCAAAACCTTTGGTAGTGCCGTATACGGAGTCAATGCCACCCTCATCACCATTGAGGTAACGGTAACGCAGGGGCTGCGTTTTTTTATGGTGGGACTACCCGACAGCGCCGTCAAGGAAAGCGAACAGCGCGTAGAGGCTTCTCTCAAATTCTTCGAATACCGAATGCCCCGCCAGAAGGTGGTGGTCAATCTGGCCCCGGCCGACATCCGTAAAGAAGGCTCCGCGTACGACCTGCCCATCGCGCTCTGCGTGCTGCAGTCGTCGGAGCAGATCGTTACCAAACGCAATATGGAAGAGTACCTCATCATGGGCGAACTGTCGCTCGATGGCAAGCTCCGGCCCATCAAAGGGGTACTTCCCATTGCCATTGAAGCCCGCCGACAAGGGCTGAAAGGTTTTATGCTACCCGCCGAAAACGCCCAGGAAGCCGCCATTGTCAATAATCTGGACGTTATTCCCGTCGAAACCATGCAGGAGGCGGTGGAGTTTTTTGAAGGGAAACGGGATATAACTCCGCTAGTCATTGATACGCGCGATATGTTCTTCAATAGCCAGAACGACTACGACGCCGACTTCTCCCACGTACAGGGGCAGGAAAACATCAAGCGCGCCCTGGAAATAGCCGCGGCCGGGGGCCATAACGCCATTATGATCGGTCCGCCCGGTGCCGGTAAAACCATGCTCGCCAAGCGGCTCCCTTCCATCCTGCCGCCGCTATCGCTGGTTGAAGCCCTCGAAACAACCAAGATTCATTCCGTGGCGGGTAAGCTGGGTAGCCGGGCTACGCTGGTGGCGCGTCGTCCCTTTCGGGCACCGCACCACTCCATCAGCGACGCCGCCCTGGTGGGCGGTGGTAGTTTTCCGCAGCCGGGCGAGATTTCGCTGGCGCACAACGGGGTACTTTTTCTGGACGAATTACCCGAGTTCAAGCGGACGGTACTGGAGGTGATGCGCCAGCCGCTGGAAGAACGGAAGGTGAGTATATCGCGCGCCAAGATGGCAGTGGAGTTTCCATCAAACTTTATGCTGATTGCCAGCATGAATCCCTGCCCCTGCGGCTACTATAACCACCCCGAAAAAGAGTGCGTGTGCGGGCCGGGCGTGGTGCAGAAGTACCTCAACAAAATCAGCGGACCGCTGCTCGACCGCATTGACCTGCACGTAGAGGTAACCCCCGTTTCCTTTGACCAGATTGCCTCCACCCGCCGCTCCGAAAGCAGCGAACAGATTCGGGAGCGGGTTATTAAAGCCCGGAACCGGCAGACCGAGCGCTTCAAAGACCGCAAAGAAATTTACTCCAACGCCATGATGCCGCCCGAAATGGTCAAGGAAATCTGTGAGGTGGGTGAAGTAGGCAAAGCCCTGCTGCGGACGGCTATGGAGCGGCTGGGACTATCAGCGCGGGCCTACGACCGTATTCTGAAAGTATCCCGCACCATTGCCGACCTGTCCGACAGCGATGAAATTAAAATAGAACACCTGGCCGAGGCGATTCAGTACCGCAGCCTCGACCGCGAAAACTGGGCCGGCTGATGCAACTCAAAGTTTCTCCTGATAACCTACTCGAATGGCTGGCCCTGCAGGTCAACCTGGTACCTATACCGCTGCTGCACTCGCAGATATTTCCGGTAGTAAGCAAGGCCATACTGGAAGCCGCCGACCGGGGTATATTCCAGGCTGTGGCCGATGGGCATACCACCGCGCCGGCCATAGCCGAAGCCTGCGGACTGCACGCCGGAGCTACCCAGCAACTGATGGGCGTCCTGACCGCTCTGGGGTACTTTACCTATAAAGACAGCCACTACGCCCTGACCCACATGACAGAAAAGTGGATTCTGGAAGCGAGTAAAAGCTCACTGCACGGATTCATGCTGTTTAACAATCGCGTGGTGTGGCAGTGGCTGGAAGGCATGGGCGAGTACCTCGAGACCGGCCGGGGCATTGACATGCACAGTAATTTCGGACCGGAACAGTGGGAGCTGTACCAGTCGGCCATGTGGAGCGGCGCTATCTCGGAAGCCGAAGAATTTGCCAAGAGAGTACCCATGCCCCGTGGGGCTACCCGTATGCTGGACATCGGTGGTTCGCACGGGCTGCATTCGGCAGCCGCCTGCCGCAAGTACCCCAAGCTTAGCTCAGTAATACTGGACCTGCCGGGGGCCGTCGAAAAAGCCGCGCCCCTGCTGGCCAAACAAGGCATGGGCGAGCGGGTGGTACATCGGGTGGGGAATATTCTGACGGAAGAGCTGGAAAAAGAAGCTTACGATATAGTACTTATGTCCAGCGTAGCGCACCACCTGACAGCGGAGCAAAACCACACGGTAGCCGCCAAGGTACAGCAGACGCTCCGGCCGGGGGGTATCTTTATCATCAACGAATTCATCCGCCCCGACCCCGCGGCCAGGCCCGAACTGGTCGGCAGCAGCACCGACCTGTTCTTCGGCATGACAAGTACCTCCGGCAACTGGTCCGTTGAAGAAATTCAGGATTGGTACCGCGCCGCCGGGCTCACACCCCATAAGGTCATCGGCTACCGCGCTATACCCGGTAGGTACCAGGTGGTGGGGAGGAAGGGGTGAATGAGTTTATGAGTAGTGAGTTTATGAGTTTTTACCAATGAGTTATAGAAGTATGACACGGAGTAAAACTCGGTGCTACTCCGCGCTGAACTCGTTTATACTCTGTAGTTAAAAACTAGAAGTACCTGCAAGCCTACTGCTTATAGCCTACTGCCTACAGCTCCTCAATAGACACCCCTCCCAATTCCTGGAAAAGGATTTCCCAGTAGTGGGTTACGTGGGGGCTGTTTTCGCGGGTAGAGGCCGTAGGTTCAAAGGGCGTTATGACCGTCACCTGCGGACTTCCTATGGCGTGCTGCTCCAGTTGCTTCGCATCGGCTTTGGCCCATTCTTCGGCCTGGGCATCCGTAGCGGGCGGATTTGAATGGAAATTGCGGCGTTCCGTTCCCTGCACACTTTCAACCATATCGCTGAAGTAGTACACTTTTACATCGGAGCCGCCCTCGGTGGCTTTGGCAATGATGGGCATACTGGCCCAGATATCGGTCCACTGGTTGGAGCCGCCGCTATTCTGCTGGTTGAGTTTGGTCAGGGCCTGCCGCAGGTAAATACCCTTTTCGCGCTGTAAAGCCATTTGGAAAGCCGTCTCAATGGCTTCCCGGTCGGTGGCGTTGGCATGTTCTATACCTTCTTTCTCTGCCCGTACGGTTAGTGAAAGCGCCCGTGCTTTGGAGGTATTTTCATGAATAAAATACACTTCCAGCTTATCCCCCTTATTGCGCATATTCTCCTCTACTATCTGCGCAAGTACCTGCCGGTACTTCTCATTCACATAACTCTTATTCACATTGACACTCTGGGTCTTGTCCAGGAAAACCAGCGTGTGGGTAGGGGCATCGGGTAAGGCAGGGGCTGTTTTTTCCGGCTCGCTGCTGCAAGCCACCAGTACTGTTGCTATTCCCCAGAGTAAGATGTGTTTCGGACGAAGTGAAAATTGCATTGCGGTGGAAAGATGTGTTTTTATATTTTTTTTCTTCAATGGCTAAACGAATCTAAACGGATTCTTTACAACATACAACGCCCAAACGAGCAACCAAATGAATTATTGCGATACCAGCGGCCCGCCCGACACCCTACTTTCTTTTACTTTTCCTCAGTAAGTACCTCACCAATAACACATTATAGGCAAGAATACTGTACTTGTCCACACCTCTGCCTCCTCACAAAAAAATCCCTCCAGACCAGTAGTCACAGGAGGGATTCGGAGCAAAGATTATGTTTTTAAAGAGCTTACTGCTGCTGTTGCTGCTGGATCATCTCCATCAGTTCTTCGGATACACCCGTAGAAGAGTAGCCGCCGTCGTGGAACAGGTTCTGCATGGTTACCATGCGGGTCAGGTCCGAAAACAGCGTAATAACGTAGCTGGCGCAGTCTTCGGCCGAGGCGTTTCCGAGCGGGCTCATTTTGTCCGCAAAGTCATAGAACGAGCTGAAACCACTGATGCCGGTACCTGCCGTGGTTTTGGTGGGCGACTGCGATATGGTATTCACCCGTACTTTTTTGGCTTTTCCGTAGCGGTAGCCGTAGCCGCGGGCGATGCTTTCGAGCATGGCTTTGGCGTCGGCCATGTCGGTATAGAAGGGGTAGGTACGCTGGGCGGCTATGTACGACAAGCCTACAACCGAGCCCCATTCGTTAATAGCGTCGAGCTTTTCGGCAACCTGCAGGAACTTGTGCAGCGACAGCGCCGACACGTCCAGGCTCTTCATGTACCAGTCGTAGTTCATGTCGCCGTACTCACGTCCTTTCCGGATATTAGGGCTCATGCCGATGGAGTGCAGCACGAAGTCTACTTTCCCGCCCAGCGCTTCAATTGAGCCATTGTATAGTTTTTCGAGGTCTTCCACCGAGGTAGCATCCGCCGGGATAATCTGGGCTTCGCACTGTTCGGCCAGTTTGTTGATAGCGCCCATCCGCATAGCAATCGGGGCGTTGGTCAGGGTAAAAGTAGCGCCTTCTTCTTTCGCCATCAGGGCTACTTTCCAGGCGATGGAGTTTTCGTCCAGCGCCCCCGATATAATTCCTCTTTTTCCTTTTAGTAAACCGTAAGCCATAGTTGTAATAGAGTTGTTTCGATATGGGTCCGCCCCGGCGGCAACAAGGGTACCTGTCGCCCGAAGCGGCTGCAAAGTAACAGAAATTTAAGAGGTAAAGCTACAACTGAGGCTTCTCTCCTCCTTCGGGGCCGTAGAAAATCACCCAGGTCTGGAAATCATCACTGAAATCGAAGAAGCGGTGCTCCCGCCCCGCCGGCACAAAAAGCACGTCGCCCGGCCCGAACGGATAGACCTCCCCGCCGTTCCGAAATTGCCCCGTTCCGCTCACTATTACGTACAGTTCGTCCTGCGCGTGAGGCTGCTGCGGGTCCACCTTATCAGGTACGTATAATTCCACCGACATAGTACCGTGCTGCATTACCTGGGCGAATCGCTGCTCTGGCGTTAGCTGCGAAATAGCTTCCTGTAAGGTAATTTTCATGGGTTAGCGACGGGCTTCAGGTGAAGTACCTCTTCGAAGAACTTCACCGTAGCTGACTGTACTCCTTTCAGGTCTTTGGAGGTGAAGTGGGAGGCAATCACATGATTACCGGTGGCGGGCAGGGCCTTCTCCACTTTGAGGCGGTCGGGCGTACCCAGCAGCGGGAACATCTCCCGCATGGCCGCCACCGACACTACCTTATCCTGCTCGTC
The DNA here is from genome assembly GCF_035998675.1 of Telluribacter sp. Classification (NCBI taxonomy): domain Bacteria; kingdom Pseudomonadati; phylum Bacteroidota; class Cytophagia; order Cytophagales; family Spirosomataceae; genus Telluribacter; species Telluribacter sp. The sequence continues at coordinate 479,192 of NZ_DASYHI010000024.1, forward strand.
GTCGGTTTTGTAGTAGTAGGCCAGCAGCGTAGGTACCTGTACTTTGGCATACACCTCCGGCCGCGACACCGCATCCATTACTTGTTGCAGGGTTATGAGGCCGTTGGTATTATAGCTGGTCAGCCAGTAAGCCGCCCGGTCGGATGCGTAGGTATTCTCGCGGCGCTCACCCATGATGTTATGTAAAATCTGCCGTCCCCAGGGGCGGGTAGTGAGGGCCAGGGCGCCGTTGTATACCGCCATGCAGGGCGAGTACAGTACTATCCCTTTCAGGTCGGGATTGGTAGCCGCCAGAAATACCGTGAGCAGACCGCCCGCCGAGGTACCTATCACAATCACACTGTCGCCGAGGGCTTTCCCTACTGCCAGCGCGTGCTTGGCTCCGGCTACGAAGTTTTCGGGTGTCAGGTCGTCGAAGGCATCGGGGTCGCTGGTACCGGCATCGTGCAGGCGGGCCAGGTACAGGTTGGCTCCGTAGCGCCGGGCTAGTTCTTTATGTACCGGGTCGCCTTCGGCCCAACTGGCCCCGAAGCCGTGGATGTACACCAGGCTGTAGGGCGTTTTTTCTTTCTTAGCTGAATCCGCCCATATAATCCGGGCTTCGTTGTCGGCTTTAAGGTCTTCTACCGCTGCTTCGGCGCTCGCTATTTCGGCTTCCAGCCGGGGCAGGTCCTGCGTCACCGCAGGCAGAGTAGGGTCAAGGGTAGCGTCGGGTACATCAGGACCGGCTGCGTACCCCACCGCCATTATAGCCACCAGGGCCCCGGTCCAAAGGAGGAATTTTTTCATAGATGAAGAGAGTTCAAGTACTTAACCCGAAAGTTACGGCTTTGGGAGTTGCGGGGCAAGGGCGAGTTTGGTACTTTGGGGCAATTGTCTTTCTGTTCCGTTTTGAATCTAAAAATCCAGACGCTGTCTGGACTTTTTGTAGCTGGAAAATGTGGGACACGTCCCACATTTTAAAAATTCAATAGTTATTCGTATTATTGACTTCCACAAAATCCTCTTATGACTAATCCCAGAATCTGGCTTGTTACCCTACTTTCAATAATAGCTACAGCATTAACCGATATTAACCTTTATGCTCAACACCTTCAAAAAGGAAGCCAATATATTTCTCTGAAAACACTAAGAGAAGGCTCAAACTCTATATTTATAAGTGGAGATTTTGACCGATTCACAAACCTTGATTATGACTTAAGGGCAGAAACAGGGTACTTTTATACCAATAGGTCTGCTGTTGGTATCTCCGTTGGTGCCACTATGAATCATGCCTGGGGAAATGGTTCCAGATCCCAGTGGATCAATAATAAACAGCGCAGAGTATTTGCAGACATTCGCGCAGAGCTAACAAGCAGAAATTATGTGGTGCTTAGTTCCCGATTATTACTTTTCCTAAGAAGCTCCGTCTTTTACGACAAAGGACTATTCTTAACCAAGAATTCGGAAGCGGTCAATAGTAATGGCAATCCTGATAGAACATACATCAACACCCATGGCTATGGGTTAACCTTCCGCCCAGGTTTAGCTTACAAACTTAATTCACACTGGACTATTGAGGGATATTCTAATAGTATAAATTTTGAGGCTGGGAAATGGGAATCGCCGCTAGATAGGAGAAGTTCAGTCTCTCTTTCCAGTAGTACGGAAAATCCGTTAGCTCTCAATATAGGGGTATGCTACTCCCCTTCAATGTCTGCTTCCAGGCAAAAGAACAGAGATATTCCGCCATTGTGTCCTGAAAATTTCAAATGGGTAGTAGGTGGAGGCTTCAGAATTTCAAATCAGAATACCAATTTCGTTCAAGGTGGTTCATATCAAATAAATAATCTGTCTGCCAGTACTACTATCCGTTACTTTTTAAGCACGGATATATCTCTGAACACAAATACCACTTTTCGCTTTAACTCATTTGATTTCACTGGAAATCTTTCCAACAAAGGGCACTACTACTATGCTGGAGTAGGACTAGAGAAATATTTTCCCATCTGGAAGAAACTTTATGCAGGTATTGAAAGCAGTCTAGGCTATTCAACAGATGTAAGACATGAGCAACATCCTCAAAGAAATGTAACTTTAGCTCTTTCTGGTGAGCTTGTATATAAGCTTTCCGAAAGGTGGTCTCTTAACTCGACTATTGCCCGGGCGAACCTACTTGAGTTGAATCGGCAGAAAGAAAAGGATGGACGCATTGTTAACTATGCACGCATACTAGGCCCACCAAACGTATTTAGTACCTTCTCTCTTTCACTAGCTTATTGGATACCGGAGCGTTGAATAGAGAAATAGAAACTATCTGTATAATGTACCCAATCCAAAAAGCTTATGGATAAACCCGGCTTCTCTTAAAGTCGCTGGTGTAGCCAACTTCCCCCACAAACTTCCCCACTACATCTGTCTTTTCTCTATCTTTGCGCCTTAAAACAAGCCGGTTCGCCCTGCGGATGGCTCTGTTTTGACAGTTTCAGAATATAGCCAACAGATATGATTTCCAAAACGTACTCTCCCCAGGAGATAGAAGATAAGTGGTACAGCTACTGGATCGAAAACCGGTACTTCAATTCCAAACCCAATCCGGACAAGGAGCCTTACACCATCGTGATTCCGCCGCCCAACGTGACGGGGGTACTTCACATGGGACACATGCTCAACAACACTATTCAGGATATTCTGACCCGTAAGGCCCGGATGGAAGGCAAAGAAGCCTGCTGGGTACCCGGTACCGACCACGCTTCCATCGCGACGGAGGCCAAGGTAGTAGCTATGCTCCGCGAAAAGGGAATCAGTAAGAATGACCTGAGCCGGGAGGAGTTTCTGGAGTACTGCTGGGAGTGGACGCACAAGTACGGCGGTATTATTCTGCAGCAGCTACGCAAGCTCGGTGCCTCCTGCGACTGGGACCGCACCCGCTTCACGATGGAGCCTGACCTGTATGACTCCGTTATTGATGTATTTATAGACCTGTACAACAAGGGTGATATTTACCGGGGCCACCGCATGGTGAACTGGGACCCCCAGGCCCGCACTACCGTATCGGACGAGGAGGTTATTGCCAAAGAGGTCATGCAGAAACTGGTGTACATCCGCTATGCCATCGAGGGGGAGGAAGGCCAGTACGTGACCATCGCTACGGTTCGTCCCGAGACCATCATGGCCGACGTAGCCATCTGCGTGAACCCGACCGACGAGCGCTACCAGCATCTGGTGGGTAAGAAGGCGCTGATCCCGCTGATTAACCGCGCCATCCCGATCATTGCCGATGAGTACGTAGAGGTGGAGTTTGGTACCGGCTGTCTGAAAGTGACGCCCGCCCACGACCAGAACGACTACGAACTGGGTAAGAAGCACAACCTGCCCATTATTGACCTGCTCAATGAAGACGGTACCCTGAACGAAAAGGCGCAGATTCTGGTCGGTGAAGACCGCTTCGTGGCCCGGAAAAAGATCATTAAACTGCTGGAAGAGTCAGGCAGTATAGATAAAGTAGAAGAATATAAGTCCAATGTAGGGCACTCGGAGCGTACTAACGCGGTGGTAGAGCCGCGGCTGTCGGAGCAGTGGTTTCTGAAGATGAAGCGCATTTCGCAGCCCGCCTTCGAGAACGTAATGAACGACACGGTACAACTGCTGCCGCCGAAGTTCAAGAATACCTACCGCCACTGGATGGAGAACGTCCGCGACTGGAACATCAGCCGTCAGCTGTGGTGGGGACACCGGATTCCGGCCTACTATCTCAAGGACGGTACCCTCATCGTGGCCCGCAGCAAGCGCGAGGCCCTGCGCAAGGCCCAGCATGAGTACCTTCTTTTCGCCCTGACGGAAGCCGACATTGAGCAGGACCCGGACGTACTTGATACCTGGTTTTCGTCCTGGCTGTGGCCCATCTCGGTATTTAACGGCATCAAACAACCCGACAACGAAGAGGTCAACTACTACTACCCCACCAATGACCTGGTAACGGCCCCCGAGATTCTTTTCTTTTGGGTGGCGCGGATGATTATTGCTGGCTACGAGTACCGCAACAAGTACCCCTTCGAGAACGTGTATCTGACGGGTATTGTCCGCGACAAGCAGGGCCGCAAGATGTCCAAGTCGTTGGGTAACTCGCCCAACCCGCTGGACCTCATAGCGCAGTACGGCGCCGACGGCGTCCGGACGGGTATGCTGTTCAGCTCACCGGCGGGCAATGACCTGCTGTACGATGAGAAACTGGTAGAACAGGGCCGTAACTTCTGTAACAAGGTATGGAACGCCTTCCGTCTGGTAAAAGGCTGGACGATATCCGACGCAGAGACGCAAAATTTTGCGTCTCTACAAGCTACGCGCTGGTTTGAGTCCAAGCTGAACCTGACCCTCGCTGAGGTACATGACCTGTTCACGAAGTTCCGGATTTCGGACGCGCTCAACGCCGTGTACAAGCTTATCTGGGACGATTTCTGCTCGCAGTACCTCGAGATGATTAAGCCCGACTACGAGCAACCCATTGACCCGGCGACCTACGAGTCTACCCTCGATTTCTTTGACCGCCTGATGCGCCTGACCCATCCATTCATGCCGTTTATTACGGAAGAAATCTGGCAGAATATTCGGGAGCGCGGCGAAAATGAGTCTATCTGCGTGGCTGAGTACCCGCAGCCGGGCGCCATTGACACCACGCTGCTGAGCCAGTTTGAGGTACTTGCCGAGGTAGTATCAGCCATCCGGAACCTACGCAACACCAAAGGCCTCAGCCCCAAAGTAGAGCTACCGCTGGCTATCCGTACCGAAACGCCCGACCTATACAAGTCGCTGGAAGGTCTCCTGCGCAAACTGGCCAACGTAGCGGCTATTGAGTATGTATCGGAACAAGCCGAAGGTATGTCGTTCCTGGTGCGATCGGATGAGTTTTTTATTAACCTGGCGGGTGAAATTGACGTAGAAGCCGAGCGCGAAAACCTGCTCAAAGAACTGGAATATACCGAAGGCTTCCTGGCTTCGGTACAGAAGAAATTGTCGAACGAGCGCTTCGTACAAAATGCCAAAGGTGATGTCGTAGAGAAAGAACGTCAGAAACAAGCCGACGCCGAAGCTAAGATCGCGACCATCAGGGAAGCGCTGGTGCGGCTGGGGTAGGAGCTTTCTTCCTTTCAAGGTAGCAAATGAACAAAAGAGGGGCGCAACTTTTTGAGCTGCGCCCCTCTTTTGTTGCTTATACCAAATACCTACCGTACCGAGAACGAACCCTCCCCGATTTTAAAGCCTTCTGAATACAGCTCTACCGCATAGGTACCCGACGGAAACGAGGCTGTGCGGTCGTATAGGATACTTACGTCCTGATTGTTATTTGAATAGGTAATCTGTTTGCTAAGGGTATAGGTTTCCTCCTGCCCATTGTACTCAAAAGCGCCCGAGCCCGTAGCTACGTCGGAAATAATCGCTCCCTGGGGGTTGAGAATCCGCATATAAATTGTTTTGGTAGCCTGCTCAGTCAGGGGGTTCTTTTCCAGGATAAAATCTACCCGGACTTTATCCACCCGCCGCGAACGGACGTTTTCTCCTTCGCGTACCTTCCCCTTCGATGAAACAGCGTAGACCTTCACGTTACGAGCCCGCAGGGCAGAAGCCATTGTGACTTTTTCTTCCAGTTCCCGGTTTTTATCTACTACTCCAACCAGCGAGTCGCTTAGTACCTGCCGCTCCCGCGACAAGGTAGTAGTCTGGGTGACCAGTGAGTCATTCTGACTAATTAATTGTTGGTTTTCTTCCCTGAGCTGAGCCAGTTCCTGGTCTTTTTTCGTCAGAAACGCTTCGTATTCCTTAATTTTTTGACCCATTGATGCATTGCCCCGGCGAAGAGCGGTCCGGTCGGCCTCGAGTTGGGCTTTTACTTTCTGGAGCTCTTCTACATCTCCTCCCAGGCCTTCTACTTCAGCGATGCGGGCGTCTAATTGTCTGGCTATGGAATCAAGTTTTATTTCGGTGGTAGCCAGTTCCGTAACCCTTGATTCCAGGTCCTGCTCCTGCTTGGTAGTAATGCTACGCTCCTGGTAGTACAAATACCCGAAAACGGCGGCCAGTACGGTCATCAGAATCAATCCTACCAGTAGCCCGTTGTTACTTCTGTTTTCCATGATAAATATCTTTATAGTCAAAATCTATTTACACATTTGCTAATTAACGAAAAAAATATGCCACAGTTGTACCTCCACAATTAAATGAGCTTGTACCTGTTCATAATTTATATAAATATACCTTGCCACCCAAAGCTTTCTAGGGAGCCTCACGGCCATGCCGGTTAGTAGCTGCCTCCGGCACCGCCGCCGCCAAAACTACCACCGCCAAAGCCTCCGAAGCCGCCTCCACTGCTGCCCCAGTTTCCGGAAGAACTTCCTCCGCCCGAGTAGGTCGTGTAGGGCCAGAATATAGGTCCGCCGCCCCGGCCGCTGCGGTACCCCCGGCCTCCGCCGCCCCGGCCCCCTTTGCTACGGGAAATGATTATTATTATAATGATAAATGCGACTACGAATATCAGGAAGCCCGGGGACTCTCCTTCGCCGTCGGAAGCGGAAGGGTCGGCCTTGTATTCGCCGCTGGCGTACTTAATGATGTTATCAATTCCTAGGTCAAGGCCCTGGTAGTACCTTTCGTTTCTGAATTCAGGGATAATTACATCCGATACAATCCGCTTGGCAATGACATCAGGGATAGCGCCTTCCAGGCCATAGCCGGTGGCTATAAATACTTTACGGTCGTTGGGTGCCCACAGCAGTACTATACCGTTGTTCTTGCCCTGCTCTCCCACGCCCCACGCGCGGCCAAGCCTGAAGGCGTAATCCGAGATGTCATACGGTTGGGTAGTGGGTACTATTACCAGGGTAATCTGGGAAGAGGTAGAGTCGTCGTAGGCGACCAGCTTGCGTTCCAGAGCAGCTACTTCTTCGGCACTGAGTGCTTTGGCGAAGTCATTGACCAGGCGGGGAGGATTAGGCTTGGGAGGAATATCCTGTGCCACACCCGCCAGAGCGATACTCAGGGTCAACACACATAGTAGGAGTAGTTTTTTCATGGCTTGTATTACCCAAACGATATATCGTCGGGTAGTTCGTTGATGTCGTCTGATTGGTAGGGGAAGTAGGTTTTTAGTTGTTTGCCCGCTTCCCGTATTCCATTACATAAGCCTTCGGTGAATTCGCCGCGGGAAAAGTGGTGCCGAAGCAGCTCTTTGGTACTGTCCCAGAAATCATGCGGTACCAATTCGTAGATACCTTTATCACCGATTACGGCAAATTTGTGGTCTTCGTAGGCCAGGTAAAAAAGTACTCCGTTTTTCAGGGCGGTGTTTTGCATACCAAGTTCTTCAAAGACTACCTTGGCCCGTTCGAGGGCGGTTTCATCAGGGCAGTTTTTTTCAATATGTACCTTAACCTCCCCTGACGTCTTGTTTTCGGCCTGCTTTATGGCCGCAACAATTTGTTGCTGGTCTTGTGGTCCTAAAAATTCCTGTTCGCTGGACATAACTTTGAATAGGTCAACAAGTAGTACAAAACGCCACCTACCCCGGCTTGGGGTAGTGTGGCGTTTTATAATGAATAAGTTAAAATTGAACCGTAGGGGCGGTTTGTGCGGCCTGGGACGCTTCGAAGTATCCTTTCTGATTAAACCCGAACATACCGGCAAACATGGCCGCCGGGAACGTCCTGACCGACTGGTTGTAATCTCTAACCACGGTATTAAAGTCGTTGCGGGCTACCGAAATCCGATTCTCGGTACCTTCCAGCTGGGCCTGCAGGTCACGGAAGTTCTGGTTGGCTTTCAGGTCAGGGTAGCGCTCTACCGTCACCAGCAGCCGCGACAGCGAGCCGCTTAGCTGCTCCTGCGCCTGCTGAAACTTCTGTACGTTTTCGGGCGTCAGCTGGTCGGCATTCAGGTTGATAGAGCTGGCTTTGGCGCGCGCCTCAATAACACTCTGTAGGGTACTTTTCTCAAAGTCGGCGGCTCCGCGCACGGTATTGACCAGGTTAGGGATCAGGTCGGCCCGGCGCTGGTACTGGGTTTGTACATTGGCCCAGGCACCATTTACATTTTCATCCTTATTTACTAAACCGTTATAGGTACTGCATCCGAAGAATCCGAATACGAGTAACAGGGCAATAACTATTATTAGTCCTTTTGACATAGTTGCAATTATTTGAGTGAATGATTAAATCAAAATTAGCTAAATCCAACTAATTAAAACAGGGGTTTTACATCACCGGTCTTCGGATGGCTTCAACCACTTATCGGCCCGGATGATTGGCAAAGGATAGTCAGAACCCAACATAACCCCGTATTGCTGCTGCTCCTCCACCGAAAGCTGCCATACGCTGTGTACCTGTCCGGCGGGTACCTGGGCCAGCTCCGGCAGCCAGTACTTCACGTAGGTACCTTCCGGGTCGTAGTGATTGGCCTGGGATAAAATGTTAAAGTACCGGTTCTGCCTCGGGTCATTACCTACGCCCGCTACGTAGTTCCAGTTGCACCAGTTGCTGCACACGTCGTAGTCAGTAAGCTGGCTTTCGAAGTAGGAGGCGCCCCAGGTCCAGTCTATGTTCAGGTCTTTGGCCAGAAAGCTGGCTACATTTTGCCGGCCCCGGTTCGAGAGGTAGCCCGTAGCCATCAGCTCGCGCATGTTGGCATCAATAAAGGGAATACCCGTTTGTCCGGTTCTCCATTTTTCGAACTGGTCGCGGTTGTGGCTCCACGTCAGGTTTACATCGTGCTTAATACCTGAAGCTTTAAATATGCGGGTACCGTGGCGCAGGGACACAAAATGAAAGTAGTCGCGCCACAGCAGCTCAAAGATAAGCCAGTAGGTAGAGTCGTTGGCTACGCGCTCCGTTTCGTACCGCTTTACTTCTTCGTAAATATAGCGCGGCGACAGGCACCCCAGCGACAGCCAGGCCGAGAAGCGGGAGGAGTAGTCGGGGCCGAGTAATCCATTGCGGGTGTCCTTGTAGGTACGCAGCCGGTCTTCTTCCCAGAAATAACGCTGTATACGCTGCCGGGCCGTATCTTCTCCACCAGCAAAGGGGGTACTTAGGCCGGTTCTGTCGTGTAGTTCAGCTTCTGTAAATCCTAACGCATCCAGGGTCGGCAGTTCCCCCGCGTCGTAGCCTGCGGGTAACTTTACGGCGGTAGACTCGGGAAAAGTACTACGTACCTGACAGTGCTTCTCAACCTGCTTCCGGAATTCGGTGAAAACATCGGGTAGCCTCGAGATCCAGAAGGGCAGGTCGCGCGGGTGGTAGAGCGTAGCCGTCCAGACCAGTTCAAAGTCTACGTTAAGTACCTTGAGCCGCTTACTCAGGGAAGACTCCACCGTGGTTTCCTCCAATGCTACTTCCTTACTCGTAAATACTTCCTGCGCGTCGTATTGCTCGGCCAGTTCAGCGATGATTTTTTCGGGCTCTCCCACTCTGATTAGCAGATCTCCGCCTTTCAGCCGCAGATTCTTTCGCAGGTTTTGTACGGCTTCCCAAAGGAAACGCGCCCGGAACGGGGCTGTTTTACGAAATCCCAGGCTATTTTTCACAAAAGATCTGGGATCGAAAACGTAGACCGGTACCACTTCTTCCGCTTCCTGAGTAGCCCTCAGAAAAGCTTCGTTGTCGAGGAGCCGGAGATCGTTCCGAAACCAGTAAATAATACGTTTGGTCATTTACTTATAATCCATATTTAACAAACACCGCCTGATCTGATTAACTGCTTTGGTCAGAATTTGTGCAAAAAAAAGCGGGGTGAACCAGTTCACCCCGCAAAAGTACCTATTTCAGGAAGACTAGTAGCTCAGTATCGTAAACTCTGTACGGCGGTTGCGCTGGTGCTCTTCTTCGGTGCGGGCGCTCTGTACAATCAGTTGCCGCTCTCCGTAGCCCCGGGCCGTCAGGCGGTCGGCGTCTACTCCTCTGGAAACAATGTAGTTAACCGCCGACTCGGCCCGCTGCTGCGACAGCGTCATGTTGTAGGCATCCGTAGCGCGGGCATCGGTATGGGAGCTAAGCTCAATTTTCACACTTGGATTATCCCTCAGAATTTCCACGAGCTTATCCAGCTCCTGTGCCGCGTCCGGGCGAATGTTATACTTGTTCAGATCGTAGTAGATATTGTCAAGGACAAAGGTCTTGTTCAGCTCCAGACTATCCAGCCGCACCGTAACCCGGTAGGTAGTATCTGTTACTACCTTGTTGAGGAAAATAGGTGGAATGGAACGCCCGTCCATGGAGAAGGGGGTCCGCTTGCTGATGTAGCCCTTCCGCTCCACGAGCAGTATGTAGTCTTTGCCTTCTTCCAGGCGGTAATCTCCAAACCGGCCGCGGTTGCCCGTTACCAGGCGGCCCAGTTCCGCATTGGCGCTATCGGCCAGGATACGGACGGTGGCCGAGTCGATAGGATTGGCTCGCGGTGTATTGGAAAGTACTTCGCCCGCCAGGAAATAACGTACTACTTTCAGCTGGCCGTTGAGCCGGGTAGGGTCGTTCTGGGCAATAACCGTTGTATCGGGTTGATCTTCGGTCGGGGCGGCAAAGTAGTATATGTCGTCGTCGCCCTTACCTCCTTCGCGGTTAGAAGTAAAGAAGCCGTTGTCTGAATTTTCGTAAAAAATAAGTCCGAAGTCATCCTGCGGGGTATTAAAAGGTACCCCCAGGTTGTCGATGGAAATGACTCCCTGTGTGCGGGTAGCTACAAAAATATCCAGCTTACCCAGCCCCGGGTGTCCGTCGGAAGCAAAGTACAGCTTACCATCAGCGGCTACGTAAGGAAACATCTCATCACCGGCGGTATTGATATCCTTACCCATGTTGACCGGCTTGCTGAAGCGCCCCGACGCGTCCATATTGGTACGGTAAATATCAGCACCACCCGCTCCACCGGCCCGGTCCGAGGCGAAGTAGAGGGTTTTGCCATCGCGTGAGAAAGCCGGAGAACCGTCCCAGGCCAGCGAGTCATTGACGGGCAGGTAGCGGGGCTCGCTCCACTGTCCGTTCACCAGGCGGCTCATGTACAGGTCCACGTTCATGGTACCTTTGCGCTTGCCGCTGTTACCCCGGGCAAACACCATTGTTTTGCCATCCGGCGTGAAGGAGGGTGAGCTTTCGTTGGCGTCTTCGGCGAATACATTGCTGCTGAAAAGGGTAGGGCTTCCGCCCGATTCGCTGGGAGCTTCCCCGATTTTTACCTTATACAGGCCCAGCATAGGCTGACCATTGTTTTTGTAAACCTTTTCTTTTTTGGCCGCCGATACGAGTAGTTCATTTCCCAGCACCGCCGAAGAAAATTCAGCACCAGGGGTATTGAAGGGTAAGTTTTCCAGCTTTACCTCCATTTTTTTCTGTCCGATGCGATCCGTGATTTTAAGGGTTTCAATCTCACGCAGGGCCCGCTCTTGCAGGTTTTTGCTGGCGCTTGTATTCTGGGCGAACTGGGCAAACTGCTCACGGGCTTCGTTGTACTGTCCCGCCGCTTTCAGCGCGTAGGCATAGTAAAAACGAGCCTCAGCGTTGGTGAGGCCGCCCTGTAGGGCTTTTTGATAAAAAGGAATGGCTTCCCGACTCCGGTTCGACAGCCGGTACGACTCCGCGATCAGGTAGTTGGTCTGTACGGGTTCATAATCAGCCGAAGCAGCCCGTTGAAAATCTTTGATGGCCAGATCATATTCGCCATTCTCAAATTTTTTAACGCCCTGCTTATACGCTTGCATGGTAGAGTTGCAAGCTACCATAAAAACACTTAGGGTAAGGACCAGCGTCCAGGAAGTGTTGAGGCACCGCAATATATTCATAGTGGTAGGTAAAAAGCGTCTTCTCAGATCTGCTGTATTTGTTAACTACTGATTGACAATACTACTAAAACAACCTTTGTAAAGAAAATTCTACGTAGGACTAACGATTATTTTTGAAAAATATTGATTTTTAAAAGGCACAAAACGGTTAAAAAATCAGAGCCGATCTATTGCAAGATCGGCTCTGACAGGATAAGAGATACCTCTTTGGTGGTTTCTCTATTCGCCCTGACCAAGCGAGTAGCCGGGCTGGCCGTCGAAAGTGTAGAGGTTTTCGGTTTTTATGAAGTCGAAGCCCTGTTCGTTGAGCAGGGTAAGAAGCTGCAGCGTGGCCTGATTGGCTATGCCTTCACCGTTGCGGCTTACAAAGCGGCAGCGCCAGTGGTCGGTACAGAAAGTTTCGGGCATTCCTTCCGGATAAACCTTTACGCCCCGGTTAGTAATCATTTTTAAGTGGAGCGACGAGTCCCGCAAGGTCGACAGCCTGGTACCTAATTCGTCGGCGTTGCCTTCTTTCCAGTCCAGAAAAACGTCAACTCCCACCAGTTCTTTCTGTTGAGCCGGAGGAACACCGGGGGTAATATGAATGGGACGGGGTGCAGAAGCATAGCTAACCGCCCGGAAATGCTGCGGTTGCTGGCCCAGCCGCTCAATAACCGCATCGGCAAATTCTTTGGTACCTACCCGCTGTTTACTGACTCCCTCCTGATAAATATCACCCGTGTGGATACCTTCCTCGATGGTTCGCAGCCAGGCGTTGTGTACGCGGGCAGCTACCTCGCCCTGCCCGATATGGACCAGCATCATAATGGCTCCGTTCAGCAGCCCCGACGGGTTGGCAATGCCGCTTCCGGCTATGTCAGGCGCTGAGCCATGGATAGCCTCAAACATGGCGCACTGGTCACCCACGTTGGCCGAGCCCCCCATTCCGACCGAGCCGGCAATCTGGGCGGCAATGTCGGAGATAATATCACCGTAAAGATTAAGAGTAACGATTACCCCAAAACGCTCGGGCTCGTCGGCCAGTAGCGCCGACCCGATGTCAATGATCCAGTGTTCGCTTTGAATGTCGGGGTACTCTTTAGCTATCTCATCAAAAACCTTCCGGAACAGTCCGTCGGTCATTTTCATGATATTGTCCTTGGTAAAGCAGGTGACCTTTTTGCGGTTGTAGGCCCGGGCGTACTCAAAGGCGTAGCGGATAATCTTCTCGCAGCCGGGTCGTGAAATCAGCTTCAGGCACTGGTATACCTGGTCGGTCTGGCGGTGTTCAATCCCCGTGTAGAGGTCCTCCTCATTCTCCCGGATAATGACCAGATCCAGCGCGGGATGCTTGGTATCTACGTAAGGGTAGTAGGCCTGGCAGGGACGGACATTGGCAAAAAGTCCCAGCGTAGTACGGGCTGTAACATTCAGGCTTTTGAAACCACCACCCTGGGGGGTAGTAATAGGAGACTTCAGAAATATCTTGGTCCGGCGTAACGACTCCCAGTCACTAGGCTGAATACCGGCTTTGCTGCCGCTTTTGTATACTTTTTCACCAATTTCAATGACTTCGGGCTCTAACTGGGCTCCCGCTGCGTCCAGAATGCGCAACGTAGCGTCCATAATTTCGGGTCCGATGCCGTCGCCGTAGGCTACGGTGATAGGGGTTTTGGTGGGTGACATAGGTAGTTAAACTAAGTTTAAGAAGGTATGACTAACGTATTGGCCGGATGAAAAAATCAGCCGGGCAAAGATATAACTATCAAAACAAGCGAAGCGTTATGAAAAAAATCAAAACTAACCATTTGTAAATCAGCAGTTGTTTCTTAATTTTGCAGTCCGATTTTTTCGTGAATACTGTACTTAGGTGAAGCGGCTAATCGGTTAACTATTCAAAATCAAGCTATTAAATGCCTACTATTTCACAATTAGTCCGTAAAGGGAGAGAGAAAATGACATGGAAATCAAAGTCTCCGGCTTTGGATTCCTGCCCCCAGCGTCGTGGAGTATGTACTCGTGTGTACACCACAACGCCCAAGAAGCCGAACTCGGCTCTTCGTAAAGTAGCCCGTGTGCGTCTTACTAACCAAAAAGAAGTAAACGCTTACATCCCGGGTGAAGGTCACAACCTGCAGGAGCACTCCATCGTGCTTATCCGCGGTGGTCGTGTAAAGGATTTGCCGGGAGTACGTTACCACATTGTACGTGGTGCACTGGATACTGCCGGTGTAAATGGTCGTAAGCAGCGCCGCTCTAAGTACGGTGCCAAGCGTCCTAAGCCAGGGCAACCAGCCGCAGCGCCAACAAAAGGCGGCAAGAAAAAATAATCAAAAAGTAACTCTCTCTACTTTTTAGAAACTAACATTCTGATAAAAGGGAAGTAATGCCGAAGTTGAACAGGCATGAATGAGTTGCAAAACGAAACCTCGTGTAAACAATCTTATTGAAATGAGAAAGTCAAAACCAAAGAAAAGATATATCCTGCCCGATCCTAAGTTTCGGGAAGTACAGGTAACTAAGTTTGTAAACAACCTGATGTTACAGGGTAAGAAAAGCATTGCCTTTACTATTTTCTACGATGCTCTTGAAATCGTAGAAAAGAAAACCAGCGAAAACGGACTGGAGATCTGGCGCAAGGCTCTTAACAATGTAACACCTTCGGTAGAAGTAAAAAGCCGCCGTGTGGGTGGTGCTACCTTCCAGGTACCTACAGAAGTACGTCCTGAGCGTAAACAGGCGCTGGGTATGAAGTGGCTGATTGGCTACGCCCGCAAGCGTGGTGAAAAAACCATGGTTGATCGCCTGGCTGCCGAGATTGTAGCAGCATCCAGAGGTGAAGGAGCCGCGGTAAAGAAGAAAGACGATACGCACCGTATGGCCGAAGCCAACAAAGCGTTCTCGCACTTCCGCTTCTAAGCTAAGCAGTCAATATAAAAAAGGAAAGGCCCGCGTACTGCGCGGGCCTTTCCTTTTTTACAGGTCAATGTTTTTAGTTAGTACTGCCAGTTCGTCACCCCATTTCTCCTCACCAGTTCGTCACCCCATTTCTCCTCAATGGATATGAGCTGGCTGGCATCGGCAAAGGGTACTTGATCCGTTTCCACCGACGGCGGATTCTTAGAGTAGCGTCCTGAGTTTGAGCAGGGCCGTTGGAAGCGGGGAACAGGGGCAATTTGCAAAATACTTGGTCGGGAATGGTTGAAAGCAGAAAAGGACTTTTGACGGGAAGTAAGGTAAAAGTAACCCATGATTGTAAACGTACTACTTAATAACAAAAAATGAGGCTGCGCCCCTTCCGGCGGCTGGTAAAAAATATATGTAAAATAAATAAGGCTCTGTTGTTTCTCCTTAAAATAGTTACTACTTTTGCGGTCTGTTTTTGAGTGGCGTGAATCCCAAAGTACCGGAATATTCACTGTACACTGAGTTAAATTGAAAATAAGCATAAAATTATAGTCACATTATCATGGCACGTGATTTAAGATTCACAAGAAATATCGGAATTGCCGCTCACATTGATGCAGGTAAGACTACCACTACCGAACGTATTCTTTATTACGCCGGGGTAAGCCACAAAATCGGGGAAGTACACGATGGAGCGGCTACCATGGACTGGATGGAGCAGGAGCAGGAGCGGGGTATTACTATTACCTCCGCCGCTACTACTGTTAGCTGGCCTTACCGTGACAATTCCTACCACATCAACATCATTGATACACCGGGCCACGTGGACTTTACCGTAGAGGTAAACCGTTCGCTACGGGTACTGGACGGACTTGTGTTCCTTTTCAGTGCGGTAGATGGTGTGGAGCCTCAATCAGAGACTAACTGGCGTTTGGCCAATAATTATAACGTAGCTCGTATCGGATTCGTAAATAAAATGGACCGTGCAGGTGCCGACTTCCTGGCTGTTTGTAAGCAGGTGAAGGAAATGCTTGGTAGCTACGCTGTACCCCTGCAGTTGCCGATCGGTGCCGAAGATAACTTCAAAGGCGTAGTTGATCTGGTTAATTTCCGTGGTATTGAATGGAATGAAGATGATAAAGGTATGACCTTCAGAGAGGTACCTATACCGGATGATATGCTTGAAGAAGCGAAGGAGTGGCGGGAAAATCTGCTTGAAGCCGTAGCCGATTTCGATGATACACTCATGGAGAAGTACTTCGAAGACCCGGAGTCTATTTCGGAAGATGAAATTCTGGCGGCTCTTCGTGCAGCGACCGTAAGCATGAAAATTGTTCCTATGGTATGTGGATCTTCGTTCAAAAACAAAGGTGTACAAACCATGCTGGACTACGTGATGGCGCTTCTGCCTTCACCAATGGACAGAGAGAGCGTAAAAGGAACGGATCCCCGTACTGGTAATGAGATTATCCGTAAGCCTGCCGAGAGTGAGCCTTTTGCTGCCCTGGCGTTTAAAATCGCAACTGACCCCTATGTAGGTCGTCTGTGCTTTATTCGTGCTTACTCGGGCGGGCTGGACTCCGGTTCGTACGTACTCAATAATCGCTCGGGTAACAAAGAGCGTATTTCCCGTATCTTCCAGATGCACGCCAACAAGCAGAATCAGATTGACCGTTTAGGCGCTGGTGATATTGGTGCGGTAGTAGGTTTTAAAGACATCAAGACCGGTGATACCCTTTCCGATGAGAAGAATCCTATCGTTCTGGAATCCATGGTATTCCCTGAGCCGGTAATTGGTTATGCCATTGAGCCTAAGAAAACGGCTGACCAGGATAAATTTGGTAATGCTATTGCCAAACTTATCGAGGAAGACCCAACGCTGCAGGTTAATACGGACGAAGAAACCGGTCAGACTATTATCCGCGGTATGGGTGAGCTTCACCTGGAAATTATCATCGACCGGATGCGTCGTGAATTTAAGGTAGAAGTAAACCAGGGTGCTCCCCAGGTAGCTTATAAAGAAGCGCTTACCAAGAACTTTGAGCACCGCGAAGTATATAAAAAGCAAACTGGTGGTCGTGGTAAATTTGCCGATATCGTATTTGAAATCGGACCACGTGACGACGAGGAAGAAGGAAAAGAGAAGCCACAGGGCTTGCTGTTCGACAACAAAATTGTAGGTGGGGTTATTCCACGTGAATTTATTCCTTCTATCCAGAAAGGGTTCGACGAAGCTATGAAGAACGGACCTCTGGCTGGTTACCCAATTGACTCCATGAAGGTTCGTCTTTTCCACGGCTCTTTCCACGACGTTGACTCCGACGCCTTCTCTTTTGAAATGGCAGCCCGTATCGGTTTCAAAGAGGCAGCCCGTAACGCCGGTCCCAAATTGCTGGAACCTATCATGGCGGTAGACGTAGTAACACCGGAAGAATATACCGGTCCTATCACGGGTGACCTTAACCGTCGTCGTGGTCTGATGAAAGGTATGGATACCAAAGCAGGTTCTCAGGTAATCAAAGCAGATGTACCTCTGTCGGAGCTTTTCGGCTACGTTACTGACCTGCGTACCATTACGTCTGGTCGTGCGACAGCGTCCCTGACGTTCGCTCACTATGACTTTGTACCTCAGAACCTGGCCGAAACGGTTATTGCCAAGGTAAAGGGTACCGGTAAATAATAAAAGTTAAAGTCCGGGAGTAGGTGATAGTTGATTACCTGCTCTCTTTTAAATACCTACTGCACTAGCGGAGTAAATGGTTCTTTCGTTAGTGGTGCGTTTGTCGGGAACAAACCAACAGAGTGTCAGGAACCAGCAAAACCAACAAGTAATGAATCAAAAAATTCGCATTAAGCTCAAATCTTTCGACCATAACCTGGTTGATAAGTCGGCCGAAAAAATTGTGAAGGCTGTGAAGGCAACCGGAGCCGTGGTAAGTGGGCCCATTCCTTTGCCAACCGAAAAAGAAATCTTTACCGTACTACGGTCACCCCACGTGAATAAAAAGTCACGCGAGCAGTTCCAGCTGTGTACTTATAAGCGTCTGGTAGATATATTCTCTACAAGCGCTAAAACAGTAGACGCCCTGATGAAGCTTGAGCTTCCCAGCGGTGTTGATGTTGAGATAAAAGTATAGTTATTGCCGGCCGTTAAGCCGGATACATATAGGCAAATACGGGTGAAGGTCCGGATTCTTCTGGAAACCACATCTGAGTTCATTTCCGATAAAAGCAACTGCATACTGCATCATACGCTTTTACGGTAAAAAATGAGGTCAGGTGTGTCTTACA
The DNA here is from genome assembly GCF_035998675.1 of Telluribacter sp. NCBI lineage: Bacteria > Pseudomonadati > Bacteroidota > Cytophagia > Cytophagales > Spirosomataceae > Telluribacter > Telluribacter sp. Next base: position 497,169 of record NZ_DASYHI010000024.1, read on the forward strand.
CCTGACCTTTTTGTCTGATTATCAGAAAATAATAAACGGAATGGGTTTGGATGCTAAAAAGCAAATTTCTAACTTTGCAGTCCGTTTCAAAAATAGGGTTAATTCCTGCTATTTAAAAACAATAAAACATGTCTGGTTTAATAGGTAAAAAAATCGGAATGACCAGTTTGTACAATGCTGACGGGCAGGCTCTGGCATGTACTGTGATTCAAGCTGGTCCTTGTGTTGTAACACAAGTTAGGTCCGAGGAAAAAGATGGCTACAAGGCGCTTCAGCTAGGCTTTGGTGAGAAGAAAGAAAAAAACACCACCAAGCCAATGCAGGGGCACTTCAGAAAGGCCAACACAACTCCCAAGCAAAAGCTGGTTGAGTTTAAGTATTTTGAGGAAGAGCACGATCTGGGAGCTTCCCTGACCATTAACGATATATTCATCGAAGGTGAGTTTGTGGATGTGGTAGGTACTGCCAAAGGCCGCGGATTTCAGGGCGTTGTAAAGCGTCATGGTTTCGGTGGAGTAGGTGGCCAGACCCACGGTCAGCACAACCGTGCGCGGCACCCGGGTTCAATCGGTGCCTGTTCTTTTCCTTCCCGTGTGTTTAAAGGAATGAAAATGGGAGGGCGTATGGGGAACAATCGCGTAAAGATTCAGAACCTGCGTATTCTGAAACTGATTCCGGAGCAAAATCTCCTAGTAGTAAGCGGCTCTGTGCCAGGTTCAAAGAATTCATTTGTAATCATTGAGAAATAATACTGATGGAACTGTCTGTATTAAATATAAAAGGTGAGGATAGCGGTAAAAAAGTGACGTTGTCGGAGGATATCTTTGGTATCGAGCCCAACGTGCATGCTATCTACCTAGATGTAAAGCAGTACCTGGCCAATCAGCGTCAGGGTACTCACAAAGCCAAAGAGCGTGCTGAGGTAAGCTACTCAACACGTAAGATTAAGCGCCAGAAAGGTACGGGTGGAGCTCGTGCCGGTAGCATTAAATCACCGGTATTTGTAGGAGGTGGACGTATATTTGGTCCCCGCCCCCGCGACTACGGTTTTAAGGTAAATAAGAAAGTAAAGACACTGGCTCGTATCTCGGCTTTTGCCGCCAAAGCCAAAGCCGATTCGATCTCTGTTATAGAGTCTTTCTCCTTTGATGCTCCTAAGACAAAATCATATCTGAATGTTTTGAATGCCTTGTCATTTACAAACACCAAAACACTTTTGATTTTGCCTGATACAGATAACAACGTGTATCTGTCTGCGCGTAACATTCCTAAAGTGAAAGTTACGACCGCTGAAATGGTCAATACATATGACCTCATGAATGCTGATCGCCTGATTATAAGCGAGCCGGCACTGTCTAAATTGGAAACCCTTTTGAACAAATAAGCAATGAGTGTACTGAAGCGTCCGATCATCACCGAGAAGGTAACCGCTCAGGGTGGTCAAGGAAAATACGCCTTCGAGGTAGCCAGAGATGCCAACAAAGTTGAAATCAAGAAGGCTATTGAGAAAATGTACGGGGTTTCCGTAGAGAGTGTACGTACGATGCGATGCATTGGCAAATCTAAATCCCGCATGTCGGGAGGAAAGTTTATCAGCGGAAAAACGTCAACGTACAAGAAAGCTATCGTAACGGTGGCCGAAGGCGAGTTGATTGATATTTACGGCGAAGCCTAACAAGTAGTTGACTGATTCACAACATTGATGAGCAAGTAAAGCAATGGCAGTTAAAAAATTAAAACCGACAAGCGCAGGCCAGCGATTCCGCGTTGCTCCTTCTTTTGAGGAGATCACAGCGGCAAAGCCTGAGCGTAGTCTAATCGAACCCCTCAAGAAGAGTGGTGGCCGCAATAGCCAGGGTCGGCGTACCATGCGCTATATTGGTGGCGGACATAAGCAGATGTATCGCGTTATCGATTTCAAAAGAAACCGCGTTGATTCTCCTGCAACCGTATTGACAATTGAGTACGATCCAAACCGATCAGCCCGTATCGCGCTGGTCCAGTATGAGGATGGTGAGAAGCGGTATATTATTGCCCCCAACGGTCTTAACGTAGGCCAGGTAATTGTAGCTGGTACAAGCGTAGCCCCCGAAGTAGGCAATGCTCTTCCCTTAGCTTCAATGCCAATAGGTACCATCGTTCATAACATAGAACTTATACCTGGTAAAGGTGCTCAGTTTGCACGCAGCGCCGGAACCTACGCCCAGTTGGTAGCACGGGAAGGAAAGTATGCCGTATTGAAAATGCCTTCGGGTGAAATGCGCATGATACTTTCAGCCTGTATAGCTACGGTAGGTACAGTATCTAACGCTAACCACATGAATGTAAGCCTCGGTAAAGCCGGTCGTAAGCGGTGGTTAGGTCGTCGTCCCCGCGTAAGAGGTGTGGCAATGAACCCGGTTGATCACCCAATGGGTGGTGGTGAAGGTCGTGCCTCCGGTGGGCATCCTCGTTCAAGAAACGGTCTTTTGGCTAAAGGTAAGAAGACTCGTAACAAGAATAAGCACTCTGAGAAACTGATTATTAGCAGACGTAAAAAATAAGATAGGTAAATGGCACGCTCATTAAAAAAAGGTCCCTATATAGATTTTCGTCTGGAAAATAAGATTCAGACGATGAATGACGGAAACAAGAAGTCAGTAATCAAGACCTGGTCCCGTCGTTCAATGATCTCTCCGGATTTCATAGGACATACATTCGCTGTTCATAACGGCAATAAATTCATCCCGGTGTACGTAACGGAGAACATGGTTGGGCATAAGCTGGGTGAATTCGCCCCTACGCGCAACTTCCGTGGACACACAGCAAAAAAGGATAAAGGTAAGAGATAATAATTGTAGACCGTTGGCTGTAATTCTGTTATAAGAACAAGCTGACGCATACCTGAAAAGAACATGGAAGCAAGAGCAATACTACGAAATGTACCTACCTCGCCTCGCAAAATGAGATTGGTAGCTGACATGATTCGCGGTCAGAAGGTCAGCAAAGCTTTGGCCATCTTAAAGTTTCAGCCCCAGGCGGCCTCATCTACGCTATACAAAGTACTGCTATCAGCAGTAGCTAACTGGCAGCAGACAAATGAAGACGCAAAAATCGAGGACGCTGATTTGTTTGTAAAGACTGTATTTGTGGATGGTGGACGCATGCTTAAGCGCCTTCGTCCGGCTCCCCAGGGAAGAGCCCATCGCATTCGTAAGCGGTCCAATCATATCACTATTGTGATTGACGATAGGGATTTAGTTGCGATTGGTGCAGACAGTGAAGAAAATAATACCAAATCATAAGTAAACGATCTATATACGAATGGGACAGAAGGTTAACCCGATAGGTCTAAGACTTGGCATTGTAAGAGGATGGGAATCGAGCTGGTATGGTGGAAAAGATTTCTCTGACAAACTGGTTGAAGACGAAAAAATCCGCAAATACATCCAGGCTCGTATCCCGAAGGGAGCTATCTCGCGGGTAGTTATTGAGCGCACGCTTAAGCGTATTACTTTAACAATCCATACGGCACGTCCGGGTATTGTGATTGGAAAAGGTGGCGCCGAAGTAGATAAAATTAAAGAGGAACTGAAAAAAATCACCGGTAAGGATGTTCAGATCAATATCTATGAGATCAAACGTCCTGAAATTGATGCCAAACTGATCGGGGAAACCATCGCTCAGCAGCTCGAAGCCCGGATTTCTTACCGTCGCGCCATGAAGCAGTCTATTGCTTCGGCCATGCGGGTAGGAGCCCAGGGAATTAAACTACGGCTTTCTGGCCGCCTGGGTGGTGCCGAAATGGCACGTACCGAAGAGTACAAAGAAGGTCGTATTCCCCTTCATACACTTCGCGCCGATATTGATTATGCTATTTCAGAAGCACAGACTGTTTACGGAAAAATAGGCATTAAAGTATGGGTATTCAAAGGCGAATTGTACGGCAAGCGTGACCTCACCCCTAGTGTAGCCCCAGCCAGCTCAGAACGTACTGAACGTGGCGGCGGTGACAGAAGAGGTGGTGGTGGTGGCCGTGGCGGCGACAACGAAAAAGGCGGTGACCGCGGAGGCGATCGTCGTAAAAGAAGCAGAACCAAGAAGAAGTAATCAGCTAAGGTATTCTGGCGCGGGAGCGTCGGTATAAATAAAAAGAACCATGTTACAGCCGAAAAGAACCAAATTTCGCAAGCAGCAAAAGGGAAAAGGCTCATTCAAGGGTGTCGCATCACGCGGGCATGAGATTGCTTTCGGCTCGTTTGCTATCAAGGCACTCGAACCAGGTTGGCTTACCGCTCGCCAGATTGAGGCAGCTCGTATTTCAGTAACCCGTGCTATGAAGCGGGAAGGCCAGGTTTGGATTAGGGTATTCCCTGACAAGCCTATCACAAAAAAGCCCGCTGAAGTACGTATGGGTAAAGGAAAAGGAGCTCCTGAGTACTGGGTAGCCCCCGTTTTGCCAGGTACTATATTGTTTGAGGCAACCGGAGTTAGTCTTGACACTGCTAATGAGGCACTACGCCTGGCAGCCCAGAAGCTGCCGATCAAGACGAAGTTTGTTGTGCGCCGCGATTATCAGGAATAGGCCCATTTCAACTGCGTATTCTGAACATACATAATTGATAAAGCAATGACTAATAAGGAAATACAAGCTCTTTCGGCCGACCAATTGAAGGAGCAGATAGCCCAGGAGAAAGAGCGCTTGCTGCGGTTGAAGTTTGCCCATGCGATTTCTCCCGTCGAGAATCCCATCCGGATTCGGTCTTCGCGTAAGCAGATCGCGCGGCTCATGACGGAGCTGTCGGCCAAGTCAAACCAACAGCAACAATAGTAAAGCAGCTAAGAAATCATGGAGGAATTAAACAGAAATCTGCGTAAAGAAAGAGTCGGCCGCGTAGTGAGCAATAAGATGGAAAAATCTTGTGTCATTACGGTCGAGCGTAAAGTTAAGCACCCAATGTACGGTAAGTTTATGAGTAAAACTTCCAAACTCATGGTGCATGACGAGAATAACCAGTGTGGCATCGGCGATACGATCCGCGTAATGGAAACCCGTCCGCTTAGTAAGAATAAGCGTTGGAGATTAATTGAAATCCTTGAAAGAGCGAAGTAATCATGGTACAGCAAGAATCAAGACTGTCCGTAGCTGACAACAGCGGCGCCAAAGAAGTACTCGTTATCAGGGTACTTGGTGGTACCGGAAAGCGTTACGCTTCGGTGGGCGATAAGATCGTCGTAACAGTAAAAGCAGCGCTTTCTTCCAGCAATATGAAGAAAGGTACAGTATCCAAAGCCGTAGTAGTACGGACAAAAAAAGAAGTACGCCGCAAGGATGGAACCTACATCCGTTTCGAAGACAATGCCGCGGTTCTTCTTAATAACAATGACGAACCCCGCGGTACCCGTATTTTTGGGCCGGTAGCTCGCGAGCTGCGCGAAAAGCAGTTCATGAAGATCGTATCATTGGCTCCGGAAGTACTTTAATCCTGCCAGTGAACCGTAGTTCTTTGAACCGATATAGAATTCAGAAAAATGGAAAAGAAGAATAACAAGAAGCCCAAATTGCATATCCGTACGGGCGATACCGTAATGGTTATCTCCGGTAACTCGAAAGGCAAAACGGGACAGGTTAAGACAATGCTGATAGAGAAACAGCGCGCTTTGGTGGAAGGTGTGAATATGATTACCAAACACATGAAGCCTAATGCCCAGAATCCTCAGGGAAGCATTGAAAAGACCGAAGGATCTATCCACATCAGTAATCTGATGGTAGTTGATCCCGCTACTGGTGAGCCAACGCGCATTGGTCGCAAACTGAACGATAAAGGTAAGTTGCAGCGTTTCTCCAAAAAGAACGGTAACTTAATCTAGTACCACAGTATTCGAATAAATTATATATAAGTAAGGTGGGTCGGAAATCCACTCTAACTGTAAGCTTCTAATGGCAACTCCAAGATTAAAAGAAAAGTACCACAATGAAGTGGTGTCTCAACTGAGAGACAAATTTCAGTACAAATCAGTAATGCAAGTTCCCCGCCTGACTAAAATAGTCATTAACAAAGGTATAGGAGCCGCAGTAGCTGACAAGAAATTGGTTGATACAGGAGTAGAAGAGCTAAGCCTTATTACAGGTCAGAAAGCAATCGCTACTATTTCCAAGAAAGCTGTATCAAACTTTAAACTACGCGAAAATATGCCTATCGGGGCAAAAGTAACGCTTCGCGGAGAGCGTATGTATGAATTCCTTGACCGCTTAACTGCCATTGCCATGCCACGTGTGCGTGACTTCCGTGGAATTAGCGACAAAGGATTCGATGGACGTGGTAACTACACATTTGGTGTAAAAGAGCAGATTATCTTTCCCGAGATCAGCATTGAAAAAGTAAACAAAATCTCAGGTATGGATATCACTTTTGTTACCTCTACTAATTCGGATGAAGAAAGCTACGAATTGCTCAAAGCACTTGGTATGCCCTTCACGAATGCGAATAAACAAGTATAGTTCGTAGAAAGAAAGATATCACTGAAAAATGGCAAAAGAATCAGTAAAAGCACGGGAAAGAAAAAGACAACGGCTTGTAACCAAGTACGCCGATAAGCGTGCAAAATTGAAAGAAGCCGGAGACTGGGTCGGTCTTGACAAATTACCCCGTAACTCCTCGCCTGTACGCCTGCACAATCGCTGCAAGATTACTGGGCGCCCCCGCGGATACATGCGCAAGTTTGGTATCTCAAGGGTAACTTTCCGCGAGTTAGCTTCGGAAGGTAAAATACCGGGTATCACTAAGGCAAGTTGGTAAGACCCTTTCAATTCTGATTTCAATTACTTAACTTTGCACGCCTTTTTGGGGGGTGCTTAAACAAGTCACAAAAAATGGTAACGGATCCCATAGCAGACTATCTGACTAGAATCAGAAACGCCATCAAGGCGAAGCACCGGGTTGTTGAGATACCTGCTTCCAACATAAAGAAAGAAATTACAAAGGTATTGTATGACAAAGGATACATTCAGAGCTACAAATTTGATGAGATTGGTCCCCAGGGACTCATCAAAATAGCTTTGAAATACAATCCTGTCACCAGACAGTCAGCAATTGTAAAGCTTCAGCGTGTGAGTAAGCCAGGTCTTCGCAAATATTCAGGTGCTACTACAGTCCCTCGTGTATTGAGCGGCCTGGGTACAGTAATCCTTTCAACTTCGAAAGGTGTAATGACCGATAAAGAAGCACGCTCGCTCAACGTTGGTGGAGAAGTGTTGTGTTTCGTGTACTAAAATAATTAAGTGCTAAGGCAATGTCACGAATAGGAAAAAAAATCATAGAACTACCCGCAGGTGTATCAGTAACAGTTGCTGATGACAATGTGGTGTCGGTGAAAGGTCCCAAAGGTACACTGACTCAGACAGTTGATGCTGATATGACAGTGGAGGTTGAGGATAATGTGGTAAAGGTATCACGTCCAAGCGAGCAAAAGCGCCACAAGGCCATGCACGGACTGTACCGCTCACTGATCAACAACATGGTGATTGGTGTAAGCACCGGATACAAGAGAGAATTGGAAATTATCGGGGTAGGTTACAAGGCCAGCGCTACTAATAATATCCTTGAACTCAACTTGGGTTTCTCTCACAACATATTTATGGCTGTGCCTGATGAAATCAAAGTAGCCACTGTTACTGAAAAAGGTCAGAACCCAAAGGTTATTCTGGAAGGTATTGACAAAGAGTTGATAGGTGTAGTAGCTGCTAAAATCAAGTCACTGCGTAAAGTGGAGCCTTACAAAGGTAAAGGTATTCGTTTCACGGGTGAAGTGGTACGCCGCAAAGCCGGTAAGTCAGCTTCTAAGAAATAAGGCCAACTTACGGTATAAATTATTTGTAATACTATTAGATAGAACAATAAAATGGCGACTGCAAAAACCGACAGAAGACAACGCCTCAAATATCATATCCGCAAGAAAGTGCAGGGTACCAGCGAACGTCCGCGTTTGTCCGTATTCCGGTCTAACACTAAAATCTCCGCGCAAATTATTGATGATGAGAAAGGCGTAACTTTAGCAAGCGCTTCTTCGCTGGAACTTGGCGAGAAGAAATGGAATACAAACGTTGAAGCTGCACAGGAAGTGGGTAAGAAAATTGCCGAAAAGGCACAAACAGCCGGTGTATCAGCGGTAGTATTTGACCGTAATGGTTACCTGTACCACGGGAAAGTTAAAGCATTGGCCGAAGGAGCCCGCGAGGGTGGTCTCAAATTCTAAGATAGAAGAAAACGATGTCTAATCATACAAGACCTGCGAAGGTAAACGAATCAGAACTGAAGGAGCGTGTGGTTGCTATCAACCGCGTTGCCAAAGTAGTAAAAGGTGGCCGCCGCTTTAGTTTCTCCGCCATAGTAGTGGTAGGTGACGGAAAAGGGGTAGTAGGCTACGGACTTGGTAAAGCCAACGAAGTAACCGACGCAATCGCCAAGGGTATTGATGACGCTAAGAAAAACCTGGTGCAGGTACCTTTGCTCAAAACCACAGTCCCTCACGAAATGGAAGGCAAATTCAGCGGTGGGTATGTCCTGATTAAGCCAGCTGCGCCTGGTACAGGTGTAATCGCTGGTGGTGCGATGCGTGCAGTGCTGGAGGCAGCCGGAATCCATGACGTATTAGCGAAATCCAAAGGATCGTCTAACCCGCATAACGTGGTAAAAGCTACTGTAGATGCCCTCTTGAAAATGCGTGCACCTCACCAGATAGCTTTCCAACGCGGTGTTAAGTTGGAGAAAGTGTTTAACGGGTAAAACCAGGTCCAACATAGGTAGACCTCTAATCACAAGAAACCATGTCAAAAGTACGTATAACCCAGATCAAGAGTACCATTGATCGTCCTGAGAACCAAAAGCGGACTATCAAAGCGCTTGGGTTGGGAAAAATCAACCGTGCGGTTGAAAAAGAAAATTCTGACGCCATTGCGGGTATGATCCGTAAGGTGAGTCACCTGGTTAAAGTAGAAGAAATTTAAAAAGTAATACAGCTATGAATCTTAGTTCATTAAAGCCGGCAGCTGGTTCTGTTCGTGAAAGAAAGCGGGTAGGTCGCGGAACGGGTTCTGGAAGAGGAGGTACCTCAACGCGTGGACACAAAGGTGCTCAGTCGCGCTCAGGTTATAGCCAAAAACGTGCTTTTGAAGGTGGTCAAATGCCTATCCAACGCCGTCTTCCAAAGTTCGGTTTCAATAATATCAATCGTGTTGAGTACAAAGCTATCAACCTGGATGCTATCCAGGCGCTGGTTGAAAAAACCGGTGCAACGGTAGTGGATGTTGAATTGCTGCGTAATAATGGTCTTATCAGCAAGAAAGACCTTGTTAAGGTGCTTAACCGGGGAGAAATAACCACCGCCGTAGAAGTACAGGCGCATGGTTTTTCGGGTACCGCGGCTGAGGCAATCGAAAAGGCTGGGGGGAAAGCAATTAAGTTGTAATCCTGTTGGTAACTCGCTAACTTTATAGTTTGAATAACTACAGGTAATACAAGCCTCGCAACATGAAACGATTTATCGATACAATAAAAAATATATTTTCAATTGAGGAGTTGAGAACCCGTATTCTCAACACTCTTTTGTTTATTACGATATTCCGTTTGGGGTCATTCGTTGTGCTTCCTGGCATTGAGCCGGATCGCATGAATTTTGCTTCACAAGGACTATTAGGACTACTTGATACCTTCCTGGGAGGGGCATTTAGTAAGGCATCCATTTTTGCCTTAGGGATTATGCCTTACATCTCCGCGTCAATCGCCATTCAGCTGTTGACCATGGCGTTGCCGTACTTCCAGAAAATGCAGAAGGAAGGTGAATCAGGACGCAAGAAGCTCAACCAGATTACCCGTGTTCTGACTATAGTTGTGACCTTTGCCCAAGGGCTAACGTATTTAAAGACCACGGTACCCGATGAGGCCCTGCTGGTTTCACGCAGCATCTTTACGGTATCCTCTATCTTTATCCTTATTGCCGGTACCATGTTCTGTGTGTGGTTGGGAGAGCGGATTACCGATAAGGGCGTAGGAAACGGAATATCCATGCTTATCATGATTGGGATTGTATCCAGATTTCCCGGTGCTATCCTGAAAGAATTCTCTTCCAGAGGAAGCGGACAAATCCTGATCTTCGTATTGGAACTGGTAGCGCTGTACTTTGTAATCATGGGGGCGGTTATGCTAACCCAGGCCGTGCGCCGGGTACCTATCCAGTATGCCAAACAGGTGGTGGGTAATCGGGTCATGGGGGGGCAACGTCAGTACCTGCCTTTAAAGGTAAATGCGGCGGGCGTAATGCCTATCATATTTGCCCAGGCCCTGATGTTCATACCTTCGTTGGTTGCCTCTCTTTTTGCCGAAACAAGTGATTTTGCAAGTAACGTGGCAACCATATTTGCCAACTATACAACTTGGCAGTATAACCTGTTGTTTGCATTCCTGATTATTGTATTTACGTTTTTCTATACTGCTATTTCTGTTAACCCACAGCAAATAGCCGACGACATGAAACGCGGAGGAGGCTTTGTGCCGGGTGTAAAGCCGGGCCAGCAAACTTCTGAATACATCAGTTCCATACTTGACCGTATTACTTTCCCGGGTGCTATCATGCTGGCCGTAGTTGCCATCCTGCCTGCTATCGCGAGCTTGTTAGGGATGACCAGTGATTTTGCTCAGTTCTTTGGTGGTACTTCTTTGTTGATTATGGTGGGGGTTGTACTGGATACGCTGCAGCAAATTGAAAGTTACCTACTGATGCGTCGTTACGAAGGCTTGATGAAATCAGGTCGGGTTAAAGGAAGAACCGAAAGCGTAGCAGTTTGAGACCATGGTCTACCTGAAAACAGATCAGGAAATAGATCTAATAAAGGAAAGTGCGCAGGTACTTGGTAAGGCACACGCCGAGGTAGCCAAATGGGTGAAGCCAGGTGTAACAACCAGGCAACTTGACAAAGTTGCGGAAGAGTTTATCCGGGACAACGCAGGTATACCTTCCTTTAAAGGTTATAATAAGTTTCCGGCCTCTTTGTGTATTTCGGTTAATGAAACAGTAGTACACGGAATACCCAGCGGATACGAATTACGTGATGGTGATATTGTATCTATTGATTGCGGGGTGAAGCTAAATGGTTACCACAGCGACAGTGCCTATACCTATCCGGTAGGTGAAATATCGGCGGAGGTGATGCAACTACTTGTCAGAACGAAACAGGCTCTGTACCTGGGAATTGAGAAAGCAGTTGACGGATTTCGTATAGGTGATGTTGGGTTTGCCATTCAGAGCTACGTGGAGGAGCAAGGGTATTCGGTAGTGCGGGAGCTGGTTGGTCATGGAGTTGGTAAAAACCTGCATGAGAGTCCGGAAGTACCTAACTACGGTAAGAAAGGCAAGGGAACGAAACTGAAAGAAGGTATGGTTATAGCTATTGAGCCAATGATCAACCTTGGACATAAAGCAGTGGTTCAGGAACGCGATGGATGGACTATCCGGACTTCTGACCGTAAGCCATCGGCCCATTTCGAACATACGGTAGCCGTACGCAGAGGTAAGGCAGAGATACTAACCACCTTTGAGTACATTGAACAAGTTACCGCTAACACCAGTTTGATGGTGAACGCATAAAATCGACAGATTTAAATACGAATGGCAAAACAAGCATCCATAGAGCAGGACGGAGTTATAGTTGAAGCATTATCCAATGCTATGTTTCGTGTACAGTTGGAAAATAAGCACGAAGTAATAGCCCACATTTCCGGTAAGATGAGAATGCACTACATCAAGATTCTTCCCGGTGACCGTGTTAAATTAGAGATGTCTCCTTATGACTTATCCAAGGCTCGTATAGTGTATCGCTATAAATAGGTTTGTTGGCGAGAAATCGCTCAGGTTTTACTCGAAAATTCCCAATAAAATGAAAGTTAAAGCATCAGTAAAAAAACGCAGTGTTGACTGCAAAGTGATCCGCCGGAAAGGTAAGGTCTATGTAATTAACAAAAAGAATCCTCGGTACAAACAAAGACAAGGATAATTTATTATGGCACGTATTGCAGGAGTTGATATTCCCGATCGGAAAAGGGGTGAAATAGCCCTCACGTACATTTATGGCATTGGCCGTAGCGCTGCCCGCCGAATTCTTGATAAGGCTGGCATTGACGCTGATAAGAAAGTGCTGGATTGGTCAGATGATGAATCAGGCGCAATTCGCTCAATTATCGCCAGTGAATTTAAGGTAGAAGGTGCTCTGAAGTCAGAAGTACAGCTAAGCATCAAACGCTTGATGGATATTGCTTCTTACCGTGGGCTTCGTCACCGCAAAGGACTTCCGTTGCGCGGACAGAGAACAAAGAACAACTCACGTACTCGTAAGGGTAAGCGTAAGACTGTTGCGAACAAGAAGAAGGCTACGAAATAAAAAATGAGGAGCGGATTCTTGTCCGTAACTTGATCATAGAGCAATAGCAAAATGGCACAGAATAATAAAAGAAAAGACAAAGCTAAGAAAAGAGTAGTGGTGGTAGAGCCTACCGGCCAGGTCCACATCAAAGCTACTTTTAACAACATCATTATCTCAATTACCAATAGCAACGGCCAGGTTATCTCCTGGGCTTCGGCGGGTAAAATGGGCTTCCGGGGTTCTAAAAAGAATACCCCCTATGCTGCACAAACTGCTGCGCAAAACTGCGCTCAGGTAGCATTTGACCTGGGAATGCGCAAAGCTGAGGTATTTGTTAAAGGTCCGGGTTCAGGACGTGAATCAGCAATTCGTACCATTCAGAATGCAGGTATTGAAGTAACCTCCATCAGAGATATTACGCCGCTACCTCACAATGGATGCCGTCCTCCCAAACGCAGAAGAGTATAATTTTTAATTTTTAGTTGGTGTTCAATTCGTAATTTGGGAACTGGGGTTATGGAATTGGCATCAACAGTACTACCATCCAAAAATATATAATGGCACGTTACACAGGTCCCAAGTCAAAAATTTCAAGACGCTACGGTGAGCCCATCATGGGGCCCAGCAAAGCACTAAGTAAGAAAAACTACCCTCCGGGTATGCATGGTAAAGGACGTCGATCTAAGAAGTCCGAATATGCCCTGCAGCTGATGGAGAAGCAAAAAGTGAAGTATATTTACGGAATCCTGGAAAGACAATTCCGTAATTTGTTCCAGCGCGCTACTGTAAAGGAAGGTATCACCGGGGAGAATTTGCTTAAGTACTGCGAAGCTCGCCTCGACAACACTGTATACCGCCTGGGTATAGCTCCTACTCGTCGTGCGGCTCGTCAACTGGTTAACCATAAGCACGTTATGGTAGATGGCGAGATTGTGAACATTCCTTCGTACTCTCTGCGTCCGGGACAGGCTATTTCGGTACGCGAAAAGTCTAAATCTTTGGAAGCCGTGACAGACAGCCTGTCTGGTCACAGCTCTAAGAGATATACCTGGCTGGAATGGGATGGACAGCAAATGGCCGGAAAGTTTGTGACTTATCCGGAGCGCGACCAAATCCCTGAAAACATTAGCGAGCAGCTCATCGTCGAGTTGTACTCTAAGTAATAATCTTCATCTACATACGCCCCGGCCCGTCCGGGGCATCCTTGTACCCCTACATGGGGGAACCGTTTGCGATCGCAAAGGTAACGATGGCCTGATCAACCATCATTTACTACAAATAAAGGAGCAAAGACTATGTCAATATTAGCTTTCCAAATGCCTGATAAAGTCGTAATGGAAAAAGCCGACGACTTTCACGGGTTGTTTGAGTTTAAGCCATTGGAGAAAGGCTATGGTGTAACCATCGGAAACGCGTTACGTCGTATACTGCTTTCTTCTCTGGAAGGATACGCCATTACGAGCGTGAAGTTCCCTGGTGTACTTCACGAATTTTCAACCATTGAAGGTATCGTTGAGGATGTTACTGAAATCATCCTGAACCTAAAAATGGTACGATTCAAAAAAGTATCAGATTTAGTAGAAAACCGTATCGTTGTTAATCTGAAGAACGCTTCAGTGGTAACCGCAGGCGATATCGGAAAATTCACCACTTCATTCGAAATCCTGAATCCCGATCAGGTGATTTGTCACATTGACGATCAGAAAGAATTCGAAATGGAGCTTATTCTGGATAAAGGCCGGGGCTATGTACCCGCAGATGAGCCACGCGCTACCGAACTTCCCTTTGGGCATATTGCGATGGACTCTATCTATACCCCCATCAAGAATGTAAAATATAGCGTTGAAAATACGCGTGTTGAGCAACGTACTGATTACGAGCGCCTACTGATTGATATTCAGACTGATGGATCCATTCATCCGGAAGAGGCTCTGAAAGGTGCTGCCAATATTCTGATTCAGCACTTCATGCTCTTCTCGGATCAGACAATGACCTTTGAGAAGCAGAAGGCCGAAGAAGACAACCAGGTTGACGAGGAAATGCTGCGTATGCGTAAGCTTCTGAAGACTTCACTGGCTGAGCTTGACCTTTCGGTGCGTGCTTACAACTGTCTGAAATCAGCTGATGTGAAAACATTGGGTGACCTGGTAAGACTGGAAATCTCTGACATGATGAAGTTCCGTAACTTTGGTAAGAAATCACTTACTGAGCTGGAACAACTCGTATCGGAGAAAGGCCTTACCTTCGGCATGGATGTAGCCAAGTACCGTCTGGAAGAGGATTGATTTAAATAGTAGTTAAAAAGAGTTACCATTCTTGAGCGCGGTCAAACGCAGCTCGAATCGGACCGCCGAAGCGGCAAAACAAACCAAAAAATGAGACACGGAAAAAAAGACAATCATCTGGGAAGAACAGCATCGCACCGGCGTGCAATGTTATCAAACATGGCTTCTTCACTGATTTTGCACAAGCGTATAGAAACTACGCTGGCCAAAGCAAAAGAACTGAGAAAATATGTTGAGCCCCTGCTAACACGCTCGAAAGATGATTCAACGCATAGTCGCCGCATAGTTTTCTCTTATCTGAACGATAAGGATTCGGTAAAAGAACTATTCAATGTAGTATCCGATAAAATTGCGGACCGCCCGGGTGGCTATACGCGTATTATCAAGCTGGGTACCCGCCAGGGTGATGCTGCTGAAACCTGCCTGATTGAGCTGGTAGATTTCAACGAAGCGCTACTGCTCACCGAAGCTGATAAAACAACGAAGACCCGTCGTAGCCGTCGTGGTGGTAAGAAATCAGGAGCTGCTTCTGAAAGTACTGCACCAGCAGAGGATGCAGCGCCTGCCGCTAAGGCAGCACCGGCTGTAACTGACGAAGCACCGGCAGCAGCAGAAGAAGCTTCGGGAGCCGACGCTCCGGGAGCCGACGCTCCGGGAGCCGACGCTCCGGCTGATGATGTTAAACCAGCTTCTGATGAAACAGAAGAAACCGAAAAATAAAATGAACGATTAGTTATTAAAAAGGGGTTAGACGTTTACGTTTGACCCCTTTTTTTGCGCGTAATTAATTAATTTTGAATCTGGAACTGAGGGGGAATGCCTCATTATTCTTCTAAAAACTTAAAAGCATAAAATGAATCAATCAAAAGAAGCTCTGCTACTACTCGAAGACGGAACGGCATATCGTGGACTTGCTCTTGGTATGAAAGGCACTACCGGAGGTGAAATTTGCTTTAATACGGGTATGACGGGCTATCAGGAGATTTATACTGATCCTTCCTACTACGGGCAAATTATCGTTAATACTACCTCCCATATCGGGAACTACGGCGTGCAGCTGGAACTGGAGGAAGAGTCTGATAATGTAAAAATTAGCGGAATGGTATGTAATACCTTTTCTAATGTGTACTCGCGGTACACGGCAGATTTTTCTTTGCAGGAGTACTTTGAGCGGGCGAAGGTAGTAGGAATCAGTAATGTTGATACCCGCCACCTGGTACGCCACGTTCGGGAAAAGGGAGTAATGAACGCCATTATTTCATCCGAGATTCTGGATGAGAAAGAGCTGATGAAAGAGCTCCAGAAAGTACCTTCCATGGAAGGCCTTGAGTTGTCATCAGTCATAAGTACGCACGAACCATTTTATTTGGGCAATGAGGCCGAAAGCCGCTGGCGGGTAGCTGTCATGGATTACGGTATTAAGAAAAGCATTCTTAAAAACCTGACCCAGCGCGGCTGCTACTGTAAGGTATTTCCGGCCCAGACCTCCTTCGCCGAGGTTATGGCCTGGAATCCGGATGGTTTCTTTATCTCCAATGGCCCGGGTGACCCGGCAGCCATGGTGTACGCAGTAGATAATGTTCGTAAAATGGTAGATACCCACAAGCCGCTGTTCGGGATATGCCTTGGACATCAGCTGCTGGCTCAGGCGAGTGATATTTCTACCTATAAGATGCACAACGGCCACCGGGGCCTGAACCACCCGGTCAAAAACCTGATAACGGGCCTTTGCGAGATTACCTCCCAAAACCATGGTTTCGCGGTGAGTCCGGACGAAATCCGGGATCATGCGGATGTTGAGGTGACGCACCTTAACCTCAACGACAAAACCATTGAAGGAATTCGTCGTAAGGATCGTCCCGCGTTTTCGGTACAGTACCATCCGGAGGCCGCTCCCGGTCCGCACGATTCAAGGTACCTGTTTGATGAATTTACCAGGCTACTGGCTGAGGCAGAGTAATTCTGCGGAAGTATTTACCAATAAAAAGACTCCGATGATCATTTGTTCGTCGGAGTCTTTGTTTATTCTGGCAGTAAGCTCAAAAGTTTCAACGGGATGGGGAAGTTGATAATAGAATCAATCAATTCTCATTGGAAAGAAATACGTAAGGGCATAGTATATTTCACTCGAATAGGGCGACCGTCAATCGAACCAGGCCTCCAGTTCGGCATGGAAGAAAACATCCTGCGAATCTCCGTGTCAACCTCATTGTGAGCTTTTATTTTTAAGGCTTCGTCAGCTTTTTTACTGTAAAAAGCCATTCTACCATAATTCAGCGAGTCAACTATTACCCTTCCATCCTGATCAACGATCATGGTTACTAACACAGAACCCTGGTAAAGTGACTTTCCCGCAGAGGCCGGCGTTTTAAATTTTTTGCTGATATACTTAAAGAATTCCTGAACTCCCCCTGGGTATTCGGGTATAACATCTGCCACAGCAGTATCAGGTACAGAGGCAAATGTCTGTGCTTTCAGTGCGGAAAAAGGAAGTAAAAGTAGTAAGTAAATAAAAGCAAAATGCGAGGCAGCCATAGGTGTACTTAGAGGGGATGATTTACCCTGTAAGTATAATAAAAGTAAAGCTAATAATCGGAATGGACTCACAGATTCGCTTCAAGTACCTGCCTGAACTCCTTCTCGGGCATAAGGCCCATTCCCCGCCATAGTAACTTTCCGTTCTTATAGAGCAGGAATACCGGAATCTCGTCAACCCCCAGTTGCCGCGCCAGGGCCTTGTTCTGGTCGTAGTTAATGGTTTCAATCGTAGCTTTTCCCTCGTATTCCTTGGTTAATTTTTTGATGGAAGGCATCATTTGCTTGCAGGGAGCACACCAGGGAGCATAGAAATCTATCAGGACAGGTTTATTGGAAGAAATCAATTTGGCAAAAGCTTCTTCACTAATGGCATCTTTGGGGGTAGTTCCCGCCGTAGCGGCCGTCACAGTATTACCCGCCGCCGACCATTTTAAATAACCTCCCTGCATATCATATACCTCTTTGAAGCCCTGCTCTACCAGCTTCTGAGCCGCCGCCGCGCTACGTCCACCCGACAGGCAGTATACATATATAGGTTTAGTTTTATCCAGATTATTGATTTCTTTCGCAAAGGCTTCGTTTCTGAAGTCCATGTTGATAGCCTGAGGGAGATGTCCCTGAGTATACTCAGCCGGAGTACGGACATCCAGAAGTTGGGCCCCGGAAGTAGAACCAAGCTGCTGACTGAATTGAGCTACCTCCAGCTTCGTCTGGGCGTATCCGGCCGATGCAACAAGGAGAAGAGCGAATAGGCTTACTAGTTTTTTCATAGCAATAGCTTTAAAAGCAGTATGTAATTTTTCAAAACCGGATTAACTCGGCGGTTCCCGAAATTTTGCGTTATTTTGTGCTGTTAAAATTAACCATTAATTCAATCAAACCCAACGCTGCACATGAGTACTATCCAGTCAGTACACGCAAGACAAATCCTGGATTCAAGAGGAAATCCCACCGTAGAAGTGGACGTTCGTACCGAGAATGGCTTTGTGGGCCGGGCGGCTGTACCTTCGGGTGCTTCAACCGGAAAACACGAGGCGGTCGAACTTCGTGATGAGGATGACAAGGTATACGTAGGTAAAGGGGTTTTAAAAGCCGTAGAAAACGTTAACGATATTATATATCCCGAGCTAATAGGTTTGTCTGTATATGAGCAGAACCTGATTGACAAAATCATGCTCGAGCTGGATGGTACGCCTAACAAAAGTAAGCTGGGAGCTAACGCCGTACTTGGGGTGTCGCTGGCAGTAGCCAAAGCGGCCGCTCAGGAAGCGGGTATGTCGCTGTTCCGGTACGTGGGTGGTACCAACGCCAACACGCTGCCCGTGCCGATGATGAATATCCTGAACGGAGGTAGCCACGCCGACAACTCCATCGACTTCCAGGAGTTTATGATTATGCCGGCCAAGGCTGACACTTTCTCCCAGTCTCTGCGCATGGGGGTTGAGGTTTTCCATACGCTGAAGAAAGTACTGAAGAGCAAAGGGTACTCTACTAACGTAGGTGACGAAGGTGGATTTGCGCCTAATATCAAGTCAAACGAGGAAGCTAT
This sequence comes from Telluribacter sp., assembly GCF_035998675.1. Lineage (NCBI taxonomy): Bacteria > Pseudomonadati > Bacteroidota > Cytophagia > Cytophagales > Spirosomataceae > Telluribacter > Telluribacter sp. The sequence continues at coordinate 515,935 of NZ_DASYHI010000024.1, forward strand.
CGAAATCGTAATCCAGGCTATCGAGAAAGCGGGTTATAAGCCCGGCGAAGAGATATTCATCGCGATGGATGCCGCTACGTCCGAGTTCTACGAGAACGGTACCTACCACTTCAAAAAATCAGACGGACGTAAGCTAAGTTCGGCTGAAATGGCCGGCTACTGGACCGAGTGGGTCAACAAGTACCCTATTATCTCCATCGAAGACGGTATGGACGAAGACGACTGGGATGGCTGGAAGTCACTGACCGACTCAGTTGGAAGTAAGTGTCAACTGGTAGGAGACGACTTGTTCGTAACGAATGTAACGCGTTTACAGCAGGGTATCGATCAGCAAATTGCCAATTCAATCCTGATAAAGGTAAATCAGATTGGCTCGCTTACCGAAACGATCAACGCTGTGAATCTGGCGAAGCGCCATAGTTATAAGAGTGTTATGTCTCACCGCTCCGGCGAAACCGAAGATGCTACCATCGCGGATTTGGCCGTTGCGCTGAACACTGGTCAAATCAAAACCGGTTCGGCTTCCCGTTCGGACCGTATGGCCAAGTACAACCAGCTGCTTCGCATTGAGGAGGAACTGGGTGAAACCGCCTACTTCCCTGGTTTGAAGTTTTGATTGTCCCGACTATTTTTTACGAACCGGAGCCTGGTGCTCCGGTTTTTGTCCATTATAGCTATGAATGATACATCCCCATATAGCAGATGGTACCGCTGGCTACGGTTGCTGCGCCAGTTTTACACGGGCAGCTTTGTCGTATGGCTGGTCTGGATTCTTTTCATAGATGATAATAACGTGAGGGTGGTGTGGTCGAACTACCAGAAGATGCAGGAGCTGGAAGAAGAAAAAGAGTACTATCAGGAAAAAATAACCCAGGTAAAGAAAGAAAGGGACGAGGTATTTGGAAACAGGAAGCTGCTCGAAAAGTGGGCCCGTGAGAAGTACCTGATGCGAAAGCCCACCGAAGATGTGTACGTTATTGTGGATGAGAACAATCAGCCCATTGAAAGCCGCAAAAGCGAGTAATATGGAGTACCTTTGCCCCCGGAATTGAGTATCTGCTGCAAACATTAACCCTACGTGATCAACGTACTATTTGTCTGTTTAGGAAATATCTGCCGTTCCCCCGTAGCGGAGGGCGTATTCAGGGACCTGGTTGAGAAGCGGGGACTTCAGAATGCCATCCGCTGCGACTCGGCCGGAACTTCGTCCTACCACATAGGTACATTGCCCGACCGCCGCATAAGCCAGATTGCGCGGCAGCGGGGCCTGGAGCTCACCCACTGCGCCCGCAAGCTGAGCGGAGACGACTTCTACCAGTTTGACTACATACTGGCTATGGATGAGTCAAATTTTGAGGACATCCGTAACGTAAGCTACCGCAGCAGCGGATTTTATTTTCCCGAAGGACAACTATACCTGTACCGCGAATTTGACCAGCTGGCCGGTGAAGTACTTACCGTTCCGGACCCTTATTACGAAGATATTGCCGCATTTGAAGATGTGTACGAAATAGTAGAACGCTGTGGACAAAACTTCCTTGATTTTTTAGTAGAAAAGCATCAATTGTAAAAAATGAGCAAAAAAGTAATCTTAATTATCATGGATGGGTGGGGCATAGCTACCCAAACCGAGCGTTCAGCCGTAGATGCCGCCAATGTACCTTTTTACAGGAGTATGCTGGAAAAGTACCCCCACAGCCGTTTGGCCGCCAGTGGACTCGCCGTAGGCCTGCCCGACGGGCAAATGGGAAACTCGGAGGTAGGTCATACCAACCTGGGAGCCGGTCGGGTGGTATATCAGGATCTGGTAAAGGTGAATAAAGCCGTGGAGGAGGGTACCTTAGCCCAGGAACCCGCACTAAAGGAAGCATTTGACTACGCCCGGTCAAACAACAAGAAGGTACACTTCATTGGTTTGGTGTCGGACGGTGGCGTTCACTCCCATATAAATCACGTAAAAGGCTTGTGCAGTATTGCCCAGAGTGCGGGTCTTTCGCAGGTATATGTACACGCCTTTACGGATGGCCGCGACACCGACCCCCGCAGCGGCCTGGGCTTTCTTTCGGAGTTGCAGCAGCACCTGAACAATACCACCGGCCAGATCGCCAGCATCACCGGCCGCTACTACGCCATGGACCGCGACAAGCGCTGGGAACGGGTTAAGCTGGCTTACGATGCCATGGTACATGGCGTTGGCCGCCACGTCGGCAGCCAAAGTCTGCTGGAAGCGGTGAAGGAGTCTTACCAGGAAGGTACCACCGATGAATTCATTAACCCGATTATTGCGGTACATCCGGACGGTACGCCCGTAGCGTGTATAGAGGAAGGGGACGTAGTACTTTGCTTTAACTTCCGGACCGACCGGGGCCGGGAAATTACCCAGGCACTGACGCAGCAGGATTTCATTGAGCAGAATATGCATAAGCTGAACCTGTACTATATTACCATGACCAACTACGACGATACGTTTGCCAAGGTTCAGGTTATTTTTGATAAAGATAATTTGAACAATACGCTGGGTGAGGTCCTTGAAAAGGCCGGTAAAAAGCAGATTCGCATCGCTGAGACCGAGAAGTACCCACACGTCACCTTCTTCTTCTCGGGGGGGCGCGAGCAACCTTTCGAAGGCGAAGCCCGCCTGTTGTGCCCGTCGCCCAAAGTAGCAACCTATGACCTTCAGCCCGAAATGTCGGCCTATGACATACGCGACGCTATTGTACCTGAGCTGGAAAAAGAAGAGGTAGACTTTGTGTGTCTGAACTTTGCCAACCCGGATATGGTAGGCCATACGGGTGTGTTTGAAGCGGCCATAAAAGCCTGCGAAACGGTCGATGCCTGTACCCAGGCCGTAGTGACAACGGGCCTTGAGCACGGCTACACCTCTATTATCATTGCTGACCACGGCAACTCCGACTACATGATCAACGATGACGGCAGCCCCAACACGGCCCATTCGCTGAACCTGGTTCCCTGTATTCTGGTTGATAACGAGTTCAATAGTAGCATTAAAGACGGAAAGCTGGCCGACATTGCACCGACTATTCTGGACTTAATGGGGCTGGCGAAACCCGCCGAAATGACGGGCGAAAGCTTAGTATAAACTATAGAGAACTAACTCTTGTTAGCCGTGTCAGAGAGCCGCTACGGCTCTCTGACTTTTTTATTTTGAAAATGAAAAGAATAGTCAACCTCTCCGCTTTCCTTTTTACAGTCCTTATTTCCGCCTGCCAGTCGCCCGGTACCAGCCAGCAGCAGCAGCCGAAGGTGTACTATGATGTGGCCGGATTTGTGGCCGGACAAATTGAGTTGCTTTCTCAGCAGCGCCCGGCCGTAACCAAAGCTATGCAGGTAGACGGCGAAAAGGAGCAGCGGACTACCCAGGAAGTGGACTGGGCCCGGGAGCTGGAGTTGTTCCTGCAGGCCGATATCAATAAGCCCGCCTATAGGCTTAGCTACCTTACCACCCGCCCTGACTCCCTAACCTACGAATACCGCGTACGGAAGGAGGAGGACCTGCCGGTCAGGTACCTGCGGGTAAAGCTTAATACCTTCGACGGAAACCCCGAAGAAATAGAAGCCCGGATATTTACGGAAAACAGATTGTACCAGTCAGAAAAAACGCTTCTGTTGCGTAGCGGGCAGGTAGGAGGTACCTGGCGGGTACTGTCGTACCAAATCAAAGGTTTTCAGGAGCTGGCCATAGCCGAGCGGAAACCGTTTGCCATTCGGGGCGAAATTTTGTGATTACACCAGCACTACTACTCTATAACTTTAACCCAGCCTGACTATGCGTCGAACTATTCTCCTGACCGGACTCAGCTTAGTACTATCGCTCTCCTCTTTCGCCCAGCAGCCGAAGGAACTGCCGGTATTTAGTCTTTCCAGGGACGTGGCCGAAGCTCACCTGCGCTTTCTGGCGTCGGATGAACTGATGGGCCGCCGTACCGGCGAAATGGGCAACCGGGTAGCCGCCCGGTACCTGGCCGAGCAGTTTCGTAAGTACGGAGCTACTCCCGTACCCGGACAAAGTACCTACTATCAGGCCGTACCACTCAATAAGGTAGGGGCCAGTGGGAAAGGCGAACTAACCGTCAACAATGAAACCCTCCGCAACGGCGACGACTGGATGCTGATGGCGGGCGATGCAGGCACCGTGTCGGCACCGGTGGTGTATGCCGGGTACGGTCTGGAAGATGCCGCCAAAGGCTGGGAAGACTACAAAGGCCTTGATGTAAAAGGAAAGGTAGTGCTGGTACAGAGCGGCTCCCCCGAAAACCAGACTCCCGCCGAGATTATTGCAACTTCTACCCAAAAACGACAAATAGCCGCCGCCAGGGGAGCGGTAGCTGTAGTGGAGCTTTTTAATGCCACCATTCCCTGGAATATGGTGAACAAGTACTTTGCCGGCGAACAGATAGCCCTGTCCCAGAACACTACCGCTGGTACCTCGCCTTCGCTGCCGCACCTTTGGGTCAATGGCAAGGAAGCCAAATTGACCAAATTACTACGCTCGGCTACCAGCTTCCGGCTTAGTACGGAGGGGCGCAAAAGCGAGCCAATCGTGAGTCACAACGTAGCCGCTTACATTGAAGGAAGTGATCCCAAATTAAAAGACGAATATATTCTGCTGACCGCCCACTACGACCACGTAGGTGTAGGTAAGCAGGGAGGGCAACCTTATACTGCCGGGGACAGCATCTTTAATGGCGCCCGTGACAATGCCTTTGGCTGCGTGGCTCTGTTATCCGCTGCGGAGGCACTGGCTAAGACCCCCCCAAAGCGGTCAGTACTCATCGTAGCAGTAACAGGAGAGGAATTAGGGCTGCTGGGAAGTCGTTATTACGCAAGTAACCCATTGTTACCACTTAACAAATGTATCTTTAACCTGAACTCCGACGGCGCCGGCTACAACGACACCAGTGCTGTGTCGGTAATTGGTTTGAATCGTACGGGAGCCCGGTCGGAGATAGAAGTGGCGGCCAAAGCGTTTGGCCTGGATGTAGTGGCAGACCCCTCACCGGAGCAGGGGCTGTTTGACCGGTCTGACAACGTAAACTTTGCGCTGAAAGGTATTCCTGCTCCTACGTTTGCTCCCGGTTTCCGCAAGTTTGACCAGGATCTTATGAAGTATTATCACCAGGCATCGGATAACCCGGACACGGTTGATTTTGGTTATTTACTTAAATTTTCGCAGGCTTATACCTATGCCACCCGCCTTATTGCTGACCGCCCTACGGCTCCTCAATGGACCTCAGGAGACAAATATGAAGAGGCGGCACGAAATTTATACGTTAAATAAATAGAAAACTTTTTTTACAATAATGTGTCAGAAGGTGCCGTTCCTTCACCGTAACCAACCAACAAAGGCTTGTGAGAGAAACATGTACGCTTTTTCTAAACTATGTTCAACCTAAACAATTGGTATTATGCAAAACGAGCAAAAGAAGAAGCAAAGTGCGGCTTGGGCGGTAGTAGCTATTTTGGCTATTGCGACAAGTATATTCGGCTACCTGTTTGTACAGCAAAAGCAGGAATTAACACAACAAGAAACGGAAATCGTATCGAGAGCCAAGGACTTGGCTTCCACACAAACTAAGCTTGACTCCGTGTCAAGAGCATTGGATGCTAAAATTGCCGAAGTAGAAAGACTAGGCGGTGACGTAGAAGAGCTAAACCGGGTGAAAGCTGAACTGGAAGCCGATAAAGTTGCATTTACGAAGACTAAGCGGGTAGAAACTTCCAAGTACCTGACGAAGATCAAGCAGTATGAGAAGTTCCTGAACGAAAAGGACGTGGAAATTGCTCAGCTGCGCGAAGAGAATCAGATGCTGATGGCTTCAAACGATACTTTGAACACGCAGGTAGGTTCATTACGGTCGGAGCGTGAGCGACTGGTACAACGCCAGACAGAGCTGGCTGATACAGTTAGCCTGTTCACTACCGAAAACCGTGACCTGACCGAGAAAGTAAACAGAGCGGCTGCTTTGAAAGCACAGAACCTGAAAGTACTGGCGGTTACGTCGAAGGGTAAGACCCGCGACAACGACGCCTACAAAGCCAAGCGCGTGGATAAGATCAAACTGGTGTTTGACCTGCCCGAAAACTCCCTGACCCGTCAGGAGCCTAAGGACATCTACGTACGTGTGCTGGACCCCGAAGGAGCTGTATTGGCTGATGACGCCACCGGTTCAGGTGAAATCAAGGTAGATGGCCAGGAAACTAAGTTTTCTGCCCGTCAGACTGTACCTTTTACCAACAACAACCAGCGCGTTGAAATGATCTATGACTATGCTTCGCAATTCCGTCCGGGCAAATACAGCGTTGAACTGTATGCCGAAGGATACCGGATTGGTGGAGGAAACTTTGTAATTCGCTAATGAAGCTGAATTAGTAAGAGAATTAATTAGAATTATTGAAAAGAGCGGGCTTCCGAGCCTGCTCTTTTTGCATTATAGGGGAATATTTTACCCGATTTCTTGAATGTTGTCCTGCGACTGAATAACTTCAATAAACTGGTGCAGCTCTTTCCCACGGTCTTTGTCTACCTTCGGGTAGCTCATATCCAGCTTTTTCATTTCTTTAACTACAATATCCCCTACCATTAGTCGCATATTTTTCTTATTGTCGGCCGGAATCACGTACCAGGGGGCTATTTCCGTAGCCGTGGCGTTGATACAGTCTTCGTAGGCTTGCTGGTACTGGTCCCAGTGTTCACGTTCTTTTACATCACCCTCTTCAAACTTCCAGTTTTTTGCCTGGTTTTCAATCCGGCTAATCAGCCGCGTGGCCTGCTCCTGACGCGATACATTCAGAAAAAACTTCACCGTCCGGATACCATTGTGGTAGAGGTACCTTTCGTAATTCACTATATCCTGGTAGCGCTGTTCCCATACCTTTTCCAGATCCGTTGTCAGTTCTACCGGTAGCCGCTGTTGCTGAATAAGAATTTCGGGATGTACCTTCACCACCAGTACTTCCTCGTAGTAGCTGCGGTTAAAAACAGCAATCATACCGCGCTGCGGCAGCAACTGACTGGCCCTCCACAGGTAGTCATGTTCTAATTCGTTTTCAGTCGGTCGCTTGAAGGGGTGTACTTTTATTCCCATTGGGTTCACGCCGGTCAGCACGTGCTTGATGGTACCGTCTTTCCCGGCGGCATCCATCGCCTGAAAAATCAACAGCAGCCCGTACCTGTCGTGGGCATACATAATGCTTTGCAGCTCGTCGATCTCCTGAATATAGTCGGTGAGCAGCTGCTTGTACTGCTTTTTGTCAGAATACAACTTTTGGAGCTTGGTTTTGGTGTTTTGTAAAATTAACGGACGGGTACCATCGTACTTCAAAGCATCGGGGTTAGGTATATTCATAGTTGCGGGTGAAATTTGTTCAATAATGAGAATAGTGAAAACAAAGGACTGCCTCAGCCTTCCTTCTGGATTTTTAAAAATTCCGCCAAACGGGCAAACGCCCTGGCGCGGTGGCTCAGCTTACTTTTCTCGCTCAGGCTCATTTCGGCAAAGGTCCGGTTGTGGCCTTCCGGGACGAATATAGGATCGTAGCCAAAGCCATGGGTACCCCGTTTTTCCTGAATAATTGTACCTTCTACCATTCCCTCAAACTGATGGTACCGACCGTCCAGTACCAGCGTGATTATCGTAATAAACCGTGCCCGGCGGTCGGGCTTGTCGGCCAGCCGCTCCCACAGCAACTGCATGTTGTCGTCGGCATTGCGTTGGGGACCGGCATAACGGGCCGAGTACACCCCCGGTTCTCCCCCGAGCGCGTATACTTCAAGCCCGGTGTCGTCGGCAAAGGCATTGACGCGGTACTGCTCCCAGATTAATTCGGCTTTTTCGCGGGAGTTGGCGGCAATCGTGTCGTGGGTTTCGGGTATATCTTCGTCGCAGCCTATGTCCCGCAGGGTCCGCAGTTGAAATTCCTGACCCAGCAGGGCCTGTATTTCGGTAAGTTTATGGGTATTGTTGGTAGCAAAGCAGAGTTCCATAAAGATTAGTAGAGAATGAATAAAAAAAACGGCTACTCCAGAAACTGGAACAGCCGTTAGGGTACTTGTGTTTACGTCTATTTTTTTCGAAGTACTTCCACCTCAAAATGAAGCGGTGCGTAGGGAGGAATATTAGTACCCTTACCCTGCGGGCCATACCCTAAGGTAGACGGGAACAGGAAGTTGGCTTTTTCACCCACCCGCAGCTTTTTCAGGCCTTCGGTAAAGCCCGCGACCAGACTGTTGCTGCTAAGGGTTGCATCCAGAGTACCCGAATCAAATATGGTGTTATCCGTCAGACGGCCGGTGTACTTCACGGAGTAGGTACTGCTTTCATTAAGCAAAGCCGAATCAGGCCGGGCCGTTACCAATCCGAACCGTAGGCCGCTTTCGGTAGGAGTGGCCGTCTGGATGTTGTATTTTTTTGCGTATTCATCCAGTTGCTCTTTTTCTGTCCGGATAGCCAGTACCTTCATATCCAGCCGGTAGGGGCTGTAAGCAGGCAGCTGAAGGGAACCAGTCGAACCCAGCCCCAGATTAAACGGAACAAAAAGGGTTACCGAGTCTCCTTCTTTGACCAGACGGTCAAAAAGGATCACCATGGCCTGGTCGTTCAGAATGGACTGGCCGATGGTATTATTCAACCGGCTGGCTCCGTAGACAGCCGTTTTGGGTGTACTGCGACCATTGCTGTCGACAAGGTACCCATCCAGCCGCGAAAGCGTATAATTGACCTGAATCTGGTCGCCTACTGCTGCTTTCTGACCACTGGTACCCGGAGATACTACCCGATAAAAGAGACCCTCGTCGGTACGCTGGGCCGATATACCCTGCTGCGACAGATAAGCCCGTATTTCCTGGTCGTTCTGAGCCTTTTTTTCGTTGTTGAAAATATCGGTTTGCTCCTCACACGCAAACAGGGTAGCGCCGAAGATAACCCCCAGCGCTACAACCCATCCTGATTTATTACTGATTTTTTTCATCCTTACGGAGTATTACCTCTAGGGGTTCCTTTTGAAAAGTCAACGAGTTCAACATCGAACAGCAGTACGGAGCTGGGGGGAATAGCGCCGGGAGAGCCTTCCTGACCGTAGGCCAGCCCTGATGGAATAATAAGCGTACGTTTGCCGCCTTTTTTCATCATCATGATACCTTCTTCCCAACCTGGAATAACCATTCCTACACCTACCTGAAAATCAATGGGCTGGCCGTTGGTTTGAGGATTCTCGCGGGAGCTGTCAAAAACGGTACCATCCAGGAGTTTGCCGGTATAGTGTACCTTTACTACATCTCCCTGCGAAGGCGTAGCCCCGGTACCTTCTTCCTGAACTATATAACGTAGCCCCGACTCGGTTTTTTGTACTTTGCCCTGCATATTATTTTTGGCTACGTATTCCTCGATCACTTTTTCATCAACTCCTTTCTGTTTGGCACCCTGTACCGCCTGCTCTTTCTGGAACTCTTCGGAGGTCTGTACTTCAAGTACCTTTACTGTAAAGCCCAGGTCCGTACCCTTCTTAATCATAGGAGGCATGGGCTGCATCATTTTGGCAAAAAGGGAATCGGCGTTGACGTAGAAAGTAGCGCTGTCACCTTTGGCCAGCATAGCCAGTCCCTCTTCAAAGCTACCTTTAAAAGGAGCCTGCTGCAGGACCAGTTTTACCGGAGCGTTTTCTTTGTATGTGTCACGAAGGACCGAATCCGTACTGTTTTTCAGGACAAGATGGAAGGTCATTATATCACCTAGTTTGGCTTGGCGGGCGTCGTCGTCGTGCTCGTGGAGCTGGTACTTCAGGCCGTTGTCTGTTACCTGCGTGCGGTATTGGTTGCAGGAGGCGGCCAGGATACCTATACCCAGCGCAAATCCGATTGTCTTAAAATTCATTGGTTTTTGTTTTATAAAAAAGGGGATTATTAATTGTTTATTTCTTCTCTAATTAAGTAATAGGTTGTATAACGTTAAGAATCTGGTTTTTGTCTCCTTACTCAGCTATTCATCAATAATTATACACTCTGCAGCCGCGACTGGTACTCCGGCAATACGGCCAGAAACCGTTGAACTGTTTCGGCCAGCGACAGACTGGTGCGCCCTCCTGACGCGTTTTTGTGCCCGCCCCCGCCGAAGTGAGCATGGGCCAGGTCACGTACCGAAAAGTCACCCGCCGATCGGAACGAAATCTTTACTTCTCCCCTGCGTTCAACGAACAGGGCGGTCATAACCACATCCTCGACCTGCAGTCCGTAGTTGACTAAACCATCGGTATCGCCGGCACTGGAAGTATACAACTCCAGGTCGGCGGCGGTAAGGGTCATGTAGGAGGTACGGTACTCGTGCAGCACGTGAATCTTGGACAGGGCGTGCCCCAGCAGCTGTAACCGCGATAGGGGAGAGCTGTCAAAGATCAAACGATGTACCCGGTTTATCTCAAAACCCGTGCGCATCAGGTCGGCTACGGCCAGGTGTACTTCGGGGGTAGTACTGGCGTGCCGAAACGAACCCGTGTCGGTCATGATACCGGCGTACAGGCATTCGGCCAGGGGTATATCGCGGGCGTCTGCAAAGAGCGCAGGATCAAGTTTTTTTATAACTTGATAAATTAGCTGGGCGGTAGCCGCTGCACCGGTATCCCACACCATCAGATCGGCAAAAGACTCGGGCTCGAGGTGGTGGTCCACCAGCAGCTTGGTCGCTTTGGCATCCTGTACCAGCTTACCTAAGTCTTTTAATCGTGACAGGGCCGAAAAGTCCAGACAACAAATCAGGTCGGCTTTCTCAATATGCTGCTGACAGATTTTGCGGGACGCCGCGTTTTCTTCGTACACCAGTACGGTTTCCATCCCCGGCAGCCAGCGCAGGTTAGCGGGGTAGTCGGTAGGGCTTATTACTGTAACCTGATGCCCCTGCCTCCGCAAATAGAGTGCCCAGCCCAGCGATGAACCCAGCGCGTCGGCGTCGGGGTCGCGGTGCATCGTAATGACGATAAGCTGGGGTTGGGATAAAAGAGCGCGTAAGGCGTCAATCGCTTGATTCACTGTAAATGTATTCTTATAAATAAAGTATAAGCCCGCATAAGCGCACAAAATTAACAAAAGTGTTGAGATTTAGATAGGATAACACTTCAATCGCTGATTGTCAACTATTTATTTTATTAAGGCTAATTCGGGTCAAACAGGATACTGGTGAGGATATTATAACAGAATTGGCTTATTTTTGCGCCCAAATAAAATTTTACATTTACTATGTCAGGTAACAAAACCTTCACAATGATCAAGCCTGATGCCGTGGCTGACGGACATACCGGGGCTATCATCAAAATGATCGAAGAAGCAGGATTCAAGATTGTAGCTATGAAAAAAACGCGGCTGACCAGCGAGCAGGCTGGCCTTTTTTATGCCGTACACAAGGAGCGTCCCTTCTACGCCGACCTGTGCAGCTACATGTCATCCGGAGCTATCGTGCCCATGATTCTCGAAAAATCAAACGCCGTTACCGATTTCCGTACGTTGATCGGGGCTACCGATCCTTCCAAGGCGGAAGAAGGTACCGTGCGTAAGCTTTATGCCAAATCTATTGAAGCCAACGCTATTCACGGCTCCGACTCCGACGAAAACGCCGGCATTGAAGGCAGCTTTTTCTTTGCTGCTACCGAGCAGTACTAATGCCTGGGAATAGCAGCCCGCTATTTACACAGAGCCCCAGACCGGTTGGTTCGGGGCTTTATTTGTATATGGATCAAAGTATACTTTTCGTGTGCCCTACTACTGCTGGGCCAGCTCACGAAGCTTTTGCGGAGTAACGAGTTCCAGCAGGCTTTCACGGATGAGGTCAGGGCGGTCCCACAGTATGGTGTGTCCTACTCCTTCCAGCGGAACCAGTTTTAGCGAAGCTGCATTGACAAGGCGTTTCTTAGCGTACTCAGCGTTAGAAAAATAAATCAGACCATCGGCCTTGCCGTGCAGCAGAATGACTTTTGATTGAATACGGCCCCAGCCGTCCTGGATATCTTCCAGGGCTTTCTGATGGCTGAGTTTTTCGTCATTGGCTACCAGGAGCAGGGTCGGGAAAAACCACCGCAGCCAGGGCGAGTCAATCACATAGCTGATGGGGTAGGTATATTCCTCACCCGGAGCCAGCGATGAAGACACAAACAGAATACCCGATACTTTGTCAGGGTTATTCATAGCGACCTTGGCCACTACGGCTCCCCCGTACGAGGAAGCGGCCAGTACTACCTTTCGCCCCTGGGCGGCGTAGCGGTCTAGGAGGGGCTGCAGGTACCGGGCCTGGTCACTGATGGACGTTACCGACTGGCCAAAGTCAGAATAGCCATAGCCAGGGCGGTCTACGCCTACGAGCATGGTACGCCGCAGCAGAGCGGTGTCTTCGTAAAACCGGGAAAAAAAGCTCAGTGAACTGGGCGCACCGTGTACCAGAATAGTAACCGGAAGTGAGTCGGCTCCGAATTCCACGAAGCGGACTGTTCGTTTTTCTACCTGATACCGATGAATTTTTGAAATAATGGCTAAAGATGTAAAACGACTACTCAGCTCCTCATCACTGGTTCGGTACTCTACGCGTTGAGCCATCCACCACAAAGCCGCCAATAGTACCATCAGGCTCACCAGCAGCCACCGCATCCAGCTGGCCTTCAATTTATTATATTTCATAAAACTACTTACTGCCGAATCACTTATGTTTTATTAATCACTTACCTTTTATTATAGCTTAACAAAAAAAGCGAAGCACTAGTTGTTGTGCTTCGCTTTTTTAAAGCAGGTATTTAGTTTACGGTAATAGCAGCCGGTCAATCACGTGTATGACCCCGTTTTTGGCCAGGAGGTCGGCGCGGGTTACCAGGGCAGGTTGGCCCATATTACCGGGGCCGGATACGCGCAGCCCGTTGTTTATGTCTATGCGAAGGGGTTTATTGGCAGCAGTAGTAATGGAGCCCGTAGCCAGATTCGTAGAAAACAGACGCCCCGGTACCGTGTGGTATAAAATGAGTGAGGCCAGAGCCGTAGGTCCAACGGCCTGCAAAGACGCTACAGTAGAAAATCCGGCATCCATGAAAGCCTTATTGGTAGGTACAAACACGGTATAAGCTGCATTTTCAGAAGTGAGCGCGGTCAGTACCGCCGGATTGGCCGTGGCGGCGCGGGTGGCGGCCGCTACCAGAAAACTATACTGCTCATTTCCCTGAACCAGTTCCAGCAGGGTACGGGTAGCGGGCATAATGAGTTTATCTATGACATGAATGACGCCATTGTCGGCCTTCAGGTCGGTAGCGATAACCCGGGCTCCGTTAATGGAAGTACCAGTGGCGGTTTTGGTAATGTATGCCTTAGCGTTGGTCAGCGTAGGTACTTCCTGGTTGGTACCTGTACCTAAATCTTCCGCTTTAATGGCCGTAGCCATGATATGGTACTCAAGTATCTGCCGTACCGCTGCCGCCGGTAAAGCGGTAATGGCCGCTGCGTCGGCATAGCCGGATGCCTGAAAAGCGTTGTCGTTCGGAGCAAACACCGTAAGGGTACTGGTTCTGAGAGCGTCGCCCAGTCCGGCGTGTTTGATGGCTGCGCGCAGAATGGTAAAATCTTCATTTTCAAAAAAAACGTCAGTTACCGTCTTAGGCTTCACGTCCTGGTCAGCCTCTTTACAGCCTGCTAAACCGAAAAGTAAGGCTACTGCAACCAATGGGGCTACCTTTTGCAGTAAGTAGTTTAATTTCTGCATAGATTCAATTGGGGTTTTAGGTTAGTAGTGGCTCTCATTTCCTGACTAAGAACGAATGTTATTTATTTATATGTAATCAGAATCCGTATAAATTCTTCACGCCTGACGGATGTCCACGTTTTCGCTATGGAAAGTGGCTCAGTGTTCCGACAAAATTAGCAGGTTGCAGCCTATTTATTAGCAAAAAAGCGTAGCATCCGCCAGATGCTACGCTTTTCTTTACAGGGGTAGCTAACTGTTAGTTAGCCGGCATAAGTACCCGATCAATAATATGTACTATACCATTAGTAGCCATCATATTGGCCTGGGTAACAGTAGCCGCCTGACCCTTATTTCCGCTACCAGTGATTTTTACTCCATTGCTTATATCAACCGCAAAGGGGGCGTTGGCAGCTGTAGTTACGTTACCATTGGCAAGGTTGGTTGAGAATACCCGCCCCGGTACAACATGGTACATTATAATACCAGCCAGTGTGGCCGGACTGGCGGCTTGTATTGACGCAACTGTCGGATACCCCGCATCAATAAAAGCCTGGTTGCTGGGAGCAAACACCGTATAGGCCATCGTACTGGATGACAGAGCCGTCATAACCGCGGGGTTTGTCGATGCCGCGCGGGTTGCGGCAGCAAGCAGGTAGCTCAGGTTATTGTTGTTCTGGGCCAGTTGCATCAGGTTTTGGGTGGGTGGCATAAGTACCCGGTCTATTACATGAATAACGCCGTTATCAGCCTGTACGTCAGCCGTTATGACACGGGCTCCGTTTATAGATACTCCGCTGCTGTTCCGGGTTACGTAGGTAGTGCCATTGCCAAGGGTCATCATTTCCTGATTATTACCTTGGGCCAGGTCCGTAGAAGCTTTTCGTGAGTTAATTATGTGGTACTGCAGGATATCCCGTACCGTATTGGCCGGTACGGCCGTGATTGCGGCGGCATTAGCATAGCCGGAGGCGCGGAAGGCATCATCGTTCGGAGCAAAAACTGTGACGTTACCAGTACGAAGGGTTTCGGTCATACCAGCGTGATCTACCGCCGCCCGCAGGATGCTGAAGTTGTTGTTTTCCATGAGGATATCCGACACCGACTGGGGAGCAACATCATCATCGTCGTTTTTACAGCCTGCTGCACTCAGCAGTAAAGTTACCGCCACCAGCCGGGTAGCGTAACGCATCCAATAATTCACCTTTTTCATACTTTAAAAATTGATTATAAGTTATTATGTGTTGTTACACTCCCTAAACTGGTTAGGAAGAGGAATGTTCTACCTTATAGTTAAAGTCTATTCAATAACTAACTAACATAAGTACTTATGAAAGATTGCAAATGGTTGTATGTTTGTGTAATACTGGTAATAGCTGGTAGTATGGCGGCTGTGGCAGGCAACGGCCCCGGCGGAGAAGATCCGGCCAAAAAGCCGGTGAAGCTGTTTAACGGGAAAAATCTTTCTGGCTGGCGGGTAGTTGGTACCGAAAAATGGTACGTGGATAAAGGCGAACTAGTCTGTGAAAGCGGTCCCGACAAAGGCTACGGCTACCTCGCTACCGACAAGTTTTATAAAAACTTTGACCTTACTGCGCAGTTTAAGCAGGAGTCGGAAGGCAATAGCGGAATATTTTTTCGTTCTACCTTTGAAGGTACCAAAGTATCGGGCTGGCAGGTGGAAGTAGCTCCTCCCAACCACGATACCGGCGGCATCTATGAATCGTACGGACGTAACTGGCTGGTTCAGATTCCTGCCGAAAAGGAAGACATTCTGAAGTACGGCGAGTGGAACACCATGCGCATACGGGTAAACGGCGACCACGTCCAGACCTGGCTGAACGGCCAACCGATGGTAGACCTGACGGATGAGAAAATAGGACGCGGCGAAGGAGCCATTGCCTTGCAGATACATGATGGAGGAGGAATAAAGGTACGGTGGAAAAATTTGGTTCTGGAAGAACTATAAGGGGCTTTAACTAACTATTTTGCCACACAGAAAAAACATAAAACTCCTGGTATTGGGGTGGTGCTGGCTGTACGCGTTTGTAGCGTACAGCCAGTCTATGCAAGTACAGCGTATTACCGTAAAAGACGGCCTGTCGCAGAGCTCACCCTACCATATTTTCAAGGATTCCAGAGGCTTTCTGTGGTTGGGTACCCTGGACGGCGTAAACCGCTTTGACGGCCACCGTTTCCGGGTTTATAAACCTGATGCCGGCAATAAGTACTCCTTCCACGGGGTGAACGTATCGGGTATTGTCGAAGATAAAAAAGGCGATATCTGGATTGGCTCTGAAGAGGGTCTTAACCGCTACGACCGCCTCACGGACCGGTTTTTTCTGGTACGTACTTCCAAACAGAAAAGACGTACCTCGCCTTTCTACGCGGATGAAAACGAACTGTGGTTTACGCAGGAAGGCGAAGGTATAATGGCCTATGAGTTTAAAACCAACCGCCTGCGGCGGCTGGGCTCCTACGCGCACCTCAACCGCGATTTTGACTACGTTGACTGGACCACCCGCACCCCCTTCGGCGATATCTGGATGCTAGGTCCCAAAGGAGTTGTACGGTTTGATATCAAGACACAGACTTACCATTACTACTTCAGTAACAATTCCCGCAACAAGTACGGCCCCCCGCTGAATGTATATTCCCTTATCATAGACCAGCAAAATATAGCCTGGTTAGGTACCGATCACGGAATAGTACGTTTTGACCACCAGCGGAAAAAACACCTGGAACACGAATGGGCCTCCGAAGAAGAAGAACTGGGGGTAGTATTCAGCCTTTCCGAAGACCACAACGGACAGCTTTGGCTGGGTACCCAGCGCAATGGCCTCTGGATTTACGACAAAAAGACCCAGCGCTTCCGGGAGTTTCAGTACCGGCCTAACCTGCCCGAGAGTCTTAAGAAATACGAGTTTTACCGGATTTACGTAGATAACACCGGCATTATCTGGGCCAATTCCGATCCGGATGGCCTGCTCAAGATAGTACCCAACGCGTCTATGTTTGGGTACTTGGGTCAGGCCAATCCCGGGCAGCCCCAGCGAAACCTGAGCGACCCGTCGGTCCGGTGTATCGGCGAGGACGCCCAGGGGCGGATCTGGCTGGGTACCGAAGGAGGGCTGGATATCTTTGACCGGAAGTCGGGCCTGATTCAGGAGCGGTACTTTACCAAAGAGCATAATATTCTGAAGACTATTTTCCGGGACCGGAAGCAGCGGATGTGGGTGGGTACCTACGGGGGTATCATGCAGTTTGACGCGGAGAAAAAAGAGTTCAGGAAGTTTCTTTTCGATTCGGACGAAGGAAGCCGTACCTATGTCCGTAATATTCTGGAACTCCCCACCGGAAAACTCCTGATAGGTACGCCGCTGGGAATGTGGCTGTTTGACCCAATAAAGGAGCAGTATGAACGTGTACCACTCCTCAGGGACCGCAATATATTTGCTACCTACCTGGATAAGGAAGGTACCCTTTGGCTGGGTTCCTACTTTGAAGGCTTGTACGGGTACCGTATTTCCCAGGGAAAGTGGGTGAAAGTATTCGAAGGCCTCCACGATTTCAATATCAATGCCATTCAGGAGGACACCAAGCGGAACATCCTCTGGATCGCCACCGAGAAGGGCCTCGTTTCTTTTGATAAAACCAAGGAAGACTACCGCCTGTACAATGAAAAAGATGGGCTGGCCAGTACCTATATCTATGGGGTAGTCGTGTGTCCCGGCGACCAGCTGTTTTTGAGTACCAACCACGGTATTTCCAGCCTGGAGGTACCTACGGGTATAGTCGGCAACTATAACCTGTCCGATGGCCTGCAGGGCTACGAGTATAACGGCAACGCCTTCATGCTGTCGTCCCGAAACGAGTGCTACTTCGGGGGCGTCAACGGGGTTAACTATTTTTATCCGAGCCAGTTTCGAAAGCTGTCGTACCGCCCGCACGTGTACTTCCACAACTTCCGGATTAATGAAGAACCCTACGGTTCTAACGGCTACATCAACGAAAAGAACATTATTTATCTGCAGCACGACCAGAATACCATCTCACTCGAGTTTGCGTCCATTGACTACTACAGCAATGGCCGGAATTTTTACCAGTACTATCTCGAAGGCCAGGACGAAGGTTGGGTCAACGCCGGTGACCGCACCTACGTCCGGTACGCCAACCTGACGCCGGGCCGCTACCTGTTCAAGGTCAAAGCCGCCAACCGCGACCAGGTATGGAACGGGCAGGAACGTCAGCTCCTGATCGTCATCAAGCCCCCCTTCTGGCGCACGTGGTGGTTCTCGGCGTTTTATATTCTGGTGGTGGCGGGTGGTACCTATGTCATTGTACAGGGGCGCCTGCGGCGCCTGAACCGGCAGCAACAGGAGCGCCTCAAGATAGTGCTGGAAGCCCAGGAGCAGGAGCGGAAAAATATTGCGCAGGATCTGCACGACGAGGTAGGTTCCAGGCTGGCTACGCTCAAGCTGTACCTTTCTTCCCTGACGGGCTTCCTGAAGGAAAATACTGAGGCCCAGCGCATCAAGCAGGAGGCCTTTGATATTATCACTATTTCAATGATTGACATCCGGCGTCTGCTGCGGGAGCTAAATCCAAGGACGCTAGAGCAGTATGGCTATGCCGCTGCCATAGAAGAATTAATCGGCAAAATAAACGCCTCGGATCAGGTACGGGTGTCGTTTGAATGCCGCAACCTGCCCACTACGCTTCCGGACGACCTGCAGATAGGGTTATACCGCATTACGCAGGAACTACTTAATAACACGCTCAAACACGCCAACGCCAACGAAATCACAATTTCGGTAGTCCCATCGGGCAATACCATTTCTTTCTTCTACGGTGACAATGGGAAAGGCTTTGATTATACCAAAGCCAGCAAAGGACTGGGGTTGGGCAATATCGAGTCGCGGGTTACTGTTCTGGGAGGCCGGATTGCCTGGTTTTCATCGCCCGGAAAGGGGCTGGAAGTAACCATTGAGATTCCGTTTGTCCGCAGTCAGTCCCTGGCCTCATCTGAATAGACAAGCTTCTGTCGAAAAAAGATTAAAAGCTCCATTAAGTACAGTAAACTCAGCGTGAGTTGCACTTTTGAATGAGAATAAGCTTGATGTTAAATCTTTTGGTAAAAGTAAAGCCCGCAGGACTATCCGTCCTGTATAGACAAGTACTCTGTTCTCACAACCAATCCGGATGGAAATAACACACTACCAGCGGTTGTACACGCAGCTTAAAAGCCAGATTCAATCCGGGCATTACAAAGAAGGGGATTTGCTGCCTTCGGAAAATGAACTGGGGAGTCAGCACCGGATTGCCCGGATGACCGTGCGGCGGGCGCTGACCGAACTGGCCAACGAGGGCTACATTCGGAAGGTCAAAGGAAAGGGTAGTATTGTAAGCGCTACGCGCAAGTCATTGGGATTGCTGTCGTTCAAGGGTTTTTCGGAAGTAGTGGGCGCTGAGCACCAGGTAAAGACCATGACCCTACGTGCCCCAACGGTTATGGCCTGGCCCGACCGGTTTTTTTATGCGCTAAGCCAGGAGGAGCAGCAGGCGGGCTGTGTGACGCTGGAGCGGGTACGGTTCGTGAATGATGAACCAATCATGATTGAATATACCTACCTGCCCCAGATGGGCCTGATAGATTTTTGTGAGAGCCCATTTGTTGACGGGTCACTGTTCAAAACATTGAGCCTGAACTACCAGACCGAGATTACCAATATTGAGCAGGATATCCGGGCCGTAACGGCCGACGAGGTGACGGCTTTTCTGCTGAAGGTGAAGCCGCTGACGCCGCTGGTACAGCTATATCGTCGCTACCATACCAGTCGTCCCGACTACTACGTGTACAGTCACCTGTACTGCAACACCGAGCAATACACCATCAGTAATTTTCAGTAGTATTCATTCATCATCAATAGTCTAAAAACTTATCTTTCCCAATCAGCCCTCTCAGGAGGTACCACTATGGATATAATCAACCAACTGGCCAAAATGATTGACCACTCCCTGCTGCACCCCACCATGACCGACACCGACCTGCGGCAGGGCTGCGACATTGCCCGGCAGTATGGAGTAGCCTCGGTATGTATCAAGCCGTATGCCGTAGCAGCAGCAACCAAATGGCTCGCGGGCTCGGATGTACTGGTAGGTACGGTCATTGGCTTTCCGCACGGCAACAGTCTGGTTAGTACCAAAGTCGCCGAAACCCTACAGGCTTGCCGCGACGGCGCCACCGAAATAGACATGGTAGTAAACATCGGGAAGGTACTTCAGCAGGATTGGGAGTACGTCAGGCAGGAAATCAGGGCCGTAACCGAAACCTGCCATCGGGAGGGCGCTATTGTGAAAGTTATTTTTGAAAACGACTACCTGCCCGACGATTCTTATAAAATAAAGCTGTGCGAAATTTGCAGCGAAGCGGGCGCCGACTTTGTCAAAACCTCCACCGGCTACGGCTTCGTGAAGGGGACCGACGGCAGGTACTCCTACGACGGAGCCACCGAACACGACCTGAAACTAATGCGCCGGCACAGCGCTCCGGAGGTACAGGTAAAAGCCGCCGGTGGCGTACGTACCCTCGACGACCTGCTGAAGGTGCGGGAGTGGGGCGTTACGCGCGTAGGGGCCACCGCTACCATCGCTATGCTGGAAGAAGCAAAAAGCCGTTTTGGCGACGGCAGTACCTCCGCTACCCGTCCGGTAGTACCTGATAATACGGTGGGGTATTGAGGTACTTCATCCCTCAAATTCCAAAATTCACTCCGTCGTTAGCGGCGGTTCGTCTGAAATAGCTACCCCAGGGGCTTCATAGCTGATAGTTTTGTGTCAACAACAAAAAGCTATTAGCCATGAAGCCTCTTTACTTTTTACTCTTCTTACTTACTACCACTGCCCAGGCCCAGACCCTCCTCAGCGGCAAGGTAACCGACAAAAAAGGCCACGCTCTGCCCGGAGCCAATGTATTCCTGAAAGGTACCTACGACGGTGCTTCCACGGATACGCTCGGCCGATTCAGCCTTAAAACTTTTGAGAAAGATACGGCCACGCTGGCCGTCAGCTACATGGGCTACGAATCTTTCGAAAGAAAGGTAGCGCTTAGCCAAAAGGAAATAGTACTTACCATAAAGCTGGAAGAACTGGCTAATGAGTTGAATACCGTGGTTATTACGGCGGGAGCCTTTGAGGCCTCGGACGAAAAACGCATGGCTATGCTCAAGCCCATTGACATAGTCACTACGGCCGGGGCCGCCGCCGACATAACAGGGGCCATGCAACTGCTGCCGGGTGCCCAGCGGGTAGGTGAGCAGGAAGGGCTGTTCGTTCGCGGCGGCTCGGGGCAGGAAACCAAGGTAGTCATTGACGGCATGATTGTCCAGAACCCCTTCTTCAGCTCAGTACCTGACGTGCAGCAGCGGGGACGGTTCAATCCCTTCATGTTCAAAGGTACTTCGTTCAGTACGGGTGGGTACTCGGCGCAGTACGGTCAGGCGCTGTCGTCGGTACTGCTGCTGAATACGACCGACAAAACCAGCAACAACGGCTTGGGCGTGAGCCTGAACCTGGCCAGCGCGGGTCTCAACTACGACTACGCCACCCAGAAGCAGTCGGTGTCGGTGGTGGGGTACTATGGTAATTTAAAGCCGCTTTTCGCGCTGGTGCGGCAGAACATCGAATGGCAGCACGAGCCGGAGTTTGTGGGTTCATCGCTGACTTATCGCCTCAAAACCTCTTCCACCGGTCTGCTGAAAGTGTACGGCATGTACTCGGGCAGCCACCTGAGTATGAATACGGTAGTACCCGGTACCTCCATACCCGGCGGTGAGAGCAGAAAGAACCGCCTCGATCTGAACAATCGGAATGCCTTCATGACCAGTACCTACACCGACAGCTGGGACGAGGGCAGGTGGCTGCTTAACTCCGGTTTCTCATACAGCCGCAATCAGGACGACATGGCGTTTGATGCCGTAGCTATGGACCGGCTCGACGAGCGTACCCAGGCACGGGCGGTGGTGACGCGGCTTTTCGGGGGTAATAATTCTCTACTCTTCGGGGCGGAGGTACACGCCATCAACTTACAGAACGGCTACGGAGGTAGTACCTTCGCCCTGCACGACCGCTACGCCGCCGCTTTTGCCGAAACCGAAATCTACCTGAGCCGCCAGCTGGCCGGACGCGTGGGCGTACGTGCCGAGTACTCGTCCCTGCTGAACCGGTTTAATCTGGCACCGCGCCTTTCCTTTGCCTACAAAACGGGTACTTACAGCCAGGTGTCGCTGGCGGCGGGGCAATTTTATCAGAATCCTGACTACCGCTACCTGTACCTCAACCAGAACCTTGGCTTCGAGCGCGCCGACCACCTGCTCCTGAACTACCAGGTGATGCGGAACGGACGGACGTTCCGGGCGGAGACTTTTTACAAAAACTACGCGCAGCTGGTGCGGGAACATACCGGACGTACCTTTGATGCTGATCCGTACCGCTTCCCCCGGGGGCGCACCGACAACACCGGCTACGGCTACGCGCAGGGCTTTGATGTGTTCTGGCGCGACCAGAAAACCGTTAAGGGCCTCGACTACTGGGTTACGTACAGCTACGTGGATACCCGGCGGCTGTTTCAACAGCATGAGGTACTGGCTACCCCTACCTTTGCCTCCAACCATAACGTAAGCCTGGTGGCGAAGCGCTGGTTCGACAAACTTAAAACCAGTGCGGGCTTTACCTACGCCTACACCAGCGGCCGTCCCTACTACAACCCCAACCACGAAAACTTCCTGGCCGACCGCACCCCGGCGGTACATAACGTCAGCTTTACGGCCAGCAAGCTTACGAGCATCAAAGGCAACTTTACCGTCTTTTATGTGGCTGTGGACAACCTGCTCAACACCCGCAACGTATTCACCTACCGCTACACCGCCGATGGTACTTCACGCTACGCCGTAGGGCCACAGAGTTACCGCAGCTTCTTTGTCGGTATGCAGATCTTCCTGTCGAAGAAGGCGGTCGTGAATAAGGAAGATTTATAGAGAATTAAGAATCAGTAGTGTACGAAGGAATTTTATTTTAGCCCCATTGGGGCGATACTTTAGTAGAAATAGCATCAATAGTGTACAAAAAGCTCCGTAGGAGCGGCCACCGTGGCAGCGGCACATTTAATGGTGGGTGTCGCCCCTACGGGGCTGAAATCTCTCCAACTTGCTAATCTGCTACTAAGGTTTAGCCCCTCTGGGGCCACTTTTGCACCAAAAATAATTCCTTCGTACACTACTAATTAAGAATTAAGAATTATTTAAACCATCTAACTTATCTATTACTATGAAAACATTCCTGATTTCCGCCTTTGCTTTGGTACTGTCCGTTACAACGCTTTTTGCCCAGAACGACAAGTACACCCAAGCCATGACAACCACCCTCGAAACCCTGAATCAGCAGGAAAACAAGCAGCCCGATCAGGCAGCCTTCCTGGAACTGGCCAATCGCTTTGAGCGTATCGCGGCGGCGGAGCCTACCGAGTGGCTGCCCCGCTACTACGCCGCCTACTGCAATACCAGGCTGGGCGTAATGGACGGTGAAGCCAGTCTGAAAGAGCAGCGGCTGGATAAAGCCGAGGCTCTGCTGAAAGAAGCCGATACCCTGCCGGGCAAAGCGGCGGATGAACTGGAAGTACTGTGGGCCTTTGTGGCGCAGGCCCGCCTGGCCATCGACCCCATGTCGCGCTGGCAAACCTACGGTCCTGTATTTGGGGAACACGTAGCGGCGGCCAAGGTACTTAACCCGAACAATCCCCGGATTTATGTACTGGAAGGTACCAACCTTTTTTATACGCCGGAGCAGTTCGGGGGTGGAAAGAAAGTAGCTAAACCCGTACTTGAAAAAGCCCTGGAAAAATTCGCTACCTTCCAGTCACCAGGCCCGCTCCACCCGCAGTGGGGTAAGGGACAGGCCGCCTGGATGGCCGCGCAGTAAAAAACACAGGAACAAACGTTTTATTCAACGACACAATTACCGTCCGGTAGGTACCTGTACTCCGGACGGTACCAACTTAAAAAGTATGAACCGCGAAGACCTGTCAGCGAAGCAAAAGCAAAGCAAAAATCCCCTGCGGATGCGGGGTTCGGACATGAACGGGCAGGACTTTAGCAATATGGATATGTCCGGGGTAGACTTCAGCTTCTCCAGCCTCAATAAGGTTAATTTTGAAGGAGCCAATCTGCGGGATGCCATACTGAAATTCTCCTCCTTAAAAGGTACCTCCTTCCGCAATGCCGACCTGACCAACGCCGACCTGAGCTTCAGCAATCTGAACAATGCCGACATGACCGGTGCCCGCATAGCCGGAGCCAATTTCAGTTTTTCCTCGCAGGGGGTATCCTGGAATAATATGAGCTTGTCGGGGGTACTTCAGAGTCAGACCTGGCTCGGTACGGTACTGGCGGTCCTTATGGGGTCGGTAGTAGTATACGGGGTGAGTGGTATCATCTATTTTACCAATCAGCTCGTAACGGCCTCCGACCCGCTGGTGATGAGGCTGAACCAGTGGGTGGTCATGAACAACATACTGGCGGGCGTGATGACGGTTCTGCTCACCCAATGGATGTCGTCCTGGCTCGATAACTCGTTCCGGAAGGCTTACGTCCGGCACCTGATTATATCCTGCATTATCATAGCTGCGTACCTGGCCCTGACCATCGGTCTGTTTTTCTGGCGTGGACAAGCCATTTTTACCGAACTTCGGGAACAAACACAGGGAGGGTACCAGTCGGCCCCGTGGTACTTCTTTACTTTGGGTCCGTTACTGGTTTCAAATATTGTCTACTATTTCGGTAGGCAGGGGCGGCAGCTCTCCCGCAAGATATCCCAGCAGGAGTACCAGTTGCTCAATCTTGAAAAATTAAAAACCCGGGCCGAGCTGGATGCGCTGCAGGCGCGGATCAGCCCCCACTTTCTGTACAATTCGCTCAATAGCATTGCCAGTCTGGTCCACGAAGACCCCGATAAAGCCGAGGAGATGACTCTGCTGCTTTCGAAGCTGTTCAGGTACACG
This sequence comes from Telluribacter sp., assembly GCF_035998675.1. Lineage (NCBI taxonomy): Bacteria > Pseudomonadati > Bacteroidota > Cytophagia > Cytophagales > Spirosomataceae > Telluribacter > Telluribacter sp. Next base: position 540,706 of record NZ_DASYHI010000024.1, read on the forward strand.
ACCGGCCGCAACACCAACGACTACTACGATACCATAGCCCAGGAACTGGAAATGGTCAGGACCTACCTGCAGGTCGAGCAGGTGCGCTTTGGCGACCGCCTTCAGTTCAAGGTAGAAGTAACCAACCCGGCGCTCAATGAGCTGAGCGTTCCCAAGTTTATCATCCAGCCCCTGGTCGAAAATGCCATCAAGCACGGTATCTCCAGACTGGCCGACCAGGGCTGCATAGTAGTACGTATTTACGAGGAGAACGGGTGGTTGCATCTGTGCGTGCAGGACAACGGCCCCCACTTCCCCGAGGCGATGGGAGCGGGCTACGGCATACGGAGTATTCAGGATAAACTAAAGCTGCTTTACGGAGAAGATGCCCGCATTGAACTGCACAACCAGCCTCTGAAGTACGTGGACATCAGTATTCGCAAAACCCGCCTGAGTCCGGAATCTAAGTCAACCCACTAATCCAGACTTTACATCTTTTTTTTCCTATGAAGTTTCCCCTGAAAACCATACTTATTGACGATGAACAACTGGCCCTGAACCGCCTGCGCCGGTTGCTGGAAAAACATTCGGAGGTATTCCAGATAGTAGCCGAAGCCCGCAACGGAGCCGAAGGGCTGGTGGCCGTAGAGAGTCACACGCCGGATGTCATTTTTCTGGATATAGAAATGCCCCTGCTGAACGGATTTGAAATGCTGGCCAAAGTAAGTACCATGCCCATGGTTATTTTTTCGACGGCTTACGACCAGTATGCCATCCGGGCCTTTGAGGAAAACTCGGTTGATTACCTGTTGAAGCCTATTGAGAACGAGCGTCTCCTGAAGACCATTGAAAAACTGCGGGGCCTGGTACAGGGGGGGCAGGAAAGCAGCGAGCACAACCCCTACGCCGATAACCTGATGCGCCTGCTGGAACAGATGAAGCCTAAAAAGGAGCTGTTTTCACTCTCGGTAAAAACCGGTGATAAGATCCTGCTGGTACCCCTGACCGAAATCACCCATTTTGAAGCCGAAGAAAAGTACGTATTTCTGAACACCCTGACCGGACAAAAATTTCTGCTGAATTACACCCTCACGACGCTGGAAGAAAAGCTCCCCGACCATTTTTTACGGGTAAGCCGCTCGGCTATTATCAACACCCACCATATCGGAGAGATACAAAAGTATTTTAGTGGCAAATATCTGATACTGATGCGCGACCGAAAAGCCTCCCAATTACAGACTGGCACCACCTACAGCGACAGCATCCGCCATCTTATTGATTTATAATAAGATTCACAGCGTATATTCCGCAAGCAATTGATTTTGAAGAGGGCGTACTTATTCCTAAATTGCGCCCCTGTTTTTAGTTGGCTGTTCCTGTTCCTGTACTGACCGCGGGCTCTCATGCCCTACGCAAACGGGGATAATGGTCAAATCCGGCGGCACCAACTCCAAACAGCTAAGCTTTTGTCTGTCCTATTGATTGTTAAAAAAAGTTAAAAGAGGCCTGCGGAATGAAAGAACTGATTGATCCGAGCAATCTACCAAGGCACATTGCCGTTATCATGGACGGTAACGGGCGGTGGGCACAGAAGCAGGGTGCGGCGCGGATATTTGGGCATCGCAGTGCTATCAAAGCGGTACGGGAAGTAACAGAAGGATGCGCTGAACTCGGAGTGGGATATCTGACACTTTATGCCTTTTCAACCGAAAACTGGGCGCGCCCCCGTATTGAAGTACAAGCCCTGATGGAGCTTCTGGTCTATACCATCCGGGATGAACTCCCCACATTGCAAAAAAACAACATACGTCTGGACTCAATCGGTGACCTGAATAGCCTGCCTGAAGGCTGTCGGCACGAACTTCACGAAGCTATGGAAAAGACCCGCACCAATACGGGTCTTAATCTGGTATTGGCTTTGGGATATAGCGGCAAATGGGACATTGTGCAGGCCGTTCAGCAGTTGGCACAGGAAGTAAAATCGGGTACTTTACAACCCGAAGACATTACAGAGGGTCTTGTGAATGAGCGACTTTCTACGCAGGGGCGACCCGACGTGGATCTGATGCTCCGTACCGGTGGCGATCATCGTATCAGTAACTTCCTGCTGTGGCAACTGGCCTATGCCGAACTGTATATTTACGATGAGGTATTCTGGCCCGATTTCCGCAAACCCCACCTGTATGAGGCCATCGTGTCTTACCAGCGGAGGGAACGGCGTTTCGGCAAAACCAGCGAACAGATTAAAGTGGGCGGTGTAAAATAATGTTAAGTATGAACCTCTTCAGAATCGTAAGTAAAAATCTTGTCCGCGACGGACTGGCTGTGATGACACTGCTGCTGAGCCTGTCTCTCTCGACCGAAGCGCAGCGCATCGGTTTGGGTAGTGGTACCACCAGCCGGCCCACAACCGAGCTTGATTACGCCAATCCCAAAGAATACGAAATAGTGGAGGTGACGGTGTCGGGTACCCAATTTCTGGACCCCAACTCCATGATCTCCATTTCCGGTCTGAAAGCCGGAGATAAAATACGGGTGCCGGGTCCGGCTGTCACTTCTTCTATCCGGCGAATGATGGATTTTGGTACGCTGGATGACGTAGAAATCATGTATACCAAAATCGAGGGCGACAAAATATGGCTGAACATCCATATCAAGGAGCGTCCCCGGCTTTACAAAGTAACTTTCTCCGGAATCAGAAAAGGCGAGCAGACCACCCTGAACGATAAGGTAAAGCTTATCAAAGGACGGGTTATTACCCCCACTATCATCAAGAATACCCAGCTGGTTATCAAGAAGTTTTTCCAGGATAAGGGCTTCTACCATACCAAGGTGAAGGTAGTACAGATTCCCGATTCCTCGCGCGGACAAGCCACCCTTAACTTTATTGTAGATAAGGGCAGCAAAGTAAAGATTGAGGAGATCCAGATTGAAGGCAACGAAGCTATCTCTGACGACAAGCTGAAACGCAAGATGAAAGGTACCAAGGAGAAAAAATTATGGCACGTGTTTACGCCCTCCAAGTATGTACCTAAAAAATACGAAGAAGACAAGGACAAGCTGATAGCCTTCTACCGCAAAAATGGATTCCGGGACGCTACCATTGAATTTGATACCGTAAAGAATGAGAATGACGGCAACCTCAAGATCGTCATGCAACTGGAAGAGGGGCCCAAGTACTACTACCGCAACATTACCTGGGAAGGCAACTACCTCCATTCCGACGAGCAACTGCAGACAATTCTGGGTCTGAATAAAGGCAATGTGTACAATCCGGAAGAACTCGACAAGAAGATCAACGGTATACCAGGTGGTGACGTTAGCTCGCTTTACATGGATGACGGCTACCTGTATTTCAGCGCACGCCCGATAGAAAAAGCCGTTGTGGGTGATTCTATTGATATTGAAATGCGCATTAACGAAGGGAAACAGGCTACTATCAACCGGATTATCCTGAATGGTAATACCAAAACCAGCGACCGCGTGGTACTGCGTGAGCTGTTTACCCTACCGGGTCAGAAGTTCAGTAAAACCGAACTCATTAACACCCAGCGGCAACTGTCACAGATGGGGTACTTTGATCCGGAAAAAATCCAGATTAATCCCGTACCCAATCCGGGCGACGGTACCGTGGATATTGAGTACACCGTAGAAGAAAAACCTTCTGACCAGATTGAACTCTCTGGCGGTTGGGGAGGTTATATCGGTTTTGTAGGTACTTTGGGACTGGTATTTAACAACTTCTCTCTGCGCAACATACCCAACCGCTCTACCTGGCGGCCTCTGCCCTCGGGCGACGGTCAAAAGCTGTCGGTGCGCTTTCAGGCCAATGGTAAACAGTTCCAGACCTACTCGCTCTCGTTCAGTGAGCCGTGGCTGGGTGGTAAAAAGCCCATTAACTTTGGCGTAGCCCTGACCCGTACCGTTTACCGCATCTCCGACTTTAACCAGATGTTGTACAGAAGAGTGTCAGCCCGTAACCAGGAGTTCATTGGCTCGTACTATAACAACGGTATCACGTTCTCGCTGGGGCGTCGTCTGCGGGAGCCGGACCGCTTCCTGGTGCTGAGCAACTCGCTGTCATTGCAGCGTTACCGCCTCGACAGCCTCGACTTCTTTAATATTGGCTACAACAACGGGGTTTCCAATAACATCACGTTCAATACCACGTTGTCGCGGAATACCCTGAGTGACTTCCAGTACCCCCGCAGCGGGTCATCGTTGTCGCTTAGCACCACGTTGACGCCGCCTTACTCGGTGTTCCGTCAGAAGGAGTTCAGTGATGCTCAGGACCGTTTCAAGCTGGTGGAGTACCACAAGTGGATGTTCGATGCCAGCTGGTACGCTACCATCACCGGCAAGCTGGTTGTAAGCGCCCGCGCCCACATGGGTTTCCTGGGTAGCTATGGCAACAAATTAGGGCTGAGTCCGTTCGGTCGATTCATAGTAGGAGGCTCGGGTCTGGCAGGGCAGGGTTCATTTGCCCTGGCCGATCAGGACATCATAGGTTTGCGTGGATACGAAGACCGTAAAGTAGGGCCACTTACCCCTACCGGAACTTTGGCCGGCGGCGGCGGTGTTGTTTACAATAAGTTCGTCATGGAAATGCGTTATCCGGTTTCGCTTAATCCACAGGCTACTATCTTTGTGTTGAGCTTCCTGGAAGGAGGTAACAACTGGGGTAACTACCGCGACTACAATCCGTTTGATATCAAGCGTTCGGCCGGGGTAGGAGCACGGATATTCATGCCGGCCTTTGGTCTGTTGGGTATTGACTGGGGCTACGGTTTCGACCGGGTTCAGGGTCAGCAGACCCGGAGTGGAGGACAGTTTCACTTCACCATTGGACAACAAATCCGATAATAATGAACCGGGTCGTTCGTTATAGTGAGCAAAAAATCAGCCACTTCGCATGAACAAGTCTCTAATTTTAGTAGTTTTGTTGTCCGTTTTCATGGGAACGGCTCAGGCTCAGAAGGTTGGCTATGCAGACATGGAATTTGTGACCAGCCGGATGCCTGAATACCAGAAAGCCCAGTCCGATATCAATATATTTTCGGAGAAGTGGGCCAAGGAAATTCAGGAAAAGTTTACGGAAGTAGACCGCCTACAACGGGCTTTCATGGCCGAGGAAGTTTTACTGACCGACGAACTGAAACGGAAGCGGCAAAACGAAATAAAAGAGAAGGAACTCGAAGCCCGTGAGTACAACAACAAAGTGTTCGGAATGAACGGCATGTTGTTTGAGAAAAAAAAGGAACTCATGAAACCGGTTCTTGAAAGAGTGCAGAGAGCAGTAGATAAAGTAGCGGCCCAGCGCCGTCTTGATTTCCTCTTTGACAAATCCAGTGACTTTGTGATGATTTATACCAATCCAAAGCACGATTATACGGATTACATAATGGAGGAGCTGGGCATTGAAATAAAACCCGCCGCGGCGTCTCAGGCAGTAGCCGAACCAGAAAAACCCAATAGTACTACCACCAGAAAACCAAAATAGTTACATACCAATGAAAAACAAATTGATTGCTTTGCTAGCCTTGTTTGCCATCGTTAGCACCCCTCTATTGGCTCAGACTACTCCAGCAACGACTCCTACTAAAATAGGGTACACTAACGTGGACTACATTTTGTTGAACTTGCCTGAGAGTAAGAAAGTGCAAAATGAACTGGAAGTAACCAAAGCCCAACTGGACAAAGCACTTCAGGATAAGTACAAGGAGTTCCAGGATAAACTTGACGTCTATAACAAGACAGCCCAGAGCATGACCGACGTGATTCGGGCGGATAAAGAAAAGGAGCTACAGAACCTGCAGACGTCAATCCAGGAATTCCAGCGTAACTCCGAGCAGTCGCTGCAGAACAAGTATCAGACCTTGCTTAATCCAGTAATGGACAAGATCAATGAAGCTATTAAGGCAGTAGGTCTGGAAAACAACTACTTATACATCCTGAACACTGACGCTGGTCAGAATACAACACCTATCCTCCTGTACGTGGGTTCAGAAGATAATAACGTGTCAAATCTGGTACTGAGAAAGCTTGGTGTTGACCCTACTAAAATAGCGGAGCCAGCGGCTGCAGGCCCGGCCTCCAAGCCAAACGCCCCAGCTCCTAAGGCCAATACCCCGGCTCCTAAGAAGTAATTAAACACCGGGGCGTATACTTTCGGTGTCAGCATAGTACGAGCGGGGCTACAGATAGCCTCGCTCGTTTTTTTATAAAAGGCTGGAAATAGCATAAACCGGGCTACCGTACCCGTGTCTCCAGCCGGTTGTGCGCATAGGTCGTTTATAGCCAATATCCTATTTCTGGCGCATCAGTATAGTAGTATTCTAGTCCCGTCCTCAAAAACTCCAATATTCATTATAGGAGCCAGCCATAAAGGAATCCTTTCAATAAAAAAGAACGGTACTTCCCCGGATAGCATACGCTAATCACTACTTTTGCGTTAGAACAAAGAATCCCCGCGTTAGACACCTATTTTTAAATCCATGTTTTTACTTAGGAGATTAAGCTGTTTGCTATTTACACTACTTACCGCAGCTTCACTTTTTGCCCAGGACGTATCTACTACTCTGACCAATACAGACGCTTTTCAACTGATACTTCCGGCCCGGCCCGACTGGAGTGTAGTGGAGGAAGGGCAGGAAATTGTTTTTCAATTGTCGACCCGCGGTGGCAAATCCGACACGGTATTTTATAGCCTGGCCAAGGGGCGGCAGGAGGGGATGATTTTTGATACGCTCGGTAAGTTTGCCTGGAAGCCTTCCTTTGATTTGGCGGACCGGATCAATACGGTAAAAACAATACCGATACTTTTTGAAGCACACAATACCGCTGGCGAGAGTGTAACCCAGCAGGTAAACTTCAAGGTTATACACGTCAACAGATCACCAGAGGTGGATGAACTACGGCCTTTCTACGTGCAGTACAAAACCCAGAACACCTACCAGATTGACATGAACGCGGTGCGTGACGCCGATAATGACCCGGTTGTGTTTATACCGGTGGCGGAACAAATGCCCGAAGGAATGCGCGTGTCGGCCGCCGGAGAAGTAGTGTGGGAGCCTTCGCTCACGCAGTTTAATATTCTGAAAAAAGGACCACGATACATTGACTTTTATGTAGAAGACCAGCCCACCAAAGCACGTACCAAAGGCCGGATCAAGCTGGAAATTACGCAGATGGATCTCGAGCCCGAGATTACAGCCGTACCCAAGGACCTGGTTATAAAAAGTAAGGAGAATAGTACCATTAATATCAAATTCTTCCTCTCTGATCCGAACGGGGATGACGACATCACTGCTTTCGATTTCATATCCGACAACCGCGACGTACCGGCTAAGGCGTTGGTAAAAAATACCCCCACCAGCTATGAGTTTATCTGGGAGCCAGGTTATGACTTTGTAAAGGACCCTTTCGATACCCTGGCTTTTAATATTACTTTCTATGTACTTGATAAGGCCAAGAACCGCAAGGAACGGAAGTACCGCTTTGTGATTCAGAATACGGTTAACGAATCCCAGCGCGATAAGTACCTGTATACCCTGTACCGTCAGGCGCTGGTCAATGCGTGGGGCCTGCTGGAACAGATGAAAGAGCGGGAAGAGCACCTCAAAAAAGGGTACCGACGTGCTAAAAAGGGCAAACAGAACCGCTCGGTAATTAATGCCTCAATGGGGGCCGCCACGGGTCTGGCTCCGGTAGTGGTAAGCCCTACTAACCCTAACGCCCAGCAGGTGCAGCGGCGGGTATCCACCATAGGAGGTACTACTGTTATGACCATAGGTACCCTGGAAGCCACGGAGGTAATTGGAAAGTCGACCAAAGACCTGCTTGACCGCTTTAACTACGTGATGGAGAAAAAAAGCGACCTGCAGTACAAAGGAGATATTTTTGCCCGTGAGTATGCCCTCAAGTCGTCCCGGCGAAACCCCGACTTTATTCGTAAGCTGGATGAGTTCAGGGCGGTTATGAACCTGAAAGGGCTGGTAGCCCTGGAACTGGACGCCAACTGGGAAAATAAAAAGGAAGCGACCGACAAAGCGATCAAAAGAGCCTTCAAAGATTTTTCTCCCTTAGAAGAAGACACCCAGTAGCGAAAATGGGCAGGTGGGAGCGATACGAAAACGAAAAAGGAAGCCTCAAAGGCTTCCTTTTTCGTTTTCGTCGGTAGTAGTATCGTTGGTTCGGGGAGTAATGGTAGGATATTCCGTTTCGGGGGCCGTTGAGTCACTCAGGTCCTCATTGGTTTCAGCCACTGGTACCTCTTCCTCTTCATGCTCAGAAACAGGCGGCGCGCCTTCTTCGTGGGCGGTAGGGGTGAAAAAGTGGCTTTGGAATATCAGGATAAAACATACTCCGACAAATATACAGGCATCGGCAATATTGAAGATAGGTGTAGAGTAGTACTGGCCTCCCCACAGCGGCACCCAGTCCGCAATGAATCCTTCCCAGAAATCCACAAAGATCATATCGATCACCTGCCCGTGGAACCAGGGAGTGGGTGAGCCATAGGGAGCGTTACCCAAGAGTACTCCGTAGAACGTACTATCAATAACGTTACCTACCGCTCCGGCCAGAATCATAGCCAGGGCCCACAGCAGTCCGGAAGCCGCCCCCCGGTACGCCAGGTGTACCAGGTACCAGCCAATGGCGCCCATGGCTACCAGCCTGAACAGCGTCAGAAACAGCTTGCCGTACTCATGTCCCAGCTGCATTCCGAAGGCCATACCCGGATTAAGTACATAGTGAAGCTTTAACCAATCACTAATCAGAGCGATTTGTCCCGAAAAACCGGGCTCCATATTGTAGTGTACAAGTAACTTAGAAGCTTGATCTATGCTAATCAGTAAAATACTGAAAAGTAGGTACTTAGCTGGGTTCTTTGGTTGGTTCATTCCTACATGAGTTGAAAATAATTACTCCCTGACGCCTGTCAACGAGGCGTCAGGGAGGTGCAAAAATAAGCTTTTTTCCACGCTTATATAGTACTTATTCCACGGCGTTTGATTTCGCTCTTTACCAGCAGGTACTCACGGCTGCTCTGACCGGCAATGGATTTATTCTCCTGGGCCCGGCGGAACAGGTAGGGCATTACCGCGTCGATAGGTCCGTAAGGTACGTATTTGGCAACATTATAGCCTGCTTTGGCCATGTTGTAAGAGATGTTGTCGCTCATCCCCAGCAGTTGGGCAAACCATACCCGCAGGTCATTGGGCGCAATATCTTTCTTCTTCATTTTGCGGGCACAGCACAACGAGCTTTCCTCATTATGAGTACCCAAACAAACGGCAATGTGTTCGATGTGTTCCAGACAAAAATCAACGGCCGCGTTGAAATCCTGGTCGGTGGCCGCTTTGGTTTTATGAATTGGGTCGCGGTATTCATTTTCGCGGGCACGTACCCTTTCTTTTTCCATGTAGGCACCGCGCACCAGCTTGGCACCTATGAAGTACCCTTTTTCGCGGGCAGTCAGGTAGGCATTCTTAAGCTCTGGCAGGGTTTCGTGTCGGTAAAGCTGGTACGTATTATAAACGATGGCCTGCTTGCGGTTGTACTTGCCCATCATTTCATACGCCAGCTCATCAATAACCGCCTGAATCCAGCTTTCTTCCGCATCAATAAATATACGGACGCCGTGGGTATGCGCCCGGCTGCAGAGGCTGTTAACCCGTGAGCGTACCCGCTCGTAAGCGTTAATTTCGTCGGTAGTAAGCTCAGCCTTTTGTTGTACTTTTTCGAGAACTTCGGTAGGGCCGATTCCGGTTATTTTGAATACCGTAAAAGGAATAGTGGGCGATACCGCCGCTTTGTCAATCGTACGAAGTATTTCGCCGGTAGTTTCTTCAAAGCAAGCTTCATTGTTTTCCCCCTCTACCGAGTAGTCCAGGATGGTCCCGATACCGGATTGGCCCAGGGCTGAAATTGTTTTTTCGCAGTCGCTAATGGTCTCACCGCCACAGAATTGTTCAAAAATAGTGGTCCGAATAAGTTTTTTTACGGGTAAGCGGAGTTCTAGAGCTAACTTTATAAAAAAAGTGCCTAAATTTACAAGCCACGGCTGATTCATCATGGCAAAGAGCCAGTAGGTTTTGCGTAGTTGTAAATCAGATTGGGAAGCGAAGGCTACGGAAGTGTCTTCAAAAAATACAGGTGATATGTCAGGTTGTGCTATAGAAGCCATTTTTATATTTTAACAGGTTTTATAGTCTCTGTTATTAACGATTATTACGTCTTAATAACATACACAGAAACAAAACAGTTTGCCCGGGTGAGGGTGGTTTAATTGTTGGGGCAACAAATGTACGTCAATACTGGTGAATCCCTGTAGTACCCTCCAAAATAATTATTGTAGTTTTTATTTTAATAATAGGTTAAGTTGTTGATTATGAATGCTTCGTTAGACATCCTACCGCTCAGTAGCTGGATCAATACCGACGGTAAGCCCCTGGTGATTGCCGGGCCATGCAGTGCCGAGACTGAGGAACAAGTTTTAGAAACCGCCGCCCAGATCAAAGAAGAAGGATTTGCGCACGTTATCCGGGCTGGTGTCTGGAAACCACGTACGCGTCCGGGAAGCTTTGAAGGAATGGGAGAAGCCGCTCTACCCTGGCTGCAGTCGGTAAAGAAAGAAACCGGCCTGCCGGTAGCCGTTGAGGTAGCTACGCCACAGCACATAGAACTGGCCCTGAAATACGGTGTGGATATACTCTGGATTGGCGCCCGTACTACGGTAAACCCTTTCAACGTACAGGAACTGGCCGACGCACTGAAAGGTGTGGATGTACCCGTATTAGTAAAGAACCCTGTAAACCCCGACCTGCAGCTGTGGATAGGTGCTCTTGAGCGCCTTAACCAGGCCGGTGTACGCAAACTTGGAGCTATTCACCGCGGATTTTCCAATGCGCAGGAGGCGAAGTTCCGTAATTCCCCGATGTGGCAGATAGCCATTGAGCTGAAGACCCTTTTCCCGCAGTTGCCGGTAATTGGTGACCCCAGCCACATGGCCGGGAAGCGTGCTTACCTGTTTGAACTAGCCCAGCGTGCGCTTGACCTTAACTACGACGGTCTGATTATTGAGTCGCACCGTGACCCGGACAAAGCCTGGTCGGATGCCTCGCAGCAGCTGACTCCGGTGGCTCTGGGCGAAATGCTCCACGAACTGCACGTACGTCGTGAGTCGTACGGCAGCGAGTACCAAAGCCAGCTGGAAATTATTCGTGGCAAGATTGATAACCTCGATCGTGAATTGCTCGAGAACTTGGCTGCCCGCATGTCTTTGATAGAGAAATTAGCCGAGTACAAGCGTGATAACAACGTAGCGGCTTACCAGGTAGATCGTTTCCGCGAAGTACTAAAAACCCGGGAGGAGTGGGGCAAGAGCATGAACCTGTTCCCCACGCTGGTAGACGAACTGTTCAAACTGGTACACATGGAATCACTTCGGAAACAAACCGAAGTAATGAATCAGGTTAGCGCGTAACGAGCGCTGATGTAGTGTAAAAAAGCTGCTTTCATAAGGAAAGTAGCTTTTTTTGTTTTGGGCCGCAGGGCAGGTACTAACCAGTCAGAAGGTACCTGGTCGGCGGCTACGATACCATAGGCGCAAGTAAAAAATTTCCTAAAGCTGTTTTTATGTACGCATCTTCCACTTTAAGTACCCCTATGAAGCGCCTGATTTTCTTACTGCTGTTTGTATATAGTGAAGTTGCGGCACAGGACACCTTTACCAACCCGCTCCTGCCCTCCGGCCCCGACCCGTGGAGTATTTATAAAGACGGCCACTACTACTACATGCACACCATGGGCAACCGGCTGGTACTTTGGAAAACCGATAACCTGGCTAAGCTGCCGCAGGCCGAGCAAAAAACGGTCTGGACACCACCCCCGACGGGGCCGTACTCCAAACAGATTTGGGCTCCTGAAATCCACTACTTGAGGGGCAACTGGTACATTTACTTCGCGGCCGATGACGGTAAGAACGAGAACCACCGGCTGTGGGTACTTGAAAATACCTCACCCGACCCCATGCAGGGCGAATGGACGCTGAAGGGCAAGCTCTCTGACGCCGGGGATCATTGGGCTATTGACGGCTCGGTGTTTGAGCACCAGGGGCAGATGTACCTGGTGTGGTCGGGCTGGGAGGGGGACCGGAACGGACAACAAAATATCTATATCAGCAGGATGAAAGACCCCTGGACGATGGACGGTGAGCGCGTAAAGATTGCTGCCCCTACTTACGACTGGGAGCGGCACGGTACCATCAATGACTGGCAGAAAAAGAACGAACCGCCGGTGGTGCTGGTCAACGAAGGCCCGCAGGTACTGGTGCACGGCAGTAAAATACACATTGTGTACTCAGCCAGCGGCTGCTGGACCGATACCTACGCCCTGGGTCGAATGACGGCTTCGGTGAACAGTGATTTGCTAGATCCGGCTTCCTGGCAGAAGCACCCCCAACCTGTATTTCAACAGTCAGCCGGGAATGGTGTGTACGGTACGGGCCATAACTCATTTTTTAAGTCGCCGGACGGTCAGGAAGACTGGATACTGTACCACGCCAACTCCGAACCGGGACAAGGCTGTGGTTCCCGCCGCTCGCCCCGGGCCCAGAAATTTACCTGGGACACCGACGATAATCCGGTATTTGGTCTGCCTGTTTCGACCGGCATTCCGCTGTCCATACCCTCAGCAGCCAGGTAGGGGGAGCGGCCATTCTTAAAACGCAAAGAAGGGAGGCTCTATGCCCTTCAGCCGCAGGTACACGAGCGTCTGCGCGCGGTGGTGGGCCGTATGCATAAAGGCCCGCAGCAGGAAGTCATGCCCCGTATGTTTCTGCCAGTAGGGTTGGGTACCGTAGCCGGTCTGGTCAAGCTGGCGGTCGTCGAGTTTGGCTATGATGGCCGCGCAGTGGTCGTGGCAGGTACTGTAGTATTCCCTTATAATGACTTTACTGACTTCGGCAGGTTCCTTCAATGGTGGCTGATTAACGATAGTACCAATGAAGAAGGTATTCCAGTGCGCTGCGTGCGTAAACTGCCTGCCAAACGACATTTCTTCCGGCCTGGGCCTGAAGTCCAGTAGTTCTTCGGGCATTTTATCAAGTACCTTCAGACTATATTCCTTAGCCGCCTGCCACCGTCGAAGAAACCCCTCCTGATAGGTTGAGGTACTACGTGCTGCCACACCGGGGGCAGAAGCCAGGCCGAGTAGGGGCGCTGAGGTAAGCAAGGTACTTCCCGCCAGTTTTAGTAAAGCTTCTTTCCGGTTCATCTCTCAGATGGAGTAGTTATAAAAGACCTGTTTTTGTAAAGAAAAAGGATGAGCGGGAGCTTTTCTACCAGCGGGTACTCCGTACGGCAATAAGCTGCTTTTTTCAAACATTATGGTACGGCATGAGTAGTATCAACAAACAGAGGAGGACAAATCGCACTACTTCGTTCCGGCTAGGATCAAGCTTTTTAAGAAACCCGAAAGTACTGGGGAAAGATGTGGAATATGTACGCAGAGGCCTTGTGGTTTAACGAACAGGAGCAGATAGGACACCACTGGCCCGTTATTTTCTAAAAGATGTATGTTTAACAAACCACCCAATAAGATGAACCAAACTGAACGCAAACACCAGATCGTAGAAGCTTGTAAAGCAAGTATCAATGACAGAATTGCAGTCATTAGCGAAGATATGAATCGACTGCGCGATTCAGCTATCAACAGCTATGATAATGAAGCCAATAATCAGTGGGAGGGAAATGAGGACGAAATGATGAATGATGCAGGCGATCTTCAGTCTCACCTGGATTATCTGGTCGAAACGGCGGCATTGTTTAACCGCGTTGATTTTGGAAAAGAATATGATACTGTAGAGCCGGGAGCCGTAGTAATTACAGACCAGAGAAACTTTTTGGTAGGAGCAGCCGGAGAGTTTCAATGCGAAGGACAAGGTTTCATTGGTATTGTTGCCTCCGCGCCTATCTACGAAGAAATGAAGGACAGAAAGGTCGGCGAAACCTTCACCATGAATCAGATTACCTATAAAATCAAGGAGATTTTCTGATAGTCAGGAGTGAAGGATTAGAGCAGAACTATATGAGTTTTGCTTTTTCACCCAGGTTAAAACAGCGGCGGCAGCGGGCTTCGTAGTGATCGGTCTCTCCCAGCAGTACCTGCTGTTGGGAAGGGGAAAGCCGGTAAGAATGGGAGGCAACATCGCCGCAAAGTACACAGATAGCGTGTACCTTGGTGACGTACTCAGCTATGGCCATCAGGTTGGGCATACAGCCGAACGGCCGCCCCTGAAAATCCATATCCAGGCCCGCTATAATGACCCGTTTACCGTTATCAGCCAGGTTAGTACAAATGTCTACGATGGAATTATCAAAGAACTGCGCTTCGTCCAGGCCGACTACATCGCAGTTACCCGTCAGGAGCAGTATTTCGGAAGCAGTTTGTACGGGAGTAGAGCGGATGGAGGTCTCGTTATGCGAAACAATGTCTACTTCGTGGTAACGTTTATCGAGTGCCGGTTTGAAAATTTCTACCTTTAGTCGCGCAATCTTGGCCCGATTGAGCCTTCGTATAAGCTCCTCGGTTTTTCCCGAAAACATGGATCCACATATCACTTCTATCCAGCCAGTGCGGGGGTGCAGAATTTCTTTTTTACGCGATGGTTCGATGAACATTTTAGTATATTGGCACGTCGGTTTGTGACGGCTGATTTTCGTTATATTTACAAAACAAATCATTTTTTTTACACCATCTCCCTTACCAGCTTATAAATCATTATGTCAAATACACTGAACCAAGCGGCTCTGAAGCAGTACGTAAATCAGTTTACGTCGAAAGTCCTTTCTGACTTTTATTCCCGCAAGAGTGTCATCAGTGGCCCGGAGCTGTTGAAACTCACACCATTAAAGCAAGTCAACCTGGGTATTGTAAGTCGCCTGTTTGACCAGTGGAAAGCCGACGCCAACGCCTTCCGCAGCCCTTACTTCGATTTTGAAAATGCAGAAGTCAAAAAAGCGCTCGAGAACTTTATGAATACCGTGTCGCAGCACATTGCTGTAAACCGGGAGGGGCTGGAACCCCTGCTTACTGAGTCGACGCAGGAGGCCCTGACGCTCCTGTTTGACCCGGAAGCCTACTTTGACGGTAAGCTAAGGGCCATGCCGGACTTTGCCTTTACCCAGGAGCAGGCCCAGCGGCTGGTGAGGTATACCCATATTCACAGCGGGGTAGCCAAGTCCATGGCGCTGCGGCTCACCGATAACGGCTCTGACTTTGTGTACGCCAACCACGCCCTGCGCTGGCTCACCGAGGCAGTTAACAATGGCTCGGCCCTTGATCCTAAAGAAACGTATGTACAGCAGTTTTCGGAGGTAGTGGAACTGGACCCCCGGAAAATAGTGAAAAGTACGGAGGTACCCGAAAAACCGGCCCCCGAAGTGCCCGCTGAGAAAAAGGAGAAATCATTTTTTGATTCAATCCTGACCGAACCGGCCCCTCCGGCTCCACGTACTATGCCGGAACCCGCTACGGTGGCTTCTCCCCAAATCCTGCGCAACACCGACTCGGCCATACCTGCCCCCAGTGGTCCCATGCGGACTACTACGGCGGTCAATGATTCACTGAACAACCGCTTTAAGGTAGAGATTCCGAAAGCGGCCGAAGGTAATACGTATGGCAACGTACCGGTAAAAGTAGAAAGCATAGCCAAGAGTATTCCGCTGGGCCAGCGCTTCATGTTTGTAAGCCAGCTGTTCAAGGGCAACCCCGACGCGTTTGAAGAAGCCATTCGGGAACTGGACCGGGCTGCCAACTTTGAAGAGGCCCACGATATGATTGTCTATAAGTTTGCCTCTATTTACCGGTGGAATACCGAAAGTGAGGCCATTAATGATTTGCTTGCCATTGTAAAAAGGAAATTCAGCTAAACGGACCAGCTCCTGATGATTTGACAGGTAGCAGCATAGTTTGTCGGGTTACTCAGGGGATGTCTGTACTCCTGCTGATTGGTTCACCACCGGCCCGGGCCGGTGGTGATGCTTTTCCTATCGGGGCGCGGTCGTGGGGTCTGGCCAATGCGGTAGTGGCACAGTCGGACCGGTACTCGGTGGTCAATAACATAGCCGGGCTGGCGGGGGTGCGTGAGGCTTCTTTATTCTCTTCCTACCATACCTACTACGGTTTCGACGGACTGGGTACCGTGGCGTTTGGGGCCGTTATACCGGTCAACGATGCCTTTACCACCGGCCTCTCCGTGCAGCGGTTTGGTGACAAGCTCTACAATCAACTGGCCTTTGGCCTGGGGGCCGGGCACCGTATTAACCGCATTAGTCTGGGGCTGAAAGTCAGCTATGTACAAGTAGCGGTCAGTGCGCCTTCGCTGGCGCTTAGCCGGAAGGCATTCCTGGTAGAAATGGGAGGAATTGTGCAGCTAACTTCGAAAGTTAACTTTGGCGCACATATGTACAATGTAGTACAGGGAGGATTTGCAGGCGAGTCAGAGGAGCGCCTTCCTACGGTTCTGCGGGCAGGATTAAATTACAAGCCTCTTGCTGGACTTAACCTAAGTGGTGAACTTGTAAAAGACACCGCCCAGCCCACCTCCTTCCGGGCCGGTATTGAGTACCAGCCCCTTCCTTCCCTGTTTTTACGGACAGGTATAGCTACCCACCCCCAGACCAATCACTTTGGGGTAGGTTTTGTCGGAGAAAGTTTTCAGGTAGACTATGCTGTACATACGCATCCCCAACTAGGCTGGTCGCACCACTTTACCGTAGCATACAGCTTTGTGAAAAAGACGAAAGCGGACTAGCAGATACCGGTACTATTCTGCCGGAGCAACTACCGATTCCACCATTGTAATATACTGCGCTACGCCTGCTTCAATCTCGTGCAGGTATATAAACTCATCGGCCGTATGAGACCGCTCCGAGTGTCCGGGACCCATCTTGAGCGAGGGGCAGTCGAGCAGGGCCTGGTCGGAGGTAGTAGGTGAGCCGTACGTATTGCGGCCCAGGCGTACCCCGGCCTGTACAATGGGATGCTCCACCGGTATACTTGAAGGGCGAAGCCGGATGGAGCGCGGCTGAATTTCGGATTGAATATGAGCCTGAATGGTTTCCACAATTTCTTCCAGCGTGTACTGGTCCGTTACCCTAATATCTACCGTAAAAGAACAGGCGTCGGGTACTACATTGTGTTGGGTACCGGCGTTTATAATCGTAACAGACATCTTGATTGGCCCCAACGTAGGAGACACCTTCGGGAAACGGTAGCTGGTCAGCCAGTTAATATCCTTAATGGCTTTGTAAATAGCGTTATCGCCTTCCTCGCGGGCGGCATGTCCTGACTTACCTCGGGCTATGCAGTCAATCACTAGCAAGCCTTTTTCGGCCACCGCCAGGTGCATCTGGGTAGGCTCGCCCACTATGGCAAACTGGATGGGCGGTAGCTCAGGTACTACTATCTCCAGCCCTTCCTTGCCGGATATTTCTTCCTCGGCGGTAGCTGCCAGGGCTATGTTATAGGAAAGGTCGGGGCGGGAATAGAAGTGGCAGAAGGTAGCAATCAGGGCAACCAGACAGCCGCCGGCATCGTTGCTGCCCAGGCCGTACAGTTTACCTTCTTTTTCAATGGGTTCAAACGGGTCGAAGGTCCAGGATTTATTAGGCTTGACGGTGTCGTGGTGGGAGTTGAGCAGCAGAGTAGGCTTAGCGGGGTCAAAGTGCTGATTCAGCGCCCAGATGTTGTTTTTCTTACGCTGGAAAGGAATAGTTTTGTTTTGTAAAAATTCCCCAATCAACAGCGCAGTTTGGTCTTCTTCCCGGCTGAAAGAGGGGGTCGAAATTAATTTTTTTAATAGTTCAATCGCTTCCTGAGCGATGCTCTGCACGTATTCAGTATCTGTTGATAAAGCCATAGGGGCGTTCTTTTCGCGGACTCTTTACGCCAAAGGTACAAAAATTGTGGAAAAACGCCGGTTCGTTGGCTCGCCGGTCTGGGTATCTTCTGTGCGGTTTTTGGAGCAGAATTTCTATATTCACTTTTGGATAAGTACCTTCCCGCGATTCTCCCATGGATAAAAAAAAACTGCTCTTATACGGTGCCAACGGCTATACCGGTCAGCTTACCGCCGACCTGTGTAGTACCTATGGTTTGCAGCCCATACTGGCCGGTCGGCGCGAAGCGGCGCTCCGGCCCCTGTCTGACCGGACGGGCTTCCCCTACCGGGTAGTGGACCTGTCGGACCAGGCGGGGCTGCGGCAGGCACTGGCCGATGTCCGGGTGGTGCTGCACGCGGCGGGGCCGTTTAAGTTCACCGCCCGGCCCATGCTGGAAGCCTGCCTCGCTACCGGCACGCACTACCTGGATATTACGGGTGAAATAGAGGTATTTGAGCTGGCGAAGCGCTACGACGAAGCTGCCCGTAAGGCAGGCATTATGCTCCTGCCGGGCGCGGGCTTCGACGTAGTACCTACCGACTGCCTGGCCCTGTACCTCAAAAACCAGCTACCCAACGCAACTCACCTCCAGCTGGCTTTCGAAACCGTAGGGGGCGGGCTGTCGCACGGAACGGCGAGTACCATGGTGGAAGGACTGGGTGAAGGCGGAGCGGTACGGGAGAATGGCAGGATAGTCCGGAAGCCACTGGGTCATAAAAGTAAGTGGATACAGCTCAACGGCCGGAAACGCTTCTTTATGACCATTCCCTGGGGCGACGTATCCACCGCCTACCATACTACCGGCATACCCAATATTGAAACCTATACCGGCATTTCTCCCAAGGTACATTCGGTACTTCGATTTCAGGGAGCATTTAACTGGTTGCTGAAAACAGATTTTATAAAGAACATTGCCAAAAGCCGGGTAGATAAAATCACCGGCCCCACCGAAGCCATGCGCCAACTGGCCAGCAGCAACGTGTGGGGCGAAGTACGTAACGCATCCGGCGAAGTTAAGACTGCCCAACTCACCGGCCCGGAAGGTTACAACCTCACCGCCCACAGCAGCCTGATTATCGCAAAGAAGGTACTTGAGGGAAATTTTAAACCAGGCTACCAAACGCCCGCCTTCGTCTACGGTGCCGACCTGGTGCTGGAAGTACCAGGCGTGGAGCGGGTAGGGTAATAAATAATCATAAAGTCAAAATTTCTGTTGGTATCGTAGCCAATGATAATACAGCAATGAAAATGTCCCCCATACTTTCAGAAAACGCAGAGAGGCTGGCAACACTGTGCAAACAGTACCGGGTAGGCAAACTATATGCGTTTGGCTCAGTAATTACAGAGCATTTCAGTGAGGCAACCAGTGATTTAGACTTATTGGTGGAACTGGAACCCATGTCTCCTATAGAAAAGGGAGAAACACTACTTAATTTTTGGGATGCTCTGGAAGAACTGTTTCAAAGGAAAGTTGACCTCCTAACTGACCAACCTATCAAAAATGAGTACTTAAGAGATAGTATCAATAGCACCAAACGGCTTATTTATGAAAGCTAAGGCTTTGATTATTTTGTTAGTACTTGTAGGGATTTCTGCTAAACCCCATGAAGAAGGTTTAAAAATAAACTATCGTGTATTCATTAATAAAAAATCTGATGGTGATTATAACAGATTTCTGAGGGTATACCTTACTAATCCCTTTGATAGGGATATATATGCATTAGCTCCCTCTTTTCAGGTTAAGGAACAAAAGCTAAATAAAAGCAGAACAATTGAGGATTTGTGGAGTGGCTATGTATTAAGTTATGAAAAGTATAACCGCATGAACTTCAATGGCGGATCCTCGAATGATGGGTTAATATTGGCTCCCGCTGGAGTACGGGTTTTTCCTTTTAGTTATTGTTCTTACAAACCAATCAAGTACTATGAATACATAGCTGAGTGGTTTAAGAAAAACAAGATTGATTGTTTTTTAGCAGATTATATTTTGCATACATTTTTCTCACCTACTTTACTTTTTGTCCCAGCCAGAAAGACTATCTATATACAATACGCAATTCATAATAACTCCCCCAAAGGGACCTACGCCTTCTTTACTATTCCTTATCCAAAAGATAACTGTCTATTTCAGGAACTGAAAAAGGGGAATGTTAATGTAGGAAGCTACAGGTTGTACGAAGGTGATATAAAGGATAATCCGGTAAAAGTAAAGCTTTGAATAGTACTTCCCCTCATTACCCCGCCGCAATAATCAGCGCCAGACCAATCAGGTAACACAGCAGCATGAGGTTGAGGAGCGTGGAGGTACCTGCGGGTGCGTTTTTGAATTCTTTCCAGATGTAAATACCCCAGAGGGCGGCCACTACCGTAGCTCCCTGACCCAGGCCGTACGAAATGGCCGGACCGGCTTCGCCCGAAGCGATGATATTGAGTGACATACCAATGCTCCAGATAACCCCACCGGCTACACCCGTGAGGTGGCTGCGCGAAGTACCCCGGAAGTAGTCGGCGTAGGAAACGGGCTCGCCCACGAAGGGGCGGTACATGAGCAGGGTATTGAACAGAAAATTACTCAGTAATATACCCAATGCAAAAAACACCACAGCGGTATACGGACTGAGCTTGCCCGCCTCGGGCTGGGTAAAGTCCGGAAACATGGCCTGCGCCACGTACTTATAGAAAAAGCCCATGAGCAGTCCGGCTACGACTGAAAGTACTAAGCCTTTGGTAGAGACCACTTGGGTATTACTTGCCAGCTTACGGTAGGCGGTGGCATTGAGCAGAATAGCCGCTGCTACCAGCGCCACCCCACCGAACAGCAGCAGCGCGTTGCCTAGCGGTTGCGCCAGGTAGTTCACAATAACCCCTACCACCAGCGCCAGCCCAATCCCGACCGGAAAGGCTACGGACATACCTGCAATGGCAATGGCCGCCACCAGCAGAATATTGGCCGCGTTGAAAAGGACACCTCCCCAAACCGCCGACCCTATGTTGGACCAGTCGGCCTGCTGTACGTCGGGAATAAAGCTGCGACCACCTTCACCGGTACTTCCTAGTGTAAAGGCAAAAAGCAAAGACAGCAGCAGGATACCCAGCACGTAGTCCCAGTAAAAAAGCTCGAAGCGCCAGTGTCCGGCGGCTAGTTTCTGGGTGTTGGCCCAGGAGCCCCAGCAAAGCATGGTAACAATACAGAATAGTACCGCGGTAGTGTAGGTTTCGACAATGAACATCAGGTAGAGGAAGGTAAAGGTTAGGTACTTGTATTAGTGGCAATACTATAAGATTTAAGTTATTTCATTTCGATGGGGCATGGAACTCTGCGCCCCCAGCCGCGTGACCGAAATGGCCGCCGCTTTGCAGGCGAAAGCTACCGCTTCCCGCAGGGGAAGCCCCTCCGCTATGCCTACGGCCAGGGCCCCGTTGAAGCAGTCGCCGGCGGCGGTAGAGTCTACGGCGGTGACGGCGGCGGTAGGTACCAGGCCTTCAAATTCAGGACTAAGTACATAGGCACCTTTCGCCCCCAGGGTAATGACCACATTGGAAACACCCATCTGCTGCAGGGCACGGGCGGCTTCCGCTACACTTTGTTCGGTGACGGGTACCCCGGTCAGGAGTTCGGCTTCGGTTTCGTTGGGGGTAATCAGGTAGAGGTGGGCGAGCAGGTCGGCCGGTAGTGGCTGAGCCGGTGCGGGGTTCAGAATGACCCGCAGGCCCCGCTCCGCACTTTTCCGGATGGCGTGCCCGACGGTAGCCAGGGGTATTTCCAGCTGGAGCAAGACTATATCGTCGGGGGCACAGCCCTCAATAGCGGCATCTACTTCGTGCGGCCGGAGGTTCCCGTTGGCACCGGGGGCGACCACGATGCAGTTTTCCCCTTTATCGTCCACGGTAATGAGTGCTACGCCCGACGGACCGGCATCTGTTACAACGGCCGTTGTATCAATACCTTCTTTCTGAAAACCTTCCACGGCCTGCTCGCCAAACAGGTCATTTCCTACCTTGGCTACCAGCCGGACGGAGGCTTTGAGACGGGCGGCAGCTACGGCCTGGTTGGCTCCCTTGCCACCCGGATTCATTAGAAAAGTACCCCCAATGACGGTTTCGCCGGGTGCCGGAAGCTTTTGCGTCTTGACAACCATATCGGTATTGGAGCTTCCAATCAGTAGTATGCTCATTGCCTTTTGTAGTATAGAAGATAGAGTACAATAGGTGTAAGCAGGGGAGCGGGTTATTCTAATGCCATTGGCCCAAAAAAAAGCCCGGCCTACTACAGGCCGGGCGGAGGATATGAGTACTTTAGAAAACAAGAGCCTCTTACCAGCGCGTCTGGCCGGTACCCGTTACCACCCACTTTTCGGTGACGAGTTTTTCCAGGGCAAAGGGCCCGCGGGCGTGCAGTTTTTGGGTAGAAATACCGATTTCGGCACCCAGACCAAACTCGCCCCCGTCGGTAAAGCGCGTGGAGGCGTTGGCGTAGACGGCGGCGGCATCCACCTCGTTCAGAAAGCGTTCAATGGCTGCTCCATCACGGGACACAATGGCTTCGGAGTGGCGGGAGGAGTACTGTTGAATGTGCGAAAGTGCTTCCGAAAGCCCCTCCACTACCTTTACCGAACATTTATAGTCCAGAAACTCCCGGCCAAAATCATCAGATGTAGCTTTTTGTAAAAGAGGGTACCCGGCTTCTTTAAGTACCTGATACGATTCCTCGTCCGCAAATACTTCTACGTTCCACTTGGTGAACTCGTCCTGCAGGGTAAGCAGAAAGGCTGTGGCCACCGCCCG
The DNA here is from genome assembly GCF_035998675.1 of Telluribacter sp. Taxonomy (NCBI): domain Bacteria; kingdom Pseudomonadati; phylum Bacteroidota; class Cytophagia; order Cytophagales; family Spirosomataceae; genus Telluribacter; species Telluribacter sp. The sequence continues at coordinate 563,418 of NZ_DASYHI010000024.1, forward strand.
GTCTACTACCAGGGTATCCAGTGAATTACACACCGAAGGGCGGGATACCTTGGCATTGACTACAATGTCACGCGCCATGACCAGGTCAGCCGATGCTTCTACGTAGGTGTGGCATACGCCGGCTCCGGTCTCGATGGTAGGTACCAGTGAGTTTTGGCGCACGTATTGAATTAAGCCTTCCGAGCCGCGGGGGATGATAATATCTACGTAGCGGGTGGCGGAGAGAAGCTCTGCCACAAACTTACGGTCGGTGGGTAGCAGGGCTACGGCCGCCGCGTCCACACCAAATTCGGCCAGTACTTCGTGTATAATTCCCACCAGGCATTCGTTGGAGTACTGTGCTTCTTTACCTCCTTTGAGTACGCAGGCATTCCCAGAGCGCAGACAGAGCGAGGCCACGTCGATAGTAACATTGGGGCGGGATTCGTAGATTACTCCTACTACCCCCAGCGGAACAGCCACCTTACGGAGTTGTAATCCCTGCGAAATGGTACGTTCCAGCAAGACCTCACCAGTCGGGTCGGGCAGGGCCGCTACCTCGCGCAGGCTCTGCGCCAGTCCCTGAATGCGCTTTTCGTTCAGCAGCAGCCGGTCTTTTTTGGGGTCAGCGTCGTCCATGCGGTCCAGGTCTTTCCCATTTTCGCTGATGATGCGCGCCTGATTAGTAAGTACCCGGTCGGCCAGACCCTTGAGCAGCTCCGCCCGTTGCGCATCCGACAAATTCCGGACGGCGGCGGCGGCCTGTTGGGTAGCCTGTAAGAGAGGTAAGATTGATTCCATCAGAGTAGTACGATATCGCTGGCGTTGGCCACTTCAAAATTTTGCGTTTTCAGATTATTCAGGATAGCCCGGGAGGTTTCGCGGGCGCGGGCTACGGCTATCATTTCGTTTTCGGGTGTGAATAATTCAATGATTTCCCCGGCCTCAAATTCACCTACTACTTCCAGTACCCCCACGGCCAGCAGGCTCTTGCGTTTCACCAGGGCTTTGGCGGCACCGTCGTCGATGCGGAGCTTTCCGGCTACCAGTCCGCCGCTGCCCAGCCAGCGTTTGCGGGCCGAAAGGGTACTTGCCTGCGGGCTAAAAACCGTACCGGTACTACCCTGCAACGCGCGAAGGATACCGTCCTTTTCGCCCATGCCAAATATCACGACCCGAATACCCATACGGGTAGCCAGCTTGGCAAAGGTCAGCTTGGAAGCCATGCCTCCCAGCCCCAGCGCCGATTTTCCGGTCTTTACAAATTTAAAAACCTCATTGACGTCAGGTACTTCACGCACCAGTTGACCGGCCTCATCGAGCAGGCCGCCCACGGAGGTACAAAGCATCAGGGCTTCGGCTCCGAATCCGGCGGCTATAAGGGTAGCCAGTTCGTCGTTGTCGGAGAACTTCAGCTCCCGGTCGCTTACTACGTCGTTTTCGTTTACTATGGGTATAATTCCGTTGTTCCAGAGTTCGTCGTAGGTTTCTTTAAGCTGCAGAAACTGGTGGCGGTTGGCAAAGTGCTGACGTTCGCAGAGGCTTTGGGCAATGGCGATGCCGTAGGGCGTAAAATGGCTGGCGTACAGGCCCACCAGCAGCGGATTACCCACCGAGGCGGCGGCTTTGCGCTGGGTAATGGTACCTTTATATTCCTGAATAAAAGCTTTACCGGCCCCCACGGCTCCCGACGATACGATGATCAGGCGGTAGTCTTTGTGAAGCAGAGATACCTGACGGGCTACTTCGGCAATAATAGCCAGGTCAGGCTCACCGGTTGGGCGGGTGATGGAAGCAGTACCGAACTTAATGACCAGAATGGGCTTTGCCACTACAATGCAATCGTTTGACCTGAAATTTTTCCCAAAATTAGGCTATTTCAGCATCAAACTATACGCAGTGGTTATTTTTCATGAGGATTGCTACCGCAGGAACAGATGCTCCACGTCCGGCTCTACGAAGCGGGCTTTGCTGGCGATGGCTTTTCGCAGCCGGGCCATGTACTCGGTTTTAGGGATTTCAATGGCTCCGAAGCGACGTACGTTGTCATTGATAAACTGCGTGTCGAGCAACTGGAAATTGCGCTGACGGAGAATCTGAATCAGGTAGTGAAAGGCGACTTTAGAAGCGTTGCTTACGGTATAAAACATGGATTCGCCAAAAAAAGCCGCCCCAATGGCCACGCCGTATAGCCCCCCCACCAGGTTACCGTCTTTGTAGGCTTCTATGCTGTGCGCAAACCCCAGCTTGTGCAGTTCGGTGTACGCCTGAATAATATCCTGCGAAATCCAGGTACCCTCCTCATCGGTGCGGGGAGCCGCACAATGTACCATTACGCCTTCGAAATCAGAATTAATCCGGATTTCAAATTCCTTCCTGTTCAGTACCGGGCGAAGCGACTTGTGGGAGCAGTAAGTATCAATAGGTATAATGGCCCGGGGGTCCGGCGAGTACCAGTATAACGTTTCGTCGGAATCGGCCATGGGAAATATCCCATTGATATAGCCATAAATAAGATCGTCAGCAGTCAGTTGATTCATTAATTATTTTGACACCTCCCTGTATTGGTTTTGGGCCTGGAATAAGGCTTGCTCATTTCCCGGGCTAGACCGGTTTTGTACTTATTTTACCAGTTTATGATATACTCAAACGGTTGCGTATTGAGTAAAGTTTCACCCAGGCAAAAACAGCAATAGACAGCATTAGCAAAAATAGCAGAATTGCCCAAAAAGTAACGGTGTCAGTATAAAAAATTGATAGTCAAACCCTTATGTTTGATTTTTTAGCCTAACAATAAAAAAAAGTACCCGGCTGAGGTTAAGGAGTGGTACGATTGTTTGATTTTACGAGACCAGTAGCCATTGAACCAGAAAAATATATTTGCTGTTTCTTTGGGTGAATGTACATTTTTTATAAAATTTGCACTGTTTTTCAGCAGAACAATTCAATGAACAACCAAGGCGCAAACATATTCTCTCCCATTACGCCCTTTAGGTTTAGGTCCGTGAGGACCCTGTAACTCTGTTTTACCTACGTGGTAAACGTCTCTCTGCCCCCCATTTTTTTAGTGTAAGTTAAGTCAAGGATACTCATCAACTGATTTAGATGTTATTTACCCGGCCGCGCAGCGTACGGTGGGTGTCATTTTTTTTTGGATAAAACAACCATGAAAAATACAGAACTTATCGGCAGCCAGTTTACCGTTCAGGTTGCTAATGAAAATCATCTCCATTTTGCCGAAACCATCTGTGCCGAGATGGAGGAAAGCGCTAAAAAGCGTGGTACCGGTATTGCCAAGCGTTCGCCGGTGTACCTGATGGAGAAAATGGTGGAAGGCAAGGCCATTATAGCCACGACGAACCGTGGCGTGTGGGTAGGCTTTTGTTACATAGAAACCTGGGAGCACGGCAAGTTTGTGGCCAATTCGGGCCTTATTGTCCACCCGGACTATCGTAACAGCGGTATTGCCAAATCCATCAAAGCCAAAGCCTTTGAACTGTCGCGGGAAAAGTACCCCAACGCCAAGATTATCGGTATCACCACCAGCCTGGCGGTCATGAAGATTAACTCGGACCTGGGCTACGAGCCGGTTACCTTTAGTGAGCTGCCTACCGATGATTCTTTCTGGAAGGGCTGCGCCAGCTGTGTCAACTACGATGTACTGACCCGCACCGAGCGCAAGCACTGCCTGTGTACCGGTATGATGTATAATCCGGAAGAGGCTAAGAAAAACGAGAAGAAAGAGACCTGGAACTTCCTGAAGGAGTCCAAACTGTACGAGCGCTGGATGCAAATCAAGCAGCGGGTGCTGCTGCGAAGGGAAGAGCGGGCTAAAAAGAAGAATACCGAAGCGATGCTGGTACCTTAGGGTACTTTTGTACAGACTAGAATTTATTCAAGTACATAGAAAAACCTCGCCCGGCAGTTCTGAACTAGTCCGTAGCGGGGTTTTTATATTTTATACCCATCTTTTATAAGTCAATTATACCCACAAGTAAAATGTCACAGCAAAAAGTAGTATTAGCGTTCAGTGGAGGTTTGGATACCTCGTTTTGTGTCAAGTACCTGGCCGAAGACAAGGGCTACGAAGTACACTCAGTACTGGTAGATACCGGCGGATTTTCGGACGAAGAACTAAAAACCATTGAAGCTAATGCCTATGCACTGGGGGTAAAGCAGCACGCTACCATTGACAAAACCAAAGACTACTACGAGCAGTGCATCCGCTACCTTATATTCGGTAATATTCTTAAAAACAATACCTACCCGCTTTCAGTAAGCGCCGAGCGTATATTTCAGGCGGTAGCCGTAGCTGAGTACGCCAAAGAGATTGGTGCCAGTGCTATTGCGCACGGGAGTACCGGGGCCGGTAACGACCAGGTGCGCTTTGACATGGCGTTCCGGATTATTACACCCGAGGCCGAAATCATCACGCCCATCCGCGACCTAAAACTTTCGCGCGAGGCGGAAATTGAGTACCTGACGAAGAAAGGGGTACAGCGCGACTGGAAAAAGGCTGAGTACAGCATTAACAAGGGCCTGTGGGGTACTTCGGTAGGAGGTAAAGAAACCCTGACTTCGCAGAAGTACCTGCCCGAGTCGGCCTGGCCCACGCAGGTTTCCAAAACGGAGCCGGAAACTATTACGCTGGAATTTGAAAATGGAGAATTGAAAGGCGTAGCCGGTGAAAGCTTCGACAATCCGGTACAGGCTATTCAGAAACTATCAGCTATTGCGCAGCCTTACGGCATCGGTCGCGACATTCACGTGGGTGATACTATTATCGGTATCAAAGGACGCGTTGGCTTTGAGGCCGCGGCTCCGCTGATTATTATCAAAGCCCACCATACCCTCGAAAAACACGTACTGACCGAGCAGCAACTGTACTGGAAAGAGCAACTGGCCAACTGGTACGGCGGCCTGCTGCACAAGGGGCAGTTTGTAGAGCCGGTGATGCGCAATATCGAAACCTTCCTGACCGACACCCAAAGTCACGTTACGGGCAAAGTACACGTACACCTGGCGCCGTACCGCTTCTACGTAGAGGGCATCGAGTCAGCTTACGACCTGATGTCGTCGGTATTTGGTAGCTACGGTGAAATGAACAACGCCTGGACCGGCGACGACGTACGCGGATTCTCCAAGGTAGCTTCCAACCAGGCGATGATTTATCAGAAAGTAAGTGAATTAGCAGATAGGAGTTGAGGGAATTAACAATGATAGGAATTATGGATAAGGCTGAGTTAAAAAAAGAGTTAGATCACATGGTGGATCAGATGCCCGTGCCGCTGGTTCGCGAGATCCTTGATTTTGCGGAGTTTCTTCTGGCCAAAGGTCGTACAGAGTCTAATGAGCTGGAGGAAGGGACCCTATCCCGTGCCGAAGCTGAGCACCTGGAAGAGGAATTTGCTAATTACAAAGCGCTCTACCCAAAGCGACAGCGTAATGTTTGAAGCGGAGGAGTATGTAGTGGATACCATGGCCCTTGTACTTTGGCTTGAAGAAAGGCAGCTTCCTGTCAGAGTGTCCCGTCTTTTCGAGCGTGCTTTGGAAAAAGAGGATAGGGTAATTATATGGATCCCGGCGATTGTGCTGGCTGAAATTGGTTATCTGTCAGAAAAAGGGCGTATAGAAGTTTCACTATTGGAAGTGAATTACATGGTGAGTTCTTCTTCGGGTACCATTCAAATCTTAACGTTAGATTATCCATCTGTGCAGCGGGCATTCGAAATCACAGATATTCCCGAACTGCATGACCGGTTAATTGCTGGGGCGGGTTTTCTTAAAAGTTGCCCGGTTTTGACGAATGATCCAAAAATGGAGAAGTCCGCTTTTATACAAACGATTTGGAAATAATATGATCGGATAGACCCGACGAAAGAAATCTAATGAAACAACCCATAAACATAGGTATCATAGGAGCGGCTGGCTATACGGGGGGCGAACTGCTTCGCATCCTCATTAATCACCCCAGCGCCACTATCGCTTTTGCTCATAGTAAGAGCCAGGCCGGAAAGCCCGTGTATAGTACCCATACTGATTTGTTTGGTGATACAGAACTGGTTTTTTCGGGAGAAGAAATTTCGGAACTACTGGGTCAGGAAGGACTGGACGTGATTTTTCTGTGTTCGGGCCACGGCGAGTCTAAAAAGTTTCTGGACGAGTATCAGGTACCTGAGTCGGTAAAAATTATTGACCTGAGTACCGACTTCCGTGATGAGTCGGAGGGCTTTGTGTACGGACTGCCGGAGTTGCAGCGCGAGCGCATTCAGCAGGCTACCCGCATTGCCAACCCCGGCTGCTTTGCGACGAGCATTGAGCTGGCGCTACTGCCCTTAGCACAGGCAGGTCTGCTGAAAGAGGCGGTACACGTCAGTGCTATTACAGGAAGTACCGGAGCCGGGCAGGCGCTAAGTACTACCACGCACTTCAGCTGGCGCAACAATAATATCTCCATTTACAAGGCCTTCACGCACCAGCACCTGACGGAGATACGAATGAGCCTGACGAAGCTACAGGAGGGATTCAGCGAAGCCATTAACTTCATCCCGTACCGGGGCGACTTTACTAGGGGCATTATGGCCAATGTATATACCCCCTACGAAGGTACCCTACAGGAGGCGATGGAGCTATACCGCGCCTACTACGATGCACACCCGTTTACGCACCTAAGCGTGGCGGCCATTGACCTGAAGCAGGTAGTGAATACCAACAAAGGTCTGATCCATGTAGAAAAGCACGACGGGCAACTCCTGATCACCAGCGCCATTGACAATCTGACCAAGGGTGCGTCAGGACAAGCCGTCCAGAACATGAACCTGCTATTCGGACTTCCCGAGGATGCCGGACTCAGGCTCAAAGCACCAGCATTTTAAGTAGGTGTTAGCCAACAGCTGTTAGCTATTAGCGAAACGCCGCCTTGCCCCATCCCATTCACTCAATCACTAATTCAAAATTCACAATTACTCCCAACATGTCACAGCTATTCAATGTGTATCCTCTTTACGATATAGAGCCGGTAAAAGCCCGGGGCAGCTACCTCTGGGATACCCACGGGACCAAGTACCTTGACCTCTACGGCGGACACGCAGTAATTTCCGTAGGGCATTGCCACCCCTACTACGTAGAGATGCTGACGAAGCAGCTCAACGCCATTAGTTTCTATTCCAATTCGGTCAAAATATCTCTACAGGAAGAGCTAGCCGAGAAACTGGGCGCGCTTTCGGGTTACCCCGACTATCAGCTTTTTCTGTGTAGTTCCGGAGCCGAAGCTAATGAAAATGCCCTGAAGCTCGCCTCCTTCCACAACGGACGGACCAAAGTAGTTGCTTTCAAAAAGGCTTTTCACGGACGTACCGCCGGAGCCGTAGCGGCAACGGATAACCCCTCCATTGTAGCACCGGTCAACTACAACGAACACGTATCGTTTCTGCCATTCAACGATGTTGCCTCGGCCGAAGCGGGCATTACCGACGAAACCTGCGCGGTGATAGTTGAAGGTATTCAGGGCGTAGGCGGTATTCACGTGTGTTCGGATGAATTTTTAAAGGCTCTGCGCCGGAAATGTGACGAGACCGGCGCTATCCTGATTCTGGACAGCGTGCAGTGCGGCTACGGACGTACGGGTAAGTTCTTCTCGCACCAGTTCAGCGGTATTCATCCCGACCTGATTACCATGGCTAAGGGTATGGGTAATGGCTTCCCAATTGGTGGAGTACTTATTTCTCCCAAATTCAAAGCCAGCTACGGACTGTTAGGTACTACCTTTGGCGGTAACCACCTGGCGTGTGCGGCGGGGGTAGCTGTACTTGATATTATGAAAGAGGAGGGGCTGATTGAGAATGCGGCCCGTATTGGCGAGTACCTCCTGAACGGTATCCGTGAGATAGGCGGTTACAAAGAACTCCGCGGACGCGGCCTGATGATTGGCATAGAATACGATTTTCCCATCAAGGACCTGCGTGACAAACTTCTTTTCGAGCATAAGATGTTCACAGGCGTAGCCGGAGCCAATACGCTTCGTTTGCTGCCTTCCCTGGCTCTTGGTAAAGAAGAAGCGGATGCGTTTTTGGAGGCCCTGGCGGTGGAAGTCAGGAAGTTGTCGAACGTCGATTGCTAACTGTCAGCCATCTTTTCTTCTTTGGCCAAAACCGCAAGAGCTAATAACAGTTCAAAAAAGAAATAATTCGAAAATACGCAATCGCAATTCGACAATCCAAAAATGAAACACTTTCTCTCCATCCACGACGTACAGGATTTGGGTAACCTTATTTCCAGTGGAATCATTGCCAAGCGTAATCCCTTTGCTGACCAACTACTGGGCAAGAACAAAACCATCGGGCTGTTGTTCTTTAATTCCAGCCTGCGTACGCGGCTAAGTACCCAAAAGGCCGCCCAGAACCTGGGACTGAACGTACTGATGATGAACGTAGGGCAGGATAGCTGGGGACTGGAGCTGGAGGAGGGAGAACCTGGAAACCCGATTGTCATGAACGGCGATAAGGCCGAGCACGTCAAGGAAGCCGCCGCGGTCATTGGCCGCTACTGTGACATCATCGCCATCCGGTCGTTTGCCGAGCTGCAGGACCGTGACAAAGACTACGCCGAGCAGGTGTTTCAGCAGTTTAAGAAGTACGCCGGGGTACCTATTGTGAATCTGGAGTCGGCTACGCGCCACCCGCTGCAGTCCCTGGCCGACTGTATCACGATGGAGGAATTCAGGACGAAGCCAAGGCCCAAGGTAGTACTTACGTGGCTGCCCCACTTTAAACCCTTACCCCAGGCAGTAGCGAATTCGTTCTGTGAATGGATGAACCACATGGACGTGGAGCTGGTCGTGACGCATCCGGAAGGGTATAACCTGGCTCCCGAATTTGTGGGTAATGCACAGGTAATTTATGACCAGAAGAAAGCGCTGGAAGGCGCAGATTTTGTGTACGGCAAAAACTGGTCGTCTTATGAGCACTACGGACAGGTACTTGCCTTGAATGAATCGTGGATTATGGATGAAGCCAAGATGGCCCTCACTGATAACGGCAAATTTATGCACTGCCTGCCCGTACGGCGTAACATGAAGGTAGCCGACGAGGTACTTGACGGACCGCGTTCGCTGGTGATAGACCAGGCGGCCAACCGCGTGTGGTCGGCCCAGGCGGTACTGAAAGAAATACTAATTGGACAACAGGAGGAGTAATGAATTAAAAGCAGGAGTATGGGTATCCACATTGGTACATCGGGCTGGAGTTATGATCACTGGCAAGGTGTGCTGTACCCGGCCCCTACACCCGTAGCGAAGCGCCTGCACTACTACATCCAGCACTTCCAGACCGTTGAGCTCAACAGCAGCTACTACCACTGGCCCCGCGAGCAGACCTTTGCCGGCTGGCGGGAGCGCCTTCCGGAAGGGTTTCAGCTAACGGTCAAAGCACCCCGTGGCCTTACCCATGCCAAAAAGCTAAACGGACCCGAGCCCTGGATCGAGCGGATCAAAAACTGCTGGCATATCCTGGGTGAGAAGCGGGCCATTTTTCTGGTGCAGCTTTCTCCGAACTTCGGCTACGACTACGACCGCCTCGCCTACTTCCTGGAGAAGGTACCTAAGTGGATAAAGCTCACGGTAGAGTTCAGGCATCCGGGCTGGCACCAGGAGCCTATCTTTAATCTGCTTGAGCAGCACCAGGCGGCCTACTGCATCATGAGCGGAGCCAAACTACCCTGTATCCTGCGGGCTACGGCTCCTTTTGTGTATATACGCATGCACGGCCCCGATACGGAGAGGCTCTACGGCGGCTCCTACTCCGACAACGACCTGCACTGGTGGGCCGACCGCTGCCGGGAGTGGGAGTCGGCCGGGAAAGAGGTGTACGTGTACTTTAACAATGACTGGGAAGGCAACGCTGTCCGCAATGCCTTTACTCTACGTTCTTTTTTGGGACGCTAAGTACTACCTTTTGTTTAGCCCGGCCTCCTGACCTCTCTTCCCAGCGAAGCCTGCTGTACCATCAGAAACTCCACTACGTTTTCCGGGTCAATCGCTCCTATAATTTTCCCTTCTTTTCGTATTAGGGCAAACCCCTTCTTCTGCGTTTGCATGATTTGCCAGGCTTCTTCCAGCGGCAGCCGGGCGTCGAGATACAGGATATCCGCATCCATCACATCCGACAGGAAAGCACTGTTTCCTTTTTGGGCCAGCCCCTTAATTATGGCTTCGCGGGTGAGGGTACCTACGGGTTCTTTAAAAGCATCAAGAATCAGGAAATTACGATTCTGGCTGTCGAGGAGCAGCCGGACGGCATCTTCAACCAGGTCGCTCTGGTGCATGGTTGGGTAGTCGGTCATGCCCACTTCCCCCACCGTATGCCCCTGAAACATAGTAGTAGTCTTGACGTGGGTGGCCTCCTGCTGTGCCCCCAGAAAGATAAAAAGCCCGATAAAGATTAAAAACGGGTTACCAAAAAAGCCCAGTACCACAAAGCCAATGGCCAGGAGCTGACCAATGGAAGCTGCAATACGGGTAGCTTTGGCGCGCTCCATCCGGAAAGAAAGAAGCGCCCGAAGTACCCGGCCGCCATCCATGGGAAAGGCCGGTATCAGGTTGAACAGCGCCAGCCAGCCGTTTATGGTCAGCAGGTTTATTAGGAAGTTGGACTCATTGATGGTCACCATGCGGGTCAGCTCGTCGGTATTCTCCGGAAAGCGTACGAAGGGAATCAGCACCAGCATAATCAGCAGGTTAACCGCCGGCCCCGCCAGGGCAACCGCCAGTTCTTCCGAAGGTTTCTCCGGAATTCTTTCCAGGTTAGCCACTCCCCCAATGGGCAGCAGGATAATATCGCTGGTCTGGATATTGTAACGCCGGGCGGTCAGGGCGTGGCCCAGCTCGTGTAGTATTACGCACACAAAGATGGCCAGGGTAAAAGCCACGATCCAGATGGTTTCAGTAGTTCCCCGGCTGATATTAGAAAATATGATCCACAGTAACAAGATGGCAAACGTCCAGTGAATGGACAAGCGTATGCCCGCTATACGGCCAAGGTTAAGGGAGTATTTCATGACGGGAAATGTAAAGTGTTACAAATGGCTCATCTGCTTTTGTATCGTATACTCTAATAACGGGAAAGCGGAAAATTGGTTAGATATTCTGCCTGACGACGGCGCCGCTCAGAGGCGGGTACCAGCCCTTTTTTGGGACGAATTGCTTCCCTGAATCCGAGTTTAATAAAAATATTTTGTGCGATTAGAGCATCCTGATCAAGTATTGAAATTTTTTTAGCCCATTTTGCAAAAAAATCTGAACCAAGAAGCCGGTTAAGATGTAGTACATATATAACAAACAAATCATCATGAATAACGGAACAGTAAAATTCTTTAATGATCTGAAAGGATTCGGATTTATTAAAGACACAAAAACAGGTCAGGAGTACTTCGTACACGTATCTGGACTGGTAGATGAGATCAGAGAAAATGACGAGGTGACTTATGACCTTCAGGAAGGTAAAAAAGGACTAAACGCAGTCAACGTTCAACTGGCTTAGTCTTATTTATATAAGAAGCTATCAGTGGAAAGCCTTACCTCCAGTAAGGCTTTTTTATTTGCTTCAGCAAACTGGCTGCTGTACAATCTGCTATAATACAGACGAAGTAAGCCCTCTCCATCGTAAAAACGACAGTATTATATATCAAAGATCAAGATCACTTTATGGGTAAATCACAAGAGACATTCGGTAAAAAGGAAAAAGAAAAGAAAAAGCTAAAGAAACGTCAGGACAAAGAGCAAAAGAAGGAAGAGCGAAAAGCCAGCTCGGTCAAAGGGCAGGATGTCGAAGAGATGTTCGCCTATGTGGATGAATACGGGAACATCACCTCTACGCCTCCCGATCCCAAAAGAAAGAAAGTCGTAAAGCAGGAAGACATACAAATTGGCATAAGTCGCCAGGAAGACATTGATCCGGCCGATTCACTTCGGAAAGGCACTGTGACCTACTTTAATACGTCCAAAGGCTACGGTTTTATCAAGGACCATGAGTCACAGGATAGTGTGTTTGTGCACCAGAACGCGATTGAAGGTACTATCAAGGAGAATGACAAAGTGACCTTTGAAGTGGAGCGGGGCCCCAAAGGCCTTAATGCAGTAAATGTGAAGGTATACTAATATCGTAGTGAAGCGGGACTGCCCGCTTTGTTTCTATATAAAAGAAGCCCGTCTGTCTGGACGGGCTTCTTTTATTGTAGAGTTAACAGAAGACTATTCGGTAACTTCGGCGTTGTCCAGAATATAGTTCATCTGATAAATATCGTCGGCGTTCAGCTTGAGGGTACCTTTAAAAGTCAGGCGCTCATCGGTTTTAAATTTGCGGGTACCTTTCTTGAACTGCAGGGACATGACGGATTCGGGACCGGCGCCACCGCAGAAGAAACAGGCACTATAGGGGAACGCGGATAGTACATACAGGTTAGCATCCAGATCTACCGGCAGTACGTAGCCCGTTATGGCGACCTCTTTGCCACTCAGCTTTTGTACCCCGGGGCCAAACGTGGGATACAGCATATATACCTGTTCCGCTTCGTACCACTTCTTCTTAAACGTCACGTCACGCAGGGTTTCCCACGAAAGTTTGACGGGAGCCGTGTGCGGCGTAAAGGCCATGAGCGACACAACAAGCAGGGGAAGTACGGTCCAGCGAAAAAATTTCATAGTACTATCTAGTTTAAGTTTTTTGGGTCGGTTGTTTCGGGAATAAATACGGTCCGCAACGGTTGGTTGCAATAAGTACCTTTGGAGGCTAAAAGATTATTTCCTGATAACTAAGTACTTGCGCAAAATTACTTCCCATTAGAATTATTCACAATCCAGTCTTATACAGCAACTTAAAGAACTAACCACTAAAAGCTAATTTCTAATAGCTACTTACTTCGTAACAAATTTATAACGAATACAGTGCAAAAAGCAAGATAGTTCACGGCCGGGTAGTTCAATCCTGGGCGAGGGTACGGGATATACTCAGGCGATAAACGCCCAGGGAAGGCAGGGCCGCCGCCAGAACACCAATAGCCAGCGCGCCCACCAGAAGCAGTACCTCTTCCGGGAGGAGGGTCATTCCACCGAAAGAATAATGAAAGTCCTGTTCCGCCGTCAGGCTAAACAACCACAAGCCCAGTCGGCTGAGTAGTACACCCGCCACGTAGCCCAGCAGCGCCAGGAGCAATCCTTCCAGTAGTAGCATCCTGAATAGCATAGTTCGGGTAGCGCCCATCGAGAGCATCAGCGCCATTTCGTATTTTCGTTCTTTGAGCGAATTATAAAGGGAAACAAATACGCTGGCACCGGCAATAAGAATAATGACTAAGGCCAGTGCCCGGAGGGTATCAATGCCTACGCCCAGCAGCGAAAACAGCCGGTTGATTTCAATACTGGGTAAGGCGGCCTGCATAGGCGTGTTGGTATTGACCTGCCGGGGCAGGGCTATAAGTCCCATCGGGTTTCGAAACTGGATAAGCGCGCTGGTTACCTGCCTTTCGGGGGGCATGGCTATGGTTTCTTCGTGTACGGGATCGCTTTCCTTAACACCCGGCGGGGGCGTTTCAATATGGTCATGAATGCGCCAGATACTACTCAGGTCCGTCAGGATAAGCTGGTCAACTACCGAACCGCTGGGCTCAAATATACCTACTACCCGGTACCTGGTTTCGCCGTGGGCTTCTCCCTCTTCGTCCAGGCCGTGGGCGCTGGCGAACGTATCTCCCACCTTCATACCGGTCGCCCGGGCCGCCTTACTACCCAGGGTTACTTCCAGGGGCTGGCCAAACAGCTTTCCCTCACCGACGGTAGCTGCGAAATGCTCTACGTACTTAGGCGTAGTACCTACAATCCGGTACCCCTGGTAGTTATCGCCCATAGAGAGGGGAATAACCGTCTTGACGAAGGGGTTCATTTTAAGCTTGTTCACCTCAGCCAGCGGCACATTACCGGTAGGGGCATCTATCTGGTATATGCTCGAAAGAATCAACTGGAGCGGACTTCCCTTGGCTCCCACTACCATATCTATGCCTTTAATGTTGCGCCGAAACTGCTCGTCGAGCTGCTTATTAAGGAGCAGAAGCAGCGATATCATACCGATACCCAGCGTGAGCAGCAATACACTCAGAAAGCTGTTGAGTTTCTTATCCTTTATATTGGCCCAGCTAATCTTGAGGAGGTTCATATTATAAAGAAATCTGGTTTGAAAATTCATCCTTCAGGCGCTGGTCGTGAGTAACAACTACCAGGCTGGCGCCAATTTGAGCTGACTGCGCTTTGAGCAGACTCACCACCTTCCGGCAATTTTCATCGTCGAGGCTGGAGGTAGGTTCATCGGCCAGTATAACCGCCGGATTGTTCATCAGGGCTCTGGCAATACTGACACGCTGCTGCTCGCCCTGACTTAGCTCGTGCGTTTTTTTGGAAAGATGCTCGCCAAACCCCAACTGCGCCGCCAGGGAGGAGGCTTTTTCCTGGTCCTGGTTGCGACCGGCCAGGTAGTTGGTCAGGAGCAGGTTTTCAAGTACATTTAGTGAACCGACAAAATGCGCTCTTTGGTAAATAATCCCAATTTTGCTGGCCCGTACGGCAGCCGCCTGGCCGGGAGCCAGGTGACGAATCGACTGGCCATCTATACTGATGTCGCCCGACTGGGGCTCCAGCAGGAGGGCCAGCAGGTGTAGCAGCGTTGTCTTTCCCCGTCCCGACTGACCCAAAATAAGTAGGGCTTCGGCGTCGTTGCAGTGTATATCCGGAAAAAGGAACTTCTTTTGGGCAGAGTACGAAAAAGAAAGGTCTTTACTGGCAATCATAGTCGGGACTTGCTTTTTTACAAAATAAAGAACTTTTATCGGCTTATTTGCCCAATGCGGCAGATCGGCACTTTAACTTTACCGGCTTCAAACTACCAGCTTATGAAATCTATCCTATTACTTTGCCTGCTGATGAGCTGGACAGGAGTGTCCGTTGCTCAAAGTAATATACCCATGCAAAAAATTATTGATGAAGTGCGGCAGCAGTACGCCCCAGACCGCCGGGTGGCCGTGTTCCAGATTGAGGCGGATGAGCAGGGAGTACTTACGGGAAAAACCAACCTGCCCGAAGCCCGCAAAGAACTGCTTACGCGTCTTCAAAAAGCTAAGCTCAGCGCGGAGGACCGGATAGAGCTGCTGCCGGCGGAAGTACTGGGGGAGGAGGTGTACGGGGTAGTAAGGGTTTCGGTTGGTAATCTTCGTTCACAACCCCGCGACGCGGCCGAGCTGGCAACGCAGGCGCTACTGGGCATGCCCCTGAAGGTACTTGACAAAGACCGGAGCTGGTACCTGGTCCAGACGCCGGACCAGTACATTTCCTGGATAGACTGGGGCGGACTCCAGCGGATGAACAAAGCAACCTTTGACCTTTGGCAGAAAGCCGAAAAAGTTATTTTCCTGCGCCCGTTTGGCTTCTCCTACGAAACCGCTACTACCGACGGCCAGACGGTTTCTGACCTGGTGGCGGGGGATGTGCTGAAACTAAAAGCCGAAACGGGCGATTTCTTTCAGGTAGAATACCCCGATGGTCGGACCGCATTTGTACAAAAAAACGAAGCCCGGCGCTACCAGGACTGGCTGGCCTCCCTGTCTGTTTCGGAGGAGAACCTGGTTAATACCGCCAAACGAATGATGGGAATACCTTACTTATGGGGAGGTACTTCCTACAAAGGAATGGACTGCAGCGGTTTTACCAAAACCGTCTACTACCTGAACGGCTGGGTATTGCCCCGCGATGCTTCCCAGCAGGTACATACCGGTGAGCTGATAGGTACTTCTGATGGATTTGCCGGACTGCGTGCGGGTGATTTGCTTTTCTTCGGGACTAAAGCCACCGATACCACGCCCGAAAAAGTTACGCACGTAGGCATGTGGATGGGTAACAATGAGTTTATTCATGCATCCGGGCAAATCCGGGTTAGTAGTATGGACCCGGTTGCGCCCAACTACGACGAGTTTGAACGGAATCGTTTCCTGAGAGCCAAACGATTGGTAGGTAATGAAAAAGGAGTAGCTGATTTGAAAGCGATCACTAAATAGTACCCAAAATCGTTTAAAAGACGCTATACCCGAGTGGGTGGCACCTT
Organism: Telluribacter sp.; assembly: GCF_035998675.1. Taxonomy (NCBI): domain Bacteria; kingdom Pseudomonadati; phylum Bacteroidota; class Cytophagia; order Cytophagales; family Spirosomataceae; genus Telluribacter; species Telluribacter sp. The sequence continues at coordinate 579,533 of NZ_DASYHI010000024.1, forward strand.
TTTTGTATTCTTTTAATATAGTACCGCTCACTCAAAAGTTAGAACCTGAGCAAATAAAGTACATACAATTACGTTGGAAAGTAACAATGCACCCAAAAACCAACAACTAAACTAATTTTGCCAAAAATACTTTTATCGTATGAATAATATTTTCGTTAAAAGCCGATTGGCTGGCTCAGCAGGAGTGGTCGGAGTAGGGTTTCTCCTGCTATTGACGATTACCACTGCGCAGGCTCAGGTTCGACGTGGAACCTTTTTGCCTTACTCGACTGTAGGCCTGGGAGTAGGTACTTCAAGCTACTACGGAGATTTAGCGGGTTATACTACCCCTTTGTCTTCTACTTTTGAACTCATCCGCTACCACGCAACCGGTAACTATACCCGCCACTTTACACCACGTTTTGCAGCCCGGGCTTCATTTACCTGGGCTCGTATTGTGGGGGATGACTATACCCTGAATAACTCAGGAGCGAAACTAGGAACCCAAAAGTTTGCACGAAATCTTCATTTCAGAAACGACCTGAAAGAATTCGCGGCCATTGGAATTTACAAATTGGTTCCCGATGGCCGTACGGCTGACCGCCGTCCCCAGTTAAGCCCGTACGTATTTGCAGGTCTGGCGGCCGTTGCTCATAATCCAATGGCACGTACCCCTGAGATTGACGGTGGACGCTGGGTTAGACTGCAACCCTTAGGTACCGAGGGGCAGGGCAATCCTGGCTCTGATAAGCCGTATTCTTTGGTTCAACTGGCTATTCCTTTGGGCTTTGGGGTGCGCTATAAGCTTCATCCCAAGTGGGATGTATCAGCAGAAGTGGGCTTCCGGCTTACGACTACCGACTACCTGGACGATGTAAGTGATAGGTATGCGGACCCTAATGTGTTAAAAGATGATATAGCCCGTGCTATGGCCAATCGGTCGGCTGAGCCAACGACGGCTCGAAAGGGAAAAGATCGTACGGAGGGTCTTCGCAGATTTCTGGCGGCCGAACCCTATAACATCGAAACCAACGATCCATTCGTAGCCATTCAGCAGACTCCCTACGGAGAGCCCGGTTCTGTGCGGGGGAACCCCGCAATAAAGGATAGCTATTTGCTAGGTACCATCCATATTAACTACATCCTGGGTAGTACCATCAAATGTCCACCAATAAAATAAATTCTTGTCTATTTTGCGAGTAATCAATAAGTTAGCAGATATTCAATACCTACGGCTATACCTGATAGCCGTAGGTATTGGTTTTATGTGCCTGTGGGTAGGAGCGGCTACCGCCCAGAAAATTGAGATAGGGGCCAGTGTAGGAGGACTAAACTATAAAGGTGATATCGCTCCAAATTTTAACTTCCGGTTTTTTCGGCCCGGGGGCAGTCTTTTCTTCCGGTATAATATAAGCCGTTCGGTTACGTTCCGGGCCGAGGGGTTGTATGGTGGAATAACCGCCGATGACCAGTATGCTAAAGAAGCTTTTCAGCAGGCCCGTAATCTTTCTTTTCGTACCCGCATAACCGAAGCCAGTCTGGTGACTGAGTATAATTTCCTGGACTACGCCAACCGCCGTTCCGCTCTTAACTGGACTCCCTACGTTTTTGGGGGGCTTGGCTATATGGGCTTCAAGCCCAATCCTAATGCAGGTAATTATAGTACCAAAGGCTGGGTGCTTCCTTTTGGGGTAGGTGTCAAGTACCAGATCAAGCGACCCTGGAATGTGGGCTTAGAAATAGGTACCCGTAAAACTTTTACCGATTATCTTGATAACTTAGGGGGCGAAATCCTGTCAACAAACAAACTTGACCAGGGTGATCCTTCCCGGAAAGACATGTACTATTACGTAGGTTTTTCGGTTAGTTATACTTTTTATAAAATTATCTGCCCTGAATAACCTCTATGAAAAAACTTCTGCTACTTGGAATCATAGTGGGGGTGGTGATTGCTTTTATTTCTTTTCGTAGTTACACGAAGTCGTTCAGCCCGGAAGCGGTGGCTGAATATGAGCAGAATGGCCTTCAAATAAGGGTTAACTACAGTCGCCCGGCCAAAAAGAGCCGATTGATATTTGGCCGTGAGCAGGACAACGCCTTAGTACCTTACGACAAGGTATGGCGAGCCGGGGCCAATGAGGCTACCATTATTCAGTTTAACCGCGATGTAACCGTAGCCGGAGAACTAGTCAAAGCCGGTACTTACTCCCTCTGGACCATACCCGGGCCGGCCAAATGGAAAGTAGTACTTAACAAGGAAACCGGGCAGTGGGGTACCGACTACAACGACGGGCAGGATCTGATGCGGCAGGAGGTGAACATCAGGATACGCCCCGAAGTAGCGGAACTGTTCACTGTTTATTTTGAAGACCAGCCCCGGGGAGTCCACATGGTTCTCCGCTGGGATCAGACGGAGGCCATAGTACCTATCACCCCAAACTACTGAGGCAATCAGGATTATCCGTACACTTGTCGCACCGATTTGGAATAGTACTTCTGAATCGGTTTTTTTGTGCCCTACTTCATTTTAGACCTCGGTCATGTTTGTAACGGCTATTGAAAAAGTTGATCAATTCACACGTCCTATACATTTTATTGCCCGCTACTACGGTGGTTCAGATATTATACCGGGTACCGCTACTTTGTTTTTTGTAAACGAAGAAGGCTGTGCCGTTACCTGCCGGCATGTGGCGGAGCAACTGCTGCAGGCCGATGCTATTTATTCCAACTATTTAAAATTCAAATCTGAACTCCGCCGCTTTGAACGGGAGCGCACGTACGACCTGCACCGAAAGCGGCTGGAAGACCAGTTTCGTATTACCAGCGAGACCCCCATTCGGCTCCGTTCCAACTTTATTAACGGCGTTTCGGGCTTTAAGAGCTTTACCATACACCTGCACCCAACTCAGGACCTGGCCATTATACAGTTCAAAGACTTTGAGGCGAAGCATTACCAGGGCCACGGTTACTTCCTGCGCGACGGCCGCCAGGTAAAACAGGGCAAGTACCTGTGTCGGTTAGGGTACCCCTTTCCCGAGTTTACGAACTACCGCTTCAATCAGGCCGTTGATGATATTGAGTGGATTAACGAAGGGCGGGTAAATACGCCGAGTTTTCCGGTGGATGGCATTGTGACGCGGCACATTGGCGAATCCAATGGTATTACGGGTATCGAAATGAGTACCCCCGGTTTGCGCGGGCAAAGCGGCGGTCCCTTATTTGACCGGACCGGGGTAATCTACGGCATGCAAAGCGCTACCCGGCACCTGCACCTGGGCTTTGACCAGATCAACCGGGAGGTAATAACGGATGGGGTACGCCGCCGGGTATCCAACTACCCGTTTATGAACGTGGGCCAGTGCGTACACGTTGATATAATCAAGAATTTCCTGCGCGAAAAAAGTATTAAGTTTTATGAGGCCGATGGCGAAGCTTTGGCGCCCATCTGATAAATCTGGCGGTACCGAAGCGGACTATAACCCGAGTACCTTCTGAAAAGCCGGTGGAAGTGCGATAGATTCTGAAAGCCGGAGTCCAGTGCTACCTGCCCCACACTCATGGCACTGGAGATAAGAAGCTGCCGGGCGTGGCCTACCCGAAGCTCATTGAGGTAGGAGAGGTACGACTTCTGGGTGCGCTGCCGGAAGTACCTACAGAATGCCGCCTCGCTCAAATGGGCTTCCCTGGCGATGTCTGACAGCTCAATTGGCTCTCGGAAATTATGTAAAGTAAAGTCCAGCACCCGGCGCATCCGTTCGGTGTCGGCTTCGTTGAGGCGGGGAACGTAGCCGTCGCTGGCAAGCGTACGGGCATTGGCAAAAGTAGCCAGCTCAGTAAGCAGGCGCAGAAATACCAGAATCTGCCCGGCCGGGCTGGTAGTAGTACAGAGAGAGAGTAGGAGGTTTTCGATGGCAGGAAAGTCCTTGGAGTCGGAAGCAAAGGAAATACCCTGCGGCGCCTGCCTCCACAAAGTACTCTGCACCGAAAACTCCGGAATAAGACTCAGGACCGAATCCACCAGCTTTTCAGAGAAATGAACGACCACCGCTTCACTACCGGGCGGATTAGGTACTTTATAGTAGCTGGTATCGCTTCGCCAGAAGTGCGCCAGATTGGGTCCCAACAGGATCAGGTCTCCCGGCTTAAAATCCTCAACGCTATCTCCCACAAACCGCTGGCCGTGCCCTCGGACAATATAGGTAAGCTCGTATTCGGGGTGAAAATGGTATAACGCATCAAAATAAGAACACGCGAACCTCTTTACCAATAAAGAGCGCTCTTCCCCGATAGATATTTTTTCAAAAGAAGGCTTCATTGTGTAAATAATTGATGCAGTACAAAGGTAATGCTATTTGATAATGTTAATATAGTACATAAACAGGAAAAATAACATACTTTTCTTTTACAAAGGACAGCAGATCTTTGTAAAGCTGAAATTTACTAAGCCAGGACGAGGTCCGGAACGGTAAAGCTCTGACTATTCCTAAACCTTACAAAAGATATACCATGATTACGCAAACCAGCAAGTCGGTACTACTCAACGAATTGGAGGCTCCCTATAAACTACCGCCGGGAGCCGTTGAATTTTACCGTGAATTTGGCTATGTAAAGCTGAAAGACGTCCTGAGTCCGGAGGTTATCCAGTACTACGGAAACCTTATCACCGACCTGGTGATCCGGCTCAATACCCTTACCAAGCCCATGGAGGAGCGTACTACCTACGAGCGGGCTTTCCTGCAGATCATGAACCTGTGGCGGGAGGATGAAGAGGCAAAAGAGTTTGTGTTCTCAAAGCGCCTGGCCAAAATAGCCGCTGACCTGATGGAAGTAGAAGGTGTCAGGCTCTACCACGACCAGGCCCTGTACAAGGAGCCTTCCGGTGGCATTACTCCCTGGCATGCCGACCAGTTTTACTGGCCGCTGGCTACTCCCAAAACCGTTACCGTTTGGATTCCGCTGCAGGAAACTCCACTTCCGATGGGACCGCTGGCCTTTGCCGAAAAAAGTCAAAATGTAAATATTGGTCGTGATCTGGAGATCAGTGATGAAAGTGAGGCTTATATGGCTTCACAGCTTACGCAGTTCCAACTGAACGAAACGCCTTTTGACCTGGGTGAAGTAAGTTACCACGCCGGTTGGTTATTTCACCGGGCCGGTGCCAACGTGTCCGACAGCCCCCGTAAGGTAATGACGATGATTTATATGGATAAGGATCAGATTATCACCAGCCCCAAAAATAAGTACCAGGACGCCGACTGGCGCACCTGGCTGGATGCCAGACCCATTGGTTCTACTCCCGACAGCGCTTTGAATCCGGTTTTATTCAGCTATTGACTCTGTTTTTTTAAGCAAACGATATACGCTTATCTCCTGTGTACGACCGTTTGTTTCGCCCCTGCGCGCAGGGGCGAATTTTTTTTGTAAAAAAACGTTTCTGAATAAAGAAAGAAACAATTTACCTCCTCCGCTTAAAAGTCTGCGTAAGGTTGATTACGTAAACTTTGCGTTCTTTGCAATCTAAAATTAGGTAGCATGAATAGTATAAAATACCCTCTGCTGATTTTCTGTGTGCTGCTCACACACCTTACCCTGGGCCAGGTACAGAAACATGCCAGGTGGAGCTACGCTCTGTCAAAAACAGAAGTCAGGGCGGGCGAAACCGTTGATCTGATTTTTACGGCTACCATTGATCCTGACTGGTACCTGTACTCTTCTGATATTGATCCTGACCTGGGCCCAATTCCGGCTACTTTCAACCTCACGCCCCATCCTTCGTACGAGCTGGTGGGAAAAGTGAAGCCCATTAAGCCCAAGAAGAAATTTGATAAAATATGGCAGGGCGACATAACGTACTTTGAAGGGAAAGGTGAGTTCAGACAAACAGTACGGATTCTTCAGGATAAGCCCGAACTAAAAGGCGACCTTGAGTATCTGACCTGTACTAATGTGAACGGCCTGTGCGTTCCCGGCAATGCTGACTTTGCTTTTCAGGGCCTGAAGGTACTTCCGGCAGCGTCCGTAACTCCTTCGGGGGCCACGCCCGCTGCCATTGACAAATCAACAGGAGCGGCAGTAGCCGTAAGGGGGCCAGCTCCCGCAGGGACAGCCACCGAGACGGTAGCTCCCGTGGCAACGTCCGGTGATAGTACTTCGCTCAGGGGAGCGGGTACCCAGGAGGTTCCTGCCTCCGTGGAGACGGCCCCCGTGGAGACGGCCTCCGTGGCGACCTCAGCTACCCAGGATTCCAGCCTGAGTATTGCTTCGCCTCCGGACTTCCGGACTGACCGGCCCCTTGACAGTACTCCCATGGGCAGTACCTCCCTCTGGGCTTTTGCCCTGGCGGCTTTTCTGGCCGGGCTGGTAGCTTTACTTACCCCCTGCGTTTTTCCCATTATTCCCATGACGGTCAGCTTCTTTACCAAGCAGGCGGGGGGTAAGGGCAAGGCGTTTATCTACGGCTTTTCCATAATTCTCATTTATACCCTCATCGGTACTATTGTTTCAAGAATCAACGGCCCGGCCTTTGCGAATTTCCTTAGTACCCACTGGGTGCCTAATGTACTTTTCTTTGCGGTGTTTTTTGTTTTTGGACTTTCCTTTTTGGGCCTATTTGAAATAGTACTACCCAGCTCTTTTGTTAATAAAGTAGATGCTCAGTCCGACCGCGGTGGTATGGCGGGTATTTTCTTTATGGCGTTTACGCTGGTACTGGTTTCGTTTTCCTGCACCGGGCCTATTGTTGGTAGCCTGCTGGTAGCGTCAGCGGGGGGCGAAGTGGTAAAACCTATTGTAGGAATGGTGGCGTTTTCGTCCGCTTTTGCTATTCCCTTCACCCTGTTTGCCCTGTTTCCGCAGTGGCTCAGGAGTCTGCCGAAGTCGGGAGGCTGGCTGAATACGGTTAAGGTAGTACTGGGCTTTCTGGAGCTGGCCCTGGCGCTGAAGTTCCTGAGTATAGCCGACCAGGTGTACCATTGGCGTTTGCTGGACCGGGAGGTATTTCTGGCCTTCTGGATCGTCATATTTGCTATGCTGGGCTTTTACCTGCTGGGCAAAATTCGTACCCCGCACGATTCGCCGGTAGAGCGGGTGAGCGTGCCGCGTATACTGCTGGCTATTGTAACGTTCGCCTTTGTCATGTATATGCTGCCCGGTATGTGGGGCGCACCCCTGAAATCACTGGCCGGGTACCTGCCTCCGCAATCCACGCATGACTTTGACCTCAACCGCCGCGGAGGAGCCAGTCTTATCCGGACCTCCGCTATGGAGGAGGTACCTAAGTACGGCGACCTTTTTGAACTGCCGCACGAGCTGGAAGGATTCTTTGATTATGAACAGGCGCTGGCTTATGCCAAAAAAGTAAATAAACCCGTTTTTGTTGATTTTACGGGACATGGTTGCGTCAATTGCCGCGAAATGGAAGCCCGGGTATGGTCAGATCCGGCTGTACTACAGCGCCTGCGTGAGGACTACGTAGTAGTGGCGCTGTACGTAGATGATAAAACCGAACTACCTGAGTCGGAATGGTATACTTCGAAATACGATGGTAAGATAAAAAAGACGATTGGCGCTCAGAATGCTGACTTACAAATCGTGAAATACAACAACAACGCTCAGCCTCACTACACCCTGGTGAACCACGAGGGTGAGTTGCTGGTACCTCCCATCAACTATGATTTGAGTGTAGAAAACTTCACCAATTTCCTGGACCGCGGCAAATCTGCCTTTAAAGGTTCGGTATAAAAATAGGGCGCTGCCGGTAGCAGTGCCCTATTTTTAAGTAAGTAGTACTCTGATTACTTACTCAGCGTTTTGACCAGGGTACCTCTTGTTACCCGATCTTTAAGATTTAAACCGTTCAGTACAGCCAGTTCATTCATCTTGTTTGCCGGAGTTTGAAGACTTTGTAAAATCTCCTGTAGGGTACCATCTTTCGGAGCGGGTTTGATCTGAATCCGGTCGGGCTTACGGTTCAGCTTATCCGGGTCCGTCAGGCTTCTGAAATTCTTGGCGACCGACTCAAAAGTCCGGAAATTGCTGTTGAACTGCGCCAGGTATGACATACCATGCAGGGCATAGATATTACCACCGTACTGAATGAGCCAGGTGGCGATTTGGGCCGTATTGTTGGCATTCTGAGCTTGCTGCTGTTGCTGTTGTTGCCCCTGCTGAGGAGCCTGGCGTGAGATCATTACCAGAGCCGGAAAGCCATTGATGGTAGTTGACTGGTTCTCTACGACCTGCAGGTTGAGCTGTTTCACGGTATTCTGAGCGGCTTCTTCCAGCGAGTTTCCCTGAGCCAGCATGAGAGCCATCAGGGCTTTACCGTCTTTGGGAGCCATCTGAAACTGCTGAGGGCTGTTCTCGTAGATCCAGTTGCGGGGAACCGGAAACTGAAATTTAAGCTCCGGATGATAGAATACAAAATCCTCCACAAATCCCTGCTTGGGGTCATCTCCGTAAATCATTCCGTCGATCATACGCAGCCAATCATTTCGGTCAGCTACATAGGTACCCGGATTCGCCTTTTGCCACTCCGTTGCCATTTGATTTACCTTTTTCTCGCGGTTGGCCGGATCGGGGTGAGTAGACTGGAAAGTAGGGATACTCTTTCCGCTCTTCTCGCTGAGTACTTTTAAGGTACCAAAGAAATCAGCCATCTCGTGGGCGTCATAGCCAATTTTGCTGGAATACTCCACCCCCAATTTATCCGATTCAGATTCATGCGCACGGCTGTAGCTGAGCATTAGTAGCCCCAGCCCCTGCTGGGCGGCCTCCGCAAGCTGACCAAGACCGGGAGCAATGACCAGACCCGCAATAAGACCAATCTGGCTAAGTAACTGACTACTTTGCTGACGAACCGAGTGGCGGGCGGTTATATGTCCGATTTCGTGGCCAAGTACCCCCGCGAACTCGGCTTCGTTGTTGAAGTGGGCCATAATGCCCCGGGTAAAGTACACGTAGCCGCCCGGTACCGCAAACGCGTTTACTACTGGAGAGTCTACTACGTGGAACTGATAAGGTAGCTCAGGCCGGTGGGAGATCTTGGCCATGGCCATCCCTTTGGTTTTGATAAAGTTCTGAAGCTTCTGGTCTTCGTAAATACCGAACGTAGCTACTATGGAAGGATGACTCTCTTTTCCAATGGCTATTTCCTGTTCGGTGGACATTAAGGATAGTTCTCTTTTGCCCGTAACGGGATTTCGGGCACAGCTTTGAGCTAAAATCAGGGCCAGTGCATAGAGCAGGTACCTGGCTTTCGGGGAATACTTCATATTATTACTTTTTAAAATGGACGAGTGAAACTTGTGTTCTGACTTTCTGCTTTTGCATTCACCAAGATTAAAAAAGTATGCCAAGGCTATTACTGCTGCACAAGGTAAAAAGAAAAGAGTACCTGGGTAGCCACCTTGACGAAGACAGAGACATGCTAGCCTGTTAAAATAGAAGGGGCTGCCTGTAGAGCAGCCCCTTCAGGAGGAGAGTTACAGGAATAGCTAAAAGGGTATTTTATAACCCAACGATACGCTCACGCCCTGATTTCGGGCATTGGCACGTACGACGGGGACATCTACCAGGCGGGTAAAGCCGTGCTGGTAGCGGGCTTCGGCCATTAGTTCACCGGCTCCGGCTTTTACACTAAGGCCCGCTCCGGCTACGGCACTAAACTCAAAGCGCTGGTAATTAATGGCATCCAGGTTTACATTGGTACGAATAGGTCGGAACTCAAGCAAGGCCTGCGGGTGGGTAACCAGCCGGGCACTGGTCGCGTATCCAACGCTGGGACCGGCAATGGCGTACAGCCTGGCTCCCTCACCCCCGGTAGATAGTTTAAGAAGTACCGGCGTTTCTACGTAATTGACCCGGTACGCCGAGCGCAAGCCCAGTGGAATCGGGATACCGCCCATGTTCATATTGGTACCTTCTTTCATCTGAAAACCTTTCTGCTGAAAAGTTACTTCCGGCCGTAGGGCTAGGTAGTCAGAGAATTGGTATTCGGCAAAAACCGCCGCGCTGGCACCCGGCGACCACCGGAAGTCGGGAGTAACGGAAGTTATGAGTTCGGGCTGGGTAACGGTACCCGTATAGGCACCACCCCGTACACCTACCGACCACTGGGCCGATGCGAAACTAACGGAGAGCAAACAAGCAAGGGACGTGAGAAAAAACCAACGGGTCGTTTTCATAGTAGTAGGTAAAAGGTAAAAAAATAGAAGTTGAAAACGTACACGTGGGCATAGGCAAATCGTTCGGTGTTGAGTAGGTTTGTTCCGGGTCTATGACAATTGAAAGTAAGAATCCCCTGCACGGCATTATAAAAATAGTCTTTGCTGCGGAATCTGACCTTTGGACACGGGCCGCCGGAAAGAGTTTAATGCCTCTCCCGATAAAAATAAAAAATAGGCAACCCGGCTCATCTAGTACCTGGTTTATAGGCCTTTGAATTGCAAACCTGAAAGTAATGTAAAGGAGCTGTTGTCCTTTTCTTATTATTGTAGAAGAATACCCCACTATGCCTTCAGAAAAATCGACATACAGTGCCTTACCGCGTTGGTTAGCCAGGTTAGACTTCCTGGGTATCTTTGAAAAAGATCCCTTTGGTAACTGGATGATCGTGAAGCGCTTCCTGATTATGCTGATTGGGTGGTTTACCTACTACCGCTTCACGGCGGTGAACAAAATCCGGATCAGGGGTACCGAACACCTGCACAACCTCCCCGACCACGGGGTACTCTTCCTCTCCAACCACCAAACCTATTTTGCCGATGTAATCGCTTTTTATCACATTTTTTGCGCGGTTAAATGGGGCTATAAGGATACCATTTCGCCGCCATTTTACCTGTTTTCGCCGCGGGCACGCAGCTACTACGTGGCCGCTTCCGAAACAATGAAAGAAGGCGGAATTCTGCCCCGGCTGTTCAGTATGGGCGGTGCCATTACCGTAGACCGCTCGTGGCGGGCCAAGGGCGAAAATGTGCAGCGGGGCCTGGACAATTCAGCTCAGGACAAAATCGGGATGGGCCTGGGGCACGGCTGGGTAGTGAGTTTTCCGCAGGGTACCACCAAGCCCTATGCACCCATACGGAAGGGGACGGCCTACCTTATCAAGGAGCACCAGCCCGTAGTGGTACCCGTTGTGATTAATGGCTTTCGCCGCGCTTTTGATAAAAAAGGGTTACGCTTTAAAAAACGGAATACGACCATTACGGTCGAGTTTAAGCCCCCCATGTACTTCTCGCCCGACGAGGACGTAGACAGTATGATAGCCCGCGTTACGGCGGCTATTGAGCAGGAAGTACCTAAGGAAAAACTGACCTGGCTACGGGAAGGAGAAGAGTAGCCCGAAGCCCGCCGAAATACGCCCGCTGGTGGGTAACTTCTGGGTGCCTTCTGCTTTTAGTAGCGAGTACACCAGTTTTTATCCCTATGAATCGTCTCCATATTCTGCTTCTTCTGGCCCTGTCTGCTTTTAGTAGCGAAGCCCTGGCCCAGTCAACCACCCAAAAGCCACTGCGTATTATTGCCTTTGGCGCCCACCCCGACGACTGCGAACTAAAAGCCGCGGGGGTAGCGGCCCTGTGGGCTAAGCAAGGTCATAAAGTAAAGTTTGTAAGCATGACCAACGGCGACATTGGCCACTTTGCGGAAGCGGGTGCGCCGCTGGCGCTTCGGCGGACCGCCGAAGTACAGGCCTGCGCTCGCGAACTAGGTATTGAAACCGAAGTACTTGATATTCACGACGGCGAACTGATGCCCACGCTTGAGAACCGCAAAACCGTGGCGCGCCTGATTCGGGAGTGGCAGGCAGATATCGTACTTTTTCACCGTCCTTACGACTACCACGCCGACCACCGCTATACCGGCGTGCTGGTGCAGGATGCGGCCGTTATTGTAGCCGCGGCTTTCTTTACCCCTGATACGCCTCCTACCGCCAAGAACCCCGTATTCATGTACTACTCCGATGGTTTCCAGAAGCCTTATCCGTTTGAACCTACCATCGTGGTAGGGATTGATGAGGTAGCCGACCAGAAGCGCAACTGTCTGCTGGCTATACCTTCTCAGTTTGCCGATAAAGACTCCTGGCAGGGACGTACCCTGCCCAACGTACCGGCGGGCGATAAGGAGCGGCAGGAGTATATTATAAGTACCCTGATGAAGCGCAATGCCGACGTAGCCGACCGCTACCGGAGCCGCCTTACGGAGCTCTACGGTGCCGAGCGGGCCAAAAAAATCAAGTACGCCGAAGCCTTTGAATTGTGTCAGTATGGAAGTCAGCCCAGTCTGGAGGAACTAAAAAAGCTGTTTCCGGCTTCTCGTTAAAGTATGCAGGTACCTACGGGTCATAAATCAATAGTTGACTAAAATAATACTTCTAAATTGTTTTCTTACAGTCTTTTATAGATTAAGTACATTATTCTTTTTAATTTAGCTATTAAAACCAAAACACCTATAACCAATGGCCCTTTACAAGCTGCAAATCAATGGTCGGAGCTACCAGGCCGACGTGGAGCCCGATACCCCCTTGCTGTGGGTCCTTCGTGACAACCTGGGGTTGGTCGGTACCAAGTACGGCTGCGGCATAGCCCAGTGTGGAGCGTGTACAGTCCACGTCAACGGCGAAGCGACGCGTTCCTGCGTTATGCCTGTTTCCGCAATCGGAACCTCAAAAGTGACCACCATCGAAGGGCTTTCTGCCGAAGGCAATCACCCGGTACAACAGGCATGGGACGAAGTGGATGTACCGCAGTGCGGGTACTGTCAGGCTGGTCAGATCATGACCGCTGCTGCGTTGCTTAAGCGTAACGCCAAACCAAATAACGATGAAATTGACGCGGCCATGTCCGGGAATATCTGCCGCTGTGGAACCTACCACCGCATTCGCGAAGCCGTGAAAGTAGCCTCCACCAAAACTGCTAAATAGCCATGTCTATACTACCCAATACGAACCGACGTGATTTTATGAAGCTGGCCGCCTCGGCTGGTGGTGGCCTGTTGCTGGGCTTCAACTGGCTGGGTGCCGGTACTGCGAATGCTGCTGTGGTAGATGAAGCCGCTGTAGCCGCCGGAAGCCTGGAATTCAACAGTTTTTTGTCCATCGCTCCCGACGGTACCATAACTATCTTTTCTCCTAATCCCGAAGTAGGTCAGGGTATCAAAACCGCCTTTCCGCTCATCGTAGCCGAGGAACTTGACGTAGACTGGACCAGGGTGAAGGTCGTGCAGGCGCCCCTGGACACCAAGAAATTTGAGCGGCAGGTGGCCGGAGGCAGCGGCTCTATTCCGCACTCGTGGGACCGCCTGCGTACGGCCGGTGCTACCGCCCGCCTGATGCTCGTGGAAGCCGCCGCCAACCGCTGGAAGGTACCGGCTAGTGAGCTTACTACCGACAAAGGTGTAGTGACTCACAAAGGTTCGGGCCGCAAGCTCAGCTACGGCGACCTGGCGCAGGATGCTTCGCGGCTCACGGCTCCCAAAGATGTAAAGCTGAAAGACGCCAAAGATTATAAGCTAATTGGGCAGTCCATTAAAAATGTGGATAACAAGCCTATCCTGACCGGAGAGCCGCTGTTCGGCCTTGACTTCTACCGTGAAGGAATGCTGTTTGCTATGGTACAGCGCCCCGAGGCTTTTGGATTGAAAATAAAGTCCGTGGATGCGGCGGCGGCCAAGGCCATGCCGGGTATCGTGGACGTAGTACAGTTTAAGAACAACGTGGCCGTGGTAGGTAAGTCGACCTGGCAGGTTAAAAAAGCCCGGGAGGCCCTGAAAGTAGAATACGAGAAAGACGGAGATCTGGAAAGTAGCTCTGACCATAACCGCATTTTCTCTGAATTAATGGACAGCCCCAATGCCACCGTTCGCCGGAAGGATGGCGACGTGGAGGCTGCCTTCAAAAAAGCCGCTAAGGTAGTAAAGAGCGAATACCAGTGCCCGTTCCTGCCGCACAGCCCGCTGGAACCGATGAACTTCTTCGCGCACGTCCGTCCGGATGGTGCGGAGCTGGTAGGCCCCACCCAGACACCCGAGCGCGCCCGTAACGAAGCCGCCAAGTTTTTGGGAATGCCGCCCGAAAAGGTGACCGTAGAAATGACCCGTATGGGGGGAGGCTTCGGCCGCCGCCTGGCCGCTGACTATGTCATGGATGCCGTAGAGGTATCAAGCCTGGTAAAAGCGCCGGTAAAAGTTATCTGGACCCGCGAGGACGACATGACCGGCGGTAACTACCGTCCGGCGGTGCGGTACCGCTTTGAAGCGGCGCTGGATGCGCAGGGGAACATGATCGGTTATAAGTTGCGCGGCGTAGGTATCAATGCCGGTAACCCGACCCGCGAAGACAACTTCCCGGCCGCCGCCGTGGATAACCTGCTCATTGATTCTTTTGATCACAAATCACCCATCACTACGGGTCCCTGGCGCGCGCCCATTACCAACTTCCTGGCCTTCGCGGAGCAGTCGTTCCTGGATGAAGTAGCCCAGGCCGCTGGTAAAGATCCCGTTCAGTTCCGGATCGACCTGCTGGAAAAAGCCAAGAAGTCACCCGCCGGAGAGGTGAAGTACGACATTGACCGGATGATAGCCGTTACCAAACTTGCCGCTGAAAAAGCCGACTGGGGTAAGAAAAAGGGCGTTTCGCAGGGCTTTAGCCTGTACTTCTCGCACCGTTCTTACGTGGCGCAAATCGGCGAAGTAGTTATGCAGAAGGGCAAGCCGGTAGTCAAGAAGATCTATGCCGCCGCTGACTGTGGAGTAGTTATCAACCAAAGCGGTGCCCGCCAGCAGATTATGGGCGGTATTGTGGATGGTATGGGCCACGCCATGTACGGCAACATGACCTTCAAAAACGGTGCGCCCGAGCAGGAAAACTTCAACACCTATAAGCTGATTCGCCTGAATGAGATACCCGAGATAGAGGTCTTCTTTGTAGACAATGGCATTGCCCCGACCGGTCTGGGCGAGCCTGCCCTGCCACCCACTGGTGCTGCCGTAGCCAATGCGCTGTTCAAAGCTACCAACAAGCGGCTGCGCAATCAGCCGTTTGTGGAGGAGGACGCCTATAAGAGCATTCTGTAAATAGTATTATCAAAAAGCATAAGCACCCGGCATCAATCTGATGTCGGGTGCTTATGCTTTAAAGCCTTTGTACTTTCACTAAGCATTTTTATTCCAGAATATATCCTTTATTTTTTTCTCTTCCTGTAGGGTATTAAGGACATGGAGTATGTTGTTGCCCTTTCTGCCACGGACTTTAAGGTACACCGCCGAGTCTTCATTTTCCTTCTCCACCGACAGGTTTAGTATCTCTATCTTCTCATTTTCCATAATGCGTTTGGCTATTGCCAGGGAGTCCGAATGGGTAGAGGTAAGGATCTTGATAGTTTGATCCTGGTATTTCTTCAAAAACTTTTCCTGAATGTACTGCATAACCCAGAGGATGAATACAGCAATGACCGTGGTAAGAACAGCCGCAAAGTACATGCCTGAGCCGGTAGCCAGGCCCACTGCCGCTACGGCCCACAATCCGGAGGCGGTAGTAAGCCCCCGTACTTCCTGATTGCGAAGAAACATAATAGTACCTGCTCCCAGAAAACCAATACCGCTGATAACGCCCGATGCAATGCGCGAAGGGTCCAGTTCCACATTATCATGGCCCAGTCCGTCGCTGAACCCAAACGTGGATACCAGCATAGCCAGGGTAGCGCCTACGCATACCATCATGTGGGTACGTAGTCCGGCGGCCCAGTCTTTTCGCTCCCTTTCCAGTCCTACAATACCACCCAGTAAAGCGGCTAACAGGAGACGAGCAGCAATCTCTTCCCAGGAAATTGAGGGTACCATTTTCTTCTGGATTGATGGATGAGTACTTGTGCCAATGAATGCACCAAAACTATACCAGAGGGTACTGATACTGGTTAGGGGCGGCTACGGCTTGTTCTCAGGCCATCAGAATGCCTTGGATTCGTTCCTGTAGTACCGGTACTACCTCCTGCTCAAACCAAAGGTTGCGGCGAAGCCAGAAGTCGTTGCGGGGGGATGGGTGAGGTAAGGGAATGTACTCCGGCAAATAGTCGGCGTAGCCCTGTACCGTGTCGGTAAGAGTAGGCCTGGTATGCTCCCGGAGGTAGTAGCGCTGAGCGTACAGGCCGATAAGCAGGGTGAGCTGTACCTGCTCCATCTTTTGCCACAGCGGGGCGTGCCAGCGGGGGGCACACTCCGGGCGCGGTGGCAGATCACCAGACTTCCCTTTCCCAGGATAGCAAAAACCCATGGGTACTATGGCAAATTTCTTTTCGTCGTAAAAAGTATCCGCGTCTACCCCCAGCCACCCGCGCAACCGCTTTCCGCTGGCATCATTCCAGGGAATCCCGCTGCGATGTACTTTGGTCCCGGGCGCTTGTCCTATGACAACAATCTGTGCCTGTGGATGGGCTGCCACTATGGGTCGGGGCCCCAGCTGCAGGCTGGTCTGGCAGAGCGTACAGCTCCTTATTTCCTGTAGGAGTTCTTTTATTTGAATGGTAAACGCAGCATATAACTTTTTTATTCACTCCCAAAATTGCTAACCTTGTTGTACTGTAAAATGTATACTTAATAATGTAGAGTGAAAGCATAAAGCTTACTGCTTATAGCCTACCGCCTTTAAAACCTACTACCTAACGCCTAACTACCTACCTATGCAGGCAATACTACTGAAAGAACCCGGCGGTGCCGACCAGCTCTACCTGGGAGAGTGGGCTACGCCCCATCCGGAGGCCCGGGAGGTACTTATTCGGGTACATGCTACCGCCCTTAACCGCGCCGACCTCCTGCAGCGTGAAGGTAAGTACCCTCCACCGGCGGGAGCCAGTCCTCTGCTGGGCCTGGAAGTGGCTGGTGTGGTAGAGGCGGTGGGAGAAAGCGTTGCCCGCTGGCAGGTGGGTGACCGGGTGTTTGGGTTGCTGCCGGGCGGCGGCTACGCGCAGTACGCTGTCATGCACGAAGACATGGCCATGCCTATACCAGGCATCTGGAACTTCGTGGATGCGGCCGCGGTACCTGAGGTATTTCTAACGGCCTTCCAGGCTCTCAACTGGATTGCTTACGTACAGCCGGGCGAAACGGTGTTGCTACACGCCGGAGCCAGTGGCGTAGGAACGGCGGCGATCCAACTGGCACATGCCATGGGAGCCGATATAATCGTAACCGGCTCAGCAAGTAAACACGATCTGTGCCGACAACTGGGGGCAACGCATGCTATCGATTACCGCAAAGGCCCTTTTCTGGATGAGCTTTTGTCACTTACCAATGGAAATGGGGTAGATGTCATTGTTGATCCGGTGGGGGGCGACTACTTCACCCAAAACTTAAAAGCCCTGAAGCTTGATGGGCGTTTGATCATGCTGGCCGTGATGGGAGGGGCCAAAGTGCCGGAAGTCAACTTGGGACCTATCCTATTCAAACGGTTGCAGATAGTAGGCTCAACGCTACGCTCCAGGTCACGGGAGTACCAGATACGGCTCACAGAAGACTTTGTTGATTTTGCTTACGACAGGTTTCAGAGTGGCATGTTAAAGCCGGTTATTGATACGGTTTTTGACTGGCAGGATGTAGCCGAGGCGCATCGCTACATGGAGGACAACCGGAACACGGGTAAGATCGTACTAAGGATAGGGTAGGTGTGAATCCCGCGGCCAACGGATTTCTTTATATATTTACCCTTACTAAAAATCTGATACTAACCTATGTCTGACCTTCACCAGAAAATAAAATCACTTGCCCGCGAGTACGTGGCGGACGTAACAGCCCACCGTCACCACCTGCATAAAAATCCTGAGCTATCATTCAACGAACATAAAACCGCCCGCTTCGTAGCTGATCAACTTAAAGCCCTGGGTCTGCAACCGCAGGAGGGGGTAGCGGGTACCGGCGTGGTGGCCCTGATCGAGGGGCGTAATCCCTCCAGCCGGGTAGTGGGGCTGCGGGCCGATATGGACGCGCTGCCCATCCACGAAGCCAACGAAGTACCTTATAAGTCGCAGGTACCGGGTGTCATGCACGCCTGCGGGCACGATGTACATACTTCTTCCCTGCTGGGTACGGCCCGTATCTTACAGCAGTTGCGGGGGGAGTTTGAAGGTACGGTAAAGCTGGTATTCCAGCCGGCCGAGGAAAAAGCTCCCGGTGGGGCATCTCTGATGATTAAGGAAGGGGTACTGGACAATCCTAAACCGGCCAGTATGGTAGGACAGCACGTAGCGCCTAACGTGCCGGTGGGTAAAATCGGCTTCCGCGAAGGCATGTACATGGCCAGCACCGACGAACTATACCTGACCGTAAAGGGCAAAGGCGGACACGGTGCCATGCCCGATCAGCTCATTGATCCGGTACTGATAGCCTCCCATATTATCGTAGCCCTGCAGCAGATCATCAGCCGCCACCGCAAACCGGCCAATCCGTCGGTACTTTCCTTTGGTCGCTTTATCGCCGATGGCGTAACCAATGTCATTCCTAATGAGGTGACGATTCAGGGTACCTGGCGGTGTATGGATGAAGAGTGGCGAGAGGAAGGTTTGCGCAAAATGAAAAAAATGGCCGAAGGCATGGCTGATGCCATGGGTGGAAGCTGTGAGTTTGAGATAGTAAAAGGCTATCCTTTCCTGAAAAATCATCCCGAACTAACCCGCCGCATGAAATCCGCCGCCGTGGAGTACATGGGCGCTGAGAATGTGGTAGACCTGGACCTCTGGATGGCGGGTGAAGACTTTGCTTTTTATTCGCAGGTAGTAGATGCCTGTTTCTACCGCCTGGGTACCCGCAACGAAGCCCGTGGTATCGTGTCCGGAGTACATACGCCCACTTTTGATATTGACGAAGCCGCCCTCGAAATCGGGCCGGGGCTCATGAGCTGGCTGGCTCTTCGCGAACTTAATCAACGGTAGGGATGAGGAGTCGTTGGAGGCTGTACTGGCTCTGTTTTCTGGTGTCGGGTACGGCGCTGGGACAGTCGGTTCAGGGGCGGGTTGTGAATGATATAACCTATGCTCCGGTGGCCTACGCCCTGGTCACTAACAGTACCGCCACTACCGGCGTCTACACCGACACCAGCGGACTATTCCGCTGGCCGGGCGCGCGGGAAGCGCTGGTCATTGCGGCACCCGGCTATGAGACAAAGCAAGTACAAACCTACAGCCCGGGCACCCTGCTGGTGGTATCGCTGGTTGAGAAACCGCTTGTGCTGAAAGAGATACCCGTACCTACCAACCGGAGTCCGGCGGTGGTACAAAAGGGAGCCTGGCGCAAGCGCCCGAGGGGTTATGTCAGCTCCTGCGAAGCGCACCAGCCCCGGGAAGTGGCCCTGTTTATTCCCAACGAAAAGCAGGAAACGGGCATTCTGAGGAAGGTGTCTTTTTACGTTTCTTCCCAGGGAAAACAAGGGGCACCAGTCCGCGTGCGGGTATATAAAAATAACAACGGAGAACCGGGAGAAGACCTGCTGGACGAAAACGTGGTAACCACACCCCGCCGCCGGTGGTACCGCTGGAAGGAGGTACCTGTTGGGCGGTATAATTTGCCCGTACCCCAGGAAGGCTTTTTTGTAGCCCTGGAATGGCTCCATACGGCAGACAGCAACTACGAAAATCCCGCCGGAGTAAAATGCTTTGGGCAAGTCTTGGGTACGACCGACGAGTTTACCAGCTGCCGGGGGTGGTACCGTACCAACGGCGGCAGCTGGAATCAGGCCGGATGCCAGACCGGCGGGGCTGGCCAGACCACCAGTCCTATGATACGGGTGGAGTGGCTGCGCTACCGGTAGCCTTACTGTTTTATAAAGGCCTTTGTAACGGGCTGCTGGCCAATCATGATTTGTATAATATAAGTACCGGGCGGTAGGCGGTCCAGGTCGAACCGGGTATCCAGGTAGTCCTGATTGGGTACGAGTGCCCTGGTCTGGAGTGCCTGCCCCCGGGTGTTCAGCAGGGTTGCCTTCACATTGGATGCAAGTGCCGGCGGCTGTCGCAGCGTAACCACCAGTTCCTGCCGGGTCGGATTAGGATAAAGTACCAGCGCGCGTAGCGAATCCGGCCGGGTACTACTCCCGGCGACGCTGGGTAGGTTAAGCAGGATGCCATTGATCGATACGGTAATTGGTTTTGATTCTACCTCACAGCCTTTGTTGCGGATATTTACTTTAAAAATTCCCCGGTCTTTTACAACCAGCAGCGGGTTGGTGGCACCTTTTATGGCTTCATTGTCGCGGTACCACTGGTAAAGGTTTCCGCTGGCGAAGCTGGCCTGTAGCGGCAGGCTGTCACCCACGGCCAGTTGTACGACGGCCGGGGCGGAAATCGTAGCCATCAGGTTTACTTTTTCGACCAGGACCTCCGCCGACTTTACCCGGCATTCCCCGTTTCTGACTTCTACCGAATACACACCCGGACTGGCAGCCGCATAGGAAGTAGTAGTAGGCGTAACTGCCAGCGGGCTACCGTTCAGGTACCAGGTATAGGTACAGTTTTCCTGCGGCTTAACCGATAGTAGAGCCGGGCTATCATTGCAGATAGAGGCCCCGGTGGCGGGAGTCAGGGCCGCTGTAACGGGGGTTAACTGTACTTCAGCGGGAGGAGAAACGGTCGTACAGGTACCATCGCTGATCTGCAACTGGTAACTACCCGTTTCCTTTGCTTGCCATTGGGGCGTGATGGCGCCCGCAATGGGCTGCTTGTTGAGCAGCCATTGGTAGGTAAAACCCGTACCCTTGTTGGCCGAAAGCAGCAGACCGTTGCTGTTACAAACCACCGACTTACCCGCCGGATCAATACGTGCGAACAGGACGGAGGCCCGAACCGTGACGGGCCTGGAAGTAGTGGTACAGCCAGCGCCCAGCACCTTTACCGAATAACTACCGGGCTTGTTCACCTCCAGCTGGCGGTCGGTTCCTTTTTTTATGCTACTTCCGTTAAAAAACCATTCGTAGGTAAAGTCACCTCCGGCCTGGGCGGCCAGCACTACCGTACTACCGGGACACAGGGTAGTTTCGGTGGCTGGCCCCAGTGAAGCTGCCAGCTCGCAATCGGGTTGAGAAACGCCGCTTACAATCAGGGAAAAAGGTTGCCGGCCATTTTTTAAAGTACCCTTATGGGTAATGCCAATGGTATAGGTACGGCCTTTGACCGGAGCCGCAATGTACACCTGCTCTACGTTGTCACGGAAATTGTTGCCGCGTCGGGCTTCTTTTTGGGGCTGGGCCGGGTCAAGTACCCACGGCTGCGTGGAAGCTGCGTCACCAGTCACCAGCAGGTCCAGATCGTTGATAAGCTTGGGGGTCGGGTTATTGACAGTACTTTTATTGACCGGTGTGGGCGTGCCTTCGGGGTCGGTCCAGCAGATGGTAACGACCAGGGGTTCATTACCCGAAGCAACCACCTGGCGGGTAAAGGTAGCGGACTGGTTCAGCAGGCTCTGGTCGACCAAGTAGCCACCGCCCTGGTTCAGGATTGCTTTTGCGGCTTTTTCGGCGTTGAGCAGGCCCCAGCCATACTCGTAGCCGGGAGCGGTTTTCCCGGTAGGCTTGTCGGCCGTGTGCAGTACCAGCCCTTTCAGGGTAGAAGAAAGCATAAAAGCCTGGTGTTGCTGATAGTACAGTTCCTGGAGCAGAAACAGGGTGCCCGTTACGTTTGCACTGGCCATGGAGGTACCTGAGTAATAGCCGTAGGCGTCATCCGCCGTACCCAGGGTAGACAGCACATTGGTACCAATGCCCAGCAAATCGGGTTTGATACGCCCGTCGTCGGTAGGTCCCCAGCCACTGTAGCCGGCCAGTTCAAAGGTAGTATCCCGGATACCGGCCGCTCCTACGGTTAGTACATTTTTGGCCAAAGCTTCCCCCGGAATTACATCATACCCATCGTTACGGCTGCGGGCGAGGGTGCTGGTTTCGTCGGTATCGCGCAGGTAGTAGGGCGTACCGGCCGGCGGACCGGTTTCGCCCCGCTTGTTGTCGGCCGACCGCACCATCAGGTAATAGGGGTAATTGTACAAAATACGGTCGGCGTCACTCACGGTCTGATCATAAAAACCAAAGCGGTAGTCCTCGTCGGACTTGACAGAAGGAGTTCCCCACCATTCCCATTTCGAGTCATTGGTGGTGCCGGGCCGGGCCGGGTTAAGTACCCAGCCCGCTACGGGTCCGTAGGCGTGGTTGGAAAGTAGCAGGTCCGGTGCCTGACTGATTACTTCGCTCAGGTCATTGGTAAAATCCCAGACCTTCAGTTGAGCGCCAAATGCCATACCGCGCGCTTCTTCGTAGGTACCCCGGGCCACCAGGGTTCCGGCCATGTGGGTAGCGTGGTCATTGACCGCATATTTGACCGGTTCATTCAGGAAAATTTTTCCACTGAGTTCGCGGTGGGTGGCGCGCACTTCACCTCCATCCCAGAGCGCCATTTTGCCCCGTAATGCTGGGTTGCTGCCGTTGAGGTTCAGGCCCAGCGAACCCCCACTGTATAAGGCATCTGTATGGGTACCAATGGAGGCGGCAGTACTGTGTACCGCGTAATAAACCGGCTGCCCGAGCGCGTCGGTATGCTGCAGGCGCATGGCGCGGCCCGGCCCCAGGGGGCGGGAGAGGGGCCAGTTATTGTGCCGGGCCAGCCGCAGGGTGTTGATGTAAGAAGGGGTAGTAAGGTCGGTGCGGTGGAGTGAATAGGTGCGCGAAGTATCAGCAGCAGGCTGGGCGGTAGCAGGGGGTACTATACTAATTACGGCTAAAATACCAGCACAAAGCCCCGTCAGGAGCCGGTGTAGTAGCTGAACCGGTACAAGTGTGTATAGTAACGTCATGCCTGGGGTAAAGGCTTTTCCTGTAAAGGTACTCTTTGCAACCAAAATTGAGCAGTCTTTACCGTTCCCAAGCAAATTTCCTGCCGCAGACCGCCACCTTATACAACAAAAAAAACCAGTGAGGGTTTATCTCACTGGTTTTAAAAGAGGTACTTATAGGGGTAGCTATTCCAGAACGGGTACTTCCGAAACCTTCCTTTTAGGAGGGGTGTTCGGAATATAACTCTTGAAAAAGCTGCCGATTTTCAGACTGATTACGCCGAATATCGCTTCCTTGAATATACCACTGGACATCTTGGAAGTACCTTTAGTACGGTCGGTAAATATGATAGGTACCTCCTTGAGGCTGAAACCGAACTTCCAGGCGTCAAACTTCATTTCAATCTGGAAGGCGTAGCCAATAAACCGGATGCGGTCCAGCTCAATGCTCCGGAGTACGTGGCTCCGGTAACAGATAAAACCGGCCGTCGGGTCCATAACGGGCATACCGGTAATAAACCGAACGTAGTAGCCCGCGAAGTACGACATAAGTACCCGGCCAATGGGCCAGTTTACCACGTTAACGCCTTTGATGTACCTCGACCCGATGGCTACATCATGGCCCTCGTGGTGACAGGCGTCGTAAAGGCGTTCCAGATCATCGGGATTATGCGAAAAATCGGCGTCCATTTCAAACAGGTACTCGTACCCTCGGTCCAGGGCCCACTGGAACCCCCGGATATAGGCAGTGCCCAGGCCCAGCTTGCCTTTTCTTTCCATGAGGTGCAGGCGGGTTTCATATTCATCCTGCAGTTCTTTTACTTTCAGGGCAGTACCATCCGGCGAACCGTCGTCCACGATGAGTACATGAAAGGGATGAGTTAACGAAAAGACCTTTCTGATGATCGCTTCGATATTCTCAATTTCATTAAAGGTAGGTATGATTACAATAGAGTGGTTCACGGCTTTTACTTTGTTTTAAGTACTATAGAGAGCGTGGTAATCTCTTTTTCTAATATTCTAACATATTCTTTTTTAAAAACGATTCAGGAGTTACAGAAAATAGGCTAAAGCTACAGCTTGATGTTGTTTTTCTTTTCCCGCGCCTCAATATTTTTCAGCACCTGTTCATAAATGCGGGTCATGTAGCTGGGGTGGGTCGTATAAAAAGCGTAGCTCTCCTTGTAACGCAGCGTATCTACCTGATGCTTTTTCCAGATTTGGTTCTGGAGCTGGTTAAAAACCATCGTGGAGGAGTCCAGAGACTGGAGCTGCATGCGGGACACCCGCGCTTCTGCCAGGTGCACATCGGCCAGTATGGCGGCCATTTTTTTTTCCGGAATAATATTCTGCGGAGGTTTCTCTTCCGACTCACACGCCAGCAGCACCAGAAACAGACCCATACCGGCCAGAACCCGAACTGGTAAAAAATGGAATAGACGCATGATCTTTACAAATTAGCTATCTTTGTTTACATCGCTCAACGCTGCAAAGGTCGTGATTCTTTTGCAGAACCTGTATTTAATATGTTTGAACAGTTTTTGACAAAACTCCGTAAGTACGAGATCCGCATGCGCAAGGCCGTTAACAGCGAGCGCCACGGTAACTTCCACTCGGTATTTAAGGGTTCGGGTCTGGAGTTTGATGACCTGCGGCTTTACCAGTACGGCGACGACGTGCGGGCTATTGACTGGAATACCTCGGCCAAAGGACACGGTACTTATATCAAGATATTCAAGGAAGAAAAAGAACAGACGGTATTTTTTATGGTGGATGTAAGCGCCTCGCAGGAAGTAGGCGATGCGGCCCGCCTCAAGATAGACGCAGCCAAGGAAATATGCGGCGTACTGACACTGGCCGCTATCCGGGAGGCCAGCCGGGTCGGGCTGCTTTGCTTTACCGACCAGAAAGAAAGGTACGTACGCCCCTCCGACGGCATGAAGCACGGCTATGGTCTGATTTCGGAACTTTTCAAGCTCAGTCCGCAGTCGTTCCGTACCAACCTGGCGGAGGCCATCCTGCTGGCATTGAATGTACTAAAACGGCGAAGCCTGGTGTTTTTAATTTCTGATTTTATTGATTCCGACTATGAGCACAATCTCAAAGCGCTGGCTCGTAAGCACGACCTGGTGGTGATACATGTACATGACCAGCGGGAGACTAACCTGCCTAAGCTGGGTATACTTCCTGTTTATGACGCGGAGCGGCAAAGCATGGTGTGGGTTAATACCTCTTCGTCGCGGTACCGGGTTGGCATGCGGGAGCGCTACGTCAGCCGTCGGCAGGAGCTGGAGCGGCTTTGCCGGCAAAATAAAGCCGATTACCTCTCCCTCGACGCCCGCGAAGACTACGTACCGGCTCTGATACGTTTATTCAGGGTCAGGCGTTACGTCAAGGGAGGCACTCCCAACACCTGAGGCCCGACAGTACTTAGAACCCTTCTATCCATTAATTATAGAGTTAAATTGCTGTTTTTTTTGCATAAAATACGCGTCTGGTTTTTCCCTATTGGCCTGGTCATCGGGTTGCTGATCGTTCCCGTAGCCTGGGGGCAAGAGCCGCCAGTCCGGCCACGGGGGCAGTTTCTGACCGACAGCATCCGGGTAGGTAAGCCATTCTCCTACGCGCTCAGCTACCGGCACGACCCGGCCCGGGAAGTATTTTTTCCAGACACTACTTTCAGCTTTGCTCCTTTTGAAATAATTAGTCAGGAGTACTTCATCACCCAAACCGACGAGCGGGGCAGCCTGGACAGTACCATTTACCGGCTGGTGTCTTTTGAAGTAGTACCGGCCCAGACGCTGGCTCTGCCGGTGTTTGTTGTGAGCACCCCCACCGACTGCACTGCCGTATTTGCTGCTCCTGATACGGTACATATGCGCCTGCTCACCGCCGCCGACCGCAACGCTATCCTGACGCTGCGGCCCGAAACCCGGGTGTTGCCCCTGCGTCGGCAGTTTAATTATTCGGTATTTCTGAGCGTAGTGGTCTCGGTGGTGGGCCTTAGCCTGCTTTTGTACTGGCTGTTTGGCCGCAGTATCAACCGGCAGTGGAAGATGTTTCAGCTGCAGCGGCGGCACCGGGAGTTTGTCCGTACCTTTAACCGGCTCAACCGCAACGCCCGCGAACGCAGTAGCGTTTCAGACGCTGAAAAGGCGGTGATTGTGTGGAAAAAGTACCTTGAGCGTATTGAGCAAAAGCCTTTTGCTACCTATACCACGCGCGAAATTCTGGACAATATCCCGGACGAACCCCTGGCCGACGCCCTGAAAGACATTGACGGGACCATTTACGGGCAGGTAAAATCAAAGAATATGGATGTATCACTGCAGGTACTCCGAACGGTGGCGCTGCGGGCTTACCGCCTCCGCAGGCGGGAAATAGCCCGCGAGGGAAAAGAAGTGGTAGCAGAATAAAACAGGACTATGGAGCAGCAATGGTTTTCGTTTGAATGGTTCGGCTGGAATACCCTGCGGTCGTTTCATTGGGAGTACCCCTACTTTCTGTACGCGATTCCGGCGATACCCCTGCTGCTATGGCTGCGTTACCTTTTTCACCGGGGTGCCCGCCAGCACCTGGCCATGCCCTACGAGGCCACGGCTACTGCTGAAGACTGGCTTACCCGGCTGCGGTACGTGCAGCCGGTGGCCGTGGTACTGGCGCTTACCATGGTACTGGTGTCGCTGGCCCGCCCCCAGGTTATCACCGAACGCACCGACCGCTACTCCGAGGGAATTGATATTATGCTGCTGCTGGATATATCCGACTCCATGCTGGAAAAAGACCTGGAACCCAACCGGCTGGTGGCGGCCAAAAAGGTGGCGCGGGACTTTATACAGGGGCGCCTGCACGACCGGATTGGCCTGATTATTTTTGCGGGAGAAGCTTTTTCCCTGTGTCCGCTTACAACCGACTACCAACTCCTGTACTCTTTTCTGGATGATATTAATTCCACTATGATCCGGACCGCCGGAACCGCCATTGGGAGCGCCCTGGCCGTAACCGTGAACCGCATGCGTGAGTCCGGCAGTGACAGCAAGGTCGCTATCTTAATCAGCGATGGGGACAACACGACCGGCAATCTGGACCCGCTGACGGCCGCCCGGCTGGCTAAGGCTTTTGGGGTGCGTATCTATACGATTGCGGTGGGGCAGGTAGCCCGACGACCCACCCGTGAAGACTCTCTCCGAACTCTCAATGCCCAGGTAGATGAAAGTGTACTGCTGCGAATTGCCGCCGCGGCGGACGGAAAATACTTTCGGGCTGCTGATACCAGTGCTCTCAGCCGTGTATTTGCCCAGATAAACCAATTGGAAAAAGTTAAGTTCCGCAATGTCATGTACCGGGAAGTAAAAGATTACTACCGGGTATATTTGTACTGGGCGGTGCTATTCCTGCTGGTGGCGCTGGCAGCCAAAAGTACCTTTATGGCTAATATTCTGGAAGACTAATGTTACGATCGTACTACAATCAGCATACCATAGAAGCCGGACTGGATGAGGTGGGCCGCGGCTGCCTGGCGGGTCCGGTGGTGGCGGCGGCAGTTATACTTCCCGCTGACTATACCCACCCGCTGCTGAATGACTCCAAGCAGCTTACCAAAGCGCAGCGGGAAATCCTACAGAAAGAAATTGTGGCTGACGCCGTAGCCTGGGCCGTAGCGGAAGTTTGTAATGTTCAAATTGATGAAATAAATATCCTGAAGGCCAGCTTTCTGGCCATGCACCGGGCGGTGGACCAGTTAAAGGTGCGCCCCGAGCACCTGCTGGTAGACGGCAACCGGTTTGTGCCTTACCCCATGGTTCCGCACACCTGCATTGTGAAGGGAGACGCTCACTACCTTTCCATAGCAGCGGCATCAGTACTGGCCAAAACCTACCGCGATGACCTGATGGAACGGCTGGCGGTTGAGTTTCCTTACTACGGCTGGGAGCATAACGTAGGTTATCCCACGCCCCACCATCGTCGGGCTATTCAGGAGCATGGTCCCTGCCCTTTCCACCGTATGAGTTTCCGGCTGGTCAGGTAGTCCTTATTTTACCGCATTTTTCGGCTTTTTGTACAACGGAACGGTACTGCATGGTTCGCCAAACATCAGGCTTTGTACCACGGGTTTCAGGAGCCGCGAAATCTCGGCGTAGGCCGAAATGGGTACCGGATGCTTGCTGCAGCCTTTCACTACAACGCGTTTATCCCGAAAATCTTCGATGTTTACTTTGGCAATAGCATCGTAATATAATTTATCTTCCAGGGCCGACAGGTCACCGTACACAATAGTGTTAGCATAAGGCTCCAGGTGCAGCGCCAGCAGCATAAACGCCCAGGTAGGTACTATGGCGTCTTCGGTGCAGGTAATAGCTACGTTTTTGCCCTGGTACTGGCTCCAGTCGTGGGACTTAAGAAACTCCCTGAAGTCTTTCTCGCGTAAAATTAATCCCTGAAAAAGATTGTCCTTTAGGTCATATACCACGCGCTCTCCGGGGTGAAAGTACGCTTCCAGGTCAAAGGAGATCAGGCCGCTGTTGGCTACCCGGTTTACTATTTCTTCTGTTTCCATATACTATTAATAGGGTAATCAGGTCGGGAAGAATACAGGAAGGTACTTCCGGGTACTACTTACCAACCTGCTTTTCTAACGCAGACTGTCCCTGAAATGTTCGCCTATTCCTGCGTAGAGGGAGTAGGTACTTTTTTCCGGGGCTGAGTAGACATAAAATCTTTGAGATAGTAGGGTTCAAAGGTAGCTATATCTTCAAACTGCCCTTTCCGGAAAGCCTCGGTAGCCAGCTGGCCCACGGTTCGGGCCGAAGGCTCTACCAAAGAAGATAGAAAGCGGGCATTCGGATGCGTACCTAACAGCGGTTTGCATTTGCCAGCGCCGTCACCAAAAAAAACCACGGGCCTGGTACTTAGCAGTTCGGCCAGGGAGTCCGGCTGAACTATAAGCGCCTGCGTAGGCCGGACGGGAGCAAGGTTATAATCAAATACGGCGCAGTATACCTCCATCCGGCGGGCATCAATCATGGGACACAGCAGTACATCTTCGGTATAAAAACCCTGCATCTGGGCGGCCATGGCCTCGAGCGTATTAATGGCGATCAGTGGCTTGTCCAGCGCGTAGCAAAGTCCCTTGGCGGTCGATACACCCACGCGCAGGCCGGTATAAGAGCCGGGGCCTTTGGCTACGGCCACTGCATCCAGGTCAGGCAGGCTAAAACCGGCGTGTTCGACGGCACTCTGCATGAGGGTAGTCAGCATGGACGAAGAGGAGCGGTCGGTGTTCAGCTCGTACGACAGCAGGAGGCTTCCGTCCCGATGAAGAGCTACTGAGCAGCCGCGCGTGGAGGTATCAATACTTAAGATGAGCATGGGAAGTAGTAAGTGTCGGGCGGTGGTACTAAAAAGTTCACAACATAACCGCCCCGAACAGGACAGCCATGTTGTGAACCCGGTACTTCAATGGTTTGGAACTACTACTTCTTCCCTTTCAGGATTTGCTGGTAGCGGTTCATGTCTTTAAACAATTCCAGAGCGGCTTTTACCTCAATGTCTTTGCTGAACGAAGCTTCTTTCATTCCTTTTTCAAGGTAATAATGCTTCACGATTTCGTCTTCCAGCAGGTTTTTAATTTCAGTCTTCCGAAGCTGCAGGTCGTTTTCCTTGTTATGAGATAGTTTGGCCTTAAGCGCTTTCAGCTGATCCTGAATCAAATCCATCGACTGTTCCTTCTTGGCCGAAGCCTCCAGATCATTAAGGTCTTTCTCAACCTGCGTAGTGTAGTCGTAGTCTTTATCTTTCAACCACTTCACAAACTCCTGATAGTCGGCATCGGTGAGGCTAAAATCTCTGGCTGATTTTACGGTAGGATGCTCATAGTGGTACTTTACGGCGTAATCGAACAGGAGGCGCTTGCGGGCCAGCGACACGGCCAGCGGAGAGTACCCATCTTTATCCGTAACAATATCCGGCAGAATTCCCCCTCCATCGTACACAGTGCGGCCACTGCGGGTAGTAAAGGCCGTCATCAGGGAGTCAGGTACCTTGCCCACGCTGCCATCTTCGTTGCGGTGGCTGTAATCAATGGCCTGGATGCACCGCCCGCTGGGGATATAGTACTTAGCCGTCGTAATTTTCATTTTAGTATTGTAGGAAAGGTCGCGGGTAGTCTGCACCAGCCCCTTACCGTAGGTACGCTGACCAATCAGTACGCCCCGGTCGTAATCCTGAATCACACCGGCCACAATCTCGGCGGCGGAGGCACTGCGGTTGTTGGTCAATACTACGATGGGAATTTCGGTGTCCAGAGCCGGATTATAAGCCGAGTACGTTTTGTTCCACTCCGTTACCTTGCCTTTGGTAGATACTACTTCTTCTCCCTTTGGAATAAATACATTGGATATTTCAATGGCCATGTTGAGTAGTCCGCCCGGATTTTCGCGCAAATCCAGTACTACCTTTTTCATGCCTTTTCCTTTCAGTTCCTGAAAAGCATTGCGTACTTCGCGGGAAGCCGTAGCCGTAAAATCTTTCAGGTCAATGTAGCCTACTTCGTCGTTGATCATGCCGTAGTAAGGTACATTGGTCACCTTGACAATGTCACGATTAACGGTTAGTTCAATGGGGTTTTTCTGACCGTACCTCTTTATCGTTAGTTTGGTGCTGCTGCCGGTCTGGCCGCGCAGGAGCTTACTGGGGTCTGATTCGGTGCGGGTAGCAAGGTCGATCCCGTCAATTTTTATAATTTCGTCTCCGAGCTGAAGGCCGGCTTTCTGGGCGGGAGTATCTTCGTAGACCATCATGACCACGTGCTTTCCGTTGGTAGTACTGACCATAGCCCCAATACCGTTATACTTGCCGGTGGTCATGGTCATATAGTCCTCGATATCGTCTTCGGCGTAGTAAACCGTGTAGGGGTCGAGCTGCCGCAGCATGGCGTCAATACTTGACTTGATCAGGTGATTGGGATTGACATCGTCCACGTAGTAGGCGTTCAGCTCTTTGAACAACGTAGCGTAAATATCCAGGTTTCGCGCTATTTCAAACAGACGGTCGTCTTGCCGAAACGAAAAAAAGGCCAGGCCCGCCACGACAGGAATGGCAAGCCAGAAAGAACGGAAGTATTTCTTCATGATACAGTAAATTTCAACTACTACAGGTGTGACTCACTATTCCAGCTACTACGAAGCAGGGGACGCTTTGCTCATGCGTGTCAGTAATTGACGCATGGCTTTCTCCATAACGTCGTAATTTGCTTTTTCTTTTGCAAGATACAAAAAAGCGATGTAAGCCGGACGGGTTGGGGCCGGTAGCTGAAGTAAAATAGTTTTGTTGAGGCGGTAGGCTTCGCGGCAGCGACGGCGGATCAGGTTGCGATCAACGGCTTTTTTGAACTGGCGGCGCGAAATAGAAAACAGGACCTGAGGCAGGGCCGGAGGGGAATCGGGCTCGTAGAGATAGAGCACCCGAAAAGGAAAGAGGTAGAACGTGTGCACATCCGTACTACCTCTTTTAAAGAGCCGCTCAATGGTATGATGGCTACTTAGTCGTTCATCTTTGCTAAACGTTTGGCTCAAGCCCAAAACGCTTTTTACTGCTTATGACGCTTTTCGTCAGATACGGTCAGTTTCCAGCGACCTTTTTTACGACGGGCAGCCACAACTTTGCGACCGTTAGCCGAGGACATCCGCTCGCGGAATCCGTGCTTGTTTCTTCTCTTGCGATTCGAAGGTTGGTACGTACGTTTCATCTCAATTCCTAAATTATAGCGCTATAAAATCTACTGTTCTTAATTTGGGCTTGCAAAGGTATAAAAAGTTATGTCTGAAGACAAGGAACGCTCTGATTTTTATCTGTATTGTTTTGAAGGGCAGCCGGGAAGCCGCCGACTGTGCCACCAGCCGTGCCACCGTTGCAACGGTGGCACG